>NZ_JBASAK010000020.1:0-27597 GCF_049650565.1 Microbacterium sp.
CTGTCGGATGCCGGCGTCGGAGCAGGAACCGTGAACCGGCGACCGATCACGTCGAACATCGCGAATGCGAGGATCACGCCGCAGACCGCGCACACGGCACCGGCGATCACATCAGTCGGATAGTGGACGACGAGGTACATCCGCGCGAGTGCGGTGGTCACGACCAGGGCCGGACCCCCGGCGACGGCCCACCAGCGGGCTCGTGTGCGCCACACCAGCAGGGCGATCGTCACGACGAGCGCGGTCGCGAACGCCGTGTGCCCACTGGGGTACGAGCCGTCGGTCTCCGCCGCGACGACCTGATGCACGGCATCCGTCCACACCGGGCGAGGGCGATCGATCACGACCTTCAGCACTCCGGTGCACAGCCATCCGATCGCGACCGCGGCGCCCGCCGCGAGGCCGGGCAGAACGCGACGGACGCGCACGGCCACGATGACAGCCAGCGCGGCGCCGATCGCCACCGCTGAAGTCGGCTGGAATCCCACCGCGACCGCCTGCGAGATCACATCCCACGCAGGGGAGTGCAGCGAGTTCACCCACAGGTCCACCCCGATTCCGGCATCCGACCCGCGCACCGCGAAGCCGACGACGAGCGCGGCGACGAGGCCGATCAGGGAAGCGGTCACCGCGATGCGCAGCGATCTGCGTGAGCCGGGCCAACTCGGCAACCTGTCCATGAGCGTCCTCTCCGGCGCCCGTGATGAACCCCGCTCCATCCACCGTAGGAATGCGGGAACGACGGATTATGAGAGGAGGCTGTGACGGGACTGTGCATCGGCAGGAGCGGCACTGCTCATGCCTGTGAACCTAGGCGATCGGCGTCTCCCGCAGACGGATCGAGCGGATGCCGGGGTTGCGCAGCGGCATGATCATCAACAGCGCCATAGCGCCGCCGTACAGGGTGAACGGCACCCACAGCGGCAGGATGCCGGCCAGCATCCCGAACAGGGCCATGGCCGCGGGCATCAGGCAGTCGTCTCCCAGCCGCAGGACCGATCCGAGCCTGCCCAGGAAGTCCGGGGCCGCCGTTGCGGCGAACGTCGAACTCAGCAGCGCCGACGCGAATCCGGCCGTGAAACCGATGGCCAGGCATCCTCCGCCGACGACGACAGGCGAGCCGATGCCCAGGGCGATGATCCCTGCACCCTGCACCACCAGCGCCGCGAAGCCGCCGATGGCCTCGCGCTGCGGGCGGCGGCGCACCACGACCAGCGCGCCGATCATGGCGCCGCCGCCCACCAGTGCTTCGAACACCCCGACTGCGCCTGCGCCCCATCCTCGCGCGGTGGCCTGCAGCGGGAGCCCGATCGAGATGGCCGGGCTCACCGCGAGGTTCAGCCCCGACAGGGCGATCACCAGCGTGCGCGTGGCCCGCTCCCTGGCCAGGTGCCGGAACCCGTCCGCGACACCGCTCAGCACGCTCTGCTCGGCGGACGCCCGGGGGAGCGCGAAGCGCGGCCGCAACCACAGCACGATGAACACGATGACGACGACATAGGTCGCGGTGTTCAGCCCTGCGCTGCCGGAGAGCCCGAACGCCGCCACCAGGAATCCGCCCGCGGCGGATCCGGCCATGGTCCCGAGTCTGGACAGCGTCTGGCTGAGCGCGGAGTACGCCGGCAGATCCGCCGGTGCGACCAGCTGCCGTGGCATGGTGCCGGCGGCCGGCTCGAAGAACGCATCGCACAGCCCGAACGCGATCGACGCGATCAGCAGCAGCGCCACCGTCGGCGGCTCGGCCAGGCACCAGATCGCCACGGTCACCAGCACGCCCACGCGCAGCGTGTTGAACACGACCATCAGCCGGCGCGCGTCCTTGCGGTCGGCGTACGCACCGCCCACCAGCAGCACGATCGCACGCGGCACGGTGCCGGCGGCCACCACCAGACCGGCGACGGCGGGGGAGGCGATCTGCACGGCCGTCCAGGCGAACGCGATCGTGAAGATGGCATCACCGGCATCCGACAGCGCCTTGATCACGAGCCAGGTCTGCACCAGGCGATCGCGGCGGAACGCCGGCGGCTCGCGCAGCAGAACCGGCTCAGCGCTCATCTCACGCCTCCGTCGGGAAGCCGTGGGCGAAGAAGAACACCGGCGTCCGCACCTGACCGTCGTCGCGGTCGATGCCGCTCTTCCAATCGCCCATCAGCGCGTTCACCCTGGCGTGCAGGTCGTCAAGCTCCTCCTGCGTCGCCCAGGCCAGCGAGTCGGTGCTGAACCCCTCCCAGTCGCTCTGCGGCGAGGATCGATGCCACCGCTGCAGCAGATCGATCTGGTGGCGGATGTTGACGCGCATCGCCTCGCGGGCCAGCAGCGCATCGGACGGGGAGTCGTAGTCGCCAGTGGACCACGTGAACGAGGTCCGCACCAGCTGCCACCAGCTGGTGCGGCGATCTCCATCGGGCGCGTCGACCTGCTCCACCATGCCCGCCCGCTTCAGCATCCGCAGGTGGTGACTGATGCTGCCCACCTGCGCGTCCAGCGCGCGAGCGAGGGTGCCGACCTGGGCGGCGCCATGCAGCAGCAGGTGATCGATCATCCGCCGGCGCAGGGGATGCGCGATAGCGGTGATGACGGAGATGTGTTCCACGCCCGACACGCTATGCGCCACCGACGCAGCTCACAAGACTTCTTGTATACCCCGGGAAGACGCGGATCCGCCTGTCGGGTTGGGCCGGGGGCCGCTGTCCGGTAGCATTGCCCGAGCGAGAGGGAGTATCCCGACATCGCGCGGATCGTCATCACGAGCACCATCAAAGCTGCTCCGGTCGCGCGGCGCACCCCAGGGTGCGGGGAGAGACTTTCGGACTTCGTCATCCCTCGAAAGGTCCTCCGCTCTTGGTCATCCCCATCTGGTTCGAGATCACCGCGATGATCGTGCTCACCGCGATCCTGCTCGGCGATCTGCTGCTGATCCTCAAGCGCCCGCACATCCCCAGCACCAGGGAGTCCGCCCTCTGGGTGGTGTTCTACGTCGTGCTCGCGCTCATCTTCGCAGGGGTGCTGTTCTTCGTCGGCGGAGCGAAGATCTCCCTCGACTTCCTCACCGGATGGGCGATGGAGTACAGCCTCTCCATCGACAACCTGTTCGTGTTCATCCTGATCATGACCCAGTTCTCAGTGCCGCGCCGATACCAGCAGGAGGCGCTGATGGCGGGCATCCTGATCGCGCTGGTGCTGCGGGGGGTCTTCATCATCATCGTCGGCGCCGCCGTCGAGCACCTCAGCCCGATCTTCTACATCTTCGGTGCGTTCCTGCTGTTCACCGCCATCCGGCAGGCCATGCCGGAGAAGGAGGCGGAGGATGCCCAGACCGAGAACTTCATCGTCCGGCAGATCCGCCGCGTGGTCCCGATCAGCGAGGAGTACCACGGCTCCAAGCTGCGCGTGAAGGTCGACGGCAAGAAGGTCTTCACGCCCATGTTGATCGTGTTCGTGTCGCTCGGAGTGACCGACCTGATGTTCGCCGTCGACTCGATTCCGGCCATCTTCGGCATCACGACCTACCCGTTCATCGTCTTCACTGCGAACGTGTTCGCCCTGATGGGGCTGCGGCAGCTGTACTTCCTGCTCGGCGGTCTGCTCGAGAAGCTCAAGTACCTGCACTACGGGGTGGCCTTCATCCTGGGGTTCATCGGCGTGAAGCTGGTGCTGCACGCCATGCATGAGAACGAACTGCCGTTCATCAACGGGGGAAAGCACATCGAGTGGGCACCGGACATCAACAACTGGGTGTCGCTGGGGGTGATCTTCGGCTCGATGGCCGTCGCAACGATCGCGAGCCTGGTCTCGTCCGCCCGCGACAAGCGCGCTGCAACACGGGCCTGAGCGCCTTGAGCGCGCGGTAGACTTGCCCGCATGCGGCAGGTGGTTCTTCTCCTTAGCAGCCGCGGCGGGACCTCGATCTAGGCCTTCCTCGTCGCGGAGTCCATCGTGGGCCGACTCATCGAGCCATAAGGAACACACCGCATGTCCATCAGAACGTCACCGCGTACCCTTGCCGAGAAGGTCTGGGACGACCATCTCGTCGTCAAGGGCGAGAACGGCGAACCCGACCTCATCTACATCGACCTGCATCTGATCCACGAGGTCACCAGCCCGCAGGCGTTCGACGGCCTGCGCGCCGAGGGACGCCCGCTGCGCCGCGTCGATCTCACCATCGGCACCGAGGACCACAACACCCCGACGCTGAACATCGACAAGCCCATCGCAGACCTCACCAGCCGCACCCAGATCGAGACGCTGCGCCGCAACGCCGCCGAGTTCGGCGTGCGGCTGCACTCGCTGGGCGACGTCGAACAGGGCATCGTGCACGTCGTCGGCCCGCAGCTGGGCCTGACCATGCCCGGCATCACAGTGGTCTGCGGCGACTCGCACACCTCCACGCACGGCGCGTTCGGCGCCATGGCGTTCGGCATCGGCACCAGCGAGGTCGAGCACGTCATGGCCACGCAGACCCTGCCGCTGAAGCCGTTCAAGACCATGGCCATCAACGTCGAGGGCGAGCTGCGACCGGGCGTCACGGCCAAGGACATCATCCTCGCGGTCATCGCCAAGATCGGCACGGGCGGCGGACAGGGGTACGTGCTCGAGTACCGCGGCAGCGCCATCCGCGCCCTCTCCATGGAGGGGCGCATGACCATCTGCAACATGTCGATCGAGGCCGGCGCGCGCGCCGGGATGGTCGCCCCCGACGAGACCACGTTCGCCTATCTGAAGGGCCGCCCGCACGCCCCGGCCGGGCAGGACTGGGAGGACGCCGTCGCATACTGGCGCACGCTCCCCACCGATGCGGATGCCGTCTTCGATGCCGAGGTGGACATCGACGCGGCCGAGCTGGAGCCCTTCGTCACCTGGGGCACCAACCCCGGCCAGGGCAGCTCGTTGTCGGCATCCGTCCCGGACCCCGCCGACATCGCCGACGCCAACGCTCGCGCCGCCGCTGAACGAGCGCTGAAGTACATGGACCTCACCCCGGGCACGCCCCTGAAGGACGTCAAGGTGGATGCCGTGTTCATGGGCTCCTGCACCAACAGCCGCATCGAGGACCTGCGCGCCTTCGCGTCGATCATCAAGGGCAAGAAGAAGGCCGACGGCGTGCGCGTCATGGTGGTGCCGGGCTCTGCCCGCGTGCGGCTGGAGGCCGAGGCCGAGGGCATCGACAAGATCGTCGAGGCGTTCGGCGCCGAGTGGCGCTTCGCAGGCTGTTCGATGTGTCTGGGAATGAACCCCGACCAGCTCGCCCCGGGCGAACGCTGCGCGTCCACCTCGAACCGCAACTTCGAGGGCAGGCAGGGAAAGGGCGGTCGCACGCACCTGGTCTCGCCTCTGGTCGCGGCGGCGACCGCCATCCGCGGCACCCTTTCCAGCCCGAGCGACCTGGAGGCCTGAGCACCATGGAGAAGTTCACCACACACACCGGCGTCGCAGCCCCGCTGAAGCGCTCGAACGTCGACACGGACCAGATCATCCCCGCCGTCTTCCTCAAGCGCGTCACCAAGACCGGTTTCGAGGACGCGCTGTTCCACGAATGGCGCAAGGACCCGGAGTTCGTGCTGAACCAGGAGCCCTTCCGTGCGGCATCCGTCCTCGTGGCCGGCCCCGATTTCGGCACCGGCTCGAGCCGTGAGCACGCCGTCTGGGCGCTGCGCGACTACGGCTTCCAGGTGGTGCTGAGCCCCCGATTCGCCGACATCTTCCGCGGCAACTCGGGCAAGCAGGGCCTGCTGGCAGCCACCGTCGACGAGGCCGACATCGAGCGCATCTGGGCGCTCATCGACGAAGAGCCCGGCCGCGAGATCACGGTCGACCTCGAGGCGCGCACCGCGGCGATCGCGGGCTTCCAGGTCGAGATCGGGATCGACGATTACACTAGATGGCGGCTCCTCGAAGGGCTCGACGACATCGGGCTCACGCTGCGCAACGAAGACAAGATCGCGCAGTTCGAGGCCCGCCGCGAGTCGTGGCGGCCGCGCACGCTTCCTGTTCGCTAGGACGAGACGTGCGGTGGGCCGGGGGTCAGAAGCCCCCGCGGCACCAGCCGTGATTGGATGAGAGACCTGCGGCCACCGCCGCGTCTGTCCTGATGAAGAAGAGGCCCGAATGACGACACCGCTCCGCGATGCTGCAGTTGACGAAGCTCCGGTTCCCACCGGATCCGTGCTCGCGATCCGCGGAGGCCGGCCGCTGAATGGCCGCGTCGACGTGAAGGGGGCGAAGAACCTGGCCACGAAGGCCATGGTCGCCGCTCTCCTGGGCGAGGACACCAGCACGCTGCGCGATGTGCCGGACCTCAGCGACGTCGCCGTCGTGCGCTCGCTGCTCGAGGTGCACGGAGTCCGTGTCACCCCCGGCGACGAGGAGGGTTCGCTGGTCTTCGACCCGCGCGATGTCGAATCCGCCCACTACGACGAGATCGACGCCCACGCGGGAGCCTCCCGCATCCCGATCCTGTTCTGCGGGCCTCTGCTGCACAGGCTCGGCCAGGCGTTCATCCCCGACCTCGGCGGATGCCGCATCGGCGACCGCCCCATCGACTTCCACCTCGACGCGCTGCGCAAATTCGGCGCCATCGTGGAGAAGCAGCCCAGCGGCATCCGCCTCTCCGCCCCGCACGGGCTCAAAGGCGCGAACATCCACCTGCCCTACCCGAGCGTGGGCGCCACCGAGCAGGTGCTGCTGACCGCCGTGCGCGCGCAGGGCACCACCGAGTTGCGCAATGCGGCCATCGAGCCCGAGATCATGGACCTGATCGCCGTCCTGCAGAAGATGGGCGCCATCATCTCCTATGAGCCCAACCGTGTGATCCTCATCGAGGGCGTCGAGACGCTGCGGGGCTACGACCACCGCTGCATCTTCGACCGCAACGAAGCCGCCTCGTGGGCATGCGCGGCGCTGGCGACCGACGGCGAGATCTTCGTCGGCGGTGCCAAGCAGCAGGAGATGCTCACTTTCCTCAACGTCTTCCGCAAGGCCGGCGGCTGGTTCGACATCAAGGAGGACGGGATCCTGTTCCGCCGCGCCGGCGAGCTGAAGCCCGTCGTCGTCGAGACCGACGTGCACCCGGGCTTCATGACCGACTGGCAGCAGCCGCTGATCGTGGCGCTGACCCAGGCGCATGGCCGCTCCATCGTGCACGAGACCGTGTACGAGAACCGTTTCGGGTTCACGCAGGCGCTGGTCAAGATGGGAGCCGACATCGTCGTGCACCCGCACGGGCTGCAGGACGGGCCTCGTCGCGTCCCGCGCCGCGAGCTCGAGCAGGCCGCGGTCATCACCGGTCCCACGCCGCTGCACGGCGCCGACATCGTCGTGCCCGACCTGCGCGGCGGATACAGCCACGTGATCGCGGCGCTGACCGCGGAGGGCGAGTCGGTCGTCTCCGGTGTCGACATCCTGAGTCGCGGCTACGAGAAGTTCCTCGACAAGCTGCGGGCGCTGGGCGCCGACTTCGACGTCGTCCGGTGATCTGATGGCTGCTTCCGAGCGGAGCCGGCCGAGCCTGTTCTGGCCGCTGGCGGTGATCGTCATCCCGCTGGTGTCGATCCTGGCGAAGATCACCACGACGGATGCCCACAAGCTGCCCCGCGACGGCGCTTTCGTGCTGGCACCCAACCACTATTCCGAGTTCGACCCTCTGGTCGTCGCCATCTCCGTGTTCCGCACGGGGCGGCTTCCGCGGTTCATGGCCAAGGAGAGTCTGTTCCACGTGCCCGTGCTGGGGTGGATCCTCAAGAGGACCGGTATGATCCCCGTGGCGCGCGCGTCGTCGGCATCCGCCGCGAAGCAGACCATGAAGCAGTCCCGCGAGCTCGTCGAGCACGGCCGCGGTGTGATCGTGTACCCCGAGGGCACGCTCACCCGCGACCCCGAGCTGTGGCCCATGCGCGGCAAGTCGGGCGCGGTGCGACTCGCGTTGGCCGGCGACATCCCCCTGATCCCGATGGCGCAGTGGGGCACGCAGCACATCATGGGCAGGTACCAGAAGGGCCTGAGCCTGTGGCCGCTGCGAAAGCGCGTGCGGGTGCTGGTGGGAGACCCCGTCGATCTGTCGGATCTGAGGGGTCGGGCAGGCGAGCAGGCCGCCATCAACGAGGCCAATGACCGGTTGATGTCCGCGATCACCGCGCTACTGGAGCAGCTGCGTGGCGAGAAGGCGCCCGCGAAGCGGTGGAACCCCGCCGAGCACGGGCAGAGGGAGACGGGTCGCCTTGACTCCTAAGCGCACGCCGGCGGCGTCCGGCACCAGGGCGGCCATCGTCGGAGCGGGCAGCTGGGGGACCACCTTCGGCAAGATCCTCGCCGACGGCGGCGCGCAGGTCACCATGTGGGCCCGGCGACCCGAGCTGGCCCAGGAGATCTCCGAGGCCAAGCGCAATTCCCGCTACCTTCCCGGCATCAACCTGCCGCGCACCATCACCGCCACGCACGAACTCTCCCGGGCGCTCGACGGCGCCGAGCAGATCTACCTGTGCGTGCCCAGCCAGACGCTCCGCGAGAACCTCAAAGCGCTGCGCCCGCTGCTGGCCGGCGGAGAGCAGCCCATCGTCAGCCTCATGAAGGGCGTGGAGCGCTCGTCCGGGCTGCGCATGAGCCAGGTCATCGAGCAGGAGCTGCGCTGCGACCCGATGCGCATCGCCGTGGCCTCCGGTCCGAACCTGGCGCTGGAGATCGCCCGCGAGCAGCCCACGGCGGCCGTCATCGCGTCACGCAGCCAGGAGACCGCGGATGCAGTGGCCCGCACCGTGCGCAACTGGTACTTCCGCTCGTTCGTGAACACCGACGTGATCGGCACCGAGTTCGGCGGCGTGCTGAAGAACCTCATCGCGGTGGCGATCGGCATCGTCGACGGCGTCGGATACGGCGAGAACACGAAGGCCTCGATCATCACGCGGGGGCTCGTGGAGATGACCGACTTCGCGGTCGCGAACGGCGCCCAGCCCGAGACCCTGCAGGGCCTTGCGGGCCTGGGTGACCTGATCGCCACCTGTCAGTCGCCGCTGAGCCGGAACAACACCGCGGGGCGCCTGCTCGGCCAGGGCTACGGCTTCCAGGACGTGATCAAGCAGATGAACCAGACCGCCGAGGGCCTGGCATCCGTCGCTCCGATCCTGCAGCTCGCGCACGAGGCGGACGTCTTCATGCCCATCGTGGAGCAGGTGAAGATGGTGCTCGACGGGAAGATGGATCCCCGCGACATCGCACCGCACTTGACCACCGACGACGACACTCCGCAGGAGGAGAGAACCAATCATGGACAAGCAGACGGTGGCGGTGCTCTTCGGCGGGCGTTCCAGCGAGCACTCGATCAGTTCCGCAACGGCGGGCGGAGTGCTGGCGGCCATTGACCGCGACCGCTACGACGTGATCCCGGTCGGGATCACCCGTGAGGGCGCGTTCGTCCTCGAGCAGGACGACCCGGCGCATTTCGCGCTGAACCCGGAGCGCATGCCCGAGGTCGCCGACAACGGCACCCGCATCCGCTGGCCGCAGCCCAGCGGCGACCGGATGCTGCGCGCGGTGCTCGCCGACGGCTCGTCGGTCGACCTCGGCGAGATCGACGTGGTGCTGCCACTGCTGCACGGCCTGCACGGTGAGGACGGCGCCATCCAGGGCTTCTTCGACGTGCTGGACGTGCCGTACGCAGGCGGTGGCATCCTGGATTCCGCCGTCTGTCTGGACAAGCACTTCACCAAGCTGGCGTTGTCGGCGGCCGGCATCTCCGTCGCGCCGGGCATCACCGTGCGTCAGGCGGAGTGGGATGCCGATCCCGAGAGCGTGCGCGAGCGCGTCCGCGCACTGGGCGAGACCGTGTTCGTCAAGCCCGCCAGCGCCGGCTCCAGCGTCGGCGTCTCGCGCGTCGACGGGGGAGAGGGGCTGGATGAGGCCTTCCGCATCGCGTTCCACGAGGACGCGAAGGTGCTCGTGGAGTCCCGCGTGACCGGCCGCGAGGTCGAGGTGGGTGTGCTGGCCGGTCGCGGCGGTGCCCGGGCCCGGGCGTCGCTGCCCGGCGAGGTGGTGCTGACCACTCGCAGCTTCTACGACTTCGAGGGCAAGTACCTCGGCGGCGAGGGCGTGGACATCGTGTGCCCTGCCGAGCTCGACGACGACCTCATCGCGCGACTGCGCGACACCGCCGTCCGCGCGTTCGAGGCCGTGGACGGCACAGGTCTGGCGCGCGTGGACTTCTTCGTCACTCCCGACGGCGAGCTGGTGGTCAACGAGCTGAACACCATGCCCGGGTTCACCCCGATCTCGATGTTCCCGAAGTGCTGGATCGCCTCGGGCATGACCTACTCTGAGCTGATCACCGAGCTCATCGAGGCCGGTCTGCAGAAGTAATGGGTCGCTGAGCCCGTCGAAGCGTCGCCCTACTTCGACAGCCCTTCCGGCGCGATGCACGCGCTGGTCGCCTTGATGGTGCGGATGCCGCTGACCAGGCCCGAGTTGGAGAGCACCTCGTTGGCTCCGATGCGCTTGGTGTCCACGAACACCTGCACGGCGGGGTCGCGGCCGTAGGTGGTCATGCGCATCTTCGGCGCCTGGGAATCGTCGACCAGCCAGTCGACGCCGTCCAGCGTGACGCACTGCAGGTCGGCTGTCGGCCCTGGAACGGCAACGCCGCAGGCGACGATCACGGCGGTCGGCTCGCCGTAGGCGCCGGTGGCCTGGGCATCCGTCCAACGGCGCTGCATGTCGCCAATGGCGTTGGGCAGCCGCACCGTCACTTCGGCGCATGCCGGATTGTTCGCGTCGGGCGCGGGTTTGAGGGCGACGGTGCTCGAGCATCCGGTGAGGGCGAGAAGGATCAGCGCCCCGGAAACCAGGGCGAGACGTCGAAGCATGATTCCAGGCTACCGTTGACCGCATGGCATCCGATCCAGACGGCGACCCCCGCATCGGCGACATCTCGGAAGGGACCGTGCTTCGGGCCATCCTCGCCCGCACCTCGACGGCCGCGCACGCACTGCTGGGTCCCGGAGATGATGCGGCAGTGATCGCCGCGCCTTCGGCATCCGTCGTCGCCACGACCGACACTCTCGTCGACGGACCCGACTTCCGCACGGCGTGGTCCAGCGGCTACGACCTGGGCTGGAAGGCGGCGGCGGTCAACCTCGCCGACGTCGCGGCGATGGGCGCTGCCCCCACGGCGCTGCTGGTGGCGTTGGCCGTTCCTCGCGACGTACGGCTGTCGTTCGTGGCGGCCATGGCCGACGGCTTCCGCGAGGCCTGCGATGCGCTGGCGCCCGGGTGCGCGGTCGTGGGCGGCGATCTCACGGTCTCCGACCTGCTGATGATCGCCGTGACGGCGCTCGGCGACCTGGGCGGCCGAGCAGCCGTCACGCGCTCCGGTGCGCAGCCCGGCGATGTCGTCGCACTGGCCGGCGAGTTGGGGGCGGCCGCCTCGGGCCTGGAGACCCTTTTCGGGGTGTTCCGCGACGGCGAGATGCCGATCGCCGTGAACCCGGATGCCGTGGACGAGGCGTCCCGGCATGGGCTGGAGCGTCAGCTTCGCCCGGAGCCCCCGATCGCGCTCGGTCCCGTCGCAGCGGATGCCGGCGCCAGCGCCATGATGGATGTCTCCGACGGGCTGTCCATCGACGCCGGCCGGATGGCGGATGCCTCGGACGTGACCATCGACTTCGATGGCGCTGCGCTCGACGCGCTGGCCTTCGGCGGGAACCGCTCCCGTGCGCTGTCCGGGGGAGAGGACCACGGCCTGCTGGCCGCCTTTCCCGCGGATCGGCCGCTGCCTGTGGGCTTCCACCGCATCGGCACGGTCACCGTGCGCGGCGAGGACGGGCTGCTGCTCGACGGCACGCCCCTCCCGCCCTCGGGCTGGGACCCCTACCGGGACTGGGACGGCGTCGTCGCAGGTTGAACTCCGCCCACCGGGCCGCTGAGCCTGTCGAAGCGTCTTCCGCCTTCTGGGTCGCTGAGCCTGTCGAAGCGTCGTCCGTCGGCGGTCAGGTCGGCTGCGCCCACCACACCGCGGTGTCGCCGTAGGTCTTCTCGCGCAGCAGGGTCAGTCCCGCGGCATCCAGCTCGGGTGCGTTCGAGCGCTTGGCCCGCTCGATGACCACGACGGCGTCCTCCGACAGCAGCGGCGCGAGCGCCGTGAGGTCAGCGGTCACGGCCGCGTCGTCGAGCTCGTACGGCGGGTCGGTGAACACCAGGTCGAAGGGTCCGGTCGCACGGCCCAGGAACGCCCGGACGGTGCTCTGGTGCACCTTCGCCGCACCCGCCGCGCCCAGCGACTTCGCGACGGCGGTGACATTGCGGCCGACGACGGATGCCGCCGGGCGCGAGCGCTCCACCAGATCGACGTGCGCCGCGCCTCGGCTCCAGGCCTCCAGCCCCAGCGCGCCGCTGCCCGCGTACAGGTCCAGCACGCGGGCCCCGTCGACGGCATCCATCGACTCGAGCGCACCGAAGACCGATTCGCGCACGCGGTCGCTGGTGGGGCGGGTGCCGGCGCCGGGCACGTCGAGTCGGATGCCGCGCGCGGCGCCCGCGATGATCCTGGTCACGCGAACACGATACCGGCATGCAGGTCGCGAGCGTCGACGTCGGCGGCCCTCCCTAGACTCGGAGCATGTCCTTCTCGCTCGAGACGCCGCTGAGCACGGCCCTCGGCGCGTCCACGGCCAAGACCCTGGATCGCGCCTTCGGCATGACGACGGTGGGCGAGCTGCTCGGGCATTATCCGCGCCGCTACGCCGATCGCGGAGAGCTGACTCCCATCGAGCACCTTCCCATCGGCGAGACGGTCACCATCGTGGCCGAGGTGCTCTCCACCCATCCGCGGATGATGAAGAACCGCCGGGGGGCCATGCTCGAGGTCGTGATCGGCGATGGCATCGGGCAGATGTCCCTGACGTTCTTCGCCAAGAACCTCGGCCAGGCGGAGTGGCGGGCGAAGGAACTGCGCGTCGGCAGGCGCGGCATCTTCTCGGGCAAGGTCAGCGTCTTCAACAAGAGGGTGCAGTTCGCGCACCCCGACTACCAGCTCTTCGACGACGACGAGTCGGCTCACCGCCAGGCCGACGCCCTGCAGGACGTTCCGATCCCGATCTATCCGGCCACCTCCGCCATGCAGAGCTGGCAGATCGCCAAGGTCATCGGGGTCGTGCTCGACCAGCTGGGAGACGTGCACGATCCGCTCTCCGACGACCTCCGTCGGAGAGAGGGGCTGCTGACCGCGCGCGAGGCGCTGATGAGCATCCATCGGCCGCATCGCCGAACCGACATCGAACCCGCGGTGCGCACCCTGCGCATGCATGAGGCGCTCGTGCTGCAGACCGCGCTGCTGCAGCAGCGCAACCTGGTCCGCTCGCTGGTCGCCACTCCGCGCGCGGCGGCATCCGGCGGGCTGCTGGAGCGGTTCGACGCGTCCCTGCCGTTCACGCTCACGGCCGATCAGCAGCGGGTCGGCTCCGAGATCGCCGCCGACCTCGCGGCATCCCGGCCGATGAACAGGCTCATCCAGGGCGAGGTCGGCTCGGGCAAGACGCTCGTGGCGCTGCGCGCCATGCTGCAGGTCGCCGAGTCCGGCGGGCAGTCCGCGCTCATCGCGCCCACCGAGGTGCTGGCCGCCCAGCACCTGCGCTCGATCACGAAGATGCTGGGCCCCGATGTCGCGGCGGAGCTGATCCCCACGCTGCTGACCGGGCAGATGTCCGCGCCCGAACGCCGCCGGGCGGCTCTGCGCGTGGCGTCCGGCCAGTCGCTGATCGTGATCGGCACGCACGCGCTGCTGTCCGAGAAGACCACTTTCGCCGACCTGGCGCTGGTCGTCGTCGACGAGCAGCACCGCTTCGGCGTCGAGCAGCGCGAGATGCTGCGGGCAAAGGGCACTGCTCCGCATGCCATCGTTCTCACGGCCACGCCCATCCCGCGCACGGTCGCCATGACGGTCTTCGGCGACCTGGACACCTCCGTCATCCAGACGATGCCCGCAGGACGTGCGGGGATCAGCACGTTCGTCGCGCCGCTGGCCGAGCATCCGGAGTGGTTCCAGCGGGTGTGGGATCGGTCGGGCGAGGAGATCGCGCAGGGCAGGCAGGTGTTCGTCGTGTGCGCAGCCATCGACACGGCATCCGACTCCGTCGAGGCCGATGATGCACCGCCGCCGGAGGATGTCGAGGGCAGGGGACCCCGCTGGGGGGTGGTGCAGCTCGATCAGCTGCTGGCCACGCATCCCGTGCTCGGCTCCGTCCGTCGTGCCATCCTGCACGGCAAGATGCCCTCGGATGAGAAGGATGCCATCATGCGGGCGTTCGCGCGCGGCGAGGTCGACATGCTGGTCGCGACCACGGTCATCGAGGTCGGCGTCGATGTGCCCAACGCCTCGACCATGGTCGTGATGGATGCCGATCGCTTCGGCGTCTCTCAGCTGCACCAGTTGCGCGGTCGCGTCGGGCGCGGCGGCGTGCCGGGCCTGTGCCTGCTGGTCACCGAGGCGGAGGCGGGAACACCGGCGCGCGAGCGCGTGGAGGCCGTCGCCGCCACGCTGGACGGCTTCGAACTGGCCGAGGTCGATCTCGAACTGCGTGGTGAGGGCGACGTGCTGGGCGCCGCGCAGGCGGGGGCGAAGTCGTCCCTGCGCCTGCTGCGCGTGGTGAAGGATGCCGGGCTCATCGCGTATGCACGCGACATCGCCGCCGAGATCCTGCGCGACGACCCGCTGCTCACCGGACATCCGGGGTTGCGCGTGGCCATCCAGGAGCGCGTCAGCGACGAGGACCGGGCGGCTCTCAGCAAGAACTGAGGGTGCCAAGGCCTAGGCTGTGATCGTGCTTGTACTGAGCGAACGGAGAGAGTCGAAGTGCCTGTACTGAGCGAACGGAGAGAGTCGAAGTGAACAGCCGGATCGCCGTCGTCCCTGGTTCCTTCGACCCGCCCACACTCGGTCACCTCGATGTGATCCGTCGTGCGGCGCGGCTGTACGACGAACTGCATGTGCTCGTCGTGCACAACCCGGGCAAGGCTGCCATGCTGCCCATCGCTCAGCGGTTGAGTCTGCTGGAGCAGTCCATCGCCGAGGCCGGCATCGAGGGCCACATCATCGTGGGCTCGTGGAGCATGGGACTGCTGGTCGACTACGCGCGCGACGTCGACGCCGGGGTGCTCGTCAAGGGCATCCGCTCTCAGATCGATGTGGCCTACGAGTCGCCGATGGCCATCGTGAACCGCCATCTCGCCGATATCGAGACGGTGTTCCTGCTGCCCGACCCCGCGCACGCGATGGTCTCCAGCTCCCTGGTGCGCCAGGTGGCCTCGCTCGGCGGCGACGTCACGCCGTTCGTGCCGCCCGTGGTGGCGACCTTCCTCGACACCGGCGCGCGGGGTCTCTGACCCTGCCACTCCGGTCCCTCTCAGCCTCATGCCGGTAGTATTGCGGGGTGAGAAACCGCGTCAACGGACCATTCGTGCTGCCTGTCCGCGACATCGTTCGCCAGCCCGGCGAGATGCGCGAGCACCGCTTCTCTGTGACCCTCGGAGACAGGTGGGGCGAGGGGATCGTGGCTGTCGAGGCCGGCGAGACCGTCGACCTGGACGTGCGTCTCGAATCGGTCCACGAGGGCATTCTGGTCTCCGGAACTGCGGATTCCGACTACGCCGGAGTATGCGGCCGGTGCCTCACGGATATCGCCGCGCCTGTCGAAGTCGAGTTCCAGGAGCTTTTCGCGTATCCTGGAGATGAGGAAACTGACTTCGAAGTTCAAGACGACCACGTGGATCTTGAAACTCTGGTCAGGGATGCGGTTGTATTGTCGCTTCCGTTCCAGCCGGTGTGCCAGCCGGATTGCCCGGGTCTCGATCCGAACACGGGTGAGAAGCTGGCCGTGAGCACCGACGCAGAGAGCCCCGCTCCTATCGATCCTCGATGGAGTGCGCTCCGACAGATCACAGACCAGGACGCCCCGGCAGGAAGCCGCGGCGCCGAGAAAGAAGAGAGCTAGTCATGGCCGGTAACCCCCCGAAGCGCAAGGTCTCCCGTTCCAACACCCGCAGCCGTCGCGCGCAGTGGAAGGCCGAGGCCCCCGCTCTGGTGAAGACCATCGAGAACGGCAAGGTCGTCTACAGCCGCCCGCACCAGGCGAAGGTCGTCACCGACTCGCAGGGCACCGAGCTGTTCCTGGAGTACAAGGGCCGCAAGGTCGCCGACGTCTGATCGGCGGATCGTGGCGGAGGATTCCGCGGGAGCTCGGGCTCTCATTCAGAAGCTGGGCGTCGACATCGACGTCCAGCTTCTTGAACGAGCGCTGACGCATCGCTCGTACGCGTACGAGCACGGCGGCATCCCGCACAATGAGAGGCTCGAGTTCCTCGGCGATTCGGTACTGGGCATCGCGGTGACCGTGAAGCTGTTCACGAGCAACCCGGATCTGCCCGAGGGACAGCTGGCCAAACGACGCGCGAGCGTGGTGTCCACGGTCGCGCTGGCCGAGGTCGCGCGCGGCATCGGCCTGGGCGCGTTCCTGCGCCTGGGGCGCGGTGAGGAGCAGACAGGCGGTCGCGACAAGGACTCGATCCTCGCCGACACCATGGAGGCCGTGTTCGGCGCCACCTACCTGTCGGCGGGTCCGGACGCAGCGGAGGAGCTGGTGCTGCGCCTGACGGCGCCGCTGATGGCCGACCCCGAGCGGTACGGGGCCGCGATGGACCCGAAGACCAGCCTGCAGGAACTGGCCGCTCATCTGGGCAGGCCGGTGCCGGTGTACTCGGTCGCGTCGTCGGGCCCGGACCACAACCGCACCTTCACGGCCACCGTCGCAGTGGGCGACTACGCGAGCACGGGTACGGGATCGAGCAAGAAGACCGCCGAGATGGCGGCTGCTCTCACTGCCTGGCGAGAGCTCAGCGAACGCACCGCCGAGTCCACGGTTGCCTGAGCTCCCCGAGGTCGAGGTCGTCCGCGCGGGCCTGGAGCCCGCCGTGGTCGGCGCGCTCGTCACAGCCGTCGACGTGCTCGACGAGCGCGCACTCACCCGGCATGCGCTGGGCGCGAAAGACTTCGTCGAACGCCTTGAGGGCCGCACCATCACCGCTGCCGCGCGCCGTGGCAAGTTCCTCTGGTTGCCATTGGATGGCGACGCGGATGCCGTCGTCGCGCACCTCGGCATGAGCGGGCAGCTGCTGCTCCGAATTCCGGATGCCGCTGCCGAGCGCCATGAGCGCATCCGGCTGCACATCGAGCATCCGCGACACGGCCGGCTGGCCGTCGTGTTCGCCGACCAGCGCACGTTCGGCTCGCTGGCCGTGGATCAGCTGCAGGACACGGCCGGCAGTGCAGCCGCCGGGCTGGGGACGAGCGCCCCGCGGGTCCCGTCGCAGGTGGCGCACATCGCGCGGGATGCCTTGGACCCGGCGTTCGACGACGCCGCGTTCATCGTCGCGGTGCGTCGGCGCGCCAGCGCGATCAAGCGCATCCTGCTGGACCAGACGCTGGTCAGCGGCATCGGCAACATCTATGCCGACGAGTCGCTGTGGGCGGCGCGCATCCACCCCGAGACCGAGGGACGCGCGCTGTCGGCGCAGGCCGTGCGCAGGGTGATGGCCGAGGTGCGCCTGGTGCTGCAGAAGGCGCTGGCCGAGGGCGGCACGAGCTTCGACGCGCAGTATGTCAACGTCAACGGGCAGGCCGGCTACTTCGCGCACTCCCTGAACGCCTATGGGCGCGGGGGAGCGCCCTGCCCGCGGTGCGGCACCCCGATCCGGCGCGAGTCGTTCATGAACCGCTCGAGCCATTACTGCCCGCGCTGCCAGCGGAGGCGCTAGCAAGAGATCAGCTCTGATGCGAGCGTGCCCGACGAGCCCCGCCACGGTGAGTCAGTTGATGCCCACACCACCGGCAACTGCAACGAGGGCAGGGCTCGTGAGGGTCCCGGCACGCCCACGCGGCGTAGCGCGGCGGATCCGGCGGACGATGAGCACGTATCTCGCCGAGTGTCCGCTCCTCGTACGCCTCGACGTGAGCGGGCAATGGGTCGGTCCTTGACCTTGTTCCAGGAACACGGTTTCTACTTGAGTCTCCATCCCGGAATAAGAGAGGAAACCCGCGTCATGAATGTCATTCAGGACCTCATCACCCATCTCCAGGATCTGGTAGGCCAGGTCCCGGAGCTGATCAACCGCTCGTCGTGATGCTCGCTGGGGCGATTCCCGCCATCGAGAGCGATGTGGCCGCCGTCATCGGCATCGTTGGCGGCCTCAATCCGAGCGTCGCTGCCGGCGCCGGGATCGTCGGGAACTTCGTGACGGTCCTGCTGACCGTGCTGCTCACCTCGCGTGCACGCACCGCGGTCATGAGCCGCCGCTCACGGGTCGCCGGGCTCGCTGCCGGGTCGTCGACCTCTCTGCTGGATCGGACCACGCCCGATGAAGACCCCCTGACTGCGGCGAAGCCGGAATCGAAGAGCAGGCAGAAGGGGCGCAAGCGACTGAACAGGTGGTTCGTCCGTTTTGGTGTTCCCGGTGCGAGTCTGCTGGCTCCGTTGGCGCTTCCCACCCAGGTGACCTCCGCGATTCTCGTGGCAGGCGGCTCCCCCCGCGCGTGGGTTCTGCTGTGGCAGGCGATCGCGATCATCCTGTGGGCGACGCTGGCGAGCGTCTCTGCCTGGCTGGCTCTGACGGTGGTGTTCCTGATATGAGCGCGGCATCGCAACCCGGCGGGATCCCCAACGATGGCATGCGCGCGCCACGACCGGCGGACCTGACCACATCAGCGACAGAGTCGGTCATCATCGACCTCTCGACGACCCCGAGACAGGACCTGGAAAGGACTACGAGAATGGAAGAGTTCGACAACGCGACACACGCGGCACCCCCGTCGGAGGACCGCTCCGCGGCGACAGCGCCTCCGACATTGGCCGAAGAGCTTCTCCTGCTGCTGCTCCAGCCGGATAACGGAAGCATCGCAGGTGAAGGAACGCTGTACTACGTTCTCGCGGGCGCCGTCCTCACCGAACTCGGTTTCAGCGGTCACATCCGTTCGAGCGACGTGCAGGACGTTCATCGGGTGGAGGCGGTCTCGAGCAATTCGCCTACCGAGCATCTCCTCCGAGCCGGATGGGAGTACCTGTCAGACCGGCCTCGAGACGTGCAGGACTTCCTCGCCGCCATCGGGCCGTCGCTGAGACAGCCGCTGCTGGACCGTTTGGCGGATCGGGGTGACATTCGTCGGGTCACGAAGAAGGTTCTCGGGCTGTTCGAGACCACCGCGTTGGAGATCGTCGACAACAGCCGTCGGGATCGGCTACTCGCCGGCGTCCGAGCAGTGCTGGTTGACGGAACCCCACAGACACCCCGGATCACGGCACTCGCTGCACTGCTCTACGGGAGCGGGACTCTGCCGCAGTTCGATCGCGATATCCCATGGACGTCCGCGGTTATCTCTCGCGCCGAGGAGCTCAAGGCAGGAGATTGGGGAGCCGGTGCGGCCGCGGATGCGGTGGCTCGCACCTTTACTGCGACGATCGTGAACAGCATCATCATCGCCGCAGCGTCGCTGCCCCGTTCCCACTGATTCCGGAGGCGGACGGGTGATGTGCTCGCCCGTCTCCGCTGGTCACTCGGGAGAGCCTCCCGCTGCGCGCCGCGCCGCCACCATGTCATTGGCGAGGGTCCCAGCGCGGGCGAGCACGTCGATCTGAGCCGGGTTGTACAGCTCGACGATCGCTTCGATGAACGTCTGCTGCGTCACGCGCTCGCTCTTGGAGAGATGCCCTGCGGGATCGGAGAGCCACGCGTACTCGAGCAGGTTCCGGGCGAGCACCGGTGCGAGTACCTCCGCCAGCCGCTGCCGGCTCGCCTCGTCCGCATCAGCGGGCAGAGCCTTGATCTCGTCTCCGACAGCGTCCGCCTCGGCATCCGCCTCCACCATGCGGCGCAGGTCGGCGAGAGCACTCTCGTCGTAGAGCTGCGTGTAGACATGGACGAGCGAACTGTCCGCTTCGGAGAGATGCGACGCCACGGATGAGAAGCCCGCCGGTGAGTCTGCCGGTGCACCATCACGAAGGACCGCCGCGATCTCCGCACGACTCTTCTGCAGCTGATCGATCTTCGCCGCCAACTCCGCGTCGAGAGCACGCAGCGTCTCCGACATGCTCTCCGTGCTCTCGTCGGCCTTTCCGATCTCCGACAGGGGAACTCCGAGTTCGGCCAACCGGCGGATACGCAGCAACTGAACCAACTCATGCACGCCGTACTGCTTATAGCCGTTGTATCGGCGTTGTGGCTGGTCGAGCAATCCGAGCCGATGATAGTGCCGGATCGTGTTCGCCGTCGTACCTGCCATAGCAGCGAGCTCACTCGTACTCCACGACACGGCAGCCCTCTCGACGCGATTGCCAGCAATCCTCCCACAACGAGCGGCAAAAGAGGAGGCGAACAGTCGGCGACGGTGCGCTCTCGTCGACAACGGATAGGCGGAGCAGGGAGGTGCTCGTCATTCGCCTTCGCCGCAGGCGGCTCCTAACTGGCTCCGTCGTCGCCCGCAGACAATTCGAGCAGCCGTTCGAGCATCGCCTGCAGCTGGCCGGATCGGATGAATCCTTCGATGTGTCCGTCGCTGAACCGTTCGCCGCGGAACAGGTACGTGAACCAGGTGGCGAGCTCACTCGACGAGGCAGAAGCGATCGGCGTCCGGCGCACGGCCTCGATGTGCTCGAGGTACGCGAAGTCGTGGCCGGTGACCTCGAGGGCTGCCATCAGCGCGACCATCACCGGCTGCGGGTACTTCGGCCACGCGCACGTCCGGGAACCGTCAGACTGCAGCACGGGCGGCTGCCACTCCGGCATCCCCCGGCCATCGAGGAGCACAGTGAGCCCCCTGCCGACCGTGACCAGTTCTTCGCGCATCGCATCCATTCTCCCGCGTCCGCATCGAGCGGTCGGCCGCATAGGCTGGTCCAGTGAGTGAGCGGTCCGCCGATACGGCTGCAGCCATCGACCTCTTCGCGCACGCGGATGCCGCGGACGAGGTCATCGCTGTGATGCACCGCGCCTTCGCGGAGTACACAGCGAAGGGCGAGATGTCCGGCGCCATGCTCGAGACGGCCGAGACGCTCCGCGCGGAGCTGGCGGCGGGAGTTCGCATCGGAATGCTTCGCACCGGAGGCTGTTTGGCCGCGACGGTCAAGCATGCGCCGAAGGATGACGGAACCCTCTACTTCAGCAGGCTGGCAGTCGAACCGGAGTCCCGCGGTCGGGGACTGGCGGGAGATCTCGTCCGCGCACTGCGCGCGCAGGCGCACACTGACGGGCTCTCCGGGCTCTCTTGCGCCGTGCGTGCGGATGAGGCGGGCAACATCGCGATCTACGAGCACGTGGGCATGCAGATCACGAGGCGCGAGACCCGCGTGAGCAGGACAGGCGCAACCCTGGCCGTTGTCGTGATGGCCGACGTGGCAGGCTGAGATCGTGACTCGCACCGCACTGATCACCGGAGCGACGGGCGGCATCGGCCGCGCCATCGCCACGGCCCTCGCACCCACCCACCATGTCCACCTGGTGGGACGCAGGAGCGGCGGGCTGGACGCGCTCGCGAAGAAACTGTCCTCGGCATCGGTCTGTGTCGCCGACCTCGGCGACATGGCGCAGATCGCCGAACTCGCCTCCGGAATCCCGACTCTGGACGTCCTGGTGCACAGCGCCGGCGTGCTGCATATGGGAACGACCGAGGAGCTCACTCCCGAGCAGTGGTGGGAGAGTCTGGAGGTCAACGTGCTGGCCCCCGTCCAGTTGACCCGGATGCTGCTCCCCGCCCTGCGACGCGCGCGCGGTCAGGTGCTGTTCATCAACTCCGGCCTCGGGCACCGCACGATGCCGGGCTCCGGAGCCTACAGCGCCAGCAAGTTCGCACTGCGCGCCTTCGCAGACACCCTTCGCCAGGAGGAGGCGCCGCACGGCATCCGCGTCACCTCGATCCACCCCGGCCGCGTCGCGACTCCGATGCAGGAGCAGCTGCGCGCCTGGGAGGGGCAGCCCTACGACGGCGAGGCGTGGATCCGCCCGGAGCAGGTGGCGGATGCCGCGCTGACGATCGTGAACCTCGACCGCAACGCCGACATCACCACCCTCGACATCACCCCTGCGACTCGCCGGTGATCACTCCAGACGCTTCTGCCAGGCGCCGACGTACGCCCGTGGCGCGAACCCCATCGCCTCGTTGATGTCGAGCATGGGGCGGTTCTCCTCGGCGTTGAACGTCGAGATCATCGGCGATGCCGGGGCGATCCCACGCCACCGCAGGATGTTCGCGCATTTCACGATCTGGCCGAGCCGATGCCCGCGGTGCTCCTTCAGCACCAGGGTGCAGTACTGATGTGTCACGCCCGTGCGGTCCTCGCCGATGACCAGCTCGTTGAAGGCTGCGAGGGTTCCGGTGGGGACGTGCTCCACCGCTGAGACCGACATCGTCTGACCACCGCCGATGAACCGCGCGTCCCGCCGGGCGATCCGGGCGGCGTCCCAGCTCTCCTCGTCGATGTCGAGGTCGCTGCTGGGTACGTCGGTCGACATCCGGGACAGCGCCCATGCATATCCGTCGCGCAGCTCGGGCGGAGTCGGCAGCGTCCACTCGATCAGGCGGTAGTCCGGCCCCGCCGCCGCCAGCGCATCCCCCAGCATCCGCTCCACCGGACCGAGGTCGGCCAGCAGGTCGAATCCGCTGCTGCGCTCCACCTGTTCCAGCAGGAAGCCGTTCCGCTGCAGCAGCTCTGCATGCGGACTCGAGGAGATCCTGCCCCAGCCGGTCCTCGGCACGAGCGGTCCGCCGCCGGCATCGGCCGGATGCAGCGTCCAGGCCTGCAGAACCCTGCGGTTCAGCTCTCGCGCCTGCAGCTCGGCGTGGTCGAGCAGTGCCTGCCCGACGCCCGTAGACCAGTGCTCGGGCAGCACCATCAGGTCCACCTCGACGCTGGTCGGCTCTGCGACGCCGGCGTGCAGGATCACGGCTCCGAGGATGCCATCGCCCGACCGCGCGATGAACCCGTGGTGCACGTCGTCGGTGCGATCCTTCCACAGCGGCAGCATCTCGGCGGCGGTGCGCGCGAAGTCGTCCAGGCCGCTGTCGGCCAGGCACACGGCGTTGTTCAACTCGGCGGCGGCAAGGAAGTCCGCCGCCTCTGCGTCGTCGAGCGATGCGGGCACGATGATCTCGGTGATGGTCAGCTCTGAAGCGGCGAGCGTCATGCGAGTTCCTTCTTCCAGGCCCCCTCATAGGCGAAGGGGGTGAAGCCGATGGCCTCGTTGATGTCGAGCATCGGCCGGTTCTGCTCGGCGTTGTACGTGATGATGCGGGCGGATGCCGGGAAGCGGGCGTGCCATGAGAGCAGACCGGCGGTCTTCACGAGCATCCCGAGCCGGTTGCCGCGGTGCTCGGCCAGCACGAGCGTGTCGTACTGGTGGCCGGTGCCGGCGTGATCCGTGCCGATGGCCAGCTCGTTGAACGCGCACAGCTCGCCGGTGTCCACGTTCTCGGCTGCCGTCACCTGCACAGACCAGCCGCGCTCGGCGAACCGGCCGTCCTGTTCGGCCACGCGCGAGGCATCCCAGATCTCCAGGGGAAGATCCAGGTCGCCGTCCGGCACGTCGGTCGACATCCGCGACTTCAGCCACGCGTAGCCGTCGACGCGCTCCGCGGGTGTCGGCAGCATCCACTGCACGATGCGGTACCCGGCCGCGAGCTCCGCGGCCCGGGCGCGCAGCGCCTCCAGACCGCGGAGACCCGCGGGGGTGAACGTGAACTCGCTGCCGCGGTCCACCTGCTCCACGCGATAGCCGTGGTGCAGCAGGAACCGGGCGGTGCGGTCGGCGGGGATATCTCCCACGCCCATCGGCGACCGGATGGCGGCGGCGCCAGACCCGTCATCGTGATGCTCGGCCCAGTGCAGCAGCGTGCGCACGCCGCGCGAGCGCAGCTCCGCTTCGACATGCGCGTGGACTGCTGATCCGATGCCGGCGCCCCACTCGGACTTCAGGAGCGAGATGACGACCATAGCCGTCCTGGCGCCGTCGTCCTGCGGGATCACGCGAGCCGCGCAGCCGATGACCCGCCCGTCGCGCTCGATCGCCCACTGCCGGCGGTCCGCGCTCGCAGTCGAGCGGAGCACGGGCAGCAGCGCCTCGGCATCGAGTGCGTCGTCGTCGCGCCCGGTGGTCTCCAAGATGGAGCGGTTGCGCACGTCGGCGTACTCGCGGAACAACGGGGTGGGCCCCGCGTCCGCTCGGGCGGGAAGCTCGAGCGGACGCAGGGTCGCTCCTGCAGGGAGGCTCACCGGCTCGGTGCCGGCGGTGGCGCTCATCGCAGCCCTCTCTGCAGGTCGTAGCTGAGCAGGGTGATGGCCTCGTGCTCGCTGATGGCCTGCTCTCTGGCGAGAAGCGGCCGGTACCCGGACGCGTCCCGCGTCCGCGGCCGCTGCGCGTGCAGCCCGCGTTCGAGCAGCCAGAGCCCGAGTCGCAGGCTCAGCCGATCGGCGAGCGGAAGGCGCTGCCGGGTCGTATGGTCGGGGATGGTGAGGATCTGACGATCCTCGGTATCCGGTGGATGGATGGATGTGGTGTGCTGCCGGTCGTCGGTCAGCAGAATGGTGCTCACGATGTGTGCGCTTTCTGTTCGGTGTGTTCTCTGAGGGGAACAGGGCGGATGCCGGAGCAGCACGCGCAAGCGTGCCGGGAGGCATCCGGTGGCACGCGCTCACTGGACCAGCGGACGTGCCGGGAGATGCCCGGAGACGGGCGGGAGGCCGACCGCAGGATGCGGGGCGACGATCATCGACCGGACGCGAAGCGTCTGACGAGTCGTGAGAGGAGAACGGTGCGGTGCTACGAGGCCGTGCGCGCGAAGGTCACCGAGTACAGCGGCTTGCGCGCGGCGGCGAAGAATCCGCCTGCGGTGTCTGTGATCATCATCGGTGACCTCCTCTCATGTGATCGGTCAGTCACGCTAGCGGCTGACTTCCAGAAATGTCAAGCATCCGGGCGTGTCCTCGGCGTGTCGCGACCCGCGAGTGCGTCGACGGCAGCGCGGGATCCCCGGCGTCGTGCGGGATTCCGGTAGCGTATGGGCGTGCCCGCCCCGACCGATGATGCGCCCCTGACGTCAGGAGTGCGCGCATGCATCTGAAGAGCCTGACGCTCAAGGGGTTCAAGTCGTTCGCGCAGCCGACCTCGTTCGTGTTCGAGCCGGGCGTGACCTGCATCGTCGGACCCAACGGATCCGGCAAGTCCAACGTCGTCGACGCGCTCGCGTGGGTGATGGGGGAGCAGGGCGCCAAGACCCTGCGCGGCGGCAAGATGGAGGATGTCATCTTCGCCGGCACCTCCACGCGCGGGCCGCTGGGGCGTGCCGAGGTGCAGCTGACCATCGACAACAGCGACGGCGCGCTGCCCATCGAGTACGCCGAGGTCACGATCAGCCGCACGCTGTTCCGCAACGGCTCCAGCGACTACGCCATCAACGGCTCCAGCTGCCGCCTGCTCGATGTGCAGGAGCTGCTGAGCGACTCCGGACTGGGTCGCGAGATGCACGTGATCGTCGGTCAAGGGCGGCTGGACACCGTGCTGCAGGCCTCCCCCGAGGATCGCCGCGGCTTCATCGAGGAGGCGGCAGGCATCCTCAAGCACCGTCGTCGCAAGGAGAAGACGCTCCGCAAGCTCGACGCGATGGAGACCAACCTCACCCGGCTCAGCGACCTGGCAGGGGAGATCCGCCGTCAGCTGAAGCCCCTGGGCAGGCAGGCCGAGATCGCCCGTGAGGCAGCCGGCATCGCCGCCATCGTGCGGGATGCCAAGGCGCGCATCTTCGCCGACGACGTGGTGGCGCTGCGCACGGCGTTGGCCGATCACACCCGCACCGAGCAGGAGCGTCACACCGAGCGCATCGTGCTGTCGGACCAGCTGGAAACGGTGCGCATCGGCATCCAGCGGCTGGAGGCCGAGCAGAACTCCGCCGCCGTCGACGAGGCCCGTCGCGTCGCGTTCGGGCTGGAACAGGCCCAGGAGCGGATGCGGAGCCTGTTCGCCCTCGCCAACCAGCGCCTCGCGCTGCTGGGGGCCGACGAGGATACGGTCACCGCGATCACGGTCACGCAGGACACCATCGACGAGGCGAAGGACGAGATCATCCGCATCTCCGAGGGCCTTGGAGATGCGCAGGATGCGGCGGCGCGCGCCAGCCGCGACGTGGTCGATGCACGCGCCGAACTGGACACGCTCGACGTCGACATCGCCGAGCAGAGTGCGCTGGTCTCGCAGTACGACATGCGGCTGACCGCCCTTCGCGGAAACGCGGATGCCGCAGCATCCGCTCTCGCTGCCGTCCGCGGCGCGGTGCTGCGGCAGGAGAACGCGCTGGAGGCCGCGCACATCCGCCGCCGCGAGGCCGCGGAGGCACTGGAGTCGCTCGCGGACGCCGAGGCGCCCGACGGCTCCGCCGCGGAGTTCACCGCCGCCTACGACCAGGCGCAGAAACAGGTGTCGGCCGCCGAAGCAGAGCGGGATGCCCTGCGCGAGAAGCTGCACGAGGCCGAGCGCGAGGCCGATGCACTGGTCGCCAAGGCGGCGGCACTCGGCAGCGCGTTGGCTCTCTCGGGCGGAGCGGCGGAGATCGTCGCGTCGGGGGCTTCCGGTGTGCGCGGTCTCGTCGGCGACGCCGTGCAGGTGGATGCCGGGTACGAGGCCGCCGTCGCCTCCGTACTGGGGCCGCTGACCGAGGGCGTGCTGGTGGATGGCGTCGACGACGCGTTCGCGCTGGTCTCATCCGGCGGTGCCCGCGGCACCGTGGACTTCGTCATCGCCGACAGCGCCGTGCCGGCATCCGCCGGTGCGCCCGTGCCCGGAACCGTGTCGGCCTCCGACGTCGTCGATGCGCCCGCAGGAGTGCGAGGCATCCTGTCGTCCGTGCTCATCGCCGACGACCTGGACGCCGCTCGTGCGGCGCGCGCGACTCTGGATGCGCTGTCGGACACCCGCACGACCATCGTCACGCGCACGGGCGAAGTCATCACCGCGCACACCATGCGTGCAGGCACGGGGGAGACCTCGCGCCTCGAGCTCGCTGCGGAGCGGGATGCCGCCACCGAGCGCCTCGCCGACGTGCGAGTGACCGTCGCCGAGCTGCGCGAGGCACGTGAGGGAGCCACCGAGGCCGTCGAGGACGCGCGCCGCCGGGCGAAGGACGCGTTGCGCGCCCTTCGCGAGCACGACGCGGCCCTCGCGACGTACGCCGAGCAGGCCAACCGCGTCACCGTGCAGCACGAGGCCGCCGTGGCCGAGTGCGAGCGGCTCGAGGCCGGGCTCGCGCAGGTGCAGAGCACGGTGGCGGATGCCGAGGCCGGCGCCGCACGCGCGAAGGCAGAGGTCGAAGCAGCCGAGTCCGAGCCGCGTCCGGTGCTGGATGCGTCCGCGCGCGACGGACTGCTGGAGACGCTCGAATCCGCGCGCGAGGGCGAGGTGCGCGCGCGGCTGGATGTCGAGACGCTTCGCGAGCGGGTGCGGGCCGCGCAGGCCAGGGTCGCCGGACTCGAGCGCCAGCGCGAGCAGGAGCGCGAGGCGGCGGCCGAAGCCGCCCGCCGCGCGGTCATCCGC
>NZ_JBASAK010000021.1:0-54677 GCF_049650565.1 Microbacterium sp.
CGGCGGCGCCGGGCCGCCTCGGCCAGCCGGGCGCCGTCGGGCAGGCGCGCGATCGCCTGACTGGTCACCACATCCACCCAGCCGTCGATGGTCGCGATGAGGTTCTCCAGGCGCGTCAGCGCCTCGCGCTGCGCATCCGTCTGCGTGGGCAGCAGCGCTCCGCCCTCGATGGCCGTACGCAGCTCCTCGGGGTTGGACGGGTCCAGCCGTGAGGCCAGGTCCTCGAGCGCGTCGATGTCGACGGTCACCCCGCGGGCGAAGTCCGTGATCTGCGAGAGCACGTGCAGGTGCAGCCACTTGGCGTGCCGGTACAGCCGGGCGTACGCCAGCTCGCGCACCGCGAGGTACAGCCCGACCTGATCGTCGGGCACCTCCAGGCCCGCGCCGAAGGCGGCGATGTTCTGCGGGATCACCGCGGCGGTGCCCGCCGGCAGCACCGGGATGCCGACATCCCCGCCCGAGACGACCTCGAGCGAGAGCCTGCCCAGTACCTGGCCGAACTGCGCGGCGAACAGCGAACCGCCCAGGCCGCGCATCAGCTGGCCGGCGCCCTGCACCATGCCCGCCATCTCCTCGGGCACCTGCGTCTGCAGGGCATCCATCAGTGCGTCCGCGATGGAGGTCGACACCGGCGAGGCGATCTCCTTCCACACCGGCAGGGTCTTCTCGACCCACTCGCCGCGGGTCATCGCCTGCGGAGCCGAGGCGAGCTCCGAGATCGTGGTGGCCTCGCTGAGCCACAGGTTCGCCAGCCCGAAGGCATCCGCCAGAGACGCCTGGGCGCTCGAGGTGACGCCCTGCCCGTCCTGGTTCGCGATGTGCAGCGCGGAGCGCTCTGCGCTCTGCCACGGGTCGCCGGCGAACATGCCCTGCATCTGCGACATCATGCCCTGCAGCTGGGTGGGATCGAACGGCTGGCCCTGCATGTTCGAGAACGCGTCGCGCAGCGCCTCGGGGTCGATCTGACCGCCCGAGAGCATGCGTCGCAGCATCTCCTCGAAGTCGGAAGGATCGCGGTCGTCGTCTGCCATGATCGCCCTCTCAGCATGCCCGTAGCGTGTGCGATCTACGCTAGTCACACGATCCTGTGCCCCGACCTGGGAGCGGGAGGAATCTGTACGCCGCTCGCGAACGCCCGGAGGTCTCGTGTCATCACGCCGCAGCACTGGCACGGTCGTCGGCGTGACGGCGCTGAGCATCTCGCTCGTGGCGCTGGTGGGGCTCACCTTCATCCCCACCCAGTACGTGATCCAGCAGCCGGGCCCGGTGTTCGACACCCTCGGCACCGCCAAAGACGCCGACGGTGCCGAGGTGCCGCTCATCGAGGTGTCCGGCGCGAAGACCTATCCGACCGGCGGTGCGCTGGACCTGCTCACGGTGCAGGTCATCGGCAACCGCGAGCGCACGCCCAACTGGTTCGAGCTGGCGCTGGCGTGGTTCGACTCGTCGCGCGCGGTCGTGCCCCTCGACACCGTCTTCCCCGAGGGGGTCACCACCAAGGAGCGCGACGAGCAGAACAGCGCTCTCATGGTCGACTCCCAGCACGAGGCCACTGCGGCCGCGCTCACCGAGCTCGGCTACGACGTGGGCGCGCAGGTCGAGGTCGCCGGCGTCATCGACGGCTCGCCCGCGAAGGGGCAGCTGCGCAAGGGCGACCGGATCCTCGCCATCGACGGCGTCGAGGTCAGCTCGGCGACCGTGCTGCGCGACGAGATCCAGAAGGCGAAGGGCGCCGAGGTCGAGCTGACCGTCAAACGCGGCGACGGGACGAAGACCGTCGCGGTCACACCGCGGAAGACGAAGGACACCGCAGGCGACACGGTGTGGCTGGTCGGCATCTCGCTCACCACCGACTACACGTTCCCCGTCGACGTGAAGCTGCAGCTGGACAATGTCGGCGGCCCCAGCGCCGGGATGATGTTCGCCCTGGGGATCATCGACACGCTCACGCCCGGTGAGCTCAACGGGGGAGCCGAGGTCGCGGGAACGGGAACCATCGACGCCGCCGGCGTCGTGGGGCCGATCGGCGGCATCCGTCAGAAGCTGTACGGCGCGAAGGATGCCGGAGCGACGGTCTTCCTCGCCCCGGCGAGCAACTGCGACGAGGTCGTCGGCCACATCCCCGACGGGCTGAAGGTGTTCAAGACCGCCACGCTGCAGGATTCGCTGGACATCCTGAAGGTCGTCGCCGACCACGGCGACACGTCAAAGCTGCCGATGTGCACGACATCCGCGAAGTGACGGGTCAGCCCTGAGCGGAACCTGCCCGCCCGTCACAGGCCCCCTGCTTAGGATGGGACGGTGACCTCCTCCTCTTACCGCCCACCGGCCACGCGCAGCGCGTCGCGCAGGATCCTCGGCGTCTCGGTGGCGATCATCGTCGCCCTGATCGTCGCGTTCTTCATCTTCGCGTCGCTGTACACCGAGTTCCTCTGGTTCGACCAGCTGAAGCTCTCGAACGTGCTGACCACGCAGTGGATCGCCACCGTGACGATGTTCGTCGCCGGGTTCTTGGCGATGGCCCTGCCGATCTTCCTGTGCATCCAGCTGGCCTATCGGCTGCGCCCGGTGTACGTGAAGCTCAGCTCGCAACTGGACCGCTACCAGGAGGTCATCGAGCCGCTGCGGCGCCTGGCGATGTGGGGGATGCCGGTCTTCTTCGGCATCTTCGCGGGCTTCGCCGCCGCCGGAAACTGGAAGACCGTGTGGCTGTGGGCCAACGGCGTGAGCACCAAGACGCTCGACCCGCAGTTCCACCTGGACACCGGTTTCTACCTGTTCGCGATGCCGTTCTACTCCATGCTGCTGGCGTTCATCTCGGCCGTGCTGCTGCTGTGCCTGCTGATCACCGCGCTGGTGTCGTACCTGTACGGCTCGGTGCGCATCGGCCAGCGCGAGCTGCGCATCTCCAAGCCCGCCCGCATCCAGCTGGCGATCCTCGCCGGCATCTACCTGGCCGTGCAGGCCGTGAGCCTGTGGCTGGACCGCTACCTCACCCTCGTGCAGCCCGAGGGCCGCATCATCGGCGCCGGGTACACCGGCGTGAACGCCACCATCCCCGGGCAGGGGATACTCGCGATCATCGCCGCCGTGGTGGCCGTGCTGTTCCTGATCACCGCCGTGATCGGCCGCTGGCGCTTCCCGCTGGCCGCGACCGCGCTGTTCGTCGTCGCCTCGCTGGTGGTCGGGATGGGCTACCCGTGGGTGGTCACCACCTTCCAGGTGAAGCCGAACGAGAACAACTACCAGGCGCAGTACTACGAGCGCAACATCGCCGCGACGAAGGCCGCGTTCGGCGTCGACAAGATGAAGGTCACGCCGTTCAAGGCGACCACCGACACCGCCGCCGGCCAGCTGCGGGCGGATGCCGACACGACGGCGTCCGTGCGCATCATGGACCCGGCCGTCATCCCCCCGACCGTGCGCCAGCTCGAGCAGTACCGCTCGTACTACCAGTTCTCGCCCGAGATGGACGTGGACCGCTACACGATCGACGGCAAGTCGCAGGACACCGTGGTCTCGGTCCGCGACCTGGACATGTCCAAGCTGGGCGCCGGTGACACCTGGAACAACCGGGTCGCGGTGTACACGCACGGCTACGGCCTGGTCGCGATGGCCGGCAACGAGCGCACCTCCGACGGCAACCCGGTGTTCCTGGAGCAGGGCATCCCCACCTCGGGCGTGCTCACCGACACCGAGCACTTCGAGCCGCGGGTGTACTTCGGCGAGACATCGCCGGAGTACTCGATCGTGGGCGCGCCGAAGGGCACCAAGCCCGTCGAGATCGACTACCCGCGCGGGCAGGACGACAAGGACAAGGACACCACCACGACCTTCACCGGCAACGGCGGCCCGCGCATCGGCAACACGTTCACCAAGCTGCTGTACGCGCTGAAGTTCCAGTCCGAGCAGATCCTGTTCTCGAACCTGGTCAACTCCGACTCGCAGATCCTGTACGACCGCGAGCCGATCACCCGTGTGCAGAAGGTCGCCCCGTATCTGACGCTGGACCACGACCCGTACCCGAGCGTGGTGGACGGCCGGATCGTCTGGATCGTCGACGGCTACACGACCAGCTCGACCTACCCGTACTCGCAGACGGTGAACATGCAGAACGCCATCGCGGACTCGACCACTCCGGCATCCGCCGTCGCGTTCGACAACGTCAACTACATCCGCAACTCGGTCAAGGCCACCGTCGATGCGTACGACGGCTCGGTCAAGCTGTATGCGTGGGACGCCCAGGATCCGATCCTGCAGGCGTGGGAGAAGATCTACCCGTCGACCATCCGGCCGATCAGCGAGATGTCCGGCGACCTGATGAGCCACGTGCGCTACCCGACCGACCTGTTCAAGGTGCAGCGCAACATCCTCGGCACGTACCACATCGACGATGCGGGCTCGTTCGCGCAGGAGGACAACCGCTGGCAGACGCCGCCGGACCCGCAGAACAAGGACGCGCTGCAGCCGCCGTACTACTTGTCGATGAAGATGCCGGGCCAGGATTCGCCGCGGTTCTCGATGTTCTCCACGTACATCCCGGCCGACGGGCAGGGCGAGAGCCGTCAGGTGCTGATGGGCTATCTGGCCGTCGATTCGGATGCCGGTGCGAAGAAGGGCGTGAAGTCCAAGGACTACGGCACACTGCGGATGCTGGAGCTGAACACCTCCACGCCGGTGCCGGGCCCCGGTCAGGTGCAGAACATCTTCGACTCGAACGCCAGCGTGGCCGAGAAGCTGAACGTGCTGACGATCGGTAAATCCCAGGTGCTGTACGGCAACCTGCTGACCCTGCCTGTCGGCGGGGGCCTGCTCTACGTGCAGCCGGTGTTCGTGCAGTCGTCCGAGGGCGCCAAGCTGCCGACGCTGCGCAAGGTGCTCGTCGCCTTCGGCGACCAGGTCGCGTTCGAGGACACCCTCACCGAAGCGCTGGATGCCCTGTTCGGCGGCGACTCGGGCGCTGCCGGCGGCGATCAGGGCGTGACGCCCGATCCGGGGGAAGGCTCCACCCCGCCGGATCAGGGGAGCGCCACTCCGCCGGTTGCGTCGGATGCCGTCACGCAGGCTCTCTCGGATGCCAAGGATGCCCTGAACGCGCGTGAGACCGCGCTGAAGGCCGGCGACCTCGAGGAGTTCGCGGTGCAGGACAAGAAGCTCACCGCCGCGATCGAGAAGCTGCTGACGCTGGAGGATCAGAGCTCGCAGAAGTAGCGCTCAACGCAGATCGCGGGGCCCGCATGGTTCGCCATGCGGGCCCCGCGCGCATGTGGACTCTCCCGACGGGGTCCCTGTGCCCGTCGAAGGATCGTGGGCCCCGTTGACTGGGTTCCTGTGCCCGTCGAAGGGTCGTGGGCCCCCCTTGACTGGGTCCCTGAGCCTGTCGAAGGGTCGCACCCACCCGCACGCGACACGCCCGCCGTTCCCGCAGCATCCCCTCGATTCGCCCTCCCTCTCCCGCCCGTGTTAGGCTTTTCAACGTGCCGCGGGGTGGAGCAGTTCGGTAGCTCGCCGGGCTCATAACCCGGAGGTCGTAGGTTCAAATCCTGCCCCCGCAACGAGAATGCGACACAAGAAGGCCCGATCCGCAAGGATCGGGCCTTCTTCGTCTCAGCGGTGCGCGTCAGTGCGCGTGCCCCGGCAGGCCCTCCAGCGCGTTGAGCGCGATGACGGAGTGCGCGTAGGCGCCGCCGGCCCGCATCTCGGCAGCCACCCAGATGGCCTCCATGATCTCCTGGTCGCTCGCGCCCTTGCGAGAGGCCAGCTTGGTGTGACCCTCGATGCAGTACGGGCACTGCGTGGTGTGCGCGACGGCGACGGCGATGAGCTGCTTGGTCTTCTCGTCCAGCGCGCCCTCGGCGAACACCTGCTTGCTGAACGCCTCGAACGCGGCGGTGGTGTCGGGGACCAGCTCGCGACGCTTCTTGTTGAGCTCGGCACTGCGGGCGGGATAGGGGGAATCTGCCATGATGTGTCCTTCCTTGACTCTCTCAGGCTATGCCCGCCGTGCCTGGCGGGTGCGAGGATGGGCACATGACAGCATCCGCTCCGCTCGTCGCCGTCTGCCAGTTCGCGCCCACCGACTCGCGTGACGCCAACCGGGAGCGCGTGATCGAGCTCGTCGTCGAGGCCGCCTCCCGCGGCGCGGGACTGGTCGTGCTGCCGGAGTACAGCAGCTTCTTCGTCAGCCCGATGGACGCCTCGCTCGCCGCGAACGCGGAGACGCTCGAGGGCGAGTTCGTGCAGACCCTGCACCGCCTCGCGTCCGAGCACGGCGTCACGATCGTCGCGGGGCTGGTGGAGCAGGCGGATGCCGGTCGCGTCCGCAACACGCTGGTTGCGGTGTCGGATGCCGGAATCCAGGCCGTCTATCGCAAGCAGCACCTGTACGACGCGTTCGGGCAGACCGAGTCGGACTGGATCGAGCCCGGCCCGCTGGAGACGGCGACTTTCGACGTGCTCGGCATCCGCTTCGGGATGATGACCTGCTACGACCTGCGCTTCCCCGAGGTGGCGCGCACGCTGGTGGATGCCGGTGCGGATGCCCTGCTCGTGCCCGCCGAGTGGGTGCGCGGCCCGTTGAAGGAGCACCACTGGTCGACGCTGCTGACCGCGCGCGCGATCGAGAGCACCGCATACGTGATCGCCGCCGACCACCCGGCTCCCATCGGCGTGGGCCTGTCGCAGATCATCGACCCGCAGGGCGTCGTGCTCGCCGGCGTCAGCGCGGGGGAGGGCATCGCCACGGCATCCCTCGACTCCGACCTCATCACCCGCACCCGCGAGACCAACCCCGTGCTGCGGCTGCGCCGCTACCGCGTCGTCCCGACCGCCTGATCGGCCCGTCGCACAGCCTCGCCCGTGACAGATCGGGGGCCGACACGCCACTTGTCGGCCAGATTCGCGGGAAACGTCCGTGATCTGGCGTGTCGGCCCCCGAAGTGGAACGGCCACCGGGGCACCGAGACAGCGGATGCCCGGATGCCCCGCACACCGCTCAGCCCAGCGTCTTCAGCCGCCGGGCCGCCTCTTCCAGAACCTCCACGCGTTTGCAGGCCGCGAAGCGCACGAGACCGGCGTAGTCGGCATGATGCTCGGGGGCCACGAACGCCGTGATGGGGATCGCCGCCACGCCGATCCGCTCGGGAAGCGCGCGGCAGAAGGCCGCGGCATCCGCTCCGCCCAGCGCCGTCGCGTCGGCCACGGTGAAGTACCCGCCCTGCGGGGAGTGCACGCCGAAGCCTGCCGCGTGCAGGGCCTCCGCCAGCAGCTCGTGCTTGTGCAGCAGCGCGGTGCGCGCCTCGTCGAAGTACGCGTCGGGCAGTCGCAGGCCCAGGGCGATGGCCGGCTGGAACGCCGAGCCGTTCACGTAGGTCAGGAACTGCTTCACGGTCAGCACGGCCGTGATCAGCTCCGCGGGTCCGTGCACCCAGCCGATCTTCCAGCCCGTGGCCGAGAACGTCTTGCCCCCCGACGAGATGGTCAGCGTCCGCTCGGCCGCACCAGGCAGGGTGGCGATGGGCACGTGCGGGCCGGCGTACGCCAGGTGCTCGTACACCTCGTCGGTCACGATGATCGCGTCGTGCCGGTTCGCGAGCCGCACGATCTCGGCCTGCACCTCGGGTGAGAACACCGCCCCGGTCGGGTTGTGCGGGTCGTTGACGAGGATGATGCGGGTGCGGTCACTGACCACGGATGCCAGCTGCTCGGCATCCGGCTGGAAATCAGGCCTGCGCAGCGGCACCGTCCGCAGCCGGGCGCCGGCGAGGGCGACGATGGCCGCGTACGAGTCGTAGTACGGCTCGAAGACGACCACCTCATCGTCGGGGGAGTCGATGAGCGCCAGCAGGGTGGCCGTCAGCGCCTCGGTCGCGCCGGCGGTCACCAGCACCTCGGTGTCGGGGTCGGGAGTCAGACCGTAGAACCGCTGCTGGTGCTCGCTGATCGCCAGCCGCAGATCCGGGATGCCACGCCCCGGCGGGTACTGGTTCGCACCGTGCGCGATGGCCTCCCGTGCAGCCTCCAGCACCTCGGCGGGGCCGTCCTCATCGGGGAAGCCCTGACCGAGATTGACCGCATCGAATCGGACCGCCGCAGCCGACATCTCTGCGAAGATGGTGGGCGCGACCTCGCCCTGCGGGGAGAGAAGACCTGCTCCAGCTGCGGTGCGCCGCCAGGCGCCGGGAATGACATCCATGCAGAACAGGCTAAGACCATAGGAGAAATCCAACTCCGCCATATGAAAACCACAGGCTGACTTGTCACTCTGATGGTGCGCCTGGAAGGAGCAGATCATGAACGAGAACAACACCCCCGGTGACGTCCCCACGCCCGAGCCCCAGAACGGCGACTCGACGCCCGTGACTCCGGCCGGACCCGTGCAGGGCGGTCATGTGACCCCTGCCGCGTTCGGTTCGCACCAGGCAGCCTCCTGGCAGGCAGCACAGGCACCGCAGGCAGCCCCCGCGGCGCCGCAGCCGGGCCTCGGCGGCCCTGCGACCCCGCAGCAGCCGACCGGTGCGGCGTTCGGTGTTCCCGCCCAGCCCACCGCTCCCACGCTTCCGCTGGACCCCAGTCTGCTGGCTCCCGCAGGAGCCTCGACTGCGGCATCCGCATCGCACACGAAGAGCAGCGCCCCGCTGAAGATCGCGGGCCTTCTCCTGGCGGCCGCTCTCGTCGGCGGCGTCGCCGGATTCGGCGGCAGCGCGCTCGGCAGCTTCATGACCAGTGCACCCACCTCCCAGTCCGCCACCGGGCCGCAGACGGTCACGGTCAACAACCCCGGCTCAGTCAACGAGACCACGGCCATCGCCGCCGACGTGCTGCCCTCGGTCGTCACGATCAACGTCGCGGGCGCTCAGGAGTCCGGCTCCGGCTCGGGCGTCGTGCTCAGCAAGGACGGCTACGTGATGACCAACACGCACGTGGTCACCCTGGGGGGTGCGGTCGCTGACCCGACCATCGCGGTGACCACCTCCGATGGGCGCATCTACCGGGCGACCGTCGTCGGCACCGATCCGATCTACGACCTGGCCGTCATCAAGCTCACGGGCGCCACCGATCTGAAGCCCATCGAGTTCGGCAACTCGTCCAAGCTGAACGTCGGCGACACCGCTGTGGCCGTCGGCGCCCCGCTGGGGCTGTCCAACTCGGTCACCACCGGCATCGTCAGCGCGCTGAACCGCAGCATCCAGGTCGCCTCCTCGGCCGCGCCCAAGACCGGCTCCGACGGCCAGTCGGACGGCAACGGCCAGAACGGGAACGGCGACAGCAACGGCAACCCGTTCCAGTTCGACATTCCGGGACTGGGTCAGCAGCAGCAGCCCAAGGCGTCGATCTCGATCGCCGTGATCCAGACGGATGCCGCCATCAACCCCGGCAACTCCGGCGGCGCGCTGGTCGACAGCCAGGGGCGCCTGATCGGCGTGAACGTCGCCATCGCGACCGCGGGGCAGTCGTCCTCGGGCTCCAGCGAGTCCGGCTCCATCGGGGTGGGCTTCGCGATCCCGGCGAACATCGCCAAGCGCGTCACCACCGAGATCATCGACAGCGGCTCGGCGTCGCACGGCCTGCTGGGCGCCACGGTCCGCGACGCGTCCAGCGTGCAGAACGCGACCGTCGCCGGTGCGGTCATCGAGAAGCCCACCGCGAACGGCGCGGCGGCGGATGCCGGGCTAAAGCAGGGCGACATCATCACGGAGTTCAACGGCGCGCCGATCTCCAGCGCCACCGACCTCACCGCGCAGGTGCGCGCGGAGGCCTCGGGCTCCACGGTGAAGATCACGTACGTCCGCGACGGCAAGACCTACACGGCCGAGGCCACGCTGGGCGCGCTCAAGTCCTGAGTCCCCGTCCGCAGTCAGGTCAGGACGCCACCCCGCGATAGGCTCGCGGGGTGGCGTCCTTCTCGTTCGGAACAGGCAACGCGGCCAAGCTGCTCCGGCTGCCGCTGTATGCCGCGGGACGCATAGCCACGCTGGTCATCCCGCGCGGCGACGTGTGGGTGTTCGGATGCGGCGCCGGCATCGGCGACGGGGCCCTGGCGCTGCACCGCGTCGCGCACCTGGCCGGTCACCGCACGCTGTGGCTGGTGCGCTCGCCGCGCGAGGAGGCGGATGCCAGAGCCCTCGGCATCCGCACGCGCAAGCGCGACGGACTGCGCGGCTGGTGGGCCACCGCCCGCGCCGGGGTGATCGTCGTCACGCACGGGCTGGGAGACGTGAACCGCTACGGCAGCACCGACGGCTTCGTCGTGCAGCTGTGGCACGGCATCCCGCTCAAGCGGATCGGCCTGGACTCCCCGGTCACCGCGCAGGTGCCGGCCCGCCTGCCCGGTGCGCGCCTGCTGCGTCGCCTGCTCACCGTCGCCTATCGCGGTGCCGCGCAGCGGATCCGGGTGCTTCCCGCGGCTTCGCACCGGTCGCGGGGCCGCCTGGAATCCGCGTTCGGGCTGGGGGAAGACAGGGTCGTCGTCACCGGTGAGCCCCGGGTGGACGTGCTCTCCGCCGGCACCGCCGATCTGCGCCGGCTGGCGGCATCCGCTCTGCTGACGCGCACCGGGCCGCTGCTGCAGCGCCAGCGCGCGCTGCTCTACGCGCCCACCTGGCGCGACGGCGCCGCCGACCCCGCCGTTCCGACGGCTCAGCAGTGGGTGCGGATCGTGAGGATGCTGGAGCAGCACGACGCGATCCTGTTCATCCGCTCTCACCCGCTGGGTGAGGGATCGTACTCGCCGCCGTGGTCCAGCGGGCGGGTGCGGATGCTGAGCTCGGAGCTGCTGCCGGACGTCACTCCTGCCCTGCCGCGCGTTGACGCGCTGATCACCGACTACTCGTCGATGGCGTACGACGTGGGGCTGCTGGCGATGCCCGTCGTGTACCTCGCGCCCGACGTCGCCGAGTACGGGCGGGAGCGCGGCTTCTACGGCCGTTATGAGGATGTCGCGGGCGATGACTACGCCCGGGACTGGGATGCGGCGATAGATCAGCTCGACGCGCTGCTCGGCGACGAGTCCGTGCGCGCCGAGCGTTCCGCGCGGTCGGCCGCGCTCAGCGCCGACATGCACGCTCACCGCGACGGGCGCAACGCCCAGCGCGTGTACCAGGCCATCCGGGCGCGGAGGATCCCCGCGCCGAAGGGGGAGAGATGACCACTGCGCAGATTCCCGCGCCGAAGGGGAGCACGATGACCACCGCACGGATCGACTCGGAGGCGCAGACGCTGGTCATCGCCGGCTCGGGGGCTCGCCCGGCATCCGCTGTGCTGACCGGGGCGCGCGCTCGGGTGAGCGCGAAGCTCACCGGTGGCGGGAGAACCTGGAAGGCGACGTTCCCGCTGCGCGTGGCGCGCTGGGGCGGCACCGCGCTGCCGCTGCCGGCGGGGGAGTACGCCATCGAGATCGCCGGGGCCGATCTCGGGGGCCTTCAGGTCGAGCCCGTGTTGATGCCGACCCTTCGTCTTGCCGTGACGGGCGCCGTGGCGACCGTGGCACCCCCGCTGGACCCCGTGTACGAGACCGTCGAGGGGCAGCGCACGCTCGAGCAGCGCTACGCGTCTCAGATCGGCGCCGGCGAGAACGCCGTGTTCTTCGAGAGCTTCTACGGGCAGACCTCCGGCTGCAACCCGCGCGCCATCGACCGGGTGCTGGCCGAGCGCGCGCCGTCCGTCACCCGCTACTGGGCCGTCACCGACCTGTCGGTGGAGATCCCCGACGGCGCGATCGCGGTGGTGGAGGGGAGCCCCGAGTGGTGGCGCGCTCGCGCCGAGTCGCGGATGCTGATCGTCAACGACTGGCTGCGCCGGCGCTTCGTGCGCAAGCCCGGGCAGCACGTGCTGCAGACCTGGCACGGGACGCCGCTGAAGCGCCTCGCGCTGCACCGGCCCGGCTTCGACCCCCGGCGGATGGCGGCGGTGGTCAAGGAATCCCGTCGCTGGGACGCCCTGCTGGCGCAGAACACCTATGCCGCACGGGTGCTGAAGAAGGCGTACGCGTTCTTCGGACGGCCGATCTGGACCGACGGATACCCGCGCAACGATCTGCTGGCGTCCGGCGACCCGGCGCCCATCCGTGCGCAGCTGGGCATCGGGCCGGATGAGCGGGTGCTGCTGTACGCGCCGACGTGGCGCGACGACCGGTCCGAGATGGTGGACTTCGTCGACCCCGAGGAACTGGCGGCGCGCACCGACTCCGTGGTGCTGGTGCGCGGTCATTCGCGCACCCTGCGGCCGGGTCGCGATCGCGCCGGCTCCCGCGTGATCGACGTGACCGGCTATCCGGAGACCGCGCGGCTGCTGCTGATCGCCGACGCGCTGATCACGGACTACTCCTCGGTGATGTTCGACTTCAGCGTCACCGGGCGGCCGATGTACTTCCTGGTGCCCGACCTGGAGCACTACCGCGGCGAGCTGCGCGGCTTCTACTTCGATCTCGCGCAGCGCGCTCCCGGCCCGCTGGTGCGCACGCAGGATGAGCTGATCGCCGCGCTGAACGACGACGAGGGGCCGGCGGCGTACGCCGAGCACTACGCCGCGTGGACCGTGCAGTTCAACCGCCTCGACGACGGCTCGGCTGCGGACCGCGTCGTCTCCCGCATCCTCGACCTCGGCTGGCTCACCGCCTGACGCGCCCGTCGCTTCGACTGGCTCGACAACCCAGAGTGCTGGGTCCCTGAGCTTGTCGAAGGGTCGAATGGTCGAAGGGCGAGTCAGGGGAGCGGGGTGTTGCGAGAGCCCAGGCGGGAGGCGTCGACCGTGTCGCCTGCGCCGCGGAGGACTCCGGCGAGGAAGCCGAGTCCCCACGAGATGTGCATGGTCGGCAGCACGGCCAGTGTCCACAGCCGCTCGCGCAGGCTGCGGGGACCTGCGGCGATGCCCACGCCGGCGAACCCGACCGCCAGGTCCAGCAGCACATAGGCGAGAAGCGGCAGGTAGATCACCGAGGAGATCAGGCCGACCAGGCCGTGCAGCACTCCGGTCAGCTGCAGGACGCCGATGATCAGAGCGAGCACGACGAGCACGACCAGGGCTGGCGGGGCGAAGAAGCGCAGGCTGTTGCTGCGTCCGTACCGGCGCACCAGCTCGCCGCGCCAGGCGCCTGTGGCGCGGAACTGCCTGGCCAGCCGCCACCAGCTCTCCCGCGGCCAGTAGGTCACCGACAGCGCCGGATCGAACCACACCCTGTACCCGGCCTGCCGGATGCGCAGGTTCAGCTCCCAATCCTCGCCGCGGCGGATGCTCTCATCGAACAGCCCGACCTCGTCGAGCACCTCCCGGCGCATCACGCCGAGATAGGCGGATTCCGCCTCGCCCTCGGGCGCGCCGCCGTGGTAGGCGCCACCGCCGAGTCCCACGGGGGCGTTGTACAGCGTGGCCACCGCGCGCTGGAAGGGCGTGCGGCCGTCAGCGCGCATGACGCCGCCGACATTGGCCGCGCCGGTGCGCTTCAGGGTCTCCAGCGCACGGCGCGCGTATCCGTCCGACAGCTCGGAGTGCGCGTCCACCCGGATGATCGTGGGATAGCTGCTGGCGCGGATGGCGGCGTTCAGCCCCACCGGGATGTGCGCCTGCGGGTTCTGCACCAGGCGCACCCGCTCATCGGCATCCGCCAGTCGCTGTGCGAGTGCGGTGGTGCCGTCGGATGAGGGACCGAGCGCGAGGATCAGCTCGGTCGGGCCCTCGACGTTCTGCGACAGCACCGAGTGCACGGCGTGCTCGAGGTAGTCGATCTCATTGAGCACGGGCATGACGAAGGAGACGCCCTCGGCTGCGGCCCTCTCGTTGTCCTGCACCCGTCGATCATGTCATGCGGCGCGGCCCACGACCCGAAGAACGGGTGCAGGGCGGGACACCGCGGCCCGGGACCGAGCCGACGCACCCCGTATTCTGGAGGGATGGGAGTCGTATCGGATGGGAAGAAGGCATATCGGCTGCTGCGCAAGGCCCTGACCTCGCGCTCGGCGGTGCAGCGGGTCAGGCGCACTCTGAAGGCGCAGGAGCCGCACCCTCAGGATCACTTCCGCATCGCGGTGTACTTCGCCGACGGCGCCGTGAACATGTATCAGATGCGGCAGTGGTATGCGCCGCTCGCACAGCTGGCCCAGCGGTGGCCCGTCGTGATCCTCGCGCGCAGCGCGACCGGCGCAGAGAAGCTCATCGAGGAGAGCGGCCTTCCCGTGGCGTTCACTCCCACGGTGCGGAACCTCGAGAAGTTCCTCGCCACGCAGGACATCCGCGTGGTGCTGTACGTCAACCAGAACACCCGCAACTTCCAGATGTTCCGGTACGGGCGTCGCTGGCACGTGTTCATCAACCACGGCGAGTCCGACAAGATGTACATGACCACGAACCAGTACAAGGCGTACGACTACGCGCTGATCGCCGGGCAGGCCGCCCGCGACCGGCTCAGCCGCACGCTGTGGGATTACGACCTCGACCGGCGCACCATCGAGATCGGCCGCCCGCAGGCCGACCACTACTCCGGCACGCTGCCGTTCACGCCGGACGAGCGCACCGTCGTGCTGTACGCGCCCACCTGGGAGGGCGACCGGCCGTCGGCGCACTACGGCTCCATCGCCACGCACGGCGAGGCACTGGTCGGCGCACTGCTGGCCAGCCCGAAGCACCGGGTCATCTACCGGCCGCACCCGCGCAGCGGCGTGGTCAGCGACGAGTACGGCGCCGCACACCGCCGCATCCTGGCCGCGCTGGCCGAGGCCAACGCGGCTGACCCGGCTGCGCACCACGTCTACGACGACGGTCCCGAGCTGGGCTGGCAGCTGGCGGTCGCCGACGTCGCCGTCGTGGACATCTCGGCGATGGTCTACGACCGGCTGGCGGTGGGCAAGCCGCTGCTGGTCACCCGGCCCGTGGACGAGCGCGCCTCCATCGACGAGTCCGGCTACCTGTCGGCGTGCGAATGGCTGCCCGTGGATCGCGCGGGCGGGATCGTCGCCGAGGTCGAGCGCGTGAGTGCGGATGCGGATGCCGTGGAGCGCTTGCGCACATGGGTGCAGCACTACTTCGGCGACACCGCACCGGGCGTCGCGACGGCGAAGTTCCATGCCGCCATCGAGCGGCTCATGCAGATGTGGGAGGAGTGGCACGCCCGCGACGCGGCCGCCGCGACAGAACTCGACGACGCCGACGTCAGCGACGGCGACGCGGAGGACGACGAATGATGCGACTGCCGCTCGCCGAGCGGACCGCCGCACGCCTGCTGGTGCTGCCGGAGTGCGCCTCCACCAACGCCGAGCTCCGCGGGCGTGCGGCGGATGAGGCGGCCTGGCCGCACCTGTCAGTGCTGCTGACCGACACGCAGACCTCCGGCCGCGGCAGGCTGGATCGCACCTGGAGCACGCCGGCCCGCACGGCGCTGGCGGTGTCGGTGCTGCTGCGCGACCTGCCCGCCGATGCGGACGCGTGGGGCTGGATCCCGCTGGCGGCGGGGGTGGCGATGACGGATGCCGTGGCCGCACAGCTGACCGGGCACGAGGTCGGCCTGAAGTGGCCCAACGACGTGCTCGTGGACGGACGCAAGATCTGCGGCATCCTCGCCGAGGTCGCGGGAGGTGCGGTGATCGTCGGAACCGGGATCAACACCACCATGACCGTCGAGCAGCTGCCGGTGCCCACCGCGACGTCCTTCGCCGCACTGGGCGCAGAGGTGGATGCTGATCGGCTGCTGGCCGACTACCTCACCGGGCTGCAGCGCGGCATCCGCTCTCTGGGAACCGACGCGCTGCACGCGGAGGCGACCGAGCGCTGCCTGACCCTCGGGCGGGCCGTCACCGTGTCGCTGCCCGGCGGCTCGATCCTGACCGGCACAGCCGTGCGGCTGGCCGCTGACGGCAGGCTGGTGGTCGATGACGGCGCAGGCCTGCACGAGGTCGCCGCAGGCGATGTCGTGCACGTGCGCCCGGTCTGGGATCCGTCGCAGCGCCGCTGCTCGCGCACGGTCGGCGGCTGAGCCCGTCCGCATTCCTGGGTCGCTGAGCCTGTCGAAGCGTCGTCGGTGCTTTCGTTCCTGGGTCGCTGAGCCTGTCGAAGCGTCGTCGTCGACATGCCCAGGACCGCTGAGCGCGCCTGCGCATCGAAATCGTCGCTCTCCGGGCACAATGGACACATGACCCAGCCCGTGACGCTCGGCGGACGGCCGATGATGCCGCCGCCCGGCACACCCGTCGAAGAGCTGCTGGTCGCCCGATTCCGCAGTCATGCGCGCCGGCTGTTCTGGTGCGCGCTGGTGCTGATCGTCGCCGCCGGCGCCGTGGGCTTCCTGTACGGCAACCTCAAGCCGCCGTTCGAGGACTGGATGCTGCTGGGCGGCGCCGCGGCGGCGCTCGTGCTGCTGGTGATCGTGCCGTTCCTGGTGTGGCTGTCGCGCACGTACACGATCACCACGCGTCGCGTGATCGTGCAGAGCGGGATGGGCGTCCGCAATCGCCGCGAGCTCTCGCACACCCGCGGCTATTCGATCGCCGTGCGCCGGGGGCTCCTCCAGCGTCTGTGGGGTGCGGGGACCATCACGCTCAGCAATGGCGTGGATGCTCCGCTGCGGCTCGTGAACGTGCCCAGCGTGAACCTCGTGCACGAGGCCCTGGCCGACCAGGTCGAGGTGAACCAGATCCTCGCGCACCGAGACGCCCAGTCGTCGTCCGGAGCCTGACCCGCACGCGAGTGTTCACTTTTCATGTGTGTTCATTTATGCTGAACATCAGTGAGTAGTGAACGGGAGCGTGTGTGAATGACACTCGACTGGAACCGTGTACGACGTGAGCTGACCTCCTTCGGGCTTGAACTGCGAGGAGTCCCCTTCGGGGAGCTGACCGATGGCAGTGAGGCACCGGGCGACCTCGTCCGCATGTCGGAAGTGCAACCCGTGCAGGTGTGGCTTCCCCGCCGGGGCGAGGCATCGCTGGCAACTCGGGCATCATCGGGCCGACCGTTGCTGGTCATCGCCGATCGCATTCATGCGCGGACCGCGCAACAGCTGCGCGACGCTGATGTCTGGTTCGTCGACAGTGCTGGCAACGCATTCATCGCGTTCGGCGGCGTCTTCGTGGACGTGCGAGGCCGTCGACCAGAGGCTGTGGGCGAGGTGGACGCAGGTGATACTGCTCGAGATGTCAATCTCTTCAGCGCGAAACGTGCACAGGTGATGTTCGCTCTGCTGACGTGGCAGGAACTGGCGGCGGGTTCACTGCGGAGCATCGCTCGGGCGGCCGGTGTCTCGGTCGGGCAGGCACAGCAGACGATGAAACTGCTCGAAGAGCTCGGTGAGATGTCGGGCCGCAACCTGACAGACCCTCGAAAGCTGTTCGACACCTGGGTGAGGCTTTACCCGTCAGGGCTTGCGAAGTCTTTGCGCCTCAAGGAATTCCATGGCGAACTCGACCAATTGCAGGTTGGCGGCCTGCCGCTATGGCTGAGCGGTGCGGCTGCCGTGCCGGAAGTGATGCGTGCCGAGGATCTCACGCTCTACATCGATCATTCGGACGGGGTGCTTTACACGCGCAACCGGTGGCGAACAGACCGCGAACCGAACGTCTTCGTCCGTCGCAAGTTCTGGTCGGTACCTGGCGAGGTGTCGGCGGGAGGATCACCGAAGGTGCGTCCGGTTCCGTCGACTCTGATCTACGCCGATCTGATGGCATCAGGAGACTCCCGCCAGAAAGAAGCAGCACAGTGGCTGAAGGAGCGGGATGATCGACTTCGCGCACTCTGACGCGGCGCTGCTCGCGCCTGTCGCGCTCGTCGTTGATCGGTTGCACAGTGAATGCGGGGTAGACAGCGAACGGATCCTCCTCGTCGGCGCGATCTGTCGCAACATGCTGCATACGGCGTACGGGTATGAGTTCGCGGTCGCCGACACCCGTGACATCGACCTCGGATTGATCCTGGAGGATTGGGGTGAGTACCGCCGCGTTGTGGATGTGTATCCCGCGGTCGGAGACACCGGAATCCGGTTCCTGATCGCGGGGCTCGTCGTGGATGTGCTTCCCTTCGGCGGAGTGGAGAATCCGCTCGGGAGCGCCACTCCTGAGGGGCGGAACCAGCCGCTGGACGTGTCGGGCTTCGAGAACGTCTATGAGCACGCGGCTCTCGTGCGGCTTCCGGGTACCGACAATCAGATCAGGATTCCTCAGCCGGCGGGGTACGCGGCTCTGAAGATGTTCGCGTGGCTGGACCGCAGCGCGTATGGCGAGTACAAGGATGCACGGGACCTTGCGCTCGCAATGTACTGGTATCTCGAATCGGAGGACGTCGCTGACCGCCTGTATGGCGGTGATGAGGGAGTTCGGCTCCTCGAAGCTGCCGAGTGGGACCGTGACGTCGCGGCAGTGAAGATGCTCAGCGGCGAGATCCGATCGCAACTCGGTGAGATCGCTCCGGTGCTCGGCGAGCGGTGGCGGCGTGCTGACACTGCGCTCATTGCGCGAAGCCTCAGTCTGCCTCCCGGGATCAACTGGACCACGGATCGGGCGCGTCGCTCTCGGCTCGCGGCGGAACTCGCGTTCGAACTCGGCTGACTGAACCCCCGCGTTCCGACCCTCCACGGATGCGGAAGAATGGTCACCGACGAGAGGAGCCGCGGATGACCGTGCGCGTGGGAGTGATCGGTGGGGGCCAGCTGGCCAGGATGATGATCGCCCCGGCGGTCGAGCTGGGGCTGGAGCTTCGGGTCCTCGCCGAGGACGAGGGGATGTCGGCGAAGCTCGCCGCCACCGCCGTCGGCGACTACCACGATCTGGAGACCGTGCGCGCGTTCGTGCGCGACGTCGACGTCGTCACCTTCGACCACGAGCACGTCCCTCAGGAGGTGCTGCGCGCCCTCGTCGCCGACGGCGTGCAGGTGCACCCCGGTCCGGATGCCCTGCAGTTCGCGCAGGACAAGCTGGTGATGCGCCGGCGGATGACCGAACTCGGCATCCCGCAGCCGGACTGGGCCCCCGTGCGGAACGCGGATGAGCTGCAGGCCTTCATCGACGACCACAACGGCGGTGCGGTGGTCAAGACGCCGCGCGGCGGCTATGACGGGCACGGGGTGCGGGTGGTGCACGCCGGCGCCGAGGCCGAGGACTGGTTCGCGCGGCTGGCCGACGGCGATGCGCTTCTCGTCGAGGAGCTGGTCTCGTTCACCCGCGAGCTCGCCCAGCAGATCGCGCGCCGCCCCGGCGGCGAGATGGTCGCTTACCCCATCGTGGAGACCGTGCAGCGTGACGGCGTCTGCGCCGAGGTCATCGCCCCCGCGCCCGAGGCGAGCGCGCGCCTGGCAGAGGTCGCCGAGTGGATCGGACGCACCATCGCCGAAGGCGTCGGCGTGACCGGGATGCTGGCCGTGGAGCTGTTCGAGACCGACGACGAGCGCATCCTCGTGAACGAGCTGGCCATGCGTCCGCACAACAGCGGCCACTGGAGCCAGGACGGCGCCGTCACCGGCCAGTTCGAGCAGCACCTGCGCGCCGTCGCGGATCTGCCGTTGGGCGGCACCGAGACGCGCGCGCCGTGGACCGTCATGGTCAACATCCTCGGCGGCCCGGCCGACGGCGCGCTGGAGGACCGGTTCGCGCAGGCCATGACCGAGCATCCGGATGCCAAGATCCACACCTACGGCAAGTCTCCGCGCCCCGGCCGCAAGGTCGGGCACGTCAACGTGTCGGGCGCCGACCTGGACGACGTGGTCTACACCGCGCGCTCCGCCGCCTCCCAGTTCCTCTGAGCTGGGGGAGCCGTGCGCGCCGCTGCGAGGATCTCACAGCGGCGCGCCGTAGCCTGTCAGGGTGACTGAGCCGCTGCATTCCTCCAGCTCGCCCCTCGTCGGGGTCGTGATGGGTTCCGACTCCGACTGGCGCGTGATGAGCGACGCCTCGCAGGCGCTGACCGACTTCGGCGTCGCGCACGAGGTCGAGGTCGTCTCCGCGCACCGCACGCCGGACAAGCTGATGAGCTATGCGCGCGAGGCTCGGGGCCGCGGCATCCGGGTGATCATCGCCGGAGCCGGGGGAGCGGCACACCTGCCGGGCATGCTGGCCTCGATGACCGCCTTGCCGGTGATCGGCGTGCCGGTGCCGCTGGCGTACCTGGACGGCATGGACTCGCTGCTCTCCATCGTGCAGATGCCGGCAGGCATCCCGGTCGCGACCGTCTCCATCGGCGGGGCGCGCAATGCCGGCATCCTCGCCGCCCGCATCCTGGGAACGGCGGATGCCGCCCTCGCCGACCGCATCGAGGACTATGCCCGCGATCTCGAGGGCCAGGTGGAGCAGAAGAACCGGCGGCTGAAGGAAGCCCTGTGACCCTGGCGGCGCCGCGCTCTCCGCAGCAGCGCACGCGTCCGCTGATCGAGCAGCACCCGCTGCGGCATCCGGATGTCCAGGATTCGGCGACGATGGGGCGCCGGGCGTGGTGGCTGGTGGTGCTGAATGTGCTGGTGCCGGGCTCTGCGCAGGTACTGGCGGGCAACCGCCGCCTGGGGCGGTTCGGCCTCGGCGCGACCCTGGCGATGTGGCTGCTCGCGATCGTCGCCGTGGGGCTCGCGCTGTTCGCGCGGCAGACGCTGGTCTGGCTGTTCAGCGGGGCGCCCTCCTGGTTCGCGCTCACCGTCGTGCAGGTGCTGCTGCTGGGCTATGCGCTGCTGTGGATCGTGCTCACCGTCGACACGCTGCGCCTGCTGCGGCTGGTGAAGCTGCCGGTGATCACGCGGTGGCTGGCACCGATCGCCGCGCTCCTGGCGCTCGCCCTCGTCGTGACCGGCGCCGTCACCGGCTCCGGATATGCGGCGGCCAGCCGCGGTGCGTTCGGCAAGCTGTTCGCCAACAGCGGCCCCAGCGTTCCGCCCAGTGAGGGCTACTACAACATCCTGCTGCTGGGTGCGGACAGCGGCGACGGCCGCGACTCGATGCGCTTCGACAGCATCTCGGTGGTCTCCGTCAACGCCAGCACCGGCGCGGTCACGATCACCGGCATCCCGAGAGAGCTGCCCGGGGTGCACTTCCCCGACGACAGCCCCATGCACAGGCTCTACCCGGACGGGTTCAAGGGCCACGGATCGGCCACCTGCGGCTGGAACGGCTGGATGAACCACGTGCGGGCCGCCGCCGAGGTGTGCCGTCCCGACCATGGCAGGAGTCTGTACCCGGATGCTGCCGCGCACGGCTCCACGCCGGGCATCGAGGCCACCAAGGACGCGGCCGAGGGCCTGCTGGGCATCAAGATCCCGTACTACGTCTTCGTCGACATGAACGGCTTCGCCGACCTGATCGATGCGCTGGGCGGGGTGGACATCAACGTCACAGAACGGCTGCCGAAGGGCGGGCCTGCCCCCGGGCAGGGCGCGAAGGACGTGAACAAGTGGGCCATCGGGTGGATCGAGCCCGGTCAGCAGCACATGAACGGCGACACCGCGCAGTGGTACGCCCGCTCGCGGTACACCACGAGCGACTACGACCGCATGAAGCGGCAGCGGCAGCTGCAGGAGGCGATCCTGGCGCAGTTCACGCCGCAGAACGTGCTCACGCACTTCACCGACGTGATGAATGCCGGCACGGCGCTGGCCAGCACCGATCTGCCGCAGGACAAGCTGCCGGAGTTCTTCGACCTGATGATGAAGGCTAAGAAGCAGCCGATGAAGCAACTCGAGCTGACTCCAGAGAACGGTATCGCGGAGAAGGCTCCCGACTTCGCCTTGATCCGGACCATGGTGAAGGACGCGCTGCATCCTCCGACTTCGACGCCGGTGCCCACGAACTGACAGCGGTCGGCGTCAAGAGCTGGCAGCGCTCAGCGTGCCTGACGCGATTCAGCACAGGCGGGCAGTGTTCCCGGGCATGGAGAAGTCCGCATCCGGGTCGCAGGACCCGGATGCGGACGGACCGCCCGGTGATGGTGACACGAGGGGGAGGTGTCACCACCACCGGTGGTTCAGGCGGCGCTCAGCCTTGCCGGCTGCGGCGCTTGGCGCCGACGACCACGAGCGCACCACCGGCTGCCAGCGCGAGCGCGCCGCCTCCGATGGCCCAGCCGGACACCGTGCCGCCGGTGATGGCGAGCGTGGTGCCGGAGGTCGTGGACGCCAGTGCGGCGACGTTCGGGTCGTGGTCGCAGTTCGCGACGGCGTCGTGACCGTGGGACACGACGATCGTGGCGACATACGGACGCGATCCGCCGAACGACAGCTCGTAGGCTCCCTGCCCATCGGCCGGCGGTCGGAACGAGGCCACCATGCTGCCGTCGGCGCGCGCGGTGTTGTCCGTGATGCTCGCGCCGGTCGCGTTCGCGCCGGAGATCGAGACAGGGACGTGCTCGTTCGCCTGGAAGAATCCCGCGCCGAAGATGACGGAGGACACTTCGCAGACACCGATACCGGGATGGTCGACGGACACGTTGGGCCCGTCGGTGTAGGTCGCCGCGGAGGCGGCAGTCGGACCAGCCAGCACGAGTGCGGCAACGGCAAGGCCGAGCGCAGCCGTCTTTCTCTTGTTCAGCATGATTCTCCCCAGAATCCATGCGGAATCACATCCGATGACTCCCCAGCCCTCGGATGCTGGACCCCTTCTGCCCCCACGGCAGAATCAATGAGCCCGCTATTCCCCAGTACGACAAAAGCTACCGCATCCGGAGCCGAATGTCACGACGCGCAGGAGAGTGTTACGGATTCGATCTTCGGATCGGATGCCATCGGCGTGTGCACGACGTCGGTCGACCGGATGCCGGCGCCTTCGCCGGTGTAGTCGACGGTGATGGTGCTGGAGGCGCCGGGCGCCAGAACGACCTCGTGCTGGATGGCGATTCTCCCGTCGAGGTCGGCGGTCTGCACCTTCTCCTCGACTCCGTCGCGTCGGATGCGGGTGGGTGCGGCGCCTGCGGGGCCGTAGACGGCGATGCGCGTGCCGATGCTGCCCGGCTCCACGCCGTAGTAGCCGCCGCCGGTGACGTACTCGGGCAGTGACGAGGCGGCATCAGCCGGTGCCGTGCTGGTCCAGGTGACGCTGACGCGCGTCGTCGGGTCGCCGTGGCACACGCCGGTGGCGACGGTGATGCTCGCCCTCGCGTAGTAGTCCATCTTGCCGCCGGTGGTGTCGTTGATCAGCACGCCCACGTGCGGATGCGCAGCCGTGTCTTGGGGGAGAGCACCTCCCAGAGCGGATGCCGCGATGATGCGCTGCTCGTCGTCATGGGCGCTCCACAGCCGAATGCGGTTCTCCGCGGCGGCATCCGCCATCTGGGTGACGAGTGCGCGGGGATCCTCGCTGTGCAGCGCGGCGGTGAACAGCTGACCGGCGACGCCGGCGAACACGGCATCCTGAGCACGTGGATCGGGCACGAGCCGGTACACGTCGGAGAGCAGGGTGGGCAGCACGTTGTCGGCGTCGAGTCGGAGCGGGCCCACCTGCTGCGGACCAGTCACGCGCAGCAGGTGCTGGGCCACGACCGTGTCGATGGCCATGGCTCCGTCGATGCGGGTTCCGAACCTGTCCTGCCAGCGGGTGGCGAGCAGCGGTGCGGCTTCGGCGAAGTCGGGGATGCTGGAGATGTTCTGGATGTAGCGGCCGGGGCCGTCCCCGAACAGTGCGGCGGTCGAGGCGCTCAGCGGAAGCGGGTCGGAGAGGGCGGGGAAATCGGCTGTGGATGCCTGGCCGACGATGCTCAGCGAACCGTGGTCGGCGCGCACCGCGGCGAAGGCGCCGACGATCCCGCCGTCGGACCGCAGCTCGGCGTTGTTGAGCATGGCGATGACGTAGGTGCGGGGGCCGTCGCCTCCCAGCATTGACGGGATCAGCACTGTCGCACCGTGCAGCGCATCGACGATCCCATTCGCCTCGTCGACGGTACTGCGGAGCTCGGACACGGCGTCGGCCAGCGGGGGGAGCAAGGCTCCGGTGTCGATGCGGCCGGCGTCGGCGGAGGCTCGTGCGAACGCCGTCGCGGCGGCGGATAGAGGCTTCTGAGCCTTTGCGAACGGGGCGAGGTCGATGGCGCCGTCGTGCAGGCCGAAGCCCTTCAGGTCGATCCCGTCGGATGCCTCCAGCAGTGGGGCGACGCCGTCTGTCGCTATGTCGTCGGCGATCTGCGAGACCTCGCGCACCGCGGTGAAATCGGAGCCGAGCCAGGGGACGATCTCGAAAGCGCGCCAGATCGGGTCGGAGGTGAGTCCGCGCGCCGAGTCGGCGTGCTTTGCGAGGCTGCGGGCCTCGTCGGTGGCGGAGCCGAGATCCCCGGCGGCCGCGTCAGCGCGCAGCTGGGATGCCGAGGTCTTCACGGACTGCAGGCTCGTGACGGCGCTGAGCCCGCGCACGACGACCCACCCGATGCACAGCAGCAGGAGCACCACGAGGGCGGTGACGGACCACCCGATCCACCGCCTGCGGTGTGAGGCGGGGGTGTGCGGTGCGGTGTCATCGGTCACCGGAGCATTCAAGCACGAACCGACGTTCGTCGGCCCGGCTCGGACCTTGCGCGGTCGCGCCTCGGGCGTTCTCGGGGATGCGCACTTAGGCTTGCCTCATGAGTGTGCAGTTGCGGGTGGTGCTGGATCAGGCGTCGCAGGTCGTGGATGCCGATCAGGCGGCCGCCGCACTGTCGCTGACCGCCGGCCTGATCGCCACGGCGCCCCGCGGCTGCGCAGTGGCGGCGCTGGTGCCGCGCGGCGCCGAGCTGCGGATGAAGGGCGTGCAGGACGTGCAGACCCTGCCGCTGGCGAGGGCCGAGCTGACGGCCGCCTGGCAGCTGGGCATCACCGCCGGTGTCGGGGGCGGGCTCATCCACGCGCCGAGCCTGATGGCCCCGCTGGTGCGCCATGATCGCAGCAACGACAGCGACCAGACCACGATCTCGCTGTGGGATCTGCGGGCGTGGGAGCGACCGGACTCGCTGCCGAAGGCCAACGTCGCGTGGCAGCGCGGCATGCTCAAGCGCGCCGTGAAGCACGCGGATGCCGTGGTCGTCCCCTCGCATGCGATGGGGCGACGGCTGGGTGAGATCGCGCGACTCCGCGACCGCATCCGCGTGATCGCCGGCGCCGCACCGGAGGACTTCCGCGTGCCCGCCGACGCGGTCGCGCGGCGGGGTGAGTTGCAGCTTCCCGAGCGCTACGTCGTGCTGTCCGGCGATGCGGAATCGCTGGCGGTGGGGTTCCAGGCCGCCGCCCGCGCCGGGGTGGACGCCGTGGTGCTCGATGTCGCTCCGGGCGGAGAGCCGCTGCTGGCGGATGCCGCCGCCGCGGCCGGACTGCCGGAGCATCGTGCGCACCTGCGCGGTGAGCTGGGTGCGGAGGACCGTGCGGCCGTGCTCGGCGGGGCGGCAGCCTTCGTCGCGACGTCGGACGAGTCCGCGTGGCCGTGGCGGGCGGTGGAGGCCATGACGCTCTCGGTGCCGCTGGTCGCCGTGTCCTCCGGCGTGCATCACGACGTGATCGCCGACGGCGGTGCGGTCGTGGATGTGCAGGATGTTGCGGATGCCGTCATCGACGCGCTGGGCGCGGGGGAGAAGCGGTTGAGGGTGCTGGCATCGGACCGCGCGCGGGCGTTCTCGTGGGCGAGTTCCGCCGAGCGCCTGTGGGCGCTGCACGCCGATCTGTGAGCGGCTGCGAATCGCCAGGCGGGGCACGGGCACTCTCCGGTGCACTGAGAGCGTGCTGGCGCGCTCTCAGGCCCGCATGAGCTGCACGGCGTCCTTGCTGGGGCCGTCGAACGCGACGTTTCCGTCGCGGAGGAGCACACCGCGTTCGCAGAGGTCGGAGATCATGTTCAGATCGTGGCTGACGACGACGAGCGTCTTGCCCTGCTTGTGCAGCTCGCGGATGCGTGCGAGGCACTTCTTCTGGAACGGCTCATCGCCGACGGACAGGATCTCGTCGATCAGGAGGATGTCCACCTCGGTGTGGATGGCGACGGAGAACGCGAGCCGCAGGAACATACCCGAGGAATAATGCTTGACCTCGGTGTCGATGAACTTCTCGATCTCGCTGAACTCGACGATGGAGTCGAAGCGCTCGTCGATCTCCTTCTTGGTCATCCCGAGAATGGCCGCGTTGAGGTAGATGTTCTCTCGCCCGGATAGATCCGGGTGGAACCCTGCGCCGACCTCGATGAGCCCTGCGACCCGTCCGCGCGTGAGCACGGTTCCCGTATCGGGTGTGAGCACACCCGATATCAGCTTGAGCATGGTCGACTTGCCTGAGCCGTTGAAGCCCAGGAGAGCAACAGCTTCGCCTTCGCCGATCTCGAAGGAGACTCCATCCAGTGCACGGAAGTGGGTCGTCAAAGGCTTCTTGCGGACGGCTGCCAGCGCAGTCTCCTTGATGGAGTGCGTGTGGCGGAGTTTGAACTCCTTGCGGACTTCCTTGACGACGATCCGCGGCAGTGCCTGGGGCTCAGAGATCCTGTGCAAAGCGGCCCTCCAGCCTGCGGAAGACAAACTGGCCGAACGCCAGGAACACGAGTGTGATCAGGAACGCGATGCCCGCGAACATCCACAGCCCCGGCTGTGGTGTCGCGTTGTCAGGGCCCAGCGGCCACCAGATGCCGTAGTGGAAGAGCTCAACGGCGGAGGTGAGCGGATTGACGCGATAGAGGTCGAACATCCATGCGGGGACGACGTTGGCGACTGCGGTCCATTCGTACATGACGGGGGAGGCCCAGATGGCGACCATGACGATGATCTCGACGAAGCTCTCCGCGTCCCTGAAGGAGACGTTGATGGCACCGAAGAGCAGGCTCAGTCCACTTGCGAGAACCGCCACCATCACCAGAGCGAAGAGAATCGCCGCGATGGAGAGGACAGTGGGGTGCCAGCCGAAGAACAGCGCGATCACCATGACCACAAGGATCTGCGGCAGAGCGTTCACTGCTGCGACCAGCATGCTTGCGATCGGGAACATCTCGCGCGGGAGGTAGATCTTCTTGATCAACGCTGAGTTGTCGACGAGCGAACGTGTGCCGTTCGAGAACGCCTCGTTGAAGAACGTGACGATGGTGATACCGGCGAGGAGGTAGATCGGGAAGTACTGAACGCGCCCGTTCATCCCGAGGAAGACACCGACGGCGAAGTAGAACACCACGAACTGAAGCAGCGGCTTCACGTATGACCACAGCCATCCGAGCACGGAGCCCCGATAACGGATCTGCACCTCTTTGCGTACGAGGAGCGACAGCAGGTATCGATGCCGAACGACCTCGGTCAATCCTCGCTGTGAAGCGGGTGGGACGAGCTTCGCGTCGTCTTCCTTCATGCGCGTGTCTGGCACCGCGGCAGTACCTCCGTCTGCTCGTCGGCTTGACGAGCGCCGGATGCCATCTTAGAAGCTCCGCGCGGTCGGAGTGGTGAACGCGCGCTCAGGGAGCGCGCGCCATGCGCTGCCAGGGATTCTGAAGAATCATCCAAGTACAATCAGCGGAGTTGTGTCCAGATCTCTGCACCGGAAAGCTTTTACGTGACTCTCAAGCATCTGCATGGCCTCCCGGTCGTTTTCGAGATCGATGCTCCGATCCTGGATGACATGACAGAGCGGGAGCGGCGGCTGCTGACGGGCGCTCTCAATTTCCACGCGCTCATGGCGCCGGAACGTGAGCTCCAGGTCCACCTCTACGAGGGATCGGTCGAGACGCTGCCGCGTACGACAGACGATTCGACGTTCTCGGGGCTGTCTCGCGGATTCCGCACGCGCACCGGCACGTTCGGCATCCGCAGTCTGGTCGAGGCCGAGGGACGCGCTATCGGGCCAGGGGAGACCGCAGCTCAAGCGCTGATCGAGCGCAGCTCACGCCATCTGCACATCTCTCCTGATGCCGTGCTCGCACACGATCCCATCAGGCCCGTACGCACCGATCTCGTCGGGCGTCTCGCCCGGAGGGTGAAGTCGAAGACTCCGCTCTGGTACGACGAAGCGCGCGATCTCGCGATGCTGGGCGATGTGACTCGGTTGTCGACGCCTGCTGAGCGACAGCGGTATCAGGATGAGCTCAGCGGTCCGCTTGCACAGCCCGGGGCCGAGTTGGTGACTGTCCCTCCTGCGCCGGCGGGTGCGCCACGCGCCGTGCTCGTCGGCGTGCACTGGTTCGAACTCGGTGGAGCAGAGCGGTGGGCGTTCGAGACCATCCGCCTCATCAAGGAAGCGGGATTCCTGCCGATCGTGCTCTCGAACCGCGAGTCACAGCATCCGTGGGTCACTCGCGCGGAGCTGGACGGCGCACTGGTGATCCCCTTCTCAGAGGCCACCGTGGACTCCCAGTCGCTTGGTGTGGAACAGCTTCTGCGAAGCATCCTGCGCACCTTCGACATTCGCGGCGTGGTGGTGCACCACAATCAGTGGCTGTACGACAGGCTCGCCTGGATCGTTCGCTCACGACCAGGCGTCCCCATCGTGGATTCCACCCACATCGTCGAATACCGTGGCGGCGGATACCCGTTGAGCAGTGTCAGAGTGACAGAGAGCATCACGAAGCATCACGTCATCTCTCCGAGTCTGGCGCGCTGGATGACGGATGTTCAGGGCGTACCGGCGGAGAAGGTGGTGATGGCTCCCCTGGGCGGGTTGACCATCAAGCCCAAGGATGCGCGGTTCCGCGGCAGAGGGGCAGATGAGCCATTCACAGTGGCGTTTGTGGGCAGGATCGCACGCCAGAAGGCGCCAGAGGTGTTCGTCGCGATGGCACGGCGCATTCGAGCCAAGCGCGATGATGTGAGATTCGTCATGCATGGTGATGGAGAACTGTCCAGCTGGCTTGATGATGTCATCGAGGGGATGGGCATGACCGGCCTGATCGAGCGCCGTACGTCCAAGGTTCCGGTGCCGCAGACCCTCGGGGATTCTCACGTACTCGTCGTCTCGTCTCACAACGAGGGACTGACTCTCACTACGCTGGAAGCGATCACGGAGGGTGTTCCCGTGCTGTCGACCGATGTCGGTGCGCAAGCCGACGTCATACCTGACTATGCACTGGTCCCACGTGACGTCCACAGGGCGGTCCGCCATCTGGCGGATCGGGTTGTCAACCTGGCCGATGACGAGGCTGCTCGCGAGGCGCTCTGGCGCCGCGAGAGGAAGAGCGAGAAGAAGCTGTTGGCCAATACGAGTGCGACCGAGTGGTTCGCGAAGGAGATCCGCGAATGGTGACCGTTGCCGGCGTCGTCGTGACGTTCAATCGACTGGAGAAACTCAAGACAGTCATCTCGTCCATCGAGGCGCAGACGCATGCAGTCTCGACGCTCTTCATCATCGACAATGCATCGACCGATGGAACGGCTGACTACCTCGCATCGCTGGAGACGAAGGTCCTGCTCGAGATCGTGACCATGCCGGAGAACCTCGGCGGAGCTGGGGGGTTCTCCGAGGGCATGAAGCGTGGTTACGCCTCCGGCGCAGATCATGTCTGGATCATGGACGACGACTGCTACCCGCAGCCCGACGCGCTGGCGACGCTGGTCCGCGGATTCGATGAGTCGGTCGCCGAACTCGGCGACGAAGTCCCCTTCGCCTGTTCGGTCGTGAAGTTCACAGACGGTGGCATCTGCGAGATGAACAACCCCGTGCCCACCTGGGACTGGGGGCGCCTGCTCGTCAAGGGCCAGCAGAACGTCATGGTGACCACCTGCTCCTTCGTGTCGGTACTCATCCCGCGCTGGGCCATCGCAGAGTATGGCCTGCCCTACTCTGAGTACTTCATCTGGTTCGACGACCGCGAGTACACACTGCGTCTGACCCGGCGCTGCCCCGGCGTGCAGGTGCTGGACAGCGTCGTCGTACACGACATGGGCGACAACAAGGGTGTCAACTTCTCGATGGTGAACCGTCAGAACTACTGGAAGTTCGCGTACGGCGTCCGGAACGAGGCATCCTGGCAGCTCCACCACCACGGCTTCCTGTACTTCCTGGAGTTCGGCGCGCGGCTGTTCGTCAGCCTGCACCGCGGGCGCGTGTCGCTGGGCCTGCGTGCCAAGATGATGGGCCGATGGCTCAAGGGCATCACGTTCAACCCGAAGCTGAAGTACCCTGAGGCGAATCGATGACCTGGGCTGCGATCTTCCCTGCACTGCTGGTCGGTGCCGCGATTCTGTTTGTGCCAGGGGTCCTGGTCGGCTTTTCATTGCGTCTACGCGGATTCCGGCTGATTGCATTCTCGCCCGCGATCAGCGTCTCTCTCGTGGCCGTAAGTGCTGTGGTTGCACCCATCGTCGGGATTCGGTGGGGCCTGCTTCCTGTGGTGATGCTCACTGTGGTCTCCACCGCAGCAGGTTGGGCGTGGGCGAAGTTCGTCGGGACTCGAACGGGCCAGCCGAAAACGGCTAGGCGCGACAGCATTCCGCTGGCTATTGCCATTGTGATTCCAGCGGTTATTCTGAGCTTCATCCTCGTACGTAGTATGCATGATCCGGCATACTTCTCGCAGCGCTATGATAATTTCTTCCACCTCAACGCGGTGCAGTATGTGATCGACACTGGAAACGCGTCGCCATTCTGGGTGGGAAGTATGACTTCCCCCAAGGGTGTGCCCTTCTATCCATCTGCCTGGCATGCTATTGCCGCGCTTGTGGTGACTCAGTCGGACGCATCTGTCGCGGTCGCAGCGAATGCGATGATCTTCATCATCGCCGCTGTCGTATGGCCGATTGGCGCAGTGTTTCTGGCGCGCACGATTCTCGGACGCGGCAAGGCACTCACGATCGTTGCGGGCGTGCTCTGCGCAGCGTTTCCAGCATTTCCGTTGCTGCCCCTGCACTACGGAGTGCTGTACCCGTTGTTTCTCGGACTCGCGCTCTCCCCGGTGCTTCTGGCTGGTGTCTGGATGATTTTGTATCCGGGAATCGTGCGCAGGCGGCTCGATTGGGGTCTCCTTATTCTATTGGCGATTCCGGGTGTTAGCATTGCACACCCGGGAGCGCTCATGGCGGTCATTGCACTGAGCGTCCCGGCGGTGATTGGTCGGATCGTTGTCGCATTTAAACGAGCGGATCGCGCGGGGGCGAGAGTCGTTCCTCTCATCTTTCTTATCGCGTACGTCGTCGTGGGTGTCGTCATTCTCCGAGTCGTGCGTCCGCCGGGGAGTCAGATCTACTGGCCCGTAATCGAGAAGGTTCCGAGCGCCGTTGGTGAGATCGTCTCCGCTTCCGTCTATCTGTACCCGCCGTCTTTTGCCATCTCTGCGCTGCTCATAGTCGGCACGTATGGTGTCGTCCGCAGAGGTGGGTTCATCCGGTGGGCCGTTCTGGCTACGGCAGTCATTGGTTCGGCGTTGTATGTTGTGGTTGCCTCCTCCCCGTATGAGATACTGCGATATTGGCTCACGGCGCCCTGGTACAACAACGCGCCGAGGCTGGCTTCGATCTGGGTTATCTCTGTCCTGCCTCTCGCAGCATTGGGGGGACAGGTGTTCGTGCGTTGGGTGTTGCGCGTCGTACCTCGCGTGAGACCTCTGGCGCGTCCTGTTCTCGTGTCTGTCGCCGTCGTCGGAGTCGGCGCACTCATCGGACTGACTCAGGGGCCAGCAATGCGCCAGGCCGCAGCTGACGTCGAGTTCACCTATGAATTGCGTCCTGGCGGGCCAATCATCTCGCCGGATGAACTCGCAGTGATGAATGATATCGACAAGCTCGTCCCGAAAGATGCGGTGATTGCCGGTGACCCGTGGACTGGGGCCTCATTTGCTTATGGTGTCAGTGGTCGACGTGTTCTGATGCCACATCTACTCATGGACCTGACGCCGGACGCAAAGACCATCAACACTGAGCTTGCCACTGGAGGAGATTCTGCGAAGGTATGCTCCGCATTGAGGGCGACGAACGTCAAGTTCGTTCTGGATTTCAGTGCAGACGGCGATTTCCAGGAAAACCACGACGACTACTCCGGCCTTGAAGGTCTGGATAATTCACCCTACGTGCGCCTGATCGATAGGCACGGTGATGCGAAACTGTACAAGATCGAATCTTGTGGACTCGGCTGATGATGTACGAGATATTCTTGCCGTTCTGGGGCGATCCGCAGCAACTTTATGAGACGGTCGATTCCGTTCGCGGGCAGACTGATCCTGATTGGCGGCTTACGATCATCGATGATTGCTACCCGGATGAATCTGTGGCCGCGTACTTCGCGATGGAGCAGGATAGGAGGATAAGATACATCCGCAACGATCACAATCTCGGTATCACTGAGAATTTTCGGGAGTGCGTTCGGCGTGCGACCGCTGCACGTATCACGATCCTCGGTAGCGACGACCTGCTGATGCCGAATTATGTGGCGCTGGTTCGACAGATCGCCCACTCTGTGCCGGAGGCGGATGTCATCCAGCCGGGCGTGGATGTCATCGACCAGACAGGCAGACGAGTTCTTCCGCTTGCTGATCGGGTTAAGCAACGCCTTCTTGCCCCGCACCAGAAGGACATCACAACGTTGCGCGGTCAGGATATGGCAACGAGTCTGATTAGGGGGAACTGGCTCTATTGGCCGTCGCTTTCGCTTCGTGTAGAGACAGTGCGCGCCATCGGATTTAGGGATGATTTTCCGATCATCCTGGACCTCGCACTTCTCATGGATATCGCCTTTCGAGGCGGAGTGCTCGCATATGATCCCGACAAGGCATTCCTCTATCGCCGTCACAGTGGGAGCGCCTCGCAGCGGACGCTGCTCGATGGGTCGAGGTTCCGGGATGACCGCTTGTACTTTCAGCAGGCGCGTGAGATCGCGATTGCGAAGGGGTGGCGCCGTACTGCGCGTGCAGCTCGAGGGCGGATGATGTCGCGTTTTCACGGCTTGGCTACGCTCCCGACAGTATTGGGTTCTCCTAGCCGCGAGGGAGTCGGTTCGACGCTCGCGCACATTTTCTCCATGCGGTGAACCACGGGCGCCGTGCCCGATCGGCGATCATCCGCCTTCGTGTCGCTGGCCATCTCTAGATTTATTCCAATGTGTGTAATCTGAGCGCATGCACCTCAAGGGAAGACGGGCATTGAGAACGCGGGCGCATGTTCGCGTCTGCAGTGCGGCGACGGTCGCTACGCTTGCGATCGTCGGAATAGGCTTGCCCGTACCAGCGTCGGCCGCGTCCGCGCATTCTTCGGAGATGGTGCTCGTGTCGACGCTCGTTGAGCAACTTCGGGTCGAGGCTCCTGCGACCGTGCCGTATGTCCGAGATCTCTTTTTCGAGGGGCAAGACGCTGATGCAGATGGATGCCGTACTCGACAGGAGGTGCTCCTGGAAGAGTCTCAGCTTGATCCGGTCGTAGACCCGCCTTGCACGGTGACGACCGGCCAATGGCTCTCCTACTATGACAATGTGTTGCATGTGGACTCTGCGGCTGTGGAGATGGACCACCTCGTTGCACTCAAGGAAGCCTGGGTGTCGGGCGCCTGGTCATGGACTGACGCCCAGCGCCAGGACTATGCCAATGATCTTGATGACTATCGCACCTTGAACATGGTCACTGCGTCCGTGAACTCGGCGAAGGCTGACAAGGACCCGGCGTCATGGTTGCCTTCCTACCTGTTAGTCAGGTGCCGGTACGTGGCCGAATGGACCGCGGTGAAATGGCGATGGAATCTTTCGGTCGACTCCGCAGAGAAGTCTGCGATCCTTGACGTTCTAGCAGGGTGCGACGGCCAGCTTAAGACGTGGTTGCCGGACAAACCGTTGAATGGACAGCCTCCCAGCCCGCCACTCCCCGATGCAGTGCCTGTCTATCGCTTCTGGAGTCCGGTTTATCAAGGACACTTCTTCACGACAGATGCGCACGAGCGTGATCAGATCCTGGCCCGTTGGCCAAACATATGGACGTATGAGGGTCAGCGCTACACTGCGTACGCGACGCAGGTGGCAGGGACTGTCCCTCTCTACCGCTTCTGGAGCGACCAGTATGCCGGCCACTTCTATACGGCGCAGCAATCAGAGCGCGATGCGGTGATTGCGCGATGGCCAGGAATCTGGAGTTATGAGGGCATCGCCTACTATGTGTACCCCGCGAACTCCACACAGACTGACACAGTGTCCGTTGCTCGCTTCTGGTCCGAAACAGCACGCCACCACTTCTACACGGCTGACGCTGCTGAAAGGGACGGGGTATTGGCCAGATGGTGGAGGACGTGGACCTACGAAGGTGACAACTTCCGTGTTCCTGCGGCGGGAGTACCGACCTCACCAGCTCCAGCACAACCGACGGTGCCTGCCAATCCAGGAGACACAAAGAACTGTGGCGACTTCGCCACGTATTCTGAGGCGAAAGTGTGGTTCGATACCTATTTCCCGTACTACGGGGATATTGCCAAGCTGGACGGCGACAACAATGGCATTCCCTGTGAGAACTTGGTCGGGGCTCCTCCGCGATAGCGTTTTTCCTGAGATCGAGGCTAAGTCACTTTCAGCGCCGTGCGAGCCGTACGCGCCGCCGGGCTTCAGCCCATGCGCGAATCAGCATAACCCGGGACCGAACTACCATCAGGATTCCGCGCGGTCGCTGCGGGGAAGTGTTTGCCTCGTGCAGCCGACGGCGCACCACGGGATGCTGCACGTGACCCATGGTCCGTGCGACGTTACCAACCGTGGCGATCCAGAGATCGTGGGACTCGGTGAGGAATTGGGGAAACGGCAGGATCAGCGCGAGGGCGTTCCTGCGGATCGCCATCGCGCACCCGTAGTACGGTGCGTTGCCTGCGAGGATTCTCAACTCGTTACCGATGCTCCCGCCCTCTGGGAGCGTTGCAAGACGCCAAGGGCGTCGGGTGAGAGGCGAGGTCAACGGAGCATCGTCGCCCAGGAGAACCAAGTCCCCTGCCACGATGCGCCGATTCTGAAGCCCCTCCAATAGCGCGACTCTTCGCCCCGGAACCCATTCGTCATCCTGATCTGACAAGAACAGGACGCTGTTCGTCGCGGCGCGGATCGCGGTTTCGAAGGTTCGGACGTATCCCCGATTCTCTGTCTGGCTGATGACGCGGATCCGCGGATCGTTGAATTTCGCTATGGCCGCGAGAGTGCCGTCAGTGCTTGCGTCATCAACGATCACAACCTCGTCAGAGTCGTCAAGCTCCTGCAGGATCGATTGGAGTTGCGCGTCTATGTACTTCTCGCCGTTGTAGGTCGCCATGCATACGCTTACACGGTCTGCGTCGGTCATGGGGTGTGCCTTCTGGACTATGGGGTGAATAGACTGGCAAGGATGCGTTCACTCATGCTCAGGCTCGTGGGATTCACGAGTGCGCCGGTCATCTCGGCCCTGGCTCCATTCATCCTACTTCCCGTCATCTCCCGGATCGTTGGTGCCGACGGCTGGGCGAACTTCTCGGCGGGGCAGTCAATCGGGGTTCTCGGCATGGTTGCCGTGATGTTCGGATGGGGGATCCTCGGGCCTGTACGCGTGGCACGCAGCTCGACGGATCGGGAGCGCGCGATCATCTTGCATGACAGTCTGCGATCCCGTCTCGCTCTGGCTTGCATCGCACTCCCAGCTGCCGGAGCTGCCGCATATCTGATCTCGGGAACCTCATATCGAGCGGAAACCGTTGCGATTGCTGTTGCGATGGCCGCCGGCGGGCTCACACCCGCGTGGTTCTGCATCGGGCGGGGGGACGCCAGGGGGCTCATGATCTTTGATGCCGCGCCCAAGGTCGTCGCTGCGATATTATCCCTGCCGTTTCTGCTCGTATGGGGGAACGTGCTCTCCTATCCCATCTTCCTGTTCGCCCTCACAGTGCCTGCATACGCAGTGCATGCTTGGCTCTATGCGCATTCCCGGTGGCGCGATGGTCAAACGCCAGGGCGACTTGCGGCAGTTTTGCGACAGCTAGCGGGGACGGCGGCTATTGACGCGACGGGAAATGCATACGGGTCGACTTCGATCCCGATTGCAACGGCGGGACTCAATTCGGTGGATGCGAGCGCGTTTGCGTCGGCTGATCGCGCGTATAGGATCGGAACGCTTTTGGTAGTGGCGGTTGGAAACGCCCTGCAGGCCTGGACGCTTGACCCTGAGGCGGCTGACGCGAGAGCACGACAGAGGTTTGCGGTTCTGGTGCACATGCTTGTTGGCCTCGTGGGAGGCGCCGCGATTGCGATGCTGGGACCTTGGGCGACTGCGGTTGTGTTCGGTGCAGACGTCGCAGCAGCACCGATCCCGTCTGCACTTTTCGGCATTGCGTTTGTGTGCATCTCAACAGCGACGCCGCTCATCCGCAACCTGCTAATCCCCGCCGGGCGCATTAGTGTCGTCCTGGGATCGACAGTAGTTGCCGCTGTCATCGGTGTGACGATCATGATCCTTGGCGCGCTTTCACGGTCGGCTGAAGTGGTGGCGCTTGGAGTCGTCTCGTCTGAGACATCGGCACTCCTGGTCCTGGTTGTTCCTGCAGTCATGGCATACCGCAGATTGGGAGGCGCTCAGACGCGAGAGTAGGTCAACTCGTGACTGACGTCGCCCGCCAACTTATGTCGGAGGCAAGGGCTTGCAGGTCGGCAGGCATTCTTCCATCGACGCCGGCTCGCCCGTCCCGGATTCCTCCGCGAATCAGCGCCCACATCGATCGTCGTGGGCGCGCAAGGAGGACTGCGATACAAAAGTATGCGGAGTCAGCGAGTCGTTCCGCACGCAATCGTGATCGGTATTTCGGATTGCGGCGATTGACGATGATCCGGTTGCGCGCACGATAGTAATAGCGGAATGGGGTGCTGAGAGTCAGGGGAGGGAGTAGGCGACCTAACAAACCCTTTACGCGATATCGCGCGCCGAGGTTATGAGCGAGTCGGAGTCCTGGTGCGATGATGCAGGGGAACCCCGCGTCATCGCACCTCAACTCAAAGTCGGTGTCTACGAGATCGATGAAGAGCGACTCATCCATCAACCCGACAGCGGCAAGAACATCCTGTGTGATAAGCATGCCCGACTGGATCGCATGAGCTGCGACTACGACTCCAGAGCGTGTCTGTCTGCCGGCCTGTGATACGTGACCGAAGAGTGCAGGTACGACGGGGCCAGCAGGTGCGCCTTGCGAAATCGCATATGAGCGTGCCGCGAGCAAGTCCGAAACAAAGGTCGAGCCGACCTCGGAGTCTTGATCGAAAGTCACGACAGCGTCAGCGTTCCCTGATCGGGCATGGTTGATGCCTACGTTCAGAGCCGCCGCGATACCTGAATTTCGTTCCAGGATGAGCAGAGTAGCGCCTGTCCTGCGGATCTGATCATGCAGAGCCGCGAACTCCGAACCGCTTCCATCGTCCACGATCACGATCTCATCGACCTGTGATCTGAGCTGTTCAAGCAAGGGTGGTACTTCCATCGGGCGGTAGATCGTTACGACGGCAGTTATACGGGCTTCGTGAGTCATGTGAACTCTGGATCGTCATCGTCACCTGAGGCTCTCTCGAGATCGTTCATGCGCCGAATCAGTAGATCAATCTGAGTTCGGGAGAGCGCTACCTCTTCGGCCACTCTACGTACCTCGTCTTCAGCTTGAGAGAGTTCCCATGAGAGATGGAGGGACACGCCGAGCAGAAGCACGATGGCCAGTGCGAAAAGCAGATTTGCGGGGATCTGGACTCCCAGCACTGCAGTCGCCCAGAGCAACAATTGAGGAAAAAGTCCAAGCACAAGCACACAGAGCGCGATAACGATCCAAAGTACAGCATACTTTTCACGAATTCGCCGTGCGATCAGAAGCCAGAAAACAAGAACAAGGATGATGATTGAGATCGCGATACCGGCAATGATGATCACGGCTTGGGCTCCCTTGATCGCGAGGCTGGTCGGGCGATCGATCCACGAATCATTGCCAGCGCGAGTGCGAAGACGGAACGAAGTAGGTAGACGGATGCGCCGAATGCGCCCTGACTCGGATTTCCATGGACGCGCGGCCGCATCGCTACTGGGACCTGGGTCACTGTCAGTCCTGCGTTGCACGCTGCTACCAGCGAGTCGATGGTGTCGCCGAGGTACTCGGCCGGGTAGTAATCGACATACTGGTCTATTGCTCGCTTGTTAGCGGCTCGGAACCCGCTCGTCACATCGGTGAGCTGGGTTCTCGCGACCCGCGAGACTGTACGGGCCAGAAAGAGCATCGCCCACTTTCGAGGTCCGCGCACGCTGTAGTCGCCGACCTTTGCGAATCGTGCGCCGATAGAGATATCAGCTGATTTCAGGCCTTGAACGACGCGGGCGATATCGAGCGGGTTGTGCTGACCATCAGCATCCACCTGGATCGCACGAGTGTATCCGGCCCGTTGAGCGTAGGTGAAGCCGGTGCGCATTGCGCCTCCGACTCCGAGATTGAAGGGAAGCATGACAACCATTGCGCCAGCATCGTGCGCGACACTTGCCGTCCCGTCGCTGGAACCGTCGTCGATCACGAGTACATCGTATGCGGCGTCTGCCGCTCTGATCTCCCTGATCGTATTGCCAACGTTCCGCGCCTCATTCCACGCGGGCACGATAACGAGCACGCGATCTTCACTTGCGTTCATTCTTCTCCGGTTGCGCGATGTTCAGCAGTCAGTGTCACGGGATCGGCGCCCCCATAGTGTAAGCGGACTTGTAGGTTGCTGCGATCACCCCGATGGCGGGCACTCGGCCACCGCCCAAGCGGAGGAGAGTCTCACGGGACACCACATGATGTAGTTGAGAGTTCGAGAACTGGTACACCTCTGGAAGGCCCGCGAACTGAACAAAGGTCCCCTGCCCGATGATCGGCGCCCCGACCGTGTACGCAGACAGGCCGCTCTGGGGAATTGCCAGGATGGCGGGGAGTCGTCCACCGTTCAGCGAGAGCAGAGTCGCAAAGTCCCGGACATGATGCAACTGGTTGGACGCGTATCGATACACCTCAGGGAGTCCGGAGAACTGGACGAACACGCCTTCCTCAAGGTAAGGGGCGCCCACGCCGACCGCCTTGACGGTGTCCGCGCTCCAAGTCGCGATCTTCAACGGTCGGGAAGCGTTGAGGTGCTGGAGGATGGCCTGGGTCCGGGCATGGCGCAACAAGCCGCCATCAAGCGCGTAGATCTCGGGATGCCCGGCCGCCTGCACGAATATCGGCGAGCTGAAGGTCTGAGTTCCCTTGGCAAACGCCGCGCAGTCCTGTACTGAAAGACTCGTTGGACTGATGCCCCCGTAGTCTGAGCCGTCAACCCCCTGGAGCGAGCCGCCGACGGCAAGGAAAGGTTTTCCGTCGCAGAGCACTATCGGCGTCAGGGAGACGCCCTTCATGACGGGGTTTGCAGACAACGACGCATCGGAGAGCACTGAGTAGCGTGTCGCGCCGAACTCCTTCGCGAGGGCGAAGCTCGGGATCCGCAACATTGCACCACTTGGCAGAACGAGCATCACGTCACCGGATGATGATGCCCGAACCAGGCTATTCGGGAGAATACTCACTGGTCCCATTGGCAACGCGGCTGCCGCCGTGGGACTCATTGTTGCGATGAAACCCGAGGTTCCTGCAGAAACGCTCACCCAAGTCGCGGTCGTCGCAATATGCCGCTTCTGGCCACCTTCATATAGGTAGACATCGCCCGAGTTCCAGGGGCGGAAGAAGTCAGTAACCTCAGCACCCGTTGCGAATCTGTCGGCGAGCCCGGGATCAAGATTCACGTATGAGGAGAACGTATACCCGTATGCATTGATCTGCTCACTACTCGTAAAGCGGTGCTTCGTCCCATCGGGTTCGAGGAGGTAGAGCGTCCCGGTGCGTGGGTCGTGAACATATCGTTCAATATCCTGGCCTGACGGGAGGGCATCGACATATGCCGCGCTGACCGCTGTGACGGGGCCGAGGCCGGATCTCAGGGTTGTCAGGTCCTCCAGCGTCGCGACGTGGTACTTGTAGCCGCCGGACAGCAGATAGATCTCCGGTCGTCCACTCCCTTGAACCAGCGATCCGGACTGAGTGCTGCCAAACCAGTCCGTGAAGTACTGGTAGAAGTTGCGGTTTCCGTATGACGAGCATCCGTCGCCTTCGCCGTACCCCGCACTGAGCGCCGCGCGATTGGGCTGATAAGGCGTGTAGTAGTACAGGGCAGCGGTAGCCTTATTCTCGACATAGACCGGTGCCGTACCACACGCCGTGTTCGGATTGTAAAGGATGTTCCAGGTCTTACCCGGGGCGTAGTAGGTGAACCATCGACCCTCGGTATAGATCTTCATCTGCCTGCCGGCACCATAGACCTGGTAGAAGAAGCCTGCGTACGCCGGATCGCATGGCGCGGTGTCCGGGCAGCCTTGTCCCAGTGCTTTGTCATAGCGCCAGGAACTTGGCCATGTGTGCGTGACGAGACCTTGCTCCTTCTGGAGCATGACGATGAATACCTGTGGATTTATTCCGCACGACTGCGCGACTTTGTAGATAATGCTCGCTGCGGACTCGTTCGCCGCACCGCTGTATCCGTTGCAGTACTGGTCTGCGCCACGGTTGGGAGTGTTCTGCCGGTAGTCCTTCAGACAGACGTAGCCGGACTGGCACGTGGTCACCTTGCTACGGAAGAACGCGTCAATCTGTGCCGCCGTCATCGTTCCGGAGTTGAAGAATGTCGTATCCGAGATGATGTTGCCGGGACGAAACAGCGAGAGATCTGCCGCTTTCACAATGCTTTGATCAACTCGCGTAAGGGAAGACGAAAGCACTGCTGAGGTGGCGCTGGACGAGGGCTGCGTGGTTGCGGTTGCGGTTGCGGCTGTGGGAGAAACCGTCGCGACAGCCACTCCAATGGTGATCGCCAGAGCGAGCAGGGGAGTGGTCCAGCGGCTGGCACGTAGTGTGTTGGGGAGCACCCTAGTAGTCTGACTCATTTCGAGTCGGAATTCCTGCAAGCTGGGCGGATCGATCGCGCCGACGCGGTGTGGCACGATAGACGGGTGAAGGGCATCATTCTCGCCGGCGGTTCCGGCACGCGCTTGCATCCGATCACCCTCGGCGTCTCCAAGCAGCTGATTCCGGTCTACGACAAGCCGATGGTCTACTACCCGCTGTCGACGCTGATGCTGGCGGGCATCGATGACATCCTGATCATCACGACACCGCACGATGCCGCCCACTTCGAGCGTCTGCTCGGCGACGGATCCCAGTTCGGCGTGAGGATCGCGTTCGCTCAGCAGCCGTCGCCGGATGGGCTGGCGCAGGCATTCACCATCGGTGCGGACTTCATCGGAGATGATTCCGTCGCCCTGGTGCTGGGCGACAACCTGCTGTACGGCCCGGGCCTCGGGACGCAGCTGAAGCGCTACACCGATGTGGATGGCGGTGCGGTGTTCGCATACTGGGTGTCCGAGCCGCAGGCATACGGCGTTGTGGAGTTCGACGCCGAAGGCCGTGCGGTGTCTCTGGAGGAGAAGCCCGCGCAGCCGAAGAGCAACTATGCGGTGCCTGGCCTGTACTTCTATGACAACGACGTGGTCGATATCGCCCGCAAGCTGCGGCCTTCTGCGCGCGGCGAGTACGAGATCACGGATGTGAACCGCGAGTATCTGAACCGCGGCAAGCTTCAGGTGGAGGTCCTTCCCCGCGGCACGGCCTGGCTGGACACGGGAACGTTCGATCAGATGACGGATGCCGCCGACTACGTGCGCACGATGGAGCGCCGCACGGGCATGAAGATCGGCGTGCCAGAGGAGGTCGCGTGGCGTCAGGGCTTCCTCAGCGATGATGCGCTGCGCGAGCGTGCCGAGAAGCTAGTGAAGTCGGGCTACGGAACATATCTGCTGGAGCTGCTGGAGAGGGGCGAGCGTTGAGGCTTCTGGTCACCGGCGGTGCCGGGTTCATCGGATCCAACTTCGTGCATCACGTCGTGGCGCACACCGACGATCATGTGACGGTGCTGGACAAGCTCACCTACGCAGGCAATCGGGCGTCGCTGGCAGGGCTCCCCGAGGACCGGGTCGAGTTCGTCCACGGCGACATCGCGGATGCCGCGCTGGTCGATGAGCTGTTCGGGCGGGTGGATTCCGTGGTGCATTATGCCGCGGAGTCGCACAACGACAATTCGCTGAACGACCCGTCGCCGTTCCTGAACACGAACATCATCGGCACGTACACGCTGCTGGAGGCCGCACGCCGGCACGACGTGCGGTTCCATCACATCTCGACCGACGAGGTGTATGGGGATCTGGAGCTGGATGACCCGAACAGGTTCACCGAGCACACCCCGTACAACCCGTCCTCGCCCTACTCGTCCACGAAGGCGGGCTCCGATCTGCTGGTGCGCGCCTGGGTGCGCTCGTTCGGCGTGCGGGCCACGATCAGCAACTGTTCGAACAACTACGGGCCCTATCAGCATGTGGAGAAGTTCATCCCACGTCAGATCACCAACGTGATCCGTGGCATCCGCCCGAAGCTGTACGGCGCCGGCCTGAACGTGCGCGACTGGATCCACGCCGACGACCACTCCTCGGCGGTGCTGACGATCCTCGAGCGCGGTGAGCTCGGGCAGACGTACCTGATCGGCGCCGACGGGGAGAAGAACAACAAGGACGTCGTCGAGCTGATCCTCACGCTGATGGGGCAGGATCCCGCGGCGTACGATCATGTCACCGACCGTGCCGGGCACGATCTGCGCTATGCCATCGACTCCACGCGGCTGCGCACAGAGCTCGGCTGGCAGCCGCGGTACCACGACTTCGAGGCAGGCCTGGCCGCGACCATCGACTGGTACCGGCAGAACGAGGCATGGTGGGCGCCGTCCAAGGATGCGACCGAAGCCTTCTACGCAGGCAAGGGCCAGTGAGCGTCGAGTTCGGCAAGCAGCTGGTCGTCGCCGAGACCTCGATCCCCGGCCTGCTCGTCGTGGACATGCCCGTGCACGGCGACTCCCGGGGCTGGTTCAAGGAGAACTGGCAGCGGCAGAAGATGACGGATGCCGGACTGCCGGACTTCGGGCCGGTGCAGAACAACATCTCCTTCAACGACGCTGTCGGCACCACTCGCGGCATTCACGCCGAGCCCTGGGACAAATTCGTCTCCGTCGCCACCGGGCGGATCTTCGGCGCCTGGGTGGACCTGCGCGACGGCCCGACGTTCGGGACGGTCTTCACCACCGAGATCGACCCATCGCGCGCAGTGTTCGTGCCCCGCGGCGTCGGTAACTCATACCAGACGCTCGAACCCGACACGGCGTACACCTACCTGGTCAACGACCACTGGTCCCCTGATGCCGCGTACGCGTTCCTCAATCTCGCCGACCCCACGGCGAACATCCCCTGGCCGATCCCGCTCGCAGAAGCCGAGATCTCCGATAAGGACAAGCAGCACCCCGCCCTGGCCGACGCGGCGCCCGTCGCCCCGCGCAAGATCCTCATCCTCGGATCGAACGGACAGCTCGGGCGTGCACTCCGCGCCGAGTACGGCGATGCCCCGCACGTCGAATACGCCTCACGCGCCGAGCTGGATGTGACCTCGCCGGACCTCGACTCCGCGCGCCGGTGGCGCGACTACGGCACGATCATCAACGCCGCCGCCTACACCGCCGTCGACACCGCCGAGACTCCAGAGGGCCGGGCCGCCGCCTGGTCTGCCAACGCCGCAGCGCCCGCCGCCCTGGCACGCATCGCAACACGATACGGAATCACGCTGGTGCACGTCTCCAGCGACTACGTCTACGACGGCACATCCGAGACGCCGTACCGAGAGGACGCGGCATTCAGCCCCCTGGGCGTCTACGGACAGTCCAAAGCCGCAGGCGACCTGGCCGTCGCCACCACACCCCGGCACTACATCATCCGCACCTCCTGGGTGATCGGCGACGGCAACAACTTCGTTCGCACCATGGCCTCCCTCGCCCAACGCGGCATCAACCCCAACGTGGTCAAAGACCAGACCGGCCGACTCACATTCACCGCCGACATCGCCCGGGGCATCCGACACCTGCTGGAGAACGAAGCCGAGTACGGCACCTACAACCTCACCGGCGACGGCCCAGCGCAGACCTGGGCGGATATCGCCAAGAACGTCTATCGCCTCACCGGTCATGACCCGTCTCGGGTTACAGGTGTCTCGACGACCGAGTATTTCTCGTCAGTGGTCGGACCGATCGCGCAGCGTCCTCATAACAGCACTCTGGATCTGTCGAAGATCCTCGCGACTGATTTCATCCCTCAGGACTCCGCGATCTCGTTGGCCGAGTGGCTTGTGCATCAGCGCGGGGGCGACTTCTGAGAAGTCGCGTATGCGGATGCTAGGCTGACGGTCCGCGCCACTGGCCAGTTCAGGGCGCCGCAGTACAAGAAACAGGACCCATCAATCACCTTGAATCCCAGAACGACGCGTGCGAAGTCGCGACACGAACTCGCAGCGGATGGCACCGCAGGGTACCGGTCGGATATTGATGGTCTGCGCGCACTGGCGATTGTGCTGGTGGTCGTATATCACGTGTGGCTCGGTCGTGTCTCCGGCGGAGTAGACGTCTTCCTGATGATCTCTGCGTTCTTCCTGACTTCGTCATTTGCGCGCCGCGTGAAGCGAGGTCTGCCGCTCACTCTGGGAGCGTTCTGGATTCGCAAATTCCGCAGGCTTCTCCCGGCTGCTGCCGTCACGATCCTCGGCGTCGTGGCCATAGCACTGACGTGCTATCCCGAGGTCGAGTGGCCCCGAGTATGGCGCGACGCATGGTCGAGTCTCTTCTACTTCGAGAATTGGACACTCGCCGTCTCGAACGTCGACTATTACGCGCGCAATGCTGTGACACCGAGCGCTTTCCAGCACTTCTGGTCATTGTCCGTGCAGGGGCAAGTGTTCATCATCTGGCCGTTGTTGATTGCACTGGTCGCGGTGATCACGAGGCGTCACCTACATCTCGCGCTTCCCCTGCTCTGGATCTTGTTCTCCTTGTTGTTCGCCGGCTCGCTGGCCTTCTCGATATACGAGACTGCTGCTGCACAGTCGTTCGCATATTTCGACTCCCGGACGCGACTATGGGAATTCGCCGCAGGTTCGCTCGTGGCACTCGCGCTTCCAAACGTGCGACTCCCCGCCGTTGTGCGGACGCTCCTCGGTTGGCTGGGCGTCGTCGGCATTGTCATTTGTGGGCTCGTCCTTGACGTGCAGGGCGGCTTCCCTGGCTACTTCGCGCTGTGGCCGGTGCTGTGCACGGCTGCCGTCATCGTCGCGGGCAGCAAAGAGGCTCCTTATTCCCCGTCGCGTCTTCTGGCTTCACGTCCGCTGCGATTTCTTGGGCGTGATGCGTATGCACTGTATCTTGTGCACTGGCCGATTCTGATCACATGGCGGGTGATCACGGATCGACCTGCGCCCGGGCCGTATGCGGGTTTGGCGATCATTCTGCTGTCGTTTCTCATCGCACGCGTGGTGGCTTGGGGAGTTGAGGAGCCTCTGCGTCACGCGGCCGTTTTCGACCGCAATGCATGGCGTGGAGCTGCGGTGGTGGCCGGGGCAGTTGTGGTGGTCGCCGCGCCCCTGACCATTTGGCAGACAAGCGCCATCGCGCACGCGAACAACATTGTGGCGGCCGGCAATCCGGACTATCCCGGTGCCGCGCAGATCGGGGCATCCACTCCACTGCCCAGCCTCCCACTGAAGCCACCGGCGCTCTTGAGGGATCGGGACTGGGTGGACCTCGGCGTGGCATGCGATGAGCTCGAACCGAGTGATCCGCGTCTGGGCGGCAGCTGCATGAGTAACCGTGCCGCGCATGATCCGACTGCGCCCCTCGTGCTGGTGATGGGAGACTCGCATGCACAGCAATTGTCCTCGCCCTTGCGAGCTGTCGCTGACGACAATGCGTGGGGCCTCGTCGCACTGCTAAAAGGCGGATGCTCGATTGGGGTCAACGCACCGTCCACGTCCATCACTGGACCGCCGTGTGAGGAGTGGCGCCATGCGGCGCTGGACTATGCGTTGGAATTGAAGCCTGCCGCGGTCTATCTCATTGTCACTCGCGCGACGGCGGACGGCCAGGAGGAGTTCATCAATGGTATCCAGGACATCATTGAAGACCTCACACGAGAGGGGATACCCGTGGTGGCAGTCCGGGACAACCCGCGGTTCGCTGCTGACATGTATGTGTGCGCGAGCGAAGGAGACCATGACTGTGATGTTCCACGCGTACCCTCGACGGTCGACATGGGCACCCTCGAAACCGCGTCGGATCTTGTGACCGCCGTTGACTTCACGCCGTGGCTGTGCCCCGACGGAGTGTGCCATTCAGTGATTGGCAACATCGCTGTGTACCTCGATGACAATCATGTGACGGATTCGTATGGACGGACGATGGGGCCGATGCTCGCCAAGATGCTCAGTGACGGAGGCTTCCCGTTGCCTGCCCTGTCCGGGGCCAGCGTCGGCTGACAGGGGAGCCGTTCTCGTAGCGATATGCTTACCGATGCATCGAATCACCCGGGACGAATCCTGACCTCACCCTTTGAAAGCAGCAGCGTGATACAACGGACAGTGACATCCGCACGGTTGAGGGTACGCGGGTGACGGTCGCTATCCAGCCTGAGCGTCTGGTGAAGGCGAGCCACAAACGGGTTTTCCGCACTGACATTCAGGCCATGCGCGCACTTGCGATTGCGCTAGTCGTACTGACCCACCTCTGGCCGACCAGATTCAGCGGAGGCTACGTCGGCGTCGACGTGTTCTTCGTCATCTCGGGATTCCTGATCACCGGCCACCTGATGGCGGAACTGACGCGAACGGATGGGGTGAAGCTGGGACGCTTCTACGCGCGACGTATCCGACGTCTGATTCCGGCGGCGATGGTCGTGCTGGTTTCGTCTCTGGCGCTTGTGTATGCGTTTCTGCCATACCCGCGCTGGGAGCGCAACGCGTGGGAGATCCTCTCCAGCGCAGGTTACGTTGAGAACTGGTTCCTCGCCTCCAAGTCCGTCAACTACTCAGCGCTGAATGACGCGGCCAGCACAGTTCAGCACTACTGGTCACTGTCGGTCGAGGAGCAGTTCTACATCGTCTGGCCATTGATCCTGATCCTGGCTGGAACTTTGTTTTTTGGTCTACGCCGAGGGAAGGCGGCCACCGCCGCCAGCATGCGACGGCGAGTGCTCGGTGTGGTCATGCTGCTGACCGTTGTCTCATTCATCCTCAGCATCGCCTATACCGCGGCAGCTCCCGCACCTGCATATTTCGCGACGTTCACCAGGGCCTGGGAGTTCGGTGTCGGCGGTGCATTGGCGCTGGCAGGACCCTACATCCGCATCACGCAATTGATGCGAAATGTGTTCAGCTTCCTGGGGCTCGCGTTGATCGTCGCGACTGGAATCCTGTACGGTCACACGACGCCGTTCCCGAGTGGTTATGCCGCGGTTCCTGTGATCGGGGCCGCGATGATCATCGCGGCAGGAACGCCCCGTGCCGGTGACGGCCCTGTCGTCCTACTGCATGATCGCCTCACCGCAACGCGCCCGATCCAATGGCTTGGTGCTGTGTCGTATTCGGTCTACCTTTGGCACTGGCCGTTGATCGTCATTGCGCCGTTCGCGCTGAATACGTCGATGACCGGTCCGCTCAGGGTCGGCGTTCTGATGATCTCGTTGCTGCTCGCCGGCTTGACCAAGCATTTCATCGAGGATGGCGGCCAGCACTGGCGCTTCTGGAACAACTCCAGCCCGCGCGCCTTCGCCGTGATGCTGGCCGGATTCCTGTTGATCGCTGCCTGCGTCGCTGGTGTTCTCTCCATCTACTATCCGCGAGCGGCTGCCGATCGACCTCCTGCGACTGTTGCGATGAAGCCGTGTCAAGGACCGGCGGCGATGGCACCGGGAGCGGACTGCCCTGACAGATTCACCAGCGTGAACTACGTAGTGATGACGGCGAAGAACGAGTACTACTACACGCCGCCCGAATGCGGCGACTTTATGTCTGAACTCACATACGGCGAAAAGAAGACGACGATGACCTGCGACTTTTCCGCCGGGACATCGAAGCCGCTGCAGGTGGCACTGGTAGGCGACTCACATGTCCAGCAGTGGCAGGGCGCGGTTTTCGACCTCGCCCGCAGGCATCATTGGGTTGTCACGACCAGCTATTTCGGCGGCTGTCCCGCGACGGACGCCGAGTTCATCGGGTTCCGCACTTCCTGGGGTGCTGCCGACGTGCTGGCGTGTCGGCAGTGGTCACAGGACATTTCCAAGTACATCGCGTCGAAGAGCCCGGATGTGGTCTTGACGAGCATGGCTGCTCGCGATCAGCTGTCTGACGATGGCAGCGGGAGACCGCAGGCGCAGCAGATGGTCTCCGGACTTGCGAGCTATTGGAAACGATGGACTGCCAAGGGCATTAGGGTTCTCCCGATCGTCAACCCGCCCTACAACGCTGAGGTGAGGCCGCCGGACTGCCTGATGCTCAACGAGAAGGATCCAGTGTCGTGTGCGCGCCCGCGAGCGGAGGCGAGCCCGTTGGACCCGATTGCAACCGCATCCAAGGCATTGAAGCTGCAAGCGTTGGATCTCACCGATCGGTTCTGCGACGCGGGATCCTGCTACGCAGCGATCGGCGGGGTGCCGGTCTACTACGACGCCGACCACCTCAATCTCGAGTACGTGCGGCTCCTGGAGCCGGAGGTAGCGAATGCGATCACTGCTGCTACCGGCGCCCGCTGAACCCGCGATAGCGCACTTTCTGCTGATCGGTCAGCCAGGGTCATCCGATTAGACTCGACTGAAGAAGATCGGCGCGAGAGACTCGTCGCTCAACGCTCTTAGAAAGCAGAACTTTTCATGGATCTCCTCGTCGTCGGGTCGGGTTTCTTCGGCCTCACCATCGCCGAGCGCGCCGCAGCAGCCGGCCGCAGGGTGACTGTCATCGACCGTCGCTCGCACATCGGCGGCAACGCCTACAGTGAGGCCGACCCTGAGACGGGGATCGAGATCCACCGCTACGGCGCGCACCTGTTCCACACCTCCAACGCGACGGTGTGGGAGTACGTCAATCGCTTCACGACGTTCACCGACTACGTGCATCGCGTCTACACGCACCACAACGACGTCGTCTATCCGATGCCGGTGAACCTGGGCACGATCAACCAGTTCTTCAGTGCCGCGTACTCGCCTGCCGAGGCGCGTGCGCTCGTCAAGGAGCAGGCCGGGGAGTTCGATGTGAAGACCGCGTCGAACTTCGAGGAGAAGGGCATCGCCCTGGTCGGGCGCCCGCTGTTCGAGGCGTTCTTCCGCGACTACACCGCCAAGCAGTGGCAGACCGACCCGCATGAGCTCTCCGGCGACATCATCAGCCGCCTGCCTGTGCGGTACACCTACGACAACCGCTACTTCAACGACACCTGGGAGGGCCTGCCCACCGACGGCTACACGGCGTGGCTGGAGCGGATGGCGGATCACCCCAACATCGAGGTGAAGCTGGGCGTGGACTACTTCGACGAGTCGCAGCCGCTGAACAAGGCAGCCACGGTCGGGCAGCTGCCCATCGTGTACACCGGTCCCGTCGACCGGTACTTCGACTACGCCGAGGGCGAGTTGAGCTGGCGCACGCTCGACTTCGAGCAGGAGACCGTGGACGTCACGGACTTCCAGGGCACCAGCGTGATGAACTATCCCGACCTGGACGTGCCGTTCACCCGCATCCACGAGTTCAAGCACTTCCACCCCGAGCGCAAGGACGTCTTCAACTCCGACAAGACCGTCATCATGCGCGAGTTCTCGCGTTTCGCGACCCGTGCCGACGAGCCGTACTACCCGGTGAACACCGAGGCCGATCGCGACGGACTGCTCGCGTATCGCGAGCTGGCCAAGGGCGAGAAAGACGTGCATTTCGGTGGGCGCCTGGGCACCTACAAGTACCTCGACATGCACATGGCGATCGGATCCGCACTGTCGATGTGGCGTAACGATCTCGCGGGCCAGGACGACTGATCCGCGCATGAGCAGGACCACGGTCGGCGCTCCGGGGACGCCGCGACGATATGCGCACTCGCTGTGGCTGCTGTCGGCGCGCGATCTGAAGGTGCGCTACGCCACCAGCATGCTCGGCTACCTGTGGTCGGTGCTGGATCCGCTCGTGATGAGCCTGATCTACCTGATGGTCTTCACGTTCTTCTTCAAGAAGGATGTCGGAGCCGAGCCGTATATCGTCTACCTCATCGCAGGGCTCCTGCCCTGGGTATGGTTCAACACCTCGGTGTCGGACTTCACCCGCGCGTTCCGCAAGGACGCGAAGCTCGTGCGCTCCACAGCCATCCCGCGCTCGATCTGGATCAATCGCATCGTATTGAGCAAGGGCGTCGAGTTCCTCTGCTCGCTGCCCGTGCTGGCGCTTTTCGTGATCATCAACATGCTGGTCGAGACCGACCCCGCCAAGACCGCCCACGTCGGCTGGGGACTGCTGCTGCTGCCCGTGGCGGTCATCATGCAGACGGCCCTGTTGGTCGGGCTCGGGATGCTGGTCGCGCCGCTGTGTGTGATGTTCACAGATCTCGAGCGCACGACCGCGCTCATCCTGCGCGCGCTGTTCTACGCGACTCCGGTGATCTACTCCGTGCAGAATCTGCCGGAGCCGTTCCAGAGCATCCTGTCATTCAACCCGCTCACCGGCATCTTCATGCTCTATCGGTCGGCGTTCTTCCCCGAGCTTCTCGAAATGGGTCCCGTTCTCATCAGCGCGGGGATGTGTGCGGTGTTCCTCGCGCTGGGATCCTGGGCGTTCCGCGCCCTCGAGCGATCCCTGCTGAAGGAGCTGTGATGACGTCCGCGATCGAAGTCCACTCGCTGGGCGTGCGGTTCCGCCGCAACAGGCGGGGCAGGCGCAGCTTCAAGGACCTGTTCGCCGGTGCACGTCGGCGCTCCCGCCCCGGCGAGTTCTGGGCACTGCGCGATGTGTCGTTCGCTGTGCAGCCGGGGGAGTCCATCGGGGTGGTCGGACGCAACGGGCAGGGCAAATCCACGCTGCTGCGGCTGGTCGCGGGCGTCCTGCTCCCGGACGAGGGCAGTGTCGCCGTGCACGGCGGGGTCGCGCCGCTGATCGAGCTCACCGGCGGATTCGTGGGCGACCTGACGGTGCGCGAGAACGTGCGCTTGACAGCCGGCCTGCACGGCATGCCGCGCGAGGAGATCTCCCGGCGCTACGACGACATCATCGCCTTCGCTGAGCTGGCAGGTTTCGAGGACACTCCCTATAAGCACCTCTCCAACGGCATGAAGGTGCGGCTGGCCTTCTCGGTCGTCTCGCAGCTGGATGAGCCCATCCTGCTGGTCGACGAGGTGCTGGCGGTCGGCGACAAGGCGTTCCGCGACAAGTGCTACAAGCGCATCGACGAACTGCTCGCCGACGGCCGCACGCTGTTCTTCGTCAGCCACAACGAGCGCGACCTGCGTCGCTTCTGCAGCAGAGGCCTGTACCTCGACAAGGGGGCGCTGGTGCTGGACGGCCCCATCGCGCAGGTGCTCGACCGCTACAACGCCGACCACAGCCCGCGCTGAGGAGGGGCCACTCGCCTGAGTAGTTCGGTACGCGATTTCACGCTAGGCTCGAACAGCAACGACGCTCGGGCCTCGAGTCGGTCGACTTTATCCTGAGGGCGGTGCGATTGCATGGTGAGTCTTGTTCGGCGTGCATTGAGAAGTGCACGCAGGCGGATCCGCGCGGCGCGTCATCGGAAGCATGGACCGATCTACCTCGTATCCGCCGCCGGGCAACCGAACTTCGGAGACGAGTTCATCACGCGAGCTTGGCTGGATTGGCTGGCACGGCACCATCCGCGGCGTCATGTTTGGTTGGACTGCATGGAGCCCGGGCGGGCCGCACATCTGTTCCGCAACACGCACCCGCTCCTTCATACGACCAACACGCTGTGGCAGACAGCACATTCCCTCGGTACTGACGATGTCGAGTCGTCGGCTGCAACGATGGAGCGCCTGGTCACACAGTTGGGCTCCCCGAAGGTTGATTTCGGCCTACGAGACCTGCGGGGGATGGCATCCATTCACCTGCTCGGTGGCGGCTACTTCAACACCATCTGGCACAGGAATCTCGGCATTATTGCGGCGGTCACTGCAGTCAAGCGCAATTACGGCGTGCGTATTTACGCGACAGGGCAGGGGTTGCTGCCTCACGAGTCGGAGAGCCAGGAATGGATGAAGGCGCAACTCGCGCAGTTCGACTACGTCGAGTCGCGCGACGCGAGAGGATCGGCGCTTTTCGACATCCATGCGGGTACAGATGACGCTTTTCTAGCATTCCAAAATAGCCGACCGGTGTATGCGGATCGCGCCGATCTTCCAGACGCGATGGTGCTCGTTCAGGGAGATATGGTCGACGAGGAGCGAGTGGGTCAGATTTCGGCCTGCATCGATGACTTCCTGGACGCCGCGGGGCCGGATGCATCGGTCGGGTTCGCTGAGGCAATTCCCCCGGAGGACGGCCGTTTCGCGGAATCGCGCGTGCGAGACGGAGCCGAGTTCTTCCCATTCATGCGGATCTGGGACGAAGGATTCCCCGCATACGAAGGGCAGACTTGGCTGACATCTAGATTCCACTTCCATCTGCTCGCTGCTGCAGCAGGCGCACGGGGGACGGTGCTGAACGTTAGACCGGGTTACTACGACATCAAGCATGAGCTGCTGCTCGAGCTCGGGACCGGTTGGACTCTGCAGTCGGAGGAGAAGGATGCGTCAGCATCGGCACCTGCGACGTCGCTGAAGTCGTTCCCTGCGCATGCCCGCAAGCTCGGACGCCACAAGGCACGTCTCGCGCGCAGGCTGTATCCGATGTGACGGCAGGTTGCTTTCACATCCCGATCAGGTCACGCAGACTTGCCACTGAGGCTTCTGCAGTGTTCACGGGAACCGCAGTCCGCGATCCCGCCTGCTTCTCCATCTCGGACAGTTGCGTGCTGTACTGCGATACGCCATCGCGCCACTTCGAGGAGATCGACGACGGCGGGGCGGCTTCCGCCAGTCGCTGAGCATCGTCCTGAAGGTTGCCGATGACAGCCTGCGCGTCCTGTCCACTGGACTTCGAGACGATGTCCAGACCCGTCAGCGCATCGTCCAGCCACCCGCCGACCTGGCCGCGGAAGGTCTCCAGACTCGGATCCGGAACCGGTGGCGGGCTCGTGACCGGCGTATCGCTGGGAGCGGGCTCCGCCGACGGCGTCGCCGACTCGGAAGGGCTCGCCGACGCGGACGCAGACGGTGACGTGGTGGCCGCGGGATCGGCATCCGGAGCACCCGGCCGCAGGGCCAGCCACAGCACCCCGCCGACGATCAGCAGCGCCACCACGGCGAGTACGACGATCAGCCACACGCGACCGCGCTTGGGCTTGTCGGGGGTGGGGGCCCACAGGTATTGCTGCTCGCTCATCATGCCTCCAGGGCGGGCATCGGCTGCCAGGTGCGGTCGCGGGCGATCCTGCCTCCGTCGCGCAGGCCGCGGAACAGGTTGCTCGTACCGCGCACGGTGTGCTCGACGAAGACCAGGCGGATCAGCTCCTTGAAGAACGTCGCCGTCGTGCCCAGGCCGAACAGCACCGGGTTGTACGCGTCCTTCGTGCGGTAGTAGTTCTTGATGTATGCCCGATTGCGCATGATGTAGTACCGATACGCGTTGCTGGACGCGTTCATGTGCCTGATGCCCATGTCCCACTGCCTGATCTCGCGGGTGCGGCGCAGCACGAACTCGTTGACGATCACGGCGGTCGTCAGCCGCGACGCCAGCCAGCCGTACATCTGGTCGTCCCAGTAGATGAAGAACCGCGGGTCGGGCAGGCCGATCTGCGCGACGATCGAGCGGTGGATGAACATGCCCTCGAAGCATCCGCTGTTCATCTCCTTGAAGCCGGAGTCGTCGAAGCCGCTCGGGGCGAACGGGATCGGGATGCCCATCCGGTCGGCGATGCGGTACTGCCAGTAGAACTCGCTGCCGTCGTAGTCGTAGCGGCGGCCCTGGATGCTCTTGAACCGACGCGACCAGTGACCCATCCGTGCCAGACCGTCGGGGAGCACCTCGACGTCGTCATCCATCAGCCAGATCCACTCCGCGCCCAGCTCGTAGGCGGTGCGCATGCCCTCGCTGAATCCGCCCGACCCGCCGGTGTTGGTCTCCAGGCGCCGGTAGACGATCTCGGTGCCCAGGCCCTCGCGGAACGACTCCACGACCTCGGTCGTGTCGTCGGTGGACGCATTGTCGATGATGACGACGCGGCCCGGCTTCGGGTCCATCGAGCGGATGCTGGTGAGCAGCCCGCGAAGCAGATGGGTGCGGTTGTAGGTGACGACGACGATCGCGGCGGATGCCGGGTCGAACTCGGCCCCGGTCATGCCTGCTCCTCGAAGAGGGGCGTCCGGCTCGTCAGATGCGTCAGGGAGGTCACGGATCAACAGCCTACCGGTCGCCTGTGTGGGATGCCTGGAGGCAGGCGCGGGCATGCCACCGACTACCATGGCCGGTGTGAAGATCCTCATCACCGGCGGCGCCGGTTTCATCGGCTCGACCATCGCCAGTGCCTGCGTCGACGCGGGGATCGAGGTCGTCATCCTGGATGACCTCTCCACCGGGCGCTCGGATTTCGGCGACGGCCGGAGCCTGTACGTCGGCGACATCGCCGACGCCTCGGTGATCAATCGCATCGCCGACGAGCACCCGGACATCTCGCTGGTCATCCACTGCGCCGCGCGGATCGTCGTGCCGGAGTCCGTCGCCGACCCGCTGGGCTACTACGACGTCAACGTCGGCCGCACCATCACCATGTTGCGGCTGCTGGCCGCGCGCGGCATCACGCGCGTGCTGTTCAGCTCGTCGGCCG
>NZ_JBASAK010000022.1:0-49926 GCF_049650565.1 Microbacterium sp.
ACCCGTCGAGCGCGTCCAGCGACCCGGACGCGCCCATGTAGGGCGGCACGACGATGTCGATGCGCCTGGCGGGAGCGGGAGACCTCATATCCCACACCCGGATCTCCACCCCGTCCGGCGGTGTGCCAATGTTCGCGGCGAGACGGTCGGTGGGGACGGTGACGAAGAGCGGCATGGTTCGAGGTTAGCGCCGGTCGACACCCGCGCCGCCCTCGTGGCGGCGGCGCCTGACGGACGCGCGGCCCCCGATTCGTAACGTTGCGACGGACTGGTCCGCGCCCCGACGGGCCGCTAGCCTGAGCGCAGGGCAAGGAGGCTCTCATGACGGTTCCCGAGATCAATTACTGGGCTGTGCTGCTGGCGACGCTCTCGAGCATGATCGTGGGGGCGATCTGGTACGCCCGCGGAGTTCTGGGCGTCCGGTGGGCGCGGCTCGCCGGCGTCGACCTCGAAAAGCCGTCACGCGGCCCGCTGTGGCCCATGATCACCACGGTGATCGTCAGCTTCATCACCGCCTGGGTGCTGGCGGGTGCGGCCACCATCGCGCAGAACTTCTACACGGGCTCGTACTTCTGGGCATCCCTGGTCACGGCGGTCACGCTGTGGGCGGGCTTCACCGCGGCGCGGTTCATCACACACGACGCCTTCGAGGGCCGCTCCACGCAGCTCACGACCCTGAACATCGCGCACGAGCTGATCACCATCGTCGTGATGGCGATCATCATCGGCGTCTGGCCGCCCGCCGGCATCTGACTCCCGAGGTGCGCGCAGCGCAGCATCCATTATCGGACTCGTCGACTGCGCGCGAGATCGCCGAGCAGACGGACTGTTCGCGCGAATGAGCAGGGCCGGCGGGTGGGCCCGTGCCCTCGAGATCAGGGGGTGCCGGCGGCGGCGCTACGCGGCGACGGCGGCCACGGCGGCGATGGCGCTGTGGAAGAAGCCCAGGCCGTCGACGCCGGACCGCATGGCGGCGGCGGTGTCGGGGCCGAAGCCCGGCTCGGTGGCGTGCTCGGGGTGCGGCATGAGACCGACCACGTTGCCGCGCTCGTTGGTGAGCCCGGCGATGTCGCGCAACGACCCGTTCGGGTTCACGCCGGCATAGCGGAAGGCCACCAGGCCCTCGCCCTCCAGCCGGTCCAGCGTCTCGTCGGCGGCGATGTAGCCGCCCTCGCCGTTCTTCAGCGGGATGACGATCTCCTGCCCCTGCGTGAACGCGCTGGTCCATGCCGTGGAGGCGTTCTCGACCGTGAGCCGCTGGTCGCGACGCACGAAGTGCTGGTGATCGTTGCGGATCAGGCCGCCGGGCAGCAGGTGCGCCTCGACGAGCATCTGGAATCCGTTGCAGATGCCCAGGATCGGCATGCCGTGGGTCGCAGCATCCTTGACCTCCGACATGATCGGCGAGAGCGCGGCGATGGCGCCGGAGCGCAGGTAGTCTCCGTAGCTGAAGCCGCCGGGCAGCACGAGGGCGTCGACGCCCTCGAGATCGTGCGAACCATGCCACAGGGCGACGGGCTCGGCCCCGGCGAGGCGGATGGCGCGCTGCGCGTCGCGGTCGTCCAGTGAGCCGGGGAAGGTGATGACCCCGATGCGGACCGTCATTCGGCGACCTCGACGCCTACGACGTCCTCGATCACGGAGTTGGACAGCACGTCCTCGGCCACGCGACGCGCCTCGGCGAGCAGCTCGTCGGTGACCTCCCCGTCGACGGTGAGCTCGAAGCGCTTGCCGATGCGCACCTGGCTGAAGCCTGCGACGCCGAGGCGGGCGAACGCGCCGGAGACGGCTTTCCCCTGGGGGTCGAGCAGTTCGGCCTTGGGCATGACGTCGACGACGATGGTGGGCACAACTGCCTCCAGAAACGCGCGGGCGGGAACAGGGAGAGTCTACCGCGCGGCCGCGGTCGTTCCGGCCCGGAAGACGGGGCGGATGCCGGTCGGCCCGGGCGGACGCGCACCCCTCGTTGTCCAGCCCGGGCACCGGCGAGGCGCCCCCCGCACCTCGACAGCCCACGGAACCCCCGTTCCGAGAGCTTTCCCTACACGTGAGAGGTTAGAGTCTTCGCACGGACTGCGCACCGTGGAGAGCTTGATGAGGGTCTGCTCTCCAACCTGCGCCGCACGGGGAGGACGAACATGAAGCTGAGCAGGCTCGCGGAGCTCAGCGGTGTCAGCACCACGACGATCAAGCACTGGATCCGGGTGGGGATCATGCCCGCCGGCCGTCTGCGTAACGCCACGACCGCTGTCTACGAGCAGCGGCATGTGGACCGCGCCCGGCTCATCGTCGTGCTGCGCGACGTGTACGGCGCATCCACCGCATCCATCCGCTCCCTGACCGACCTCATCGACACCCCCGGCGTGCTGACCCTGGACGTCATGAACGCGTGCCAGGCCTTCGCCCTCGGAGTGCCGGAGGACATCGCGTCCGATCCCGCCTATGACGAGTTCCGCGAGCGCACCCACGAGCTGATGCGCCGTCGCGACTGGCGCGGGTACCCGGGGGCGGCTGAGCGCGGCCTCACATCCGCGCTCGCGCAGGCCGCGGAGGTGGGGCTGGACTACGACGTGGACGAGCTGATGGAGTACGCCGACGCCCTGGAGCCGCTGACCAGCCGCAACGTCGAGGCCCTGGGGCTGGAGGGCTCGGCGGACGAGGTCGCGCGGCGGATGCTGCTGGCCGTGAACGCCCGCGCGCGGCAGCTGGTGGCTGTCAGCAGCCTTGCGCACGCCGCCTCGGCCGTCCGCTCCGCGATCGACGCGGGCCGCGCCCCCGCCGACATCGCCAAGCCGCCTGCGCGCTCAGCCGCTCCAGCTCCGTCGAGAGCGTGACGGAGAGGGTCAGGCGGAGCGGAAGACGGTGTGCAGATCGCCGATCACGTCGCGGCCGCCGAGGCCGTCGATCTCGAACAGCACGCTGATGCCGGCGACCGTGCAGCCCACTCTCTCGACGATCTGGCGGCCGGCGTTCAGGGTGCCGCCGGTGGCCAGCACGTCGTCGATGAGCAGGATGCGGGTGCCGGCGGGCAGGTCGTCGTGCATCTCGACCGCCGCGGTGCCGTACTCGAGGGCGTAGTCGACGGATGCCGCAGGGCGGGGCAGCTTGCCGGCCTTGCGGATGGGCACGAAGCCGACACCGGCGGTGATCGCGGCTGCTCCCGCCAGGATGAAGCCGCGGGCCTCGACGCCTGCGACCACGTCGAAGGAACCGGCGAACGGCTCGACGAGCGCCTCGGTGGTGGCGCGCAGCGCCTCGGCATCCGCCAGCAGCGGAGTGATGTCCCGGAACAGGATCCCGGGATGCGGGTAGTCGGGGATCGATCGGATCAGTGACTCGGCACGCGCCAGTTCGGGACTCACCTGGCAAGAATACCGGTCGTGCTCGTGCCCGACCGGATGTGGGAGCGCTCCCAGGCAGTCGTGCCATGATTGTCAGCATGACCCGCTCCTTCCCAGACGGCTTCCTGTTCGGCGCCGCCACGGCCGCGTATCAGATCGAGGGCGCCGCCTTCGAGGACGGCCGCACGGCCTCGATCTGGGACGCGTTCTCGCGCGTGCCAGGCGCCGTGGTGAACGGCGACAACGGCGATGTCGCCTGCGATCACTACCACCGCTGGCGCGAGGACGTGGCGCTGATGAAGGAGCTCGGTCTGCAGACGTACCGGTTCTCCACCTCGTGGTCGCGCGTGCGCCCCGACGGCGGCCCCGTGAACGCCCAGGGCGTCGACTTCTACAGCCGGCTCGTCGACGAGCTGCTGTCCGCCGGCATCGTGCCCTGGCTGACCCTGCACCACTGGGACATGCCGCAGGCGCTCGAGGAGCAGGGCGGGTGGACCAGCCGCGACACGGCGGAGCGCTTCGCCGACTACGCGCTCAGCGTGCACGACGCCCTCGGCGACCGCGTGCAGCACTGGACCACCATGAACGAGCCGTGGTGCTCGTCGTTCCTCTCGTACACCGCCGGCGTGCACGCGCCGGGGCGCACCAGCATCCGCGACGGCCTGCTGGCCTCTCATCACCTGCTGCTGGCCCACGGGACGGCAGTGCGGGCGCTGCGCGAGCATGACGCGACCCTCGAGGCGGGCATCACCCTCAACCTCACCGTCGCCGACCCCGCCGACGAGAAGGACTCGCTGGACCTCGACGCGGCCCGTCGCATCGACGGGCAGTTCAACCGCTGGTTCCTCGATCCGCTGTTCCTCGGCGAATATCCGAGCGACATCGTCCGTGACATCCGGGACGTGGATCCCGCCGCAGTCTCCGACTGGCAGGATGCCGTGCACGACGGCGACCTGCAGATCATCTCCGCGCCGCTGGATGCGCTGGGCATCAACTACTACCACGGCGAGCTGCTGAGCGGGCATCCGCAGTCTGGGGCCGAGGGAAACCCGCACGAGACCGACGGGCAGCAGCGGCCCACGGCCTCGCCGTTCCCGTCCCACGACGGCATCCACTGGGTCGAGCGCGGTCTGCCCCGCACCGGCATGGGCTGGGAGGTGCAGCCGGAGGGCCTCACACGCCTGCTGCAGCGCGTGGCCGCCGACTACGCGGGCTCGGTGCCGCTGTACGTCACCGAGAACGGCGTCGCCTACGACGACGTGGTGAGCGAGGACGGCGAGGTCGCGGATGCCGATCGCACCGCGTTCCTGCGCGAGCATGTCTCCGCGACACTGGACGCCATCGAGAGCGGCGTGGACGTGCGCGGCTACTTCTACTGGTCGCTGCTGGACAACTTCGAGTGGGCCTGGGGATACGCCAAGCGCTTCGGAATCGTGCGCGTCGACTACGAGACCCAGGAGCGCACCATCAAGCAGAGCGGTCGGGAGTACGCTCGCATCATCGCCGCCCGCGCGGTCTGACCCGCCACCGGGTCCTCGGCACCTGGGTCGCTGAGCCCCCACCTGGGTCGCTGAGCCCCCACTGGGTCGCTGAGCCCCCACCTGGGTCGCTGAGCCCGTCGAAGCGCGGCCCGCACCGAAACGAGACGATGATGCCCCGCCCCACGATCGAAGAGGTCGCCGCCCTCGCCGGCGTCTCGCGCTCGACCGTGTCCCGGGTCGTCAACGGCTCGCCCGCGGTCAGTCCCGAGGCGCTCGCCGCAGTGCAGCGCGCCATCGCCGAGCTCAACTATGCGCCCAACCGCGCCGCGCGGTCGCTGGCCAGCAGGCAGACCCATGCCATCGGCCTGGTCGTCCCGGAGGACACCACGCGCTTCTTCGGAGACCCGTACCTGGCATCCGTCGTCGCCGGGATCAGCGCCCGGCTGGCGGACTCCGACTACATCCTCAACCTGCTCATCGCCAGCGACGATCCGGGCGGGAAGATGGTGCGGTTCGTGCGCAACGGCGGGGTGGACGGCGCGCTGATCGTCTCGCACCACGCCAGCGACGCCTTCGTGGACAGCATCGCGGACGCGGTGCCGGTGGTCTTCGGCGGACGCCCGACCACGGTGCGCGAGAGCGACATCATCATCGACGTGGACAATGCGGCCGCGGCGCGCAGCGCGGTCGCGCACCTGATCGCCCTGGGCCGGCGTCACATCGCCACCATCACGGGGACGATGACCATGGCCGTCAGCGTGGACCGTCGCGACGGATTCCTCGCCGGGCTCGCGGATGCCGGCCTGCAGTCCTGCGGAGAGATCGACGGGGACTTCAGCGAGCAGGGCGGAGCGGATGCCGCGGCGCGGCTGCTGGCGCAGCCTGAGCGTCCGGATGCCATCTTCGCCGCGAGCGACCTGATGGCCCGCGGTGCGATCGGCGTGCTGCGCTCGGCAGGTCTGCGCGTGCCCGAGGACGTCGCGGTGATCGGATTCGACGACTCGGCCCTGGCCGCGGCATCCGATCTGACCAGCGTCCACCAGCCGATGTTCCGGCAGGGCGAGATGCTGGCGGGCATGATGATCGGCGTGCTGGCGGGCCGGCGTCAGGAGCCGCTGACCATCCTGCCGACAGAGCTCGTCGTGCGGGGCTCCGCGCCGGCGGCCTGACGGAGTGTCAATCAGTTAGTACACGTCTGTCAATTTGTTAGTTGGAGAGTCGTCCATCTGTGAGACAGGGCTCGTCCGATTCTCGGGCAGGCGGTCGCTCCTATGCCCTGCCCATGCGGGTGAAGGCTCCCAGCACTGTGCGCTCGGAGGCCATCAGATAGCGCTCGAGCTCGTCCGCCGCCGCGGCCGGACCCTGCTCGAGCAGTGCGGTCAGCACTGCACGGTTCTTGCGCACGAACGGCTCGTGGAGCGCCCGGGGGTCGTCGATCTCGAGGAACACCAGGCGCAGCTCCGCAGCCACATCGCGGTAGGTGCGTGCCAGGCGCGGGCTGTCCGACAGTGCGACGATCGCGTCGTGGAATGCCATGTTGGCGCTGCCCACGCGGATCCAGTCCCCGGTGGGGAGATGCTCCTCGGCATCCGTCAGCGAATCCCGCATCAGCTGCACTGCGGGGTGCTCGGGCTCGGAGTACCGCAGCGCCGTGCACTCGATCACGCGGCGCGCGCGGTAGATGTCGATGACGTCGGCGATGGTCGGGGAGGCCACGGAGACGCCGCGGTGCGGCACGTGCTCGATCAGGCCCTGCTCTGCCAGCACGCGGAACGCCTCGCGCAGTGTGTTGCGGGAGACGTCCAGCTGCTCGGCCAGGGTCGCCTCCGACAGTCGCGATCCCGGCGCGAAGTCGCCTGCGATGATGCGCGTGCGCAGCTCGTCGGCCAGCGGGACGTGGGAGGGCATGGCTCCAGAGTAAGGGACAACAGATTGTTGAACAATCAATACTGATATGTTCTACACTCAGTGTCATATGACACCCACCAACGACGATGGGACTTCCCCCCTCATGTCTGATCAGACACACTCCCTCTCGGCCGAAGACGAAGCACGCCTGGCCAACACGAAGAAGCGCGTGGGCCGCAGTGCGGTCATCGGCGCGATCTTCCTCATGGCGACCTCCGCCATCGGCCCCGGCTTCATCACGCAGACGGCCACCTTCACGCAGACGATGGGCGCCTCGTTCGCCTTCGCCATCCTGCTCTCGGTGATCATCGACATCTGCGTGCAGCTGAACATCTGGCGCATGATCACCTCGTCCGGCAAGCGCGCCGGCGAGCTCGCCAACAGCGCCATCCCGTTCTCGGGCCACGTGATCGCCGTGCTGGTGATCATCGGCGGTCTGGCCTTCAACATCGGCAACATCGCCGGTGGCGGGCTGGGTCTGAACGCCCTGCTGGGCGTCGACCCCAAACTCGGCGGCCTGATCACCGGAGCCCTGGCCATCGTCATCTTCCTCATCAAGAAGGCCGGCCGCGTGATGGACATCGTCCTGATCGTGCTCGGCGTCGGCATGATCGTCATGACCGTCATCGTCGCCATCGTCTCCGGGCCGCCCATCGGCGACGCGCTGAGGCAGACGATCGTCCCCGACAGCATCAACTTCGCCACCATCACCACGATCGTCGGCGGCACCGTCGGCGGCTACATCACCTACTCGGGCGCCCACCGCTACCTGGACTCGGGGCACACCGGTCCCGAGTACGCGGGACCCGTCATGCGAGCGGCATCCAACGGCGTGTTCGTCACCGGCATCATGCGGTACGTACTGTTCCTCGCGATCCTCGGCGTGGTGGCCTCCGGCGTGACCCTGGATCTGTCCGGCCAGGCCGCCAACCCCGCCGGCCAGGCGTTCGGCGCCGTGCTGGGAGCCGCGGGTCTGCGCATCTTCGGCGCGATCTTCTGGGCCGCCGCGCTCAGCTCCGTGATCGGTGCGGCGTACACGTCGGCGACCTTCCTCTCCACCTTCCACCGACGCTTCCTCGGCGGCTGGTCGCTGCAGTGGGCCACAGTGATCTTCATCGTGGTGTCGTGGATCATCTACCTGTCCATCGGCACGGCCCCAGCGGCGATCCTGGTGTTCGTCGGCGGTTTCAACGGGCTCATCCTGCCGATCGGCCTGACGGTGTTCATGTACATCGGCTGGTTCCGCCGCGACCTGCTCGGCACCAGGAAGTACCCGCTGTGGCTGCTGATCGCCGGCACCCTGGTCACGCTGCTGACCTGGTACATGGGCATCACCTCAGTCGGCCCGATCTTCGCCTTCCTCGGCGTCGGCGCCTGAATACTCATATGAAACGGAGCACGATATGGCATCCATCGATCTGAACTCGGACCTCGGCGAGAACACGCCCGACCGCATGGTCGGCGATGACGCAGCCATGCTCGGCATCGTCACCAGCGCCAACGTGGCCTGCGGGTTCCACGCGGGCAGCCCGGAGGGCATCCGAGAGACGCTCGACGCCGCCGTGCGCAACGGCGTCGTGATCGGTGCGCACCCCGGCTACCGCGACTACGAGAACTTCGGACGCACCAACGTGCAGATCGACTCGGCCACGCTGCAGGCGCATGTCGAGTACCAGCTGGGTGCCCTGATCGGCCTGGCGAAAGCCGTCGGCGGCGCGGTGGAGTACGTCAAACCGCACGGTGCGCTGTACAACACCATCGCCCGCGACGAGCGCCAGGCCGCGGATGTCGCTGCGGCCATCAGGGCCGTCGATCCGAACTTGGTGATGCTCGGTCTGGCCGGTGGCGTCGCTCTCGAGGTCGCCTCGAAGGCCGGGTTGCAGGTCGCGGCCGAGGCGTTCGCCGACCGTGCCTACCAGCCCGATGGCCAGCTGGTCTCGCGCACGCAGGAGGGCGCCGTGCTGCATGACGCCGTCGCCGTCGCCGAGCGCATGGTGCGCTTCGCGGAGACCGGGCTGATCCGCGCCATCGACGGCACGGACGTGCGCGTGGACGCATCCTCCATCTGCGTGCACGGCGACAGCGCCGGGGCGATCGCGATGGCGACCGAGACCAGGCGGATGCTGCAGGAGGCCGGCGTCACCATCGCACCCTTCGCACGCAGGGCGGCCTGAGATGTCCGTACTCGCCACACCGGACCAACTGGCGGATGCCCGTGCCGCGCGCCGCGCGTACCGTGAGGGTCTCGCCGAGCCGACCAGCGGTGTTGCTGCCGGTCTCACGCAGGCCAACCTCATCGCCGTGCCCGCCGATTGGGCGTTCGAGACCCTGCTGTTCGCACAGCGCAACCCCAAGCCGTGTCCTGTGCTCGAGGTCATCGAGCAGGGCCGGGTGGAGTCCGCGCTGGCGCCCGGTAGCGACATCCGCACCGACATCGGCCAGTACCGCATCTGGCGCGACGGCAAGCTCGCCGAGGAGGTGACGGATGCCACGGATGCCTGGGACGAGCATCCCGACCTCGTCGCCTTCCTGATCGGCTGCAGCTTCACCTTCGAGGCGGGCCTGGTCGAGGCCGGGATCCCGATCCGCCACCAGGAGCTGGGCCGCAACGTGCCCATGTACCGCACGAATGTCTCCTGCGCGCCGGCCGGGCGGCTGAGCGGCGAGCTGGTCGTCTCGATGAGGCCGATCCCCGCATCCCGGGTCGCGGATGCCGTGCAGATCTCCGGCCGCACTCCCGCGGTGCACGGCGCGCCCGTGCACATCGGCGATCCCGCGTCGCTGGGAATCCTCGACCTGGCTGCCCCCGACTTCGGCGACGCCCCCGAGATGCGCGACGGCGAGATCCCCGTCTTCTGGGCGTGCGGCGTCACCCCGCAGGCGGCGATCATGGCGTCCAGGCCGCCGTTCGCCGTGACGCATTCCCCTGGTTACATGTTCATCACCGACGTGCCCGACGCGGAGTACATCGTCTGATGCGCATCCTCACCGCCTCCGATCACGCACTGCTGGTCGAAGCCGCAGACCTCGACCAGGCCATGCGGTTGAACCTCGCCTGGGACGGCGTGCCCGGCATCGTCGAGCGCATCCCCGGTGCCCGCACCGTGCTGGTGCGCTTCGATCCGCTGCGGGTGTCCGCCGCGGAGCTGGCGGCGGCGCTCGAGGCGACGCCGGTGGATGCCGAGCACGTGCGCCACGCCCGCGAGGTCACCATCCCCGTGCAGTACGACGGCGAGGACCTCGACGAGGTCGCGGCCCTGCTGGGCGTCTCGACCGAGGAGGTCGTGAACCGGCACCTGGCCGCCGAGTGGCAGGTGGCGTTCTCGGGCTTCGCCCCCGGCTTCGGATACACGGTGGGCAGCGACCCGCTGTTCGACGTGCCGCGCCGGTCGTCGCCCCGCACCCGCGTGCCAGCGGGATCGGTGGGGCTCGCCGGGCAGTTCACGGGCGTGTATCCGCGGGAGAGCCCGGGCGGCTGGCAGCTGATCGGGCGGACGGGTGCCGAGATGTGGGACATCGAGAGGGACCCGCCGGCGCTGATGTCGCCGGGGACTCTGGTGCGGTTCGTTCGTGCTGCTGCTTCTTCGGTTCTGGGCGGGTCGGGTCGCTCCGCGACGGCGCTCGGCGGGCCGGGTCACCGTGCGGGGGCGGGCTCCGGCGCTTCGTTCGGATCCGTCGAGGTCGTCCGGCCCTCCCTGCAGCTGCTGGTGCAGGACCGGGGACGGTTCGGGCACGCCGCGCTCGGCGTCTCGGCATCCGGCGCCGCCGACCGCACGGCGCTGCGCGACGCGAACAGGGCAGTCGGGAATCCGACCGGAGCGGCCGTGCTGGAGAGCGTGGGCGGGTGCGTTCTGCGCTTCCGCGGCGACGGGGTCGCATCGGTCGCCGGCGCGGTCGGCGAGATCTCGCTGGAGGATGCTGCAGGACGGACCCGCACGATTCGGCACGGCGCCCCATTCGCGGTCGTCGACGGCGATGAGCTCGCCCTCGGGCATCCGACGCACGGGCTGCGGTACGTCATCGCGGTACGCGGCGGCGTCCGGGTGCGCGAGGCGCTCGGCAGCACGGCATCCGACACCCTCGCCGGGCTCGGCCCCGCACCGCTGAAGGCGGGCGACGTCGTCGACATCGGTGCGGGTGCCCCGTACGCGGTCGACCCGCATCCGCAGCCGCGCGCGCTGCCGGCATCCGGCGATGGGGTCGAACTCGAGATCACGCTCGGCCCGCGCGACGACTGGTTCACGGCATCCGCTCTGCAGGCCCTCACCGGACAGGACTGGACGGTCACCCCGCGTTCCGACCGGGTCGGCATCCGGCTGCACGGCGAGACCCCGCTGGAACGCGCAACTGCGGGGGAGCTGTCCAGCGAGGGTGCCGTCACCGGCGCCATCCAGGTGCCGCCGGACGGGCAGCCCGTGCTGTTCCTGCCCGATCACCCGCTCACCGGCGGGTACCCGATCATCGGAGCGCTCACCGATCGCTGCCTGGACCTCGCCGGCCAGCTGCCGCCCGGCGTCCGCATCCGCTTCCGCGTCGCCGATGCCGCCGACGGTGCAGACGCGGATCCTGCTGACGGTGCAGACGCGGATCCCGTGACGGATCACGGGCACTCCGGGGCGAGCCGGCCGGCGTCCGGCGCAGACACGCCGCAGGCATCCGCGCGACCACACGCCGAATCAACCGAGAAGGGCACCTCATGACGAAGATCCTCATCGCCAACCGCGGCGAGATCGCGGTGCGCGTGATCCGCGCCTGCGCCGAGGCGGGATACGCGTCGGTGGCCGTCTACGCCGACCAGGATGCTGACGCCCTGCACGTGCGCCTGGCAGACGAGGCCGTGGGGCTGGGAGGTGCGACCGCTGCCGACACGTACCTGTCGATCAGCGCGCTGCTGGACGCCGCGCGCCGCAGCGGAGCGGATGCCGTGCATCCGGGCTACGGGTTCCTGTCCGAGAGCGCTGCGTTCGCGAGCGCCGTCGAGGATGCCGGACTCATCTGGATCGGCCCGACTCCCGCCAGCATCGAGGCGCTCGGCGACAAGATGACGGCCCGCCGCATCGCCCAGCGCGTCGGGGCCCCGCTGGCCGCCGGCACCGACCATCCGCTGTCCGGTCCGGCCGAAGCCGTGGCGTTCGCCGAGGAGCACGGCGTGCCCATCGCCATCAAGGCCGCGTTCGGCGGCGGTGGGCGAGGCATCAAGGTGGTGCGCGAGCTGAGCGAGGTGGCCGAGGCGTTCGACGCCGCCACCCGCGAGGCCATCGTGGCCTTCGGCCGCGGCGAGTGCTTCGTGGAGCGGTTCCTGGAGAGCCCGCGCCACATCGAGGTGCAGGTGCTCGGTGACGGCGAGGGCAGGGTGATCGCCGTCGGCGACCGCGACTGCTCCATGCAGCGCCGCAACCAGAAGCTCATCGAGGAGGCGCCGGCTCCTGGGCTCACCCCCGAGCAGCGCGAGCAGTTCCACGAGGCCGCACGCCGCATCTGCGCCGAGGTCGACTACCGCGGCGCCGGCACCGTCGAGTTCCTGCTGGCCGCCGACGGCACCATCTCGTTCCTCGAGGTGAACACGCGGCTGCAGGTCGAGCATCCGATCACCGAGCAGGTCACCGGCGTCGACCTGGTGCGCGAGCAGTTCCGCATCGCGTTCGGCGAGGGCCCGTCGTTCTCGGAGACGCCGCAGCCGCACGGCCACGCGTTCGAGTTCCGCATCAATGCCGAGGACCCGGGCCGTGGCTTCCTGCCCAGCCCCGGTGCGGTCACCGCGCTGCGGGTGCCGGGCGGACCCGGCGTGCGGTGGGACAGCGGCATCGAGGCCGGGGATGCCGTGCAGCCGGCGTTCGACTCGATGATCGCCAAGCTCATCGTGCACGCGGACACGCGCGACGCCGCCCTGGTGCGCGCCCGCCGCGCGCTGCGCGAGCTGTCGATCGAGGGCCCCGCCACCGTGGTCGGCTTCGACCTCCTGGCCGTCGAAGCGCCCGAGTTCCAGACCTCGGCCTTCGCCGTGCACACGCAGTGGATCGAGTCGGCGCTGCTGTCGCGTCTGGAGCCGCTGCTGCGTCCTGACCCGGTGGAGGATGCCGGGATGGCGCGCTTCCCCGTGGAGATCGACGGCCGGCGCGTGATGCTCGGCCTGCCGGTCGGGCTGCTGGCCGGATTCGCCGGCTCTGCGGCATCCGCTCCCTCTTCTGCATCGGCGGCCGACCCGGCCGATCTGCACGCGCCCGTGCCCGGCGCGCTGGTGCGCTGGCTGGCCGACGACGGCGCGACGGTGTCGGAGGGCGACACCGTCGCCGTGCTGGATGCCATGAAGATGGAGACTCCGGTGCTCGCGCACCGCGCCGGCACGCTCGCGCACACGGCGGCGGTGGGCGACGTGCTCGCCGCGGACGCCGTGATCGGCCGCATCGGCTGATCCGGCCGCGCCCCGCGGCATCCGTTCTGCTCTACCGGTGTCCGCCCAGAACCGGAGGATCGCCGAGAACCGGACAGTCTCTACTGTTTCCGTCCGGTTCGCGGCTGTTCTCGGGTTCTCGACAGGTCGGATGCCGGGACAGCAAGCCGGATGCAGAGATGCCGAGGGCCCGGATGCGGGCATCCGGGCCCTCGGACCTGGCTCAGGCGGGGTCGCCGCCGGGCGCACCCACGGGCTCGAGGGGCTGGGGGTCGTCGGCGCCGGTCCTGCGCACCCGGGCGATGGCGTTGCCGCCGTGGTAGATGACGATGGCCGCGACGGTCGCGATCACGATGCCGCCCAGCACGAAGCCGCCCTCTCCCTTGATCTCGAAGCCGCCGACGGCCATGATCAGCGCCACGGCTGCCGTGTACTGGTTGACGGGGCGCGAGAAGTCGACCTTGTTGTCGACCCAGATCTTGATGCCGATCACGCCGATCAGGCCGTACAGCGCGGTGGTGATGCCGCCCAGCACACCGGCCGGCACCGAGTTGATCACCTCGCCGAACTTCGGCGACATGCTCAGCAGGATCGCGGTGATGCCCGCCACCCAGTACGCCGCCGTCGAGTAGACGCGGGTGGACGCCATCACGCCGATGTTCTCACCGTAGGTGGTGGTGCCCGAGCCGCCGAAGAAGCCGGCCAGTGTGGTCGAGATGCCGTCGGCGATGAGCGCCTTGCCGGTGTGCTCGTTGATCGCAGGGTCCTCGACCATGGTGGCGACACCGCGCACGTGTCCGACGTTCTCGGCGACCAGCACGAGCACCACCGGCAGGAACATGGCCATCACGGCCCATGTGCCGGGGCTGACGAAGTCGGGCATGTGGAAGGTCGGCAGGCCCACCCACGCGGCCTTGTCGACCTTGCTGAAGTCGAGCTCGCCCCGGAACGCGGCGAAGATGTAGCCCGCGATCACGCCGAGGAAGATCGAGATGCGGCCCAGGAACCCGCGGAACACCACGGCGAACAGGATCGTGACCGTCAGGGTGAAGGTCGCGGTGACGGGCGCCGTGGCGAAGTTGCCGTGCGCTGCGCCGGCCAGGTTGAACCCGATCAGCGCCACGATGGTGCCGGCCAGCACCGGCGGCAGGAAGCGGTCGACCCACTTGACACCTGCGGTGTGCACGACCACGCCGATGATGGTCAGCAGCACGCCGACCGCGATGATGCCGGCCAGGGCTGACCCGATGCCGTCGCTTGCGCCGGTGGCGTTGGCAGCGGTCGCTGCCGTGACCGGGGCGATGAAGGCGAACGACGATCCCAGGTAGCTGGGCAGCTTGTTGCGGGTGACCAGCAGGAACAGGATCGTGCCGACGCCGCTGAACAGCAGGGTGGTCGGCACGGGGAATCCGGTGAGGATCGGCACCAGGAACGTGGCGCCGAACATGGCGACGACGTGCTGCACGCCGATCGCGATCGTGGCGGGCCAGTTCAGGCGCTCATCGGGACGGACGACGGCATCGGGCGCGACAGTGCGACCGTCGCCATGGATCTTCCACTGCGGCATGGGGCTCCTCGGAGTAGGGCGCGTGCGGGATCACGGCCGAGGAAACCTTATCGCTCCGGCGGTGGGCCGCTGTGCGGCATCCGGTGCGACAGCCGTGCGACAGATCGGGGGCCGACACGCCAGAACGCAGAACGGTCTGCGGCGTGTCGGCCCCCGAAGTGGCGTGTCGGCCCCCAAAACGTATCGGGGAGGGGGCGGCGGCCCCCGAAGTGCAACCCGCGGCCAGTGGGCTCCGGCGGCCAGCCGGCTCAGTCCGTCAGGCGGCCGATGAGCTCGCGGTAGCGGGCCGCCGTCTTCTCGACGATCTCCTCGGGCAGCTCGGGCGGCGTGCCCTGCTTGTCCCAGTGCGCGGACAGCCAGTTGCGCACGATCTGCTTGTCGAAGCTGGCCATCCGCTCCTCCGGCGTCGGACCGTTCGCCCAGGCCGACGCATCCCAGTAGCGGGACGAGTCGCTGGTGAGCACCTCGTCGGCCAGGCGCAGGACGCCATCGGCATCCGTCCCGAACTCGAACTTGGTGTCGGCGAGGATCAGGCCCTTCTCCTCCGCGATCGCGGCGGCGCGGGTGTAGACCGAGATCGAGGCGTCGCGCAGCTGAGCCGCGCGCTCCGCGCCGACCAGCTCCTCGACCTTCTCGAAGGTGATGTTCTCGTCATGCTCGCCCATCGGCGCCTTGTAGGCCGGGGTGAACAGCGGCTCGGGCAGGCGGTCGCCGTTCTTCAGCCCGGCCGGCAGCGGGATGCCGCAGACCGTGCCGCTCTCGACATACTCGGCCCAGCCGGACCCGGTGATGTATCCGCGCACGACGCACTCGATGGGCAGCATCTCCAGGGCCATCGCCACCATGGCGCGGCCGGCCACGGCATCCGGGATCTCGCCCTCCACGATGTGGTTGGGCACGTCGGCCAGCTTGTCGAACCACCACAGGCTCAGGGCGGTGAGCAGCTCGCCCTTCCGCGGGATCGCAGGGGAGAGCACGAAGTCGAACGAGCTCACGCGGTCGGATGCGACCATCAGGATGCGCGTGTCGCCAGGGTCTTCCGATGCGTACAGCTCACGGACCTTGCCGGAGTAGATGTGCCGCCAGCCGGGGATGCTCTGTGCTTCGCTCACGAGTACATTGTGGCATCCGCTGCCGTGGGGCATCCGCCCCGAGACGATGAGCCCCGGGGCGGATGGGCCTGCGCTCAGTGCGCGTTGAGCACGGCCCAGGCGATGAGGCTGTCGATGCGCCGCACGTCGGCGCCTTTAGCCAGCTTCACCTTGATGTGCCCGGCCTTGGTCCACAGCTCCAGCTCCGAGTTCCAATCCAGCGTGCCGGCGTTCTCGGACGACCACATCAGGATGGAACTGTACGGCAGCGAGTATATCTCGACCTTCTTGCCGGTGATCCCCTGGGCGTCGCGCACGATCAGCCGCTTCGTGGTGAAGGTGGCGGAGTCGCGGAACGTCTTGAACGAGGTGACGGCCTGCTCGCCCTCCGCGAGTAGCGCCTGCACGTCAGGCGGAACGGGGATCTCCTGCTGCAGGGTCCAGCTGAGGATGGCGGATGTCTCCATGGCGGTTCTCCTCTCGCGTCAGTCGTTCAGGTGGGCGATGGCGTAGTCGGCCTCGGCGGCGGTGAACTTCTCCCCGTACTGACTCGTGAGCTGGTCGTGGATGGCGGCGGGAGACATCGACATCGTCTTCTGGTAGTCCTTCGCCTTTTCGAGGGCGTTGGCGTTCCAATCCGCCTTCATGTTGTCGACGGCGTACTGTCCGGCTTCCGGAGAGAACTTCTCGCCGTATTCGCTGGTCAGCTGGTCGTAGACGCCCTGCTTGCTCATGTGCATCAGATCCGAATACGTCTGCGCCTTGACCAGGGCGGATGCGTACTCGGCCGGCACCGAGGGCTTCTCCGGCTCCTTGGATGGCTCCTCCACCGGCTCCTTCGAGGGTTCCTCCGCTGCGGGTGCCTTGGCCTGCTCGGTCGCCTTCGCCGGTGCGCTGATCGCCGGACGATCGGCCGCGGGTGCGGGCACCGCCGGCTTCGGGCTGACGAGGTTGATCAGCATCCCCAGCACGATGACCGCGCCGGTGACGATCCAGGCGACCTTCTTGTGCTGCTGGTAGCCGGCCAGAGCACGCCCGGAAGAATCCCGGGTGGCGCCGGTGAGAACGAGGATCAGGTCGATGAGCACCCAGATGCCGGCTCCGCCGAGGGTGATGAGCTTGAGGATGCCGGTGCCGATCTTGCCCAGGTAGAACCTGTCCACGCCGAAGAACCCGAGCAGCAGTGCGAGCAGCCAGGTCGTGATGAAGGACTTCTCGCCGGTGGCGACGGGCTGCGGTGAGGGCGCGCCGAGCGTGAACGGCGCGGTGGGAGCCGTCGCGTACCCGGGTGCGGGCGGCGCGGAGCTCGGCATCGGCGGAGGCGTGTATCCGGGGGCCGGGGGAGGTGTCGGGGTGTTGTTGTCGTTGCTCATGATTCCCTCTTGCTGTGTGAATACGCGGATAGCGGCGCCCGATCGGGGGATGGCGCCTTGCATGCGTATGAATATGATCCTGGCAGAACCGGCGCTCCGTTCGTGCTCCTCGATCGTCGCGTGCACAGCATCCGCTCCTCATCCCCTGTTCAGGCACAGTCGCCTCCCCCGAACGGCAGAGGCGGATGCCGCCGGATGACGGGCGTGCGATGTCCCCCCTGCGCTCTAGGCTCGACACGTGGCAGCCCCGAGCACCCTCGTCTCCCCGCGTCTGCGCCGCGTGGCGGCAGCAGCGGGGACCGTCGTGCTGTTCGCGGTCGGCATCATGATCGACGCGATGGGCATCATCAATGTGCCCGGCGCGGCAGAGCTGCCGGCCGGCGAGGGCGGCGACGCCAGGCTCGGCGGTGTCGGCGCGGGACTGTTCCTGCTGGCGATCGCGGCCTGGCTCACCGTGTTCTGGCGACGACGGATTCCCCTGATGACACTGATCGCCGGCGGCGTGCTGGCGGCCGTCGGGCTCTCGTACGTGCTGCTGCTGGTCGGCGCGGTCGCCACCGTCCTGCGACGCCCGGCGTGGACAACACGGGTGGCGATCGGCGTCTCGGTCGGGGCCGTGCTGTTCGCCCTCCGGGAGGTCCTCACCGGCTGGGGTGGCGCGCTGGCCTGGACCTTCACTCAGCGTGCGGATGCACAGCACGAGCCGGCCTGGATCGCGGCATCCCTCGTCTGGGTGGCGATCTCGCTGGGAGTGGCCGCGGGCGTCGTCTTCCTCGTCCGCGCGCGCGAGCGCGTGGCTCGCAGCGATGTGCGCGCGGCGCAGGAGCAGCAGCGCGCCGATACGCTCAACGAGCAGATGGTGCGGCAGAACGAGCGCGAGCGCATCGCCCGCGACATGCACGACCAGCTCACCAGCCGGCTGTCGGTGGTGTCGCTGCACGCGGGTGCCCTGGAATCAGCGTCCGGCGACGGCGAGGCGGCAGAGATGGCGCGCACGGTGCGCGAGCAGACCCACGCGGCGCTGCAGGACCTGCGCGGCCTGCTGGGCGATCTGCGCAGCGGGCCCGGTGCGGCCAGTTCGAGTCCTGCCACGATGCGCGCCCTCGGGCAGCTGTTGGGTGAGCATCGCGCGTCCGGCACGTCGATCACCGCGTACGTCGTGCTCGAGGATCCTGAGCGCGCCTCCACGCAGTTCGACGGCGCCGTGTACCGGATCGTGCAGGAGGCGCTCACGAACGCGCGCAAGCACGCGCCTTCGGTGACTGTCGATGTGCATGTGCAGGCGGGGCCCGCCGAGGGGGCACGAATCCGCATCGTGAACCCGCTGGGCGCTGCGGGAGTGGCCCTGCCGAGCGGAGCCAACGGCACCGTCGGCATCCGCGAGCGCGCTGCCGCCCTGGGCGGCACGGCGTGGATCGGCGCTCACGAGGGGTCCTTCATCGTCGACGTCGCACTGCCGTGGCAGGAGCGCGGTTGACCGGCGCTCGGCGCGTCGTCCCCGGCCCTCGCTAGTCTCGATGCGTGACCACTGATGCTGCCGATGCTCCGCTGCGCGTTCTGATCGTCGATGACGACCAGCTGGTGCGCAGCGGCCTGCGTTTCGTGCTGCGCGCGGATGCCGGGATCGACGTGGTCGGAGAAGCAGCCGACGGCGCGGCGGCCGTCGAGGCCGTACGCGCTCACCACCCCGACGTGGTGCTGATGGATGTGCGGATGCCGGGGATCAGCGGCATCGAGGCGACGGCGACGATCGTCGCCCAGAGCGACTCGAGGGTGCTCGCGATGACCAGCTTCGATTCGGAGGATCAGCTGATGCACATGCTGAAGGCCGGTGCGAGCGGCTACCTGCTCAAGGACGACCCGCCCGGGCTGATCGTGGATGCGGTCCGTCGCACCGCGCTGGGTGAGACCGTGGTCTCCGGGCGCAGCATGGCGCAGCTCGTCCGCAGTGCGGTCGAGAAGGAGGGCGGCTCGGGCCGGCAGGCCGCACTCGAGCGCATCGGAGCGCTGACCGAGCGTGAGCGGGCCGTGGCGCGCGGTGTCGCCTCCGGTGCGACGAACCAGGAGATCGGCGGGGAGCTGCACATTTCGGCGGGCACGGTGAAGACCCACCTGGAGCAGGTGTTCGCCAAGCTCGGTGCGCGCAATCGCGTGCAGGTCGGAGTGATCCTGGAACGCGCGGGGCTGGGGCCTGCGGAGGTGTGAGCGGACTGCCCCTCACTGTTTCGCTCCCGGACGGAGTGCTATAGTCCATCTGGACTAATCGAGGTGGGGCATATGGCTGGGGATGCCGGGAAGCTGACGCCGCTGGCGGCGATGGTGCTCGCGCTGCTCGCCGAGGGAAACATGCATCCGTACGAGATGATCCGCCTGCTGCGGCATCGGCAGGATGACCGCATCGTGCGCGTGACCAACGGCACGTTCTATCACACGGTCGCCCGCCTCGAACGGGACGGGCTGATCTCGGAGGTGGGCGTGGACCGCGAGGGCAATCGCCCCGAGCGCACGACCTACGCACTGCAGCCCGCTGCACGTGACGCGCTGCAGGACTGGGTGCGCGCGGGCCTGGGAACCTCCGACCGCACCGCCGAGTTCCGCGTCGCGCTCGCCGAGTCGCACAACCTGCCACGGGCTGACGTGATCGAACTGCTGACCGCCCGGCTGGCGGCACTGCAGGCCGAGCACGACAGCCTGCACGGCAAGCTGTCCGCGGCCCGCGCGCGCGGCGTGCTCGATCAGTTCCTCATCGAGGCCGATCGGCACGTCACTCTGCTGGGCGCCGAGCTCACCTGGACGGCCGGGACGCTCGAGCGCCTGTCCGATCCGGACTTCGCCTGGTTCGGCGACGCCGCCTCCTCGGCATCCGCTCCCGCCGACCCTGAAGAGACCTCACAGACCCTCCCCGCGGCATCCGCCGTACAGCGAAAGGCATCACGCCGATGACAGAACCCACGGCATCCGCGACTCGCGGACCGTCGACCGGCACGTACGCGACCGGTCACAAGCCGAAGAGCCCCTGGCCCGCCCTGTGGGCGCTGGTCATCGGCTTCTTCATGATCCTCGTCGACACGACGATCGTCTCGGTGGCCAACCCGGCCATCAAGGCGGCGCTCGACCCGGACACCAACAACCTCGACAACGTCGTGTGGGTCACCAGCGCCTACCTGCTGGCGTATGCCGTGCCGCTGCTGATCACCGGCCGCCTCGGTGACCGCTTCGGCCCGAAGAACATCTATCTGATCGGCCTGGTGGTCTTCACCGGCGCCTCGTTGTGGAGCGGCCTGTCCACCACGCTCGTCGGCCTGATCGTCGCCCGCGCGGTGCAGGGTCTGGGCGCGGCTTTCATGACCCCGCAGACCATGGCCGTGATCACGCGCACCTTCCCGCCTGAGCGCCGTGGCGCCGCCATGGGCCTGTGGGGTGCGACAGCCGGCGTTGCCACCCTGGTCGGCCCGCTGATGGGCGGACTGCTCGTGGACGGCCTCGGCTGGGAGTGGATCTTCTACATCAACGTGCCCGTCGGCGTGATCGGCTTCGTGCTGGCCATGATCTACGTTCCCAAGCTGCAGACGCACCCGCACCGCTTCGACTACGTGGGCGTGGTGCTCAGTGCGGCCGCACTTTTCCTCATCGTCTTCGGCCTGCAGGAGGGCCAGAAGTACGACTGGGGCACCATCACCGGGCCCATCTCGGTGTGGGGCATGATCGGCGCCGGCATCGTGCTGCTGGTCGTGTTCGTGCTGCAGCAGTGGAAGACCAAGAGCGAGGCGCTCGTGCCACTGGGGCTGTTCAAGGACCGCAACTTCTCGGCCTCCAACCTCGGCATCGCCGCAGTCGGCTTCACGGTGACCAGCATGTCGCTGCCGTTCATGTTCTTCCTGCAGCTGGCACGGGGCCTGACCCCCACCGAGTCGGCGCTGCTGATGATCCCGATGGCGGTCATCTCGGGTGTGCTGGCGCCGTTCGCCGGCGCCCTGCTGGACCGCATCGACCCGCGGTTCATCCTCGTGCCCGGTCTGCTGTGCGTGGCCGGCGGCGTGCTGTGGAATGCCTCGCTGATGAACATGGACACCCCGACCTGGATGTTCCTGCTGCCCTCCGCCCTGCTGGGAATCGGCAACGCAGGCATGTGGGGGCCGCTGGCGACCGAGGCCACCCGCAACCTGCCTCCGCGCCAGGCCGGCGCCGGCGCGGGCATCTACAACACCACGCGCACCATCGGTTCGGTGGTGGGATCCTCCGCCATCGCCGCATTCATGCAGGCCCGCCTCGAGGCCAACCTGCCCGGACTCGACAAAGCACCTGCCGGCTTCGGTGGGGGTGGAAGCATGCCGTCGTTCGTCGCCGACGGCTTCTCCACCGGCATGGCGCAGTCGATGCTGCTGCCGGCGGCCGTCATGGTCGTCGCACTCATCGCATCCGTCTTCATCGGCCGGTATCAGGGCAAGAGCGCCGACGAGCTGCGCTGATGGTCTCCTGAAAGGGCAGTAGGGTCGCCCGGTCTCCAGCCCGGACGGCCCTGTGATGGAATGGACGGATGCCCATCGCACTCGCCACCCCGTCTCTCGACCTCTTCGACTCATGGGCGGCGACCGTCGCCGAGTTCGGCTGCGTGCACATCGACGGCGCGGGTCTCGAGTTCGGTGTCGTCCCTGATCGCGCAGCCTGCGAGGAGTTCGTCGCGAAGTCTCGGCTGTACGCGGATCTGGATGCCGGGCTGCCGGCCGACAAGGTGCACTGCGACTACTTCTGGATCGCCGATGACGGCGAGGTCGTCGGGTTCATCGCCTTCCGCCGGATGCTCAACGACTGGCTGCGCAGCTATGGCGGCCACATCGGCTACAGTGTGCGCCCGTCCCGCCGCCGCGAGGGCGTCGCCCGCACGGCACTGAACCTCGTGCTCGATCATGCGCGTGCCGCCGGCTATGACCGCGTGATGCTCACCTGCGTCGACGACAACGCCGGTTCGTATCGCACGATCGAGGGCGCCGGCGGCGTGCTCAGCGGCACCATCGATGCGCCCGATGCCGGCGACCCGCTGCTGCGTCAGTACTGGATCGAGCTCTGACGGCATTTCCTGTGGCGCCCGGCCGGCTGCGCGGCGTGTGCTCTGCGTGACAGGCGCGCCTTATTGCGCGACGCGCGTGTTATTGCGCGACGCGCGCCTTATTGCGCGACGCGTGCCGCGATGTCGTGGCGGAAGTGCGCGCCCTCCAGCGAGATGCGGCCGATGGCCTCGTAGGCCCGCGCCCTGGCATCCGCGAAGTCTGCGCCGGTGGCGACGACGTTCAGCACCCGGCCGCCGGTCGCGATGAGCGACCCGCCGGGTGCGTCGGGCGCGCCGGTCGCGGCGTGCACGAGGTGGACGCCGGCGACGGATGCCGCCTCCGCGAGCCCCTCGATCATGCGGCCGGTCTGCGGCGCCTCGGGGTAGCCCTCGCTGGCCAGCACGACCGTGATGGCGACGTCGTCGGAGAACTCCGGTGCCGGCTCATCCTCGAGGTGCCCGGATGCCGCCGACAGCAGCAGCCGTGAGAGCGGGGTGCGCAGCCGCGGCAACACGACCTGGGTCTCGGGGTCGCCGAAGCGCGCGTTGAACTCGATCACGCGTATGCCCGCGGGCGTGAGGATCAGACCCGCGTACAGCAGGCCGATGAACGGCGTGCCCTCGGAATCCAACTGGCGGATGACGGGCAGCGCGACGGTGTCGGTCACCTCGGTGACGAACGCGTCGATGCTGCCGAACTGATCGGCCAGCCACGGCAGCGGCGAGTACGCGCCCATGCCGCCGGTGTTGGGACCGCCGTCGCCGTCCAGCGCGCGCTTGAAGTCCTGCGCAGGGGCGAGCGCGCGCACGGTGTCGCCGTCGCTGAGGAAGAACAGCGAGACCTCGGGGCCGGTGAGGAACTCCTCCACCAGCACGGCGCCCGCCGCGAGGTAGTGCTCGGCGTGCGCGAGGGCCTCGGCGCGGTCGGTCGTGACGATCACGCCCTTTCCCGCCGCCAGGCCGTCGGCCTTCACGACATGGGGTGCGCCGAAGTCGTCGAACGCGGCCTCGACCTCGGCGACGGATGCCGCGCGCACCGCGCGCCCGGTGGGCACGGACGCGGCATCCATGATCCGCTTCGCGAATGCCTTCGACCCCTCCAGCCGCGCGGCCGCCTTGCCGGGACCGAACACGGGGATGCCGCGGTCGCGCAGCACGTCGGCGACGCCCGCCACCAGCGGGGCCTCTGGCCCGATGACGACCAGGTCGACGCCGCGCTCATTGGCGAACGAGGCGACTGCGGCGCCGTCGAGCATGTCGAGCTCGACGATGGCCGCATCCTGCGCGATCCCGGCGTTGCCGGGTGCCGCGAAGATCTCGTGCTCGGCGTCCTCCGAGCGCAGGGAGAGGATGATCGCGTGCTCGCGCGCACCGGAGCCGAGGACCAGGATCTTCATGCCCGCAAGCCTACCGGCGGGGGCATGCGCGGTTACCGTTCCGCGTCGGATTCAGACGGTCACGGGGCGCTCGATGGCCGGGTCCCAGGGCAGCGCCCAGCCGGTCGCATCGAACAGGGCGTTGAGGATGCCGGCGGTGAACCCCCACACGACTGTGCCGTCCACCTCGAACGCCGGGCCCTTGTAGGTCAAGCCGTCGCGGTGCAGCACCGCCGAGTACCGGTTCGCGGGGTCGATCAGCTTGGCCACGGGTATCCGGAACACCTCGACCGTCTCGGCATGATCGACGGCCGCCACGCGCGACGGCGTGCGCCACCAGCCCAGCACCGGGGTCACCAGGAAGCTGCTGACCGCCAGGGGGATCTCGGGAAGCGAAGCCAGCACCTCCACGCCCGCGGGGTCGAGCCCGGTCTCCTCCTGCGCCTCGCGCAGTGCGGTGGCCACGACGTCGGCATCCGCCGGCTCCCGGCCTCCGCCGGGGAAGGACACCTGCCCCGGGTGCGACGACAGCGTGGCTGCGCGGCGCTGCAGCAGCACGTCGAGGTCGGCCGCGACGGTCTGGTCGTCGGTGCGGGCGGGGATGCTGTCCAGCCTGCCGAACAGCACGAGCACGGATGCCGGATGCTGTGTGCTTCCGCTCTGCGGGAACCGCGGCGTCCACTCCGCCCCGCGCGCAGCCGCCTCGAGCAGCTCCGCGCGCGCCCCGTGCAGGGTGCCTGTCTCGCCTGTATTCGTCATCCCTACCGACCCTATGCCCGGGCGACGATCGGTGGCGCGGACGGTGCCACGGCATCGCTGCCCGGTGTGCGGTGCTCCCGCCCCTGCTCAGCTCCCTCGCCCCCGTCCCGCTGCGCAGCTGGACGGGGGCGGCGGCGACCAGCCGGGGCGGCGGCGAGATGGGGCGGGGTGGCGCGTTGCCCGGCGTAGCCTGGAGCCGTGCCCACCACGAGGATCGAGACCGCCGACGGACGCGCCGCGCTCGCGGTGGTCGCGGCCGGGGGTGCGCCGCGCGCGGCCACGGCGACGGCAGTCCGGTACCTGCTGCAGCTGCTCGACGAGAAGGCTCCGGGCAACAGCGTCGAGGTGCGCGTACCGCCTTTCGGGGCCGTTCAGGTCGTGCAGGGCCCGCGGCACACCCGCGGCACCCCGCCCAACGTCGTCGAGATGAACGCCGCGACCTGGATCTCCCTCGCGACCGGCGGGGAGAGCTGGGCGGATGCCGTCGCAGCCGGCCTCGTGTCGGCATCCGGCACCCGGGCCGATCTCTCCCCCCTGCTCCCACTGCGCCCCTGAGCCCGGTCCGCAGCCCGGGTGGGCGTGGGAGAATAGGGGTATGTCGCGTGATGCAGAGCACCAGACGATCGAGGCGCAGATCCGACCGGTCCCGCGCTTCGGCGTGTTCCTCGGCCTCGGCGCCGTGCTGGGCGTCGTCGTCGCCGGCATCCTCACCGCCGTCGGCAGCTACGAGAAGTCCGAGGTCGTTGGCGTCGTCTACCCGCCCGGGCAGGTCTTCGGTTTCGCGCTGCTGTGGACCGTGCCGATCTGCATCGCGCTGGGCGGCGCGGTCGCGCTGATCCTCGAACGGGCGGCGCGCAAGCACACCCGTATCGTGCGCGTCGAGCACGAGCGCGTCCACGACGACGAGGGCTGACGCACGACGAGGAATGCTCGGGGTCAGTTCTTCTCGAGCGTCAGCGAGAACTCCACGAAGCCGGCGTCCTCGACCTTCACGAATCCCAGGTCGGGCGCGTCGACGCCGAAGTCGGCGAACGTGATCGGGATCCTGCCGACCACCTGACCGCGCTCGCCGTCGAACACGGCGTCCAGCTCCACATTGACGCTGCGGGTGACCCCGGCGAGCGTGAGATCGCCGGTGGCCGAGACCTTCTGCGGCTGGCCGGTCACCGGCATCCTGGATGACTTCACCGGGGCGGTCAGCGCGAACGTCGCCGTCGGGAACTTCGCGGCGCGCATCGCGGTGCCGCGGAAGTACGAGTCGCGGCTGCCGGAGTCGGTGGCGATGGAGGCCACGTCGACCTCGATCCGCGCCGCAGTCAGCGTCGCGTCCGCCACGGTCAACGAGCCTGTCACCTTGTCCGTGCGCCCGGTGACGGTGGTGTCGACGTCGTTGAGCACCTCGTTCACCCGGTAGCCGGCATACGAGCCGTCGCCGACCGTCCAGTCGCCCTGAACGTCTTCGCTCGATAGCGGTCCTGCGGCGGCGGATGCGGATGCGGATGCCGGAAGGGTGGGCTCCGCAGCGGCCGGAGCGACGAGGTAGTCGCGGTAGATGTACGGCCCTGCGAAGGCGGCGGCGCCGACGGCGACGACGACCGTGCCGGCGATGACGAGGGCGATGAGGGTGCGCTTCTTCATGAGGGTGGGGGTCAGGCGAGTTCGGCGATCACGGGCCGCATGGCCGCATCGAACGCGACCACGTCGCGGCGCAGGCCATCGGTGACGGCCACGCTCAGCGAGCCGATCCACCATATCCCGCGCTGGCTGAACGGCAGCACCTGCACGCTGAGATCGAAGGAGTGCGCGCGCCGCCCGACCTCGCGCTCGAACTCGGCGATGGCGCTCGCATAGGCGCGGTACGCGCCGCCCGATGAGCTGACCGAATCGACGTAGCGGTTGTGCGCGTCCTGCGCATATCGCAGGGCCGCCGCCGCGTGCGGCACGATCGCGTCGCGCAGGTCCTCCGCACCGGTGGTGGGCAGCGCGACGAGCGTGTCGAAGCCGTCGACCAGATCCAGCGGCACGTCCGAGCGGTGCGCGCGCGGCTCGACGGTCATGTCCCAGTACTCGCGCCACTGGGCCTCGAGCGCTTCGTCGACGTCGGCCGAGTCGGGCCTGCGCACTTCGAGCCCGCGCAGCGCGGGCAGGTCCTCGGGTGTGCGGATGCCGAGCAGCTGGCGCAGCGCGAGCGCCACCAGCACCGAGGTGCCGGCGTCCTCGCGGATCAGCCACTGCGGCTTGTCGCTCATGGCCCCATCGTATGGGCGTTGCTCACGCTATGCGCGGGTTGGCGCTCAGCGTCTGCGCTCGAGGATGCGGCGGCGCAGGCGCTCGCGGCGGCGGGACGGCGGATGCGTGGCATCCACCAGCGCCTGCCGGGCGGCGGCGAGGGTCGGGTAGCTGCCGATGCGGCGGCTGTGGTTGTCGTGCGTGACGTGCGCGTCGTGCTCCACGGTCACGAAGCCGGCGAACTCACCGTCGTTGGTGGCGACGAACACGTCGCGGTCGGCCTGGCGCCAAGCCAGGTCGGGGGTCGGAGGGTCGATGGGTGATTCGGGCGCGCCTGTGCGCGCGGAGATGTCGGTACTGCTCATCATTCTGTGATTCGTGTGCGGGCGGCACGCTGCCGCCTCGGCAATGGCCGGGGAGGGGATCGCATCGGTGCGATCCAGACTGGAGAGAACCCTGGCCGGGGTGTGCGCTGCGCCGGGTGAGAACCGGCCTTGCGATGCGCAACTATTCAGTATAGCAGACCCGGCTTCCCGGCATCCGTGTCCCCGGGATCCGGACATCGTCGCACCGACCTTGGCGAGCCCCTCGGGCCGGTAGGCTGTACCCGTGGCAGCCTCACCCACCAATCCCTATGCTCAGGCCGGTGTCGACACCGCCGCCGGTGATCTCGCCGTCGAACTCATGAAGGCCTCCGTGCGCGCGACGCACGGGCCCGAAGTGCTCGGCGGAGTGGGCGGTTTCGCTGGCATGTTCGACGCCAGCGCGCTGCTCGGCTACACGCGTCCGCTGCTGGCCAGCAGCACAGACGGCGTGGGCACGAAGGTCGCCATCGCTCAGGCCATCGACAAGCACGACACGATCGGGCAGGACCTGGTCGGCATGGTCGTCGACGACATCGTCGTGGTGGGCGCCAGGCCGCTGTTCATGACCGACTACATCGCGTGCGGCAAGGTCGTGCCCGAGCGCATCGCCGACATCGTCCGCGGCATCGCCGACGCATGCTCGGCCACCGGCACCGCGCTGGTCGGCGGAGAGACCGCCGAGCATCCGGGCCTGCTCGGACCGCGCGACTATGACGTCGCCGGCGCCGCGACCGGCGTCGTCGAGGCGGATGCCGTGCTCGGAGCGGATCGCGTGCAGGATGGCGACGCGGTGATCGCGCTGGCCTCCAGCGGCCTGCACTCCAACGGCTACTCGCTGGTGCGCCACATCGTCGCGAACGCGGGGATCGGCTACGGCGACAACGCAGCCGACCTCGGCACCACTTGGGGCGAGGCTCTGCTGGAGCCGACCCGCCTGTACACGACGCCGCTGCTGAAGATGCTCGAGCAGGTGCCGCACGGAGTGCACTCGCTGAGCCATGTGACCGGCGGCGGCATCGCCGCCAACCTGGCCCGCGTGCTGCCGCAGGGCAGCTGGGCCGAGGTGGATCGCTCCACCTGGACGCCGAGCCCGGTGTTCCAGGTGCTGGCCGACATCGCGGGCACCCCGATCGTCGACACCGAGGGCACCTGGAATCTGGGAATCGGGTTCCTCGCCGTGGTCGCCGAGGAGAAGAAGGATGCCGTGATCGCCGCCATCCGTGCGCAGGGCATCGGGGCTTGGCAGGTCGGCACCGTGCACACCGGTGCACGTCCGGCCGGAGAGTTCGAAGAGGGCGCCAAGGGCGTCGATGGTGGAGCCGTGCGCCTGGTCGGCGCCTATCAGAGCGGAACGAAGTAACACCCCATGTGCGGCATCGTCGGAATGGTCGGCAACGGCCCGGTCAACCAGGACATCTACGACGCTCTGCTGCTGCTGCAGCACCGAGGGCAGGATGCCACGGGCATCGCCACGGCCGAGCCCAGTGGTGTGATGCACATGGCCAAGGCCGAGGGCATGGTGCGCGAGGCGTTCCGCACCCGCGACATGCGCTCGCTGCTCGGCAACATCGGCCTGGGGCATGTCCGCTATGCCACGAAGGGCACCGCCTCGAACGAGGAGGAGATGCAGCCGTTCTACGTGAACGCGCCGTACGGCATCGTTCTCATCCACAACGGGAATCTCACCAACACGCGTGAGCTGACCGCCGACATGGCCCAGCGCGACCGTCGCCACCTGAACTCGTCCAGTGACACCGAGTTGCTGCTGAACGTGCTGGCCGGCGAGCTGCAGAGCACCACGTCGACCGTCGATCTCGACCCCGAGCGCATCTTCGAGGCCGTCGCCCGCACGCACAAGCGCATCGAGGGCGCGTACGCGGTCATCGCCATCATCGCCGGGTACGGGATGCTCGCGTTCCGCGACCCGTACGGCATCCGCCCCCTCATCCTCGGACGTCGGGCCGCGTCCTCGGCAGATGGGTCCCCGAGCAGGTCGAAGGGCGACGAATGGGTGGCGACCAGCGAGTCGCTGGTGCTGGAGAACGCCGACTACGAGGTCGTGCGCGAGGTGGAGCCCGGCGAGGCCGTGTTCATCACCAACGACGGCGAGCTGTTCACCCGGCAGTGCGCCGAGGAGACGCAGCTGACGCCGTGCGCGTTCGAGTACGTGTACCTGGCCCGCCCCGACTCCGTGATGAACGGCGTCTCGGTGTACGAGTCGCGACTGCGCATGGGCGAGCGACTGGCGGACACCATCGCCAAGCACGTGCCGCTGGACGAGATCGACGTGGTCATGCCCATCCCCGACTCCTCGCGCCCCTCGGCCATGGAGGTCGCCCGCAAGCTCGGGAAGGAGTACCGCGAGGGCTTCTACAAGAACCGCTACGTGGGCCGCACGTTCATCATGCCCGGGCAGGCGGTGCGCAAGAAGAGCGTGCGCCAGAAGCTCAACGCCATGTCGGCCGAGTTCCAGGGCAAGAACGTGCTGCTCATCGATGACTCCATCGTGCGCGGCACCACCAGCATGCAGATCATCCAGATGGCTCGGGATGCCGGTGCGAAGTCGGTGATCTTCGCCTCGGCCGCGCCGCCGGTGCGCTACGCGCACGTCTACGGCATCAACATGCCGTCGAAGCACGAGCTGGTCGCGCACGGTCGCACGATCCCCGAGATCGCCGAGGTGCTCGGTTGTGACAGGATCGTGTACCAGGAGGTCGAGGACCTGAAGGCCGCGATCATCGAGGGCTCCGAGCTGACCGACCTCGACATGAGCTGCTTCGACGGGCGCTACATCACCGGAACCGTGACCCCCGAGTACCTCGATTGGGTCGAGAAGTCGCAGACCTCGTGACGACATGACGGGGCCCCTGAGCGTGTCGCCTGTGCTGAGCGAGCGAAGCGAGTCGAAGTGAAGGGCCGGCCGCTGTGGCACGGGCGCGCGCTCGCGGTGCTCGGCATCCTGCTGTGCGCGTTCTCGCTGCGCTCGGCGGTGGCGTCGCTGTCGCCGGTGATCGACCACATCGGCGCGGACTTCGCGGTGCCCTCGGCGGTGCTGGGCCTGATCGGGACGCTGCCGCCGATGTGCTTCGCGGTGTTCGGGCTGATCACCCCGATCCTGGAGAGTCGACTGGGCATCGAGCGCCTGACGGTCGTCGCGTTGATCGTCATCGCCGTGGGGCTCGTCGCACGCGGCCTGATCGGCGAGTCGATCGGCCTGGTGCTGGCGACGGCGCTGATCTTCGCCGGGGTGGGGATGGGCAACATCCTCATGCCACCGCTGGTGAAGAAGTACTTCCCCGACCGAATCGGCCTGATGATGGCGCTGTACACGACGGCCATGGCGTGCTCGACGTTCGTGCCGCCACTGGTCGCGGTGCCGGTGGCGGATGCCGTGGGCTGGCGCGTCTCGCTGGCCATGTGGGCCGTGTTCGCGCTGGCCGGTGTCATCCCGTGGGTGCTCATGGTGGCCGGCCGCGGCCGCGCTTCGACTGGCTCAGCGACCCAACCCGAATGGGTCCCTGAGCCTGTCGAAGGGTCGAAGGCCGCGACCCAGGTGACTGCACCGGAATCCACCGCCGGCTTCTCCGTCACCGGCCCGATCGCCACCTCGCCGTCGAGTCGGCGCCTGTTCGCCCGGCTCGCGCGGATCCCCCTGGTATGGGCGCTGTCGGTCACCTTCGGCACCTCGTCGATCATGGCGTACGTCGCTTTCGCCTGGTTGCCGGTGATCGCGATGGACATCGCCGGGGTGGATGCCGGAACCGCCGGGCTGCTGCTGTCGCTGTTCGCTTTCGTGGGACTGCCGTCATCGCTGCTGGTGCCGGTGCTGGTGGTGCGGTTCCATGCCACCCGGCCGCTGTTCCTGTTCGGCGCGATCGCCGGCCTGGTCGGCATCCTCGGGCTGCTGCTGGTTCCGATCGCGGGTCTGCTCTGGCTGTGGACGGCGCTGTTCGGGATGGTCGGCCTGCTGTTCCCGCTGGCGCTGGTGCTGATCAGCATCCGCTCCCGCACACCGGAGAGCGCGGTGCTGCTGTCCAGCTTCGTGCAGAGCGTCGGCTACACGCTGGCCGCGATCTTCCCCATCCTGATGGGAGTGCTGCGCGACGCGACGGGCGGCTGGACCGTGCCGCTGGCAGTGATCGGAGCCGTGCTGCTGGCGAGCATTCCCGCCGGCATGATGGCAGGTCGCCGCCGCACCGTCGAGGACGAGTGGGAGAGCAGGCACGGCGCCTGGTGAAACCTCGATTACCAGGTAATTCCACCACCATCTGGGGGAATTACATGGTAGCGTGAAGTCATGATCGCGAGAGATGCGGCGGAGCGCGAACTCCGCGACGCACTGCGGCGCTCGCCGGTCGTGCTTCTCGTCGGTGCGCGCCAGGTCGGCAAGACGACGCTGGCACGCACGATCGTCCAACCCGGGATGGCGAACTACTTCGACCTCGAGGACCCGATCGATCTCGCGCGCTTGAGCGAGCCGATGCTCGCATTGGAGCCACTTCGCGGCACGATCGTCATCGACGAGGTGCAGCGGCACCCTGACCTGTTCCCCGTGCTGCGTGTGCTCGCCGACCGAACGGATGCACTCGCGACGTTCCTGGTGCTCGGCAGTGCTTCTCCCGATGCTCTTCGCCAGTCTGCCGAATCGCTGGCCGGCCGCGTCGAAGTGATCGAGCTGCCCGGTCTGGGCGCAGCGGACGTCGACGATGACATCGACCGGGTCTGGATCCGCGGGGGGTTCCCCAGGTCGACACTCGCTGCGACAGACGAAGACTCGATGCGCTGGCGACGGTCCTACATTCGCACTCTGGCCAGCCACGACCTGCGCGAATTCGGGTTGGCGCTGCCCGCCGCGAGCATCGAGCGGTTCCTGGCTCAGCTCGCGCACCACCAGGCCAACCTCTGGAACGCCGCTTCAACGGCGCGTGTCCTCGGCATCGGCGAGTCGACGGCTCGCAGGTACGTGGATGGCCTGAACGATGCGATGCTGGTGCGGGTGCTCAAGCCCTGGCTCGCCAACGCAGGGAAGCGTCTGGTGCGCACTCCCAAGATCTTCCTCCGGGACACGGGGCTGCTCCACGCGCTGTGGGGTGTGGAGTCCGAGGACGCCCTCCTGCGGCAGCCCGGGATCGGGGCGTCATGGGAATCCCTGGTGATCGATGAGATCCTCCGCCGGTCCGACGACGCTGAACCGTACTTCTGGCGCACCAGCAACGGTGCGGAGGTGGATCTGGTGCTCGAGCGCTTCGGTGAGCGGACCGGATTCGAGATCAAGCGGGCGGATGCCCCGCGGCTGACATCGTCGATGAGTGCGGCGTTGGAGGATCCGAGCCTGCAGCTGCGGAGGCTCTGGATTCTGTACCCGGGGAGCCGTCGTTATGAGCTGCACCCGCGGGCAACAGTCCTGCCCCTGGCCGATCTGCTGCAGGTCGCGAGCATCGACGGGCTCTGAGCGCACGGCCCTGAATGGGCTCGCCCAGCGGCCTCAGCCGACGGTCACCTCGTCGCCGACGCGGATGACGCCGCCCATCCCGCCCTCGTCGCCCACCGCGCCGGTCACGCCCTGCAGCAGCAGGAGCCGGCCGAGGGTGGGCTCGGGCAGGCCGATGTCGCGGGTCAGGGCGGTCAGGATGCGGGCGTCCCGGATGCCGGTGTCGGGGTTCGCGTGCGGCGCCAGGCATCGCACGATCGGGCCCTCTGCCGTGAATCGCACGTCGCCGATGCGCACTTCGCCGGTCCAGGCCAGCTCGTCCCAGGCATCCGCTCCCTCGATCACGACGTTCGAACGGAACCGGCGGTGGTCCAGCTCCTGCCCGAGCACGACGCTGACGGCGTCGACGCTCGCGGTGCTGTGCAGGGTGACGAAGCCCTTCGACCGATCCTGGAACCGCGCGCGCTCGCCGTCGCCGACCAGCACCAGCGGCAGCCGGCCCTCGCGCTGCAGCAGCTTCCACTCGGGGGAGTCCAGCACGAACGCGGTCATGATCTCGGTGAGCTCTTCGCGCCCGTCGGCATCCAGCACGACATCCACCAGGAGAGTGTCGTCGTAGGCGACCCGTACGCGCCGCGCGACGTGGTCGTACGATACCTGCAGTGCCGCCAGCGTGGGGAAGGCCTCCAGCGCGAGCCCCTTCGACTTCGGCCAGTAGTCCAGGCCGTCGCGCTGCTCCGGTTGCGCGGCATCCGCGAATCGGAATGCCAGCACGCGATCTCCGGCGATGCGCCCGTCGGACTGAACCGCCAGTTCGTCGAGGCGCTCGGGAGTGAACCCCTTGATCGGATGGCGATAGAGGGCTGCGACGCGGGGCATCCGGCCATTCTGCCACCCGCACGGCGGGGACGACGAAACCCTGGTCGACTCAGCGGATGCCGGTCGCCAGGGTGTTGTCGTGCGGAGGAGGAGGGTCAGGCTCGCTCGAGCTCGTCCTCATCCTCGTCTTCGTACTGATCGGCCCACTTGTCGACGTACTGGTCCTCCTCGGAGGACGGATGCCCGAGTTCATTCTCCAGAGCGGAGAAATTCACCGTCGGACTGTACGACTTGAGTTCGCGAGCGATCTTGGTGTGCTTCGCCTTCTGACGGCCACGGCCCATGCGCGAGACCCCCTTTTTACGAGTTCAGCAGCGGGCTGTGCACAGCCGACTGACATTTCACGGCACCGGCCTGGAGCCGGTAAGAGTAGCATTCAGAATAGCACGCACGCCAGAGCAATCGGCCGCGCGACGGCCTTTCCGCGGAAGGATCGACATGTCAGATTCCACGCCCACGGCATCCGAAGAGAGTGTCCAGAACGCCGCACTGCAGAAGGCGGTGATCGTCGGCCTGCAGCCGGGCCAGCCGGCCCAGGTGATGGCCGAGGCCATCCGCTACGCCACCCTGCTGAAGGCCCCGCTGATGGTCGTGCACGTCGATGTGACGCGCTTCGTCACCTACGAGGACCCGGACGGCTACGTGCACTCCGCCCCCATCGACCTGAATCTCGATGCCGGCGCCGCCGAGTTCGAAGACGTGCAGAAGCTCGCCTCCGACGCGCTCGGGAAGTCCGACCTGGTGTGGGCCACGCGCCAGCTGGTCGGCGACCCCGCGCTGGCGATCAAGCAGCTGGCGGACAAGCTCGACGCGCAGCTGATCGTGATCGGCACCCGTAAGCGCGGCATCGGGGAGTCCATCCGCGAGTTCTTCACCGGGTCGGTCGCTGCGCGCCTCGCGCACCGGCAGCACCGCTCCGTGCTGGTCGTTCCGCAGGGCGAGCCCGTGCCCGACGACGAGAAGGTCTGGCCGGAGTAGGCCCCGTCCCCCGTTCGCCGAGAGCACGGGACCTCGCCGAACGCACGGCGAGGTCCCGCGAAGAGGCCGCGCACTCGGCGAGGTCCCGGGCAGTCGAGACCCCGAAGGTTCAGTCGCGCAGGGTCGACAGCGCGCGCGTCACGGCGTGAGCGGCGTCGTCGAGGGCGCGCTCCAGATCCGTGACCACCGTCGCCGGCAGCACGGCGCCACGGGCGACGTGGGTGCGCAGGTCGGTGCGCACCTGCGCACGGAACGCATTGATCGCGGCATCCGCTCGTTGCAGGTTCTCCCGGCTGGTGACGCGCTCGTCGCTCATCCCGTCCGAGCGCAGACGCGTCTTCGCCGCGCGACGCTCCTCCTGCGCGGCCGTCGCGAGGTCGGCGCGCAGGCTCCGCATGGCCTCCTGCACGCTGTGCCGCACCTCGCTGGCGATGAGCCGCACAGAATCAGAGAGGCCCTGTTCGATGCCGATGAGATCGTCCGAACGTGACGACAGCTCGGCGCGACCCGCATCCGTGATGGCGTAGATCGTGGTGCGGCCCTCGACGGTCTTGGTGACCAGGCCCTCCTCCTCCAGCTTCGCCAGGCGCGGATAGATGGTGCCGGCGCTGGGCGTGTACGTGCCGCCGGTGCGATCGCTGAGCGCCTGGATGATGCCGTAGCCGTGCTGCGGCGCCTCGTTCAGCAGCGACAGCAGGTACAGCCGCAGATCACCGTGCGAGAAGACGGCGGGACTCATGACTCCTCCCACTCGGGGTCGTCGGCGACGGTCGGCCGGGCCTGGCGCAGCACCGTGATGCCACCCGAGACCGTATTGGCGCGCAGGTCGACGAAGCTTCCGGCCAGCTCGCCGGTCTGTCCGGAGTAGTTGCTGGGTCCGCCGCCCGAGCGCTTGACGCCGTCGACGGTCAGTCGGCCGCTCATGCTGCGCAGCACGTAGTTGGCGGGCAGTGTCTCGTCGAGGCGCGTGGTGACGGAGCCGGAGACCGTGTTGATGTTGAGCGTGTTCACGTCGCCGATCGCGTCGATCAGCACCGAACCCGAGACCGTGTCGACGACGGCCTTGCGCAGCGAGCCGGTGACGGCGACATCGCCGGACACGCTGTTGGCGGTGACCGACCCCGTCAGGCTGCGCACCTGCACGTCGCCGGAGACGGAGTTCGCGGTGAGATCGCCCACCACCTCGTCGGCGATGATGTCGCCCGAGACGGTGTTGAGCTTGACGTCGTTGCGGATGCCGGAGACCAGCGCCCCCGCGCTGACCACACCCAGCGTCAGCGCGATGCCGCGCGGTACGGCCACGCTGATCTCGGCCTTGGGGCCGCCGGCGCCGAAGTTGCGGAACACCTCGAGGAAGTTGTCCCACCCGATCTGCGGGTGGTCGATCTCGATCTGGGTGCCGTCGGACTCGATGCGAAGGTCCTTGTTGGTGACGCCGTGCACCTCGATGCGGATGCCGGGTTCGTCGTGGGCGATGACGTCGACCTGACCGCCGACCAGCCCGATCTTGAGCCGGGATGCGGAGGCGATGTCGATGACGCGTTCTTCGCCGGGGGCGATGAGCCACTTCTCGGTCATTGTCGTTCTCTTCCTGGTTGGGCGACATCAAGATATATCGCGTATTGCGAGAGTAACACGATATATCTCGATATTGTCAAGGAGTCGCATCGAGAGTCAGGAAAGACTCAGGATGCTTGTGCTTGACCTTGACGCAACGTCAACTTCTACCGTGGTCTCATCGACGAGACGACGGAACGACGGAAGGAGCGGATGCCGTGGACTGGTCCATCCAGGAGATCGCCCGCCTCGCGGGCACCACCAGCAGAACGCTGCGTCACTACGACGGCATCGGGCTGCTGCCGCCCTCGCGCATCGCAGGCAACGGCTACCGGCACTACGACGAGTCGGCGCTGGTGCGCCTGCAGCGCATCCTGCTGCTGCGCGAGCTCGGGCTCGGCCTGCCGCAGATCAAGCAGGTGATCGACGCGCAGGCAGGCTCAGCGAACCAGGCATCCGAGGCATCCGCTCTGCAGGCGCACCTCGAACTGCTCCGGGCGGAGCAGCAGCGCCTGGCCCGCCAGATCGCGTCCGTCGAATCCACCATCACCGCATTGACAGAGAGGAAGGACCTGATGGCCGAGAACATGTTCGACGGCTTCGATCACACCCGGTACAAGGACGAGGTCGAGGAGCGCTGGGGCAAGAAGGCGTACGCCGACAGCGACCGCTGGTGGCGAGGCATGAGCGAAAGCGACCGCGCGGGCTGGAAGCAGCGAGTAGCGGAGCTGGGTCGCGACTGGATCGCCGCCGCCGAAAGCGGCATCGACCCGGCATCTGTCGAGGCGCAGGCCATCGCCGCCCGTCACGTGGAGTGGCTCACCGGCATCCCGGGCACTCCGGCCGCCGCCCCGGGCGGCGACGTGAAGGCGTACGTGATCGGCCTCGGCGAGATGTACGTCGCCGACCCGCGGTTCGGCGCGAACTACGGCGGCGAGCAGGGTGCGGCGTTCGTCCGCGACGCTCTGCGGGTATACGCCGAGGCGCACCTGTAACCCGCCCGCGCCGAGCCCGCGATATCCCTCTGAAGGTGGATGCCGAGGGCTCGGCAGCGTGGTCGGATGGAAGCATGACCGACTCAGCTCCACCGCTCTCCGCCGCTCCTCCCGTGCTCTCCCTGCAGGGGCTGCACAAGCGGTTCGGGCAGAAGGTGGCCGTCGAGAACCTGTGGCTCGACGTACCGGCGGGGTCCATGCTCGGGCTGCTGGGCCCCAACGGTGCGGGCAAGACGACCACGCTCGCGATGACCACCGGGCTTCTGCGCCCGGATGCCGGCACGGCGTGGATACTGGGCGCCGACGTCTGGCGCGATCCTGCGGCCGCCAAGCGGCTGATGGGCGTGCTGCCCGACGGCATCCGCATGCTCGACCGGCTCTCGGGCGCCGAGCTGCTGCGCTACACCGGCCTGCTGCGGAGTATGCCCGAGGCCGACGTCGCGAGCCGCTCGGCCGAGCTGCTGGAGGCGCTGGGACTCGCCGACGCGGCCAGCACACTGGTCGTGGACTATTCCGCGGGCATGCGCAAGAAGATCGCGCTGGCGTGCGCGCTCATCCACGCGCCGCATCTGCTGATCCTCGACGAGCCGCTCGAGGCCGTCGATCCCGTCTCAGGGGAGACGATCAGACAGATCCTGCGCGCGTTCGTCGCCGGTGGCGGCACCGTGGTGATGTCCAGCCACGTGATGGAGTTGGTGGAGTCGATGTGCGACCGCGTCGCCATCATCGCCGAGGGGCGACTGCTGGCGCACGGCGCGCTCGACGAGGTGCGCGCGGGGCAGACCCTGCAGCAGAGGTTCCTGAGCCTGGTCGGCGCGCATGAGCTGGGATCGGAGACGCTGGCGTGGTTGCGCTCCTCGTAAGACTCCGGTGGCGGCAGCTGGTTCACCAGCTCGGACGCAACCCGTGGATGATCGTGTCGCTCGTGATCAGCGGGCTGGTCGCTGTGAGCCTGCTCGGATCGATGCTGATCGGCTTGGTGACCCTGCGTCTCGCCGCACCGGACGCCGCGACCGGCACCCTCGTGATCGCCGGGGCCGGCATCGTGCTGACCTGGTGGATCGGATCGATCGTCGTGAGCGCGGACGACTCCCTCGCGCCGGAGCGGTTCGCGCTGCTGCCGGTCACCGCGCGCTCGCTGCTGCCCGGCCTGGTCGTCGCCGGGGTCACCACGATCGGCGGCATCGGCACCTCCTGCGCGCTGCTGCTCATGCTCGTCGGCTGGTCGGTGCAGCCGCTCGCCATCGTCTCCGCGGTCATCCTCATACCTCTCGCGCTGGCGACCTGCGTACTGGGGGCCCGTGTCGTCAGCGGTCTGCTGGCGAGCTGGCTCGCGGGTCGGCGGATGCGCGACCTGGTCGTCATCGGCGGGACGCTGCTGCTGGCGTGCTCCGGCCTGCTGATCAACCTGCTCATGCGTGCGATCGCCGGAGTGGACGGCCCCATCGCCGTGCTCCCGGTGCTGGCCGACGCGGCGGGGTGGACGCCGCCGGGCGCCGTGTTCGGCGTCTCCGCCTCGCTTGCGTCCGGCGACTTCGCCGCAGCCGTACTGCGGCTGCTGATCGCGCTGGCCACGGCGGCGGTGCTGTGGTTCGCGGCCCGCGCGCTGCTGGCGGCGCGGCTGGTCGCGCCGATCCAGGGTCGCGGCGGCGGCCGCATCCGTTCCGGAGGGATGCTGGATCGCATGCTTCCGGCGACGCCGACCGGTGCCATCGCCGCCCGTACGCTGCGGTACTCGCGCCGCGACCCGCGGCACGTGATCAACATCGTCATGCTGCTGGTGCTGCCCGTCCTGCTGATCGGGATGAGCCTGATGAACGGGCGCGACGGCGGCTTCAGCTCCGCGTCGATCCTCATCCCCGCGATCAGCGCGGTGATGATCGGGACCATGGTGCAGATGACTCTGGCCTACGACAACGACGCGATCGCGCTGCACATCCACGCCGGCGTCCCGGGCGGGGCGGATCGCGCCGGCCGGCTGCTCGGGCTCGGGGTGATCGCCGTGCCGCTGCTCGTGGTGGTGTGCGTGGCGGCGAGCTTGCTGGCCGGCCGTCCGGATCTGCTGCCGGCAAGCCTCGGGGTGACGCTGGGGCTGGGCGCCGCTGCGGCCGGAGCCGGCATCTGGGTGGGAGCCTTCCTGCCCGGCCGGGCCCCCGCGCCGGAGGCGAGCCCGTTCGGTCGGGGTTCCTCGGGGGGCGCCCAGTCGCTGCTGGGGCTGCTCATCATCGGGCCGGTCTCGCTCGTCATCGGAGGGCCCGCGTTCGGCTTCGCGATCGCCGCGATCTGGACGCCGTGGCTGGGCTGGGTGAGCCTGGCGCTCGGGCTCATCCTGGGCGCGGGCGCCGTCTGGGCGGGAGTGGTGCTGGGCGGCCGCGTTCTCGACCGCCGCTGGCCCGAGGTGCTCGCCGAGGTCTCCAGCGAGTCGTGACCGGCACTGTCGCCGATCGCCGCCACGTGCCGGCCCGGGATAGTCTGTCTGAACGATGAGCATCACTCGCCGCACCCTGCTGCTCGGCGCCGGAACCGGCGCCGTCGCGGTGCTCCTGGCCGCGTGCACGCCCGAGCCGCAGCCGAAGCCGACGCGCACCACCCCGGTGCCCAGACCCACCGCGCCGCCCGCGGTTCCCGCACCTGCCGCATGGGCGCGCAGCACCTGGTCGACAGATCCGTACTCCTTCGGATCCATCAGCTACCTGCCGGCCGGCGCCGACCCGCAGCAGCGCGCGACCCTCGCGGAGCCGATCGGCGACCGGCTGTACTTCGCCGGCGAGGCACTGGATCCCGATCACCCCGGCACCGTGCTGGGAGCCGTCGACTCCGGTCGCTCTGCCGCCCTCGCGCTGATCGTCGCGGCGGGAGAGAAGGAGCGTGTGGCGGTCGTCGGTGCGGGCGCGGCGGGCGTCGTGGCGGCGCGGATGCTGGCCGATGCCAACCACGACGTGACCATCTTCGAGGCCCGCGACCGCTCGGGCGGGCGCATCCTCAGCAAGTCGGGCGACGACTGGCCGATCCCCGCGCAGCTGGGCGCGTGGCTCATCTCCGACGAGCAGCTCACAGCCCTGCACGACCGCATCACGACGCTCGGCGAGAAGCAGATCGTGCTGGACACCGCGACCGGCTGGTCGAAGGACGGCGCGGTCGACACGGTCGCGGGGCAGTCCATCGCCCAGGCCATCGACAAGGCGAAGAGCCTGCCGTCCGACCTGCCGCTCGACAAGGCCCTCACGCAGAACGGGGCCGATCCCGATGACCCGGCGCTCGCTGCGGCCCTCGCCTGGCAGACCGCCATCACCGGTGCTGACCCCGCCAAGGCATCCAGCTGGTACCCGCCGGCCTTCCCCGCCGACACACTGACGGGCATGGGGGAGGACCTCGGCGGGTTCTTCGACAAGCACCTGAAGGATCAGGAGATCACGCTGGCCTCACCGGTCGTGCGCATCGCCTACGACGACAGCGGGGTCAGCCTGCGGCTGGGCACCGGCGAGGCCCTGTCGTTCGACCGCGTGGTGGTCACCGTACCTCTGGGAGTGCTGCAGCAGCAGGGCATCGAGTTCGCCCCCGCGCTGCCGTTCTCGCACCGTGGAGCGATCGCCGCACTGGCATCCGGTTTCGTGGAGACCGTATGGATGCGGTTCGACAAGCTGTTCTGGGATGCCGAGCAGGCCATCTGGCACGTCGTCGGCGGCGCCGGTCTGATCCGCACCTGGCTGAACCTGATGCCGGTCACCGGGGAGCCGGTGCTGGTCGGGATCGTCGGCGGGCCGGAGGCCGAGCAGTTCGCGGCGCTCAGCGACCGCGACGCGCGGGCGGCCGCCAGAGCGGCACTCGAGTTCTTCGCACCCACCCCGCAGGGCGGGAGCTGATCTCGCCCCACGGGGGCAGCCTCACGCGCACGTGGCTCAGCAGCACCAGCAGGGCGGCGACCACGGCGAAGATCGACAGCGCGGCCAGGCAGGAGACGCCCATCTCCGGCAGCCCGGACACCTGTCGAGGATCGAGGAAGTAGTACGGGTACCAGCCGATGATGCCGCCGCGCCAGATCGTGAAGACTCCCCAGATCAGCGGGTACAGCAGCACGAACGGCAGCACCCGCCACGACGCCGGCTGCCGTCCCGGTCCGATCAGCCAGGCGATCACCGCCAGTGCGGGCAGCACGTAGTGCAGCACGACGTCCGACCACGGGACGGTGATCGGGATGCCGCGCACCCCCGCCTGCCAGACGATGATCGAGAACGCCAGTCCGGCCGTGGTCGTCCAGCTGAGCACCAGCACACGCGCCGAGGTCAGCCAGGCGGGATCCTGCAGGCTCCGCAGCGCGATGATCCCGGCGGCGATCGTCACCGCGGCGAACGCGATGTTCGACTGGATGGTCAGGTAGGCGAAGAAGTTGTCGCTGGCGAGCGTCTGCGAACCCATGCCCCACAGCATCCGGTGCGTGAGGGACACGACGCACATGGCTGCGGCGAGCAGACGCAGCCATCCGAAGATCCTTCTCGTCAGCACGCGGGCGTCGTCCTCCTGATGACCGGTTCCCTCGGGCGGGGCCCGGTCGTCTCCCGAGTCTACGTAACGGCGCCGCCGGGCGGTCCGGGCATCGTGGCTAGAGTTGGCGGGTGACCTCACCCTCGCCCACGCGCACCATCCTGCGGCCTGCGGTGCTGGTCGCCGTCGGCGGGATGCTGGGTACGGCCGCCCGGATGGCGCTGGGGATGCTGATCCCGAACGCCGCTCTGGGCGTGCTGGCGGCCAATCTCACCGGCGCCCTGGTGCTGGGCATCCTGACCGCGCGGCTGCCGGCATCCGATCTGCGGGTGTTCCTCGGCACCGGTCTGCTGGGCGGGTTCACGACCTACAGCTCGTTCATGGTCGACGCCGTGCAGCTGTGGGGGTCGTCTCCGCTGCTGGCTGCGGGCTATGCCGCTCTCACCCTGTCCGGCGGCATCGCGCTGGCCGTGCTCGGACTGCATCTCGGGCGCAGACGGGCCGCCGCATGAACCCGTTGATCTTCCTGCTGGCCGCCGCCTGCGGCGGACTGGGCGCTGCGACCCGGTACCTCGTCGACATCGGCATCGCGCGGGCGACCGGCACCCGGTTCCCCTGGGGAGTGATGGTCATCAATGTGACGGGATCGCTGGTCCTCGGGCTCGTGGTGGGGATGCTGCCGGGGGCGGCGTTCGTCGTGGGCGCGGGGTTCCTCGGCGGGTACACGACCTTCAGCACCGCGATGATCGACACGGTCGCGCTGTGGCGCGAAGGCGGGCGACGGGCATCCGTCGCGTACGCGGGCGGGATGCTGCTCGCCGGGTTTGCCGCCGCCGCCGCCGGCCTCGCCCTCGCCCAAGCCCTCTGACCCCCGTTCTCTCAGGTGGCTCCTAGCCGGAGTCATGTACATATGTACATGAAGGGGGTGGGGATGTCGGATGCTGTGCTGCGCCGCAGGCGCGACCCGCAGGGCCGACGGCAGGAGATCGTCGCCGCCGCTGCCGAGCTGATCGTCGAGGTCGGCGTCAGTGCGCTCACCCACCGCATGATCGCCGCCCGTGCGGGTGTGCCACTGGGGGCGACCACGCAGTACTTCACCACCCTCGACGAGCTGCGCACCGCCGCCCTCGGGCATCTGGCGTCCGAGGTGGACGTCCGGATGGGCAGCATCCGATCCGCCTTCCTCACCCGGGGAACCAGCCCCGAGGTCATCACCGAGCTGATCCTGCAGGGACTCGCTGACGCTCGGGCGCTGGAAGCGGATCGGGCGGTCGTCACCGCCGCGGTCAACGACCCGCAGCTGCGCGAACTGGCCAGGCGCTGGTCGGCTGAGCTGGCCGGATTCCTGACCGCCGACTACGGTCAGGAGCGCGCGAAGGCGGCATCCATCTTCATCGACGGCGTGCTCTGGCACGCCCGCATCCACGACGAGCAGCTGGACGGCTCGCTCATCGCATCCGCGCTCGCCGGCATCCTCGGCGCGCCCGAACGTCCTTCGCCCGTGAGCCACTGAATCGAGCACCGTGTCGAATCTCTCCGTCTTCAGCCTGCGCAACCGCGCACTGATCGCCCTCATCACGATCGTGGCCGCCGTGTTCGGCGGGCTCGCGCTGACCAACCTCAAGCAGGAGCTCATCCCCTCGCTCGAGCTGCCCGCGCTGATCGTCATGACGCAGTACCCGGGCGCCTCGCCCGAAGTGGTCGAGCACGACGTGTCCACGCCCGTCGAGACCGCCATCCAGGGCGTGCCGGGGCTGGAGTCGACCACGGCCACCAGCACGACCAACGCGTCCATGGTGCAGGCGACCTTCACATACGGCACCAACCTCGCCACGGCCGAGCAGAAGATGCAGCAGGCCATCAGCCGCATCTCCCAGCAGCTGCCGAAGGATGTCACGCCGCAGGTGCTGAGCGTCTCCATCGACGACTTCCCCGTCATCCAGGTCGCCGTCACCGGCTTCAGCGATGCCCAGGCCGCGCAGAACGACCTGGAGACCACTGTCATCCCGGATCTCGAGGACGTGAAGGGCGTCAACGCCGCGACCATCGTCGGCGGCACAGGGCAGCGCATCACCATCACGCCGGATGCCGCGAAGCTGGCCGCCGCGCGCCAGACCACGCAGTCGCTGAGCCAGGCGCTGCAGCAGAACGGCATCCTGCTGCCGGGCGGCGACATCACCGAGGGCTCGCAGACCCTCACCGTGCAGACCGGCTCCAAGATCACCTCGGCGCAGCAGCTGGCCGAGCTTCCGCTGGTAGGCACGACACTGACCATCGGCGACGTCGCGAGCGTCGAGCAGACCACCGACCCGGTCACCTCGATCTCGCGCGTCGACGGCAAGGACGCGCTGTCGATCGCCGTCACCAAGCTGCCCTCGGCCAACACCGTCGACGTGTCCAAGGGCGTGCTGAGCAAGCTCGACGACCTTCAGAAGACGTTCCCCGACACGACGTTCACTGTGGTGTTCGACCAGGCGCCGTTCATCGAGCAGTCCATCGAGACACTGGCCACCGAGGGCCTGCTGGGCCTGGCGTTCGCGGTGGTCGTCATCCTGATCTTCCTGCTGTCGATCCGCTCCACGCTGGTCACCGCCATCTCGATCCCGACATCGGTGCTGATCACGTTCATCGGGCTGCAGGCGTTCGGCTACTCGCTGAACCTGCTGACCCTGGGCGCGCTCACCATCGCCATCGGGCGCGTGGTGGACGACTCCATCGTCGTGATCGAGAACATCAAACGTCACTACGTGCAGGGAGCGGACAAGGCCACGGCCATCAAGCTGGCCGTGCGCGAGGTGGCGGCCGCGGTGACGGCGTCCACCATCACCACGGTCGCGGTGTTCCTGCCCATCGTGTTCGTCGGCGACATGGTCGGCGAGCTGTTCCGGCCGTTCGCCATGACCGTCACGATCGCCATGGCGGCCTCGCTGCTGGTGGCGCTGACCATCGTTCCGGTGCTGGCGTACTGGTTCCTCAAGCCCGGCAAGCCGCTGGCCGCGGCCGACGGCACGCACATCGATCCCGAGCATCCGGATGCCCCGCCCACCCGCCTGCAGAAGGCGTACCGCCCGATCCTGGGCTGGACGCTCAAGCACTCCGCGACCACCGTCGTGATCGCGCTGATGGTGCTCGGCGGCACGCTGGCCGCCGCCCCGCTGATGAAGATCAACTTCCTCAGCGACTCCGGCCAGAACACCATGACCGTCACGCAGGACATCGGCGGCACCGCCAGCCTGCAGGCCAAGTCGGATGCCGCGAAGCAGGTCGAGAAGGCGCTGAACGGCATCGACGGCATCACGCACGTGCAGGCCTCCATCGGCTCCAGCGGCTCGGCGCTGCGTGACGCGTTCTCGGGCGGTGCGGGCATCACCTACTCGATAATGACCTCTGACTCGGCTGATCAGGAGAAGCTGCGCGCCACCGTGCAGAAGCGGATCGACGAGCTGAAGGATGCCGGGGATGTGAGCGTCGCCGCGTCGGGCGGCGGTTTCGGCTCCAGCGACATCACGATCACCGTCACCGCACCCGACGCGAACGCGCTGCAGAACGGCACCGACGCGCTGGTGAAGGATCTGAAGGGCCGCGACGGCGTCGGCCAGGTCACCACCAACCTCTCGGCCTCGCTGCCGTACATCTCGGTGAACGTGGATCGCGCGAAGGCCGCCGAGCGCGGGCTCAGCGAGGTGGCCGTCGGGTCGATGGTCTCGGGCACCATGCGCCCCGACCAGATCGGCTCCATCGAGGTCGACGGCACCGGCATGAACGTCTTCATCGTGAACCCCGATCCGCCGGCATCCGTCGATGCGCTGAAGGATCTCGAGATCCTGACGCCCACCGGCTCGGTGAAGCTCTCCGACATCGCGAGCATCGAGGAGCAGAACGGACCCACCGCGATCACCACCGAGAAGGGCCGCCGCACGGCGACCATCACGGTGCCGCCCTCTTCGGACAATCTGGCGGTGGCGACCGCCTCGGTGAACGCGGCGATGGATCACGTGACGCTGCCCGAGGGCGCACGCGCCGAGATCGGCGGCGTGGCCCAGCAGCAGGCCGATTCGTTCTCGCAGCTGGGGCTGGCCATGCTGGCCGCCATCCTGATCGTCTACGTGGTGATGGTCGCGACGTTCAAGTCGCTGCGCCAGCCGCTGCTGCTGCTGGTGTCGGTGCCGTTCGCGGCCACCGGCGCGATCCTGCTGCAGATCGCCACGGGGGTGCCGCTGGGCGTCGCCTCGCTGATCGGCGTGCTGATGCTGATCGGCATCGTGGTCACCAACGCCATCGTGCTGGTCGACCTGGTCAACCAGTACCGGGCGAAGGGACTCAGCACAGCGGATGCCGTGATGGCCGGCGGCGAGAAGCGTCTGCGGCCCATTCTGATGACGGCTCTGGCGACGATCTTCGCGCTCACGCCGATGGCGCTGGGAATCACCGGGCATGGCGGGTTCATCTCGCAGCCGCTGGCCATCGTCGTGATCGGCGGCCTGGTGTCCTCCACCGTGCTGACGCTGATCGTGCTGCCGACGCTGTACAACCTCGTCGAGGGGGCGAAGGAGCGTCGGGCCACGAGGCGCGCCGCGCGCGGTTCGGGTCCCCACGGCTCGGGCTCAGGGCCAGACGACGGCGGCCACGGTCCGGTCGGCCCGCGCACACCCATCGCCCCCGAGATCATGTACCGCAGCGATGTCGAGGCGCACCTCGCGGGCGAGTCGGTGGGGGATGCCCCGGCCTCAGCAACCGACCCGGCCGCGCAGCCTCCGACCCGCCGAGCCCTGCGTTCCCGGGGACTGCCCTCCGCCGGCCCGGGGGAATGAGTGCTGCCGTGAGGGTGCCGTGCAGGGCATGCCAGGGGCGGCTGCGGTTCAGCGGGTGAAGCGGATGCCCCACTCCAGCGACCATGATTCATCGCGGGCCAGCCTGCGAAGGCCTCGCCCGGAGTTGAAGGCGTCGGCGGGAGCGGTCATGGGCTCAACGGCCACGACGAGCTCCTGACCGGGGTACGACGTCGACGTGTACGCCTGCACGTAGGTGAACCCCGCCCCCTGCTGCAGCGTCACGGTGCGGCCATCCGGTGCGGTCAGCGTGGTGCGCACGAAGCCGTCGGCATCGCGGTGCAGCGCGGCGTAGCCGGTGTCCAGCTGCACCTCGCCCAGCCGCCGTCCCTCGCGCAGGTCGGTGCCGGCCGAGACCGGGGACTCGCCGATGGGCAGCATCCGATCGTCGGTCTCGAAGTACGTCTCCGCAGGCAGCCGCAGCACCAGCATCTGCGGGTCGGTGTCGCCGATCGTCAGGTACGGATGCGTGCCCAGCGCGACCGGGGCGGGAGACGCCGAGCGGTTGATGAGCGTGTGCGTGACGTCGATGCCGGCATCCGTCAGCGCGTAGCGCACGGTGGTCTCGACCAGGTACGGGTAGCCGGTCTGGGGCACGATGGTGGCGGCGAGGGTGACGGCATCCTCGGCCTGCGCCGTGATCTCGTACGCCGTGAATCGCAGCAGCCCGTGGCTGGCGTTGTGGAACTTCGGCTCGGTGATCGCCAGCTGCCTGGTCTCGTCGCCGTCGTTCCAGACGCCGTCGCGGATGCGGTTCGGCCACGGCACCAGCACCACGCCCGACGCACCCGGCGTCGGCACGTCCTCGGGGTACGGCGGCACGACATCCACCCCGCCGACGCTGAGGTGCCGCAGTGAGGCGCCGACCTGCGCGATCTGCGCAGTCACCTCACCGCGTCGGAGGGAGAACTGGATGCCGGTCGGAGAGGTCATCCCGCCATCGTATGACGGCAGGTGCAGGATGGTCGGGTGGAATCGGATGGAGGAGCGATGGCGGATGCTGTGGAGCTGTGCTGCCTGCTGTGGGCGCGCGAGGGCGAGCGAGCGGGCCTGTCGGAGTACGAGGATCGCGTGCTGGCGCTGGTCGCCGAGCACCATGGTGAGGTCGTGCAGCGCGCGATCGGCGGTGGAGCCGGTGACGGCCCCGACGAGGTGCAGCTGTACCGGTTCCTCGACGATGCCGCGCTGCGGGGATATCTCGCCGACCCGCGGCGCACCGCGCTGGCCGAGGAGCGCGATCGCGTGATCGCGCGCACCGAGCTGTTCCCGGTGACGATCCGCTAGGCAGGCGGTTTCCCAGGAGGCTCCGGTAGACTCGTCCGGTCGGCTTCGGGCATCCGCTTCACTGCGGAGTTTTTCGAGGGTCACCTCTTTGTGAGCCCAGGGGCCGATGGTTCATCAACCATCACATGAATGGCCCCGGCCGACGGATGCCCGGGTATGTCTGCCGTGCGCTGATCTCTGTGCGCACGGAGCGGACGCTGTTCTCGTGTCAGAGACAGTGAGGAAACAACCCATGCCGAAGAACGGCAAGCCCAAGGGCGGTCGCCCGTCCCGCAACTTCGAGCCGCGCTACGCCAAGAAGACGGCGTTCCACGATCGCCACGCCGGAGGCCGCCCCGGCCGCGACGATGATCGGCGGACGGATGCCGGTGAGCGCCGCTCCTTCTCGTCCGATGCGCGTGCCGACCGTCGCCCGGGCAGCATCAGCCCCAAGCACCGCGGATACCGCGCCGCCGAGACCGGATCCGCGCCCAAGCGCCGCTGGACCGACTCGGAGCGCGCCGGCCGCGACGAGGCCCGCTCCATCCGGGGTCGCGCAGAGTCGGGGCGCCATGAGGCCCCGCACCGCGGCTCGGAGCACGGGTCGTCGAGCTGGTCGAAGCGCGAGCGCCCGTTCGAGCAGCGCGGCGAGCGCCGCTTCGGCGACGATCACCGCGGTGGCCGCGGCTTCGACCGCACCGGCAACGGTTCGCGTGACAGCCGCTTCGGGCGTGAGGATCGTCAGCGCAGTGACCGCTTCGGACGTGACGAGCGCGGCGGGCGAGGATTCGAGCGCCGTGACGAGCGCCCGCGGTTCGACCGCGACGACCGCGGCTCCCGCGGGTTCGAGCGCCGCGACGATCGCGGTGGACGGGGCAACGATCGCCGTGACGAGCACCTGCGCGACGACCGGGGCGCCCGAGGCGGCGTCGACAGGAACAGCCGCGGGCCTCGCGGCTACGAGCGTCGCGATGACCGCTTCTCGCGCGATGACCGCCCGCGCTTCGAGCGGAAGGATGACCGTCGCGGCGGGCACGACGGCTCTCGGGACCGCTTCGCGCGCAGCGATCGACCGGCCTTCGACCGTTCGCACGGGCAGCGCGACGACCGCCCGCAGAGCCGCTTCTCGCGGGATGACCGCCCGCGCTTCGAGGACCGGGGCGACCGCTTCGGCCACGACCGTTCGCGCCGCGAGGACCGCCCCAGCCGCAGCGACTGGAACCGTGCTTCGACAGGCTCAGCAACCCATGCTCTGCACGAGGAGCACGTCGACGTCGTGCACGAGCGCCTCGAGGCGCAGGCGGTCCAGGCCACCGAGGTCGCCGATGTGACGTTCGGCGACTTGGGGCTGGGCTCGAACATCGTCGAGGTGCTGCGCAACATGGGCGCCGCGACGCCGTTCCCGATTCAGGCCGCGACGATCCCCTCGATCCTCGAGGGGCGCGATGTGCTGGGCCGTGGTCGCACCGGCTCCGGCAAGACCATCGCCTTCGGCGCGCCGCTGGTCGAGAGCATCCTGCTGTCGCAGAAGGGCAAGCGCCGCGAGATCGGCCGCAAGCCCCGCGCGCTGATCCTCGCCCCGACCCGCGAGCTGGCGCTGCAGATCGACCGCACCGTGCAGCCGATCGCGCGCAGCGTGGGGCTGTTCACCACGCAGATCTACGGCGGTGTGCCGCAGGCGCGCCAGGTCGGTGCGCTGAAGAAGGGCGTCGACATCATCATCGGCACACCCGGCCGCATCGAGGACCTCATCGAGCAGCACAAGCTCGACCTCGCCGAGGTGCGCATCGCCGTGCTCGACGAGGCAGACCACATGGCCGAGCTCGGTTTCGCGGAGCCCGTGCAGCGCATCCTGCGCAAGACCGGCACCGCGCTGGACGATGGCGAGACCAGTCAGAAGCTGCTGTTCTCGGCCACGCTCGACCGGGAGGTCGCCGCGATCGTCGACGAGTTCCTCGTGGACCCGGCCGTGTACGAGGTCGCCGGCGAGGATCAGGATCACAGCAGCATCGAGCACCGCGTGCTGGTGATCGAGCACCGCGACAAGGCTGAGGTGCTGAACCTGCTGGTCGACCGCGAGGGCCAGACCCTGGTGTTCGCCCGCACCCGCGCCTATGCGGAGATGCTGGCCGAGCAGTTCGAGGATGCCGGCATCCCCGCCGTCTCGCTGCACGGCGACCTGAACCAGGCCAAGCGCACCCGCAACCTGCAGAAGCTCACCTCGGGCAAGGTGCAGGTGCTGGTGGCCACGGATGTCGCGGCCCGCGGCATCCACGTGGACGACATCGGCCTGGTCGTTCAGGCCGACGCACCCGACGAGTACAAGACCTACCTGCACCGCTCCGGCCGCACCGGCCGCGCGGGCAACTCGGGTCGTGTCGTGACGCTCATCACGCGTCAGCGCCGTCGCCGCATGGAGGAGCTGCTGTCGCGCGCCGAGATCCACGCGCCGTTCGAGCAGGCCGCTCCCGGCGACGACGTGATCGAGGAGATCGCCGGTCGCATGCCGACCGACGCCGAGCTCACCGCCTGACGCGCGTTCACAACTCCGGAGAAGCGCCTCCGCGAAGCCCCATTCGGGCTC
>NZ_JBASAK010000023.1:0-1795 GCF_049650565.1 Microbacterium sp.
GATGAGCCCTTCGGCACCGCGGTTGGATTCGAGGATCTCATGGGCGATGCGCGTCAGCGCGCGTGAGATGTCGGCTTCCTGCAGCACTGTGCGTGCAGACAATGGCCACTTCCCTTCTCCGCCTCACGGGACGGGCTTAAAGGATGGGTGTTGCCTCGATTCTAGACGACCCGGCGAGGGGCGCGCTGGTATACCAACCGGCTCACGGATGCTCAGGCTCCGAGGACGGCGACGCCCCGCTCGCGGGCCGCGTCGGCGAGGCGCTTGTCGAATGTGGCCAGTGCCGCTTGCATCTCGATGGCCGCGGCGAGCACATAGGCTTCGGGCAGCTTCAGTCGTGTCTCGGCCCGAAGCCGCGCGACACGCACCGGTTCGTCGAGTGTCGGATCGTGCCGTTCGACTCCCAGGCGTGCATACGCGCTCAGCGCATCATCCTCACGCCCCTCGCGCACAGGAGCCACGAGCGTCTCCGCGAGGGTGATCGGGTGGATGAGCAACTCGTCCTCCGTGTCAAGGATGCTGTAGGTGGCATCAGTATGAGAATCAGGCCGTCCCCAGTAGGAGATCAGGACGTTCGCATCGAGAACGATCACTCGGGCCAGTCCTTTCGCAGCTCCTCGAGGTATCTCGGCGGATACACGTCAGCGAACATCCCCCTGGTCTCCTGGAGCGCCCTCCGGCGTTCCTCACGGCGGGCTGCGCGCTTGGCCGCCAGTGTCTCCGTGCCGGCCTCCGCCAAGCGCGCGACGAGCTCGGATCGAGACGCGCCCGGCCACTCCTTCGCCGCCAGTTGGAGCCCCGCGGCCAGTTCCGGCGTCTGAGTCACCTGGATCCGCGGCAGTGTGGTCGCCATGCATCCAGTGCACCGCCGATGATCTCAGTGGTACAGAGCGGGTGGATAGCCTGAGCGGATGCCCGACACCCCGCTCCCCGCGTACGCGCCGTCCTGACGGATGCCGAGGGCAGATACGTCCTGATCAAGCGGACTCGCCCCGGGCAGGAGCCGTACTGGACCGCGCCCGGGGGCGGCGTCGAGTCGTCGGATGCGTCACCGGAGGACGCCCTGCGGCGGGAGCTGCGCGAGGAGCTGGGCGCAGAGGTCGACGTCGGCCCGGTTCTCTTCGAACGGCCTATCGACGGCATCCGCTCCGAGGTCTTCTACCGGGCGCGACTGATCAGCATGGATCTGTCGCTGCGCGTCGGGCCGGAGTTCGACGACCCGTCGCGCGGTGTGTACGACGTCGAGTCGATTCCCCCGGATGGTGTGGACGGGCTCGATGTGCGGCCGGCGGAGCTGAAACCCTGGCTTCAGCGTCAGTGATTCGTCGCGCGAAGCGCGCTCACGCGTCTGCGCGCAGCGCGGCATCCGTCAGCGGACACTGCGACACGCGGATGGGGTGACCGGTGGTGGTCAGGCACTTGCCGGTCTTCAGGTCCCACTTCCAGTCGTGCATGCTGCAGGTCAGCACGCCGTCCTCGCCGATCTTGCCGGTGCGGGTCAGGTCGGCGCGCAGGTGCGGGCAGCGGCGTTGCACGACCCAGTCGCCGATCTCGGCGTCCTCGGTCTGGTCGGTCTGCTCCTGGTACCAGTTCTCGACGTACTCGATGCGATCCACCGACAGGCACTTCAGGAACGTGGTGAGGAACTCGTTGAACTTGCCGCTGCGACCCACGGAGAACTGCATCGACAGGAAGATCGAGTTCGACCAGTCGATCTCGTGGTCGCGGATGTTGGTGGAGACCAGGTCGGCGGGGATCGTGTACCAGTAGATGCACTCCTCCCCCGCGTACTCGC
>NZ_JBASAK010000024.1:0-10311 GCF_049650565.1 Microbacterium sp.
GCGGCGGGGCTGAGCGGCTTGGGCTCCGGAACGGCGCCGACCGCGACGGGGGGCTGATCCGCAGCGACCGCCCCGGTCGTGATGCCGCTCGTCCCCGCCGCCCACGCCGCGACGGCCGAGCGTCCGGTCAGCGCACTCAGCAGCTGCGGGACGGAGCCGTACGCCAGCGCGGGCAGTGTCTGCGCGCCCACCTCGACGACGAATGCCCACGCGGCCATCACGAAGGGAGACCAGAGTGCGATCCCGATACCCACGCTGACAGCTGCACCGCGAGCGCCCGCGCTCACGCCCAGGCCGAAGAACACGGTTCCGATCACGAACCAGCCCAGCAGCACCACCAGTGGAAGCCGCCAGGTGGAGGCCCAGTCGATGCCGTTGCGGCGGGGGCGGCGGATGCCGATCCACAGCGCCACGAAGGTGCTCAGCAGCACGGCCGCCAGCACGGCGATCCACAGCAGCGGCTCATCCGCATTGAAGACTGCGAACGTGCTGTCGGAGCCGGGAACGGTCCCGGCGAGCCCGCCGAGGTGACCGAACACCGCGGCGAGAGGGGCGATGTTCAGCAGCCCCAGCAGGCCGAGGGCGATCGAGCCGACGCCGAGGTTCTGCCACGAGCCGATCACGACGAAGACGGCGCCGAGCACTGCGAAGAGCGCCCCGCCGAACGCCGCGTAGGCGAGCGTCTCTTGAGCGATGCGGGGAAGACCGCGGAAGAGGCGGATGCCGGAGCGGAACCAGTTCTCGCCCGGGTGTGCGGCCGATCCCGCCCAGCGCCCGAGGTACGCCGCGATGCCGACCAGCACCAGCGAGAACAGCACGACGCGGTAACCGGCGCCGGTGACCAGCACGTGCACGCTGCTCTCATCGACGCGGATGGCGAAGACGAGCGTGAGGATCAGCAGCACCAGTCCGGTGGCGAGTCCGACGACGGCTGCGTAGACGGCGCGGTGCTGCCAGGTCGGGAGTCGGTGGGTGCGCCCCTGCCGGGCGCCCCACCAGAACACGGCCACCAACGCCGCGACGGTGAGGGTGAGCGGGAAGACCCAGATGGATGCGGAGCCGCCGATCGAGAACAGCCCCCCACCCGCATCCATGGTGCCGTTGATCTCGCCGCCGTAGACGAGGGCGGCGAGCGCGAACAGCAGACCCGCGAGGACGCCGAAGTCCACGTGGACGTCGTCGATCGACCCGATCGGTGTCGAGGGCAGGTCGGAGGCGCTGGAGAGCACCAGGAAGACGAGCAGGATCGCGCCGACGACCGCCGCTCCGACGGCGATGCCGACGTGCGAGAGGGCGCCGAGCAGCACGGGCTGCGTGAACGGCTTCAGCCAGGTGGATCCCTGCCTCGGAGGTGCCGGAGGCACGACGTCGGATGCCGATGCCGGGTCCTGTGCCGGAGGCACGACGGGCGGTGCGGGCTCCTCCGGCGGAGCCGGTGGCACCACGGCATCCGCTGCGTCTTCCGGGTTCTCCGGCTCGATTCCGTCCATGCGCGACTGATCGCTCATCGCTCCCCCTCTGAAGTCTGAGTGTTCCCTGTGTACCAGTTCCAGGGCCTTCTCCTCAAACTCCGGTGACGCCGGCCACGAGGCCCTGCGAGGCTCGATGTCGGACGCCTGCCGCATGATGGAGGGGTGAGCGATGTGCTCGAGCGATTCACCTCCGCGACCCAGGACTGGTTCCGCGGGGCGTTCGACGCGCCGACGGCCGCGCAGGTCGGGGCCTGGGAGGCGATCTCCGCGGGCCACAACGCGCTCGTGGTCGCACCGACCGGGTCGGGCAAGACGCTCTCCGCGTTCCTCTGGGCGATCGACAGCACGTTCCGCGAGCGGACAACAGGCAGTGCCCGGGAGCGAGTCGACCTTCGAGCCGAGGCCGAGCCGTCCGACGGTGCCCCGCGTACCCGCATCCTCTACATCTCCCCGCTGAAGGCGCTAGGCGTCGACGTCGAGCGCAACCTTCGCTCCCCGCTGATCGGCATCGGCCAGTCCGCCCGCAGGCTGGGCCTGTCGGTGCCCGAGGTCACGGTCGGGGTGCGCTCCGGCGACACTCCGGCGGGTGATCGCCGCAGGCTCGTCAGCGACCCGCCCGACATCCTCATCACCACTCCCGAGTCGCTGTACCTCATGCTCACCAGCCGCGCCGGCGAGACGCTGCGCGGCGTGCACACGGTGATCATCGATGAGGTGCACGCGGTGGCCGCCACCAAGCGCGGCGCGCACCTGGCGGTGAGCCTGGAACGGCTGGACGCCCTGCGAACGGCCCACGGCGCGAAGGGCCCCGCCCAGCGCATCGGCCTGTCCGCCACCGTGCGACCCATCGACGAGGTGGCGCGGTTCCTGGGCGGCTCCGCGCCGGTGGACATCGTCGCGCCCCGCGCCACGAAGACGTTCGAGCTGGGCGTGGTGGTGCCCATCGACGACATGCGCAACCCTCCCCCGCCGCCCGGCACCCCGGCCCCCACCGAGGCGGCGGATGCGGAATATACGGAGGTCACGGGATCGGTCTGGCCGCACGTCGAAGAGGCCATCGTCGACAGGGTGCTCGAGAACCGCTCGACCATCGTGTTCGCCAACTCCCGGCGCCTGGCCGAGCGGCTCACCGGCAGGCTCAACGAGATCTACGAGGCTCGGTTGGCGATCATGCGCGGTGAGCCCGAGACCTCGGCGCCCGGCAGCGAGCCCGTGCTGGCCAAAGCCCACCACGGGTCGGTGTCGAAGGAGCAGCGCGCCATCGTCGAGGAGGAGCTGAAGTCCGGCATCCTGCGCTGCGTGGTCGCGACCAGCAGCCTGGAGCTGGGCATCGACATGGGCGCCGTGGACCTGGTGATCCAGGTCGAGGCGCCGCCGTCGGCGGCATCCGGCCTGCAGCGCGTCGGCCGCGCCGGGCACCAGGTCGGCGAGATCAGCCGCGCATCCCTCTTCCCCAAGCATCGCGGCGACGTGCTGCACACGGCGATCGTCACCGAGCGGATGCTGAAGGGGCAGATCGAGGCGATCGCCGTGCCGCGCAACCCGCTGGACATCCTCGCCCAGCAGACCGTCGCGGCCTGCGCTCTGGACCCGCTGTCTGTCGAGGAATGGTACGAGACCGTGCGGCGCAGCGCTCCGTTCCAGACCCTGCCGCGCTCGGCGTACGAGGCCACGCTGGATCTGCTGGCAGGCAAGTACCCGTCCGACGAGTTCGCCGAGCTGAGGCCGCGGGTGGTGTGGGATCGGGATGCCGGCACCCTGACCGGCAGGCCGGGTGCGCAGCGCATCGCGGTGACCAGCGGCGGCACCATCCCCGACCGGGGGCTGTTCGGCGTGTTCGTCGCCGGTGACGGCCCCGGCCGCCGCGTGGGCGAGCTCGACGAGGAGATGGTCTACGAGTCGCGCGTGGGCGACGTGTTCACGCTGGGCACCACCAGCTGGCGCATCGCCGAGATCACGCACGACCGCGTGAACGTGCTGCCCGCCTACGGTCAGCCCGGCAAGGTGCCGTTCTGGCACGGCGACGGCATCGGCCGCCCGTTCGAGCTGGGCGAGGCGCTGGGCAGGTTCTCGCGCGAGGTGTCCACGGCCGCGCCCGCCCAGGCGCAGCAGCGCCTGATCGACGCGGGTCTGGACGAGAAGGCCCGCGACAATCTGCTGGGCTACCTGACCGAGCAGCGCGAGGCCACCGGCACCCTGCCCACCGATCGCACGCTCACCGTCGAGCGCGGCCACGACGAGGTCGGCGACTGGCGCCTGATCCTGCATTCCCCGTACGGCATGAAGGTGCACGCGCCGTGGGCGCTGGCTCTGAATGCCCGCGTGCGCGAGCGGCTGGGCGTGGAGGGGTCGGCGGTCGCCAGCGACGACGGCATCATCGTGCGCATCCCGGACGCCGACGCGGAGCCGCCCGGGGCGGACCTGTTCGTGTTCGACGCCGACGAGCTCGAGCAGATCGTCACGGCCGAGGTGGGCGGCTCGGCGCTGTTCGCCTCCCGGTTCCGGGAGTGCGCTGCGCGGGCGCTGCTCATGCCCCGGATGAATCCCAACAAGCGCACGCCGCTGTGGCAGCAGCGTCAGCGGTCGGCGCAGCTGCTGGAGGTCGCCCGCCGGCATCCGACCTTCCCGGTGACCCTGGAGACGCTGCGCGAGGTGCTGCAGGATGTCTACGACCTGCCGTCGCTGCGCCGACTGATCACCGACATCTCCGAGCGCCGCATCCGCCTGGTCGAGACCGAGCCCGCACAGCCCTCGCCCTACGCCCGCGACCTGCTGTTCGGCTACGTCGGCGCGTTCATGTACGAGGGCGACTCTCCGCTGGCCGAACGCCGCGCGGCTGCCCTGTCGGTGGATCCGGCGCTGCTGGGCGAACTGCTGGGCACCGTCGAGATGCGGGAGCTGCTGGACCCCGACGTCATCGCGCAGTTCGAGCAGGAGGCGCAGCGACTCGATCCGCAGCGCCGCGCACGTGGGCTGGAGGGCGTCGCCGATCTGCTGCGGATGCTGGGGCCGATGGATGCCGCGGAAGTCGCGGCACGACTCACCGCCGCCTCCCCGCTCGCTGAGCGAGCGGAGCGAGACGAAGCGCCTCCCGCCGCCTCAGCAACTCCGCACGAGGCATCCGTCCACCTCGCGGAGCTCGTCGCCGCCCGCCGCGCGATCCCCGTGACGATCGCCGGGCGGGCCCGCTTCGCGGTGATCGAGGATGCCGGGCGGTTGCGCGATGCCCTCGGTGCGGCGCTGCCCACCGGCATCCCGGTCGCCTTCCTCGAGCCCGTCGCCGACCCGCTCGGTGATCTCGTCTCCCGCCACGCGCGCACGCACGGCCCGTTCACGACGGGTGCCGTGGCCGCCCGCTTCGGGATCGGCCCGGCGGTCGCCCGGCACACGCTGCAGCGGCTGGAGTCCGCCGGGCGCCTGACCAGCGGGTTCTTCCTGCCTGCCTCCGGCGCGGATCCGTCCGGAGCGCAGGAGTGGTGCGACGCCGAGGTGCTGCGCAGACTGCGGATGCGGTCGCTGGCGGCCATCCGCGGCAGCGTTGAGCCCGTCAGCCCCGGCGCCTACGCCCGGTTCCTGCCGGACTGGCAGCATCTGACCCGCCCGCTGGAGGGCGTCGACGGCGTGCTGAGCGTGATAGAGCAGTTCGCCGGGGTGCCGATCCCCGCCAGCGCGTGGGAGTCGCTCGTGCTGCCCAGCCGTGTGCGCGACTACACGCCTGCGCTGCTGGACGAGCTGACCGCGGCCGGCGAGGTGGTGTGGGCCGGCCACGGCGCACTGCCGGGCCGCGACGGCTGGGTGTCGCTGCATCCGGCAGAACTCGCGCCGTTCACCCTGCCGATCCCGGAGGATGCGCCCGCGCCCGGGTCGCTCGAGGAGCGGATCCTCGACGTGCTGCGGCTCAGCGGCGCCTCCTTCGCCGGGGCGGTGAAGACCATGACCGCTGCCGAGAACGAGCAGTCCGTCCTCGACGCACTGTGGACGCTGACCTGGCAGGGGCATGTCACGAACGATACGTTCTCGCCGGTGCGGGCCCTGCTGGCCGGAGGTTCGCAGGCGCACAAGACAGCTCGCCGCGCGCCGCGCACGCGCACGTACCGCGGCATCTCGCTGGCGCGATCGACGTCCCGCCCGCACACGGCGGGGCTGGGTGGTCGGTGGGCTGTGCTGCCGGAGACCGATCCGGATGCCGCGCGACGTGCGACCGTGACCGCGGGGCTGCTGCTGGACAGGTACGGCGTCGTCACCCGAGGAGCCGTGCAGGCGGAGGGTGTGCCGGGCGGCTTCGCCCAGGCGTACCGGGTGCTGGCCGGCTTCGAAGAGGCCGGGCACTGCCGCCGCGGGTACGTGATCGAGAAGCTCGGCGCGGCGCAGTTCGCGGCATCCACCACGGTCGACCGACTGCGCACCTTCTCGGGTCTCGCCGACCCTCCCCCGCGCAATGCGGTGACGCTCGCGGCGACCGACCCGGCCAACCCCTACGGTGCAGCGCTGGCCTGGCCGCGCCTCGAGGAGGTCTCGCACCGACCGGGCCGCAAGGCCGGCGGGCTGGTCGTGCTCGTCGACGGCGCGCTCGTGCTGTACCTGGAGCGCGGCGGCCGCACGGTGCTGGCATTCGATGACGACTCCGAGGTGCTGCGCGCCGCGGCATCCGACCTGGTCGCCACGTCCCGAGCCAGGCGGCTGGAGACGCTCACGGTCGAGAAGATCAACGGCTCAGGCGTCTACGGCACCCCGTTCGCGCTGGCCCTGCAGGATGCAGGCTTCGTGCCGACGCCCCGCGGCTACGCGCTGCGCAAGGCCGTGTGAACCCGCCCGACGTCGGAGGCGTGCCCTAGTCTGGCCAGGTGATCAGCGAGTTCCTCACCGGCGTCCGGTACCTGGGGCGCGGCTTCGGGTACTGGAGGCGGATGCCGCGGCTCATGCTGCTCGGGCTGCTGCCCGGCCTGATCGCGCTGGCGCTGCTGACGGCAGCCATCGTCCCGCTGCTGATCTGGCTCGGGGCCATCACCGACGTGATCACTCCGTTCGCGGATTCCTGGGATCCGTTCTGGCGCAGCGCGCTCCGCATCGCGCTCGGCGTCGTGATCACGGTCGCAGCGCTCATGCTGGCGAGCGTGGTGTTCACTGCTCTCACGCTGCTGATCGGCGACCCGTTCTACCAGCGCATCTGGCGGGCCGTCGAGAAAGATCTGGGCGGAGATGTCCCAGCCGGGGACGGCGGCCTGCGCGTGGCGCTGGGTGAGAGCATCCGCCTGGTTCTGCTGGGCATCCTCGTCGCGCTCCTCGCACTGGTCGTCGGCGTCATCCCCCTGGTGGGCGCCGCGCTGGCCACGGTCATCGGCGTGCTGCTCACCGGACGGCTCCTGGCTCGCGAACTCACCGGCCGCGCACTGAATGCGCGCGACATCGACAGCCGCACGCGTTCGCGGATGCTCGCGTCGCGAAGGAGTCGGATGCTGGGCTTCGGCGTCGCGGCGCAGCTGTGCTTCATGGTGCCGCTGGGCGCCGTGATCATCATGCCGACCGCCGTCGCAGGCTCCACGCTGCTGGCCCGCGACCTTCTCGAGCACCGGGTCGCGCATGCCTGAGGGCGACACGGTCTTCCAGACCGCACGGCGTCTGGATCAGGCACTGCACGGCAAGACCGTGACTCGCTTCGACCTGCGCGTGCCACAGGCCGCCACCGTCGATCTGACCGGCGACACCGTGCGCGAGGTGGTGCCGCGGGGCAAGCACATCCTCATGCGCATCGGCGAGCGCACGCTGCATTCTCATCTGCGCATGGACGGCTCGTGGCGCCTGTACCGTCCGGGCGAGAAGTGGCGGCATCCGGCGTTCAAGACGCGCGCGATCGTCGGCACCGAGCTCCGCGAGGCGGTCGGCGTCGACATCGCGGAGATCAAGATCGTCGCCGCCCGCGACGAGCACGAGCTGGTCGGCCATCTCGGCCCGGATCCGCTCTCCGACGAGTGGGATCCCGCCGAGGCAGTGCGGCGCCTGGGCGCCGACGCCCGCAGCATCCACGTCGCCCTGCTCGATCAGCGCAACGTCGCCGGCTTCGGCAACGAATACGCCGCCGAGCTGCTGTTCCTGCGCGGAGTCCTGCCGACCACGCCCACTTCGAAGGTCGACGCGGCAGCCCTCATCGAGCTCGGTGCGCGCACGATCCGGGCCAATCGTGATCGCGTCGATCGCACCTTCACCGGAGATGCCCGACGCGGTTCCACGGACTGGGTGTACGGACGCGCGAACCGGCCCTGCAGGCGTTGCGGGACGCTCATCCGAACCGGTGCGCTGGGCGCGGACCCCACCCGCGAGCGAGTCACGTTCTGGTGTCCGAACTGCCAGCGGTGAGACAGGTAAGGCTGTCCTTTCCGACTGGGGAATGAAATCCCCCGTCCCCTCGTTGTAGCTATATCCGGAGGTCTCCGGGCACGGGAGGAATCGTGGGCAAGAACTACATCGACATCGAGGACGACCAGGGCTCCACGCTGCGTTATCGCAAGCACGCCAACGGTCGTGGCCTTGTCGCGCACGGCGCGAAGGTGAATCCCAAGGCGCTGATCGAAGCCGGGGCCTATGTCGAACCCGGGGCGAAGATCGGCGCCGGCGCGCGCATCGTCCGCGGTGCGTGGGTCGATTCGGATGCCGTGGTCGGCGAGAACGCCTATATCGACGCGCACGCGCACATCGGCCAGGGGGCCGTGATCGGCGATGGGGCTCACATCGGCGTCCGCACGGACATCGGACCGGGGGCGCGCATCGCCCGCGGCGCCCGCATCGGCGACGACGAGACCGTGGCCGCAGGACTGCGCATCGCCACCGACCCGAAGGGGCTCTGGCTGGCAGCCTGACCGGTCAGCGACGCGCGCGTCAGCGGTTGACTGCGGCGAGCGCGTAGTCGATCTCGCCCCGCACCCGCTGGGCGGCGATCGTGTGGTGCGCGCTGTTCGCCGCGATCGCGGGGATCGGGATCTGGATGCTGGGCAGCGCCACCCGCCGCGACGGTGTCACCGACTGGTTCGCCTCGCTCACGCCGGGCACGATCACCGCGCTGGTGCTGCTGCTGACCGGGCTCCTGGCGCTGGTCACGGGGCTGATCGGCCTGATCCGCCGCGCGCAACGGCGGCTGTCGGAGGATCGCTGAAGACACAGGACGGCGGTGGTCAGAGCACCTGAACCACCGCCGTTCCATGCGCGTGTCCCCATGCGCGCTCCGCGCCCCCGCGCGGAGATCTGTCAGCTGCGGCGCCGCAGCCAGCCGTATCCCTCGCCGGCCGCGAGAAGGGAGAGGGCGAGAGCCGCTCCCATCAGCCCGAAGTCGCGCAACGCGATGTCGAGGAAGCCGCCGACGCTGACCAGGCTCACGATGATGCCCAGCAGCCAGACAGCGACCACCACGGCGCCGAGGCGTGGTGCGAAGGCGACCAGCAGCCCGGCGATGATCTCCACCGCGCCGATGAGATACATCATGGTGTGCGCGTCGAGGCCGACCATCTCGTGCATCCACGGGGCCAGGTAGCGCTCCCAGTCCGGGGTGAGGACCCGGACGTACTTGTCGAGTCCGAAGAGGATCGGTGCGACGATGAAAAGCGTGCGCAGCAGCAGGAATGCGAGGTGGCTGTAGTTCCTCGTCACCGTTGAACGTGCCTCAGTCCGAGTGCTCATCTCCGAGCCATCCTTTCTAAAAGAAGTTACTATTGAACATAGAAGAATCCAGTTCTAAATGCAAGATTGTCTTCTTTTAGAAGGTTGACATGGACATCACCGCACAAGCTTCGAGCATCGGGAGCCTCGCCGACGACACGCGGCGCGCGCTGTACGAGCACGTCTCCGAGCAGACGGAGCCGATCAGCCGGGAGGAGGCGGCGACCGCCGTCGGGATCTCTCCGAACATGGCGCGCTTCCATCTGGACAAGCTCGTCGACGCGGGACTGCTGGAGACCGAGTTCCGCCGACTCTCCGGCCGCACCGGCCCAGGAGCCGGACGCCCGTCCAAGCTCTATCGGCGTGCTGCCACGACCATCGCCGTGTCGCTTCCCGAGCGCCGCTACGACCTCGTGGGCCATCTGCTGGCAGGAGCCATCGAACGCGCCGGCGACGGCACGTCCCTGAACGACGCGGTCGCGGAGGTCGCACGTGACGAGGGACACGAGATCGCAGCATCCGCTGCTGCCGAGACCGAGCCCGACGATCTGAGCCGCGTGGCAGCGGTGCTGGCCGCGCAGGGCTTCGAACCGCGCGAGCAGGACGGTGCGCTCACGCTGGCGAACTGCCCCTTCGATTCCCTGGCCCGCGAGCACACCGACCTGGTGTGCTCCGCCAACCTGTCGCTGATCGGCGGCATCCTCGAGGGCATGAACTGCCCGCACCTGCGCGCCAGCGGCGAGCCGCATGCCGGCCAGTGCTGCGTGGCCATCCGTCCCGCAGGCTGAGGCCCGCCGAGATCGGGCGTCTCCAGCATCCGACCTTCCGAGAACAGGAGGACAGCACCGCGACAGGAGGATCCGCGCGACTTCTTCCTGTTCTCGGTGGGTTGTCCTGTTCTCAGCCGCGCCGCACCCGGCGCGGATACGCTGAATCCCATGAAGAACGCCCGGCGCCGCCCCGCTCGTCCGCGCCCCGGCAAGCCGACACCGAAGAAGCAGACGCAGCAGAAACCGGTGCAGCGCAAGGCCGCGAAGGCCCCCGCGCCGCACCCGGCCCCGGAAGAACCGCGCGCTCTGCGCCTGGGACTCGTGCCAGGCACGACGCCCGGCCGGTGGATCGACACCTGGAAGGAGCGGATGCCGCACGTCGAGCTCGAACTCGTGCCGCTGAGCTTCGCCGGGCAGCGCGA
>NZ_JBASAK010000025.1:0-38484 GCF_049650565.1 Microbacterium sp.
CGCGATCGCCGGGGCGCGGCAGCGGGCCATGGCACTCACGAGGCGCTCCGGCTCTGCCACTACTTCCACATCAATGACGATCTGTGCGGCAGACGGCTCTGCGCCCTGCTCGCCTGAGTGAGGACCACTATGAGACAACCATCGACCAGCAAGTGGGAACAGCCCGTCTCTCCGCAGACGTCAGCGGGCTTCCCCGCCGCGCGGCAGCACGGTCGTAAGCTCCGGTCGCGCCACGTGACCATGATCACGCTCGGCGGGATCATCGGAGCGAGCCTGTTCGTTGGCTCCGGCAACGTCATCCGTGCGGTCGGCCCTGCCGCCGTGATCTCATACCTGGTCGGCGGCCTGCTCGTCTACCTGGCGATGCAGATGCTCGGTGAGATGGCCGCATCGCGCCCGGCGATCGGCTCCTTCATGGAGTACGCCCGCGTCGGCCTCGGCAACTGGGCGGCGTACCTGGTCGGATGGCTGTACTGGTACTTCTGGGTGGGCGTGCTGGCGTATGAGGCCGTGCTGGGCGGCGAGACCGTGCACAGCTGGTTCCCCGGACTGCCGTCGTGGCTGTGCTCACTGCTGCTGATCGGGCTTTTCGTCGGCACCAATGTGATCTCCCTGCGCACCTTCGGCGAAGTCGAGTTCTGGCTCGCCAGCATCAAGGTGACCGCCATCGTGGTATTCCTCGGCGCGGGCGTGCTGTTCGCGCTGGGGCTGTGGCCCGAGTCCTCCGGAGCCACCATCTCGAACCTGTGGGAGCACGGTGGATTCGCACCTCACGGCGTGGACGTCGCCCTCACCGGAGTGGCACTGGTGATCTTCTCGTACTTCGGGACGGAGATCGCGGTGATGGCCGCGACCGAGTCGGTGGACCCGGCCAAGGGCATCCGCCAGGCCACGTCGACGATCGTCTGGCGCATCCTGCTGTTCTTCGTCGGCTCGGTTCTCGTCATCGTGACCGTGATTCCGTGGGATGAGCTCCCGATCCCCAAGGATGTCGCCAACGCACCGTTCACGGTGGCGCTGGAGCGCTTCGGGATCCCCGGCGCGAGTGTCATCATGCAGCTCGTCATCTTCACCGCCGTCATCTCGGTGCTCAACTCCGGGCTGTACTCGGCGTCGCGGATGTTCTCGGCGCTCGCCGTCGAGGGCTTCGCCCCGAAGATCATCGCGAAGAAGGCGAAGAACGGGGTTCCGGTGATGGCGCTGCTGGCCTCGACCATCGGCGGCCTCGCCGCCACCGTCGTGAACTTCATCGCACCCGGCACCGGGATCTTCGACTTCATCATGAACTCGGCAGGGCTGGTTGCGCTGCTGGTCTACGTGTTCATCGCGCTGACGCAGTGGCGGCTCCGCGCGAAGATGACCCCGGAGGAGGTCGCCGGTCTCAAGCTGAAGGTGTGGTGGCATCCCTGGCTGAATGTGTTCCTGATCGCCTGCATCGCCGCGGTGGTGGGCATCATGCTCACATCCGAGAGCGGGCGCACCCAGGTGTGGACGAGTCTCGTGGCGACGGGTGTCCTGGTGCTGTTCTGGCCGCTCGTGCGCAAGAATCTCGCCAAGCGCTCCATGCGCACCGAGTCCCGGAGCGCCCCCGAGGATGATCTCGAGTCCGTGACCGGGGCAGTATGAGCCGCACGTGAGCGGCATCCGGAACCACGATCCGATCGGCGGCCACGAGCTGCCGACCGGCTGAAACAAGGAGAAACGACATGACCGACTACGCCGTCGTCAACCCGGCCACCGGCCAGACCCTCGCCACCTACGACACGCTCACCGATGAGCAGGTCGAGCAGGCGCTGGCATCCGCGGCATCCGCTCACCGGATCTGGGGCCGCACCTCCGCCGTCGCCGAGCGTGCGGAGCTGGTGCGCCGCATGGCGCAGCTGCACCGCGAGCGCCGCGAGGAGCTGGCGGACATCTTCGTGCGAGAGATGGGCAAGCCCCGCGAGGCCGCCCTGGGCGAGGTCGACTTCGCCGCCGACATCGCCGAGTTCTATGCCGACAACGCCGAGAAGATCCTCGCTGACCAGCCCATCGACATCCTCGGCGAGGGCACTGCGGTCATCCGTCGCTCCTCGCTCGGGCCGCTGCTGGGCATCATGCCGTGGAACTTCCCGGCCTACCAGATCGTGCGCTTCGCCGCCCCGAACCTGGTGGTGGGCAACACGATCCTGCTCAAGCCCGCGCCGCAGTGCCCGGAGTCGTCGAGCGCGATCGCCGACATCTACCGTGATGCGGGGTTCCCCGAGGGCGCGTATCAGAACGTGCTGGTCAGCAACGAGCAGATCGCGACGATGATCGCCGACCCGCGCGTGGCGGGCGTGTCGGTCACCGGGTCCGAGCGGGCGGGCGCGGCGGTCGCCGAGGCCGCCGGCCGCAACCTGAAGAAGGTCGCGCTGGAGCTCGGCGGGTCCGACCCGTTCATCCTGCTCTCGACCGATGATCTGGATGCCGTGGTGCAGAACGCCGTGGACGCCAGACTCGACAACAACGGGCAGTCCTGCAACGGCGCCAAGCGCTTCATCGTCGTGGACGGCCTGTACGACGAGTTCACCTCGAAGTTCACCGCCGCGATGGCAGCCGTCGAGGCCCGCGACCCCATGCTGGACGACACCGTGCTGGGCCCGCTCTCGTCCGAGGCCGCCGCCGAGCGACTGCAGGCGCAGATCGACGGAGCGGTCTCGCAGGGTGCCACGGTGCTCACAGGCGGCACCCGTGAGGGCGCCTTCTTCGCGCCGACCGTGCTGGCCGATGTCACCCCCGAGATGGATGTCTACCGCGAGGAGCTGTTCGGCCCCGCTGCGGTCGTCTACCGCGTGGCCGACGAGGACGCCGCGGTGCACCTGGCCAACGACACCTCGTTCGGCCTGGGCTCGTACGTGTTCACCACCGACCCCGCGCAGGCCGAGCGGGTCGCGAACCGCATCGAGGCGGGCATGGTCTACGTCAACCTGGTGCTGGCCGACAGTCCTGAGCTGCCGTTCGGCGGCGTGAAGCGCAGCGGCACCTCCCGCGAGCTGGGCCTGCTGGCCGCCGAGGAGTTCGTGAACAAGAAGCTCATCCGCATCGGCTGAGGCGTGGCAAGGCGGCATCCCGCCTCGCCATCGCCTGTCGCCCGGAACCGGCGCATCACCTCCCGCCCTCGGCGATTCGGCGATACGCTCTGACCAAAGCGGAAGGAGCACGTCATGAGCACCGAGGATCCGGTCGTCCGGCTGAGCGAGGACGAGTGCTGGCGGCGGCTGGAGGGACCGGAGATCGGACGTCTGGTGACGCATGTCGGGGAGGTGGTCGACATCTTCCCGGTCAACTACGTCGTGGACGGCCACTCGCTCGTGTTCCGCACTGCCGAGGGCAGCAAGCTCGTCGAGCTGACGGTCAACGACGAGGTGATCTTCGAGGTCGACGATCACACGGATGCCGACGCCTGGAGCGTCATCGCGCGCGGCACCGCGCATGCGCTCGAGACACTGGCGGAGCGCGAGGCGGCCGACCGACTGGGCCTGAAGCCGTGGATCCCGACGCTGAAGTACAACTACGTGCGCATCACGCCCGCCTCGCTGAGCGGCCGCGCGTTCCGGCGCACTCCGGAGCCCGAGCGCTACGGGGTCTCGGACTACTGAGCAGCACGCGCCCCGACCAGCCCCACCGGCATAGGCTCGTCTTATGACGACCGTCGCTGAGAACATGGTGCGCACACTGCGAGTGAACGGCATCGACCGCGTCTACGGCATCCCGGGCGATTCGCTGAACGGCTTCACGGATGCCCTCCGCAAGGACGGCACGATTCGCTGGGTGCACGTACGTCACGAGGAGTCCGCCGCGTTCGCCGCGGCGGCGGATGCTGCGCTCACCGGGGAGCTGGCCGTCGTCGCCGGCTCCTGCGGCCCGGGCAACCTGCACCTGATCAACGGGCTGTACGACGCGAACCGCTCGCGTGTGCCCGTGCTCGCCATCGCCGCGCACATCCCCACGGTGGAGATCGGCACCGGTTACTTCCAGGAGACGCACCCGCAGGAGCTGTTCCGCGAGTGCAGCGTGTACGTGGAGTACGTCGCCGACCCGTCGCAGATGCCACGGCTGATGGAGATCGCCATGCGCGCCGCCATCGAGCAGCGCGGCGTGGCCGTGCTGGTCATCCCCGGAGACGTGGCCCTGGCCGAGATCGCCGACGACCGCGCCGTCGTCATCCCGCGCGCCACGCCCGTCATCACTCCCAGCGCGGATGAGCTGGATCGCGCGGCAGAGCTGCTCAACGGATGCCGACGCGTCACGATCCTCGCCGGTGCGGGCGTCGAGGGCGCCCACGACCAGGTCATCGCACTGGCCGACCGGCTGGCGGCGCCCATCGTGCACGCCCTCCGCGGCAAGGAGCACATCGAGTACGACAACCCGTTCGACGTCGGCATGACCGGCCTGCTGGGATTCGCCTCGGGGTTCCGCGCCATGGAGGACGCCGAGGGTCTGCTGATCCTGGGCTCCGACTTCCCCTACACGCAGTTCTATCCGGACGGCGCCACGACCGTCCAGGTCGACATCCGCGGCGAGCAGCTGGGCAAACGGCATCCGCTCGATCTGGGTCTCGTGGGCGACGTGAAGGCGACCGCCGAGGCCCTGCTGCCGCGACTGACCGCCAAGGCCGACCGCACCCACCTCGACGACGCCACCGCGCACTACCGCAAGACCCGGGCCAAGCTCGACGACCTCGCCGTGCCCGCTCGAGGCAAAGCGCCGATCCACCCGCAGTACCTCGCCCGACTGATCGACGAGGCCGCGGCATCCGACGCCATCCTCACAGCCGACGTGGGCTCGCCCACGGTCTGGGCGGCCCGGTACTTCACGATGACTGAGAAACGGCGTCTGATCGGGTCGTTCAACCACGGCTCCATGGCCAACGCGCTCCTGCACGGCATCGGCGCGCAGGTCGCCGAGCCCGACAGGCAGGTCATCGCTCTGGCCGGCGACGGCGGACTGTCGATGATGCTCGGCGAGCTGATCACCCTCACCCAGAACAAGCTCCCCGTGAAGACCATCGTGGTGAACAACTCCTCGCTGAACTTCGTCGAGCTGGAGATGAAGGCAGCCGGCTTCGTCACCTACGGCACCGACCTGCAGAACCCCGACTTCGCCGCCGTCGCGCAGGCGCTCGGCATCTTCGCGCGGCGCGTGGAGCGCTCGGAGGATCTGCTGGATGCCGTCGCCGAAGTGCTCGCGCACGACGGACCCGCGCTGCTGGACGTCGTCACCGAGCGGCAGGAGCTGTCCATGCCGCCGTCGATCAAGGCCGAGCAGGTGAAGGGCTTCGCGCTGTATGCCATTCGCACCGTGATGTCCGGTCGCGGCGACGAGCTGCTGGACCTCGCGAAGGCCAACTGGCGCCAGCTCTTCTGACACCCGCGCGCTGCTCCGAGCCGACGCCGTCCCGGCCCCCTCCCACGCCCGGGATGTCGGCCCGGTTCGGCCAGACGGATCGGATGCCGTACACTTGAGGGGCAGTTGTCTGCATCCTTCACTGTGCCCTCATCGGCACACGGGTATGCGGACCCAGGGGCCCTCCGGTCTCTAGGGCGGTAGCTCAATTGGCAGAGCAGCGGTCTCCAAAACCGCAGGTTGCAGGTTCGATTCCTGTCCGCCCTGCGCGTCAGCGCACATGCTGACTCACGAAAGGTACTTGCAGGATGGATCAGGACGACGTTGGCGGCGAGGCCGTCGCATCAGGCCCGTACTCCCTGCGGGACAAGCAGCTCGGCTTCTTCGGTCGCATCGCGCTGTTCTTCCGGCAGGTGTGGAGCGAGCTGCGCAAAGTCGTCACGCCGACCCGCAAGGAGCTGATCAAGTTCACCGTGGTGGTGCTGGTCTTCGTGCTGATCGTGATGGGGCTGGTCTACGGCTTCGACACGTTCTTCGGCTGGGTCACGCACCTGGTGTTCGGGCTTCCCGACTGACGCACCCTCCGACGAGCTCGGCGCCATCCGCCCGGCCCTCGCAGTGAATGGAAAGAAGCAACGTGTCTGAACGATATTCCGACGACGCAGACTGGGCCACCGCGGCCGAGCAGTCCAGCGAGGTGGACGAGGCCCAGGAGGGCAGCGTGCTCGCCGAGCAGGAGCAGTCCGTCGCATCGGCGGAGAACGTCGCCCTCCACGTGGAGGACGAGGACGGCTCCGACGAGGAGTACGACGACACGGACGACATCGACATCGAAGACCCGGAGGCGGACGCGATCGTGAACGACGCTCTCAACCTGGACGAAGCGGCTGAGTCTGAAGCAGCCGCCGAGGTCCTCAACGACGCTGTGGCAGAGGAGGCCGCCGAGGAGGAGGCCGCTGCCGCTGAGGAAGTGGCGCCGTACGACGGCCCCGACGTGGACGGCGACGACGACGCCGACGAGGCGGACGCCGATGAGGCTGCTGCCGAGGAGGATCCGTACGAGGCGTTCCGCATGGACCTGCGCATGCTGCCGGGCAAGTGGTACGTCATCCACTCCTACGCCGGCTTCGAGCGCAAGGTGAAGGCCAACATCGAGCAGCGCAAGCTCGCGCTCGAGGTGGAGGACGAGATCTACCAGATCGAGGTCCCCATGGAGGACGTCGTCGAGATCAAGAACGGCCAGCGCAAGATGGTCACCCGCGTGCGCATCCCCGGCTACGTGCTCGTGCGCATGGAGCTCAACGAGGACACCTGGTCTGTCGTGCGCCACACGCCGGGCGTCACCGGCTTCGTCGGCAACGCCCACAACCCCACGCCGCTGCGCTTCGAAGAGGCCTTCAACATGCTGAAGGCGCTCGTCGAGGTCAAGGACGTCCCCACCGCGAAGTCCATCGCGGCCAAGGGCGGCGTGGCCGTCGCCCGTCCGCTGGCCGCCGAGGTCGACTTCGAGGTCGGCGAGACCATCACGATCAAGGAGGGCTCGTTCGCGGGCCTGCCCGGCACCATCAGCGAGATCAACGCCGCCGCGGGCAAGCTCACCGTGCTGGTCTCCCTGTTCGAGCGCGAGACTCCCGTGGAGCTGGCCTTCGAGCAGGTCACCAAGATGCTCTGATCGCCCTTTTCGGGTAGGATCAAGAGGTTTGCGCCTCGCGCGCGAGCACCACCGCGCCTCGGAGATGCCGGGGTTGCGGGAGAGGGATGCCACCGGCATCCGCTCGATGAAAGGAACAAGAATGGCACCCAAGAAGAAGGTGACCGGCCTGATCAAGCTTCAGATCAACGCCGGTGCTGCCAACCCGGCGCCGCCGATCGGCCCCGCGCTCGGTCAGCACGGCGTGAACATCATGGAGTTCTGCAAGGCGTACAACGCCGCGACCGAGTCGCAGCGCGGCAACGTCATCCCCGTGGAGATCACCGTCTACGAGGACCGCAGCTTCACGTTCGTCCTGAAGACCCCGCCGGCAGCAGAGCTGATCAAGAAGGCCGCGGGCGTCGCCAAGGGCTCCGCCACTCCGCACACCGTCAAGGTCGCGAAGATCACCGCCGAGCAGGTCCGTCAGATCGCCGAGCAGAAGCAGGCCGACCTGAACGCGAACGACATCGACGCCGCGTCCAAGATCATCGCCGGAACCGCCCGTTCCATGGGCATCGCGGTCGAGGGCTGAGGGAGATAACAATGGCTACCAAGTCCAAGGCCTACAAGGCTGCCGCCGCCAAGATCGAGGCGGACCGCTTCTACACCCCGGCCGACGCCGTCGCTCTGGCGCGCGAGACCGGCTCGGCGAGGTTCGACTCGACCGTCGAGGTCGTGCTGAAGCTCGCCGTCGACCCCCGCAAGGCCGACCAGATGGTGCGCGGCACCGTCATGCTGCCGCACGGCACGGGCAAGACCGCCCGCGTCATCGTCTTCGCCAACGGCCCGGCTGCTGAGGCCGCCATCGCCGCCGGCGCCGACGAGGTCGGCAGCACCGAGCTGATCGAGAAGGTCGCCGGCGGGTGGACCGACTTCGATGCAGCCGTCTCGACCCCTGAGCTCATGGGTCAGGTCGGCCGTCTGGGCAAGGTGCTGGGTCCCCGTGGCCTGATGCCGAACCCCAAGACCGGCACCGTCACCCCCAACCCGGCCAAGGCCGTGGAGGAGATCAAGGGCGGCAAGATCGAGTTCCGCGTCGACAAGCACGCCAACGTGCACTTCATCGTCGGCAAGGCCTCGTTCTCGGCCGAGCAGCTGGGCGAGAACGTCAACGCCGCTCTCGAGGAGATCGTGCGCCTGAAGCCGTCGAGCTCGAAGGGCCGCTACATCCAGAAGGGCACCGTGTCGACCACGTTCGGCCCCGGCATCCCGCTGGACGTCAACGCCATCTGATGCATAGACGGGCTGCCCGGCCCGTCGCAGCAAGACCCCCGCCCGGTCCCCCGGCGGGGGTCTTGTGCTCAGCCCGCGTGCGCTCCGTGAAATCGGGCGTCATGCGAATTCGGATGCCGCAACGGCCCCGCATACTGTTGAATCGTCCGCGCGTCATCCCGCGCGCGACGCACGTACCTCAGGAAGGTCCCACATGTCACGCCGTCTCATCGCCACCGCAGCCGCACTGGTCGTCGCCGTCACCGCGCTGGCCGGATGCAGCAGCACGGCCGCCCCTGAACCGGGGTCCTCGTCGGCGGGTTCCGACCTCGGGCTGGTCTCGGCGGGCACGCTCACCGTGGCGACGGAGGGCACCTACCGGCCGTTCAGCTTCCACGCCGACGGCGGCACGGGCGAGCTCACCGGATTCGACGTGGAGATCATCAAGGCCGTCGCCGACAAGCTCGACCTGAAGGTGGCCTTTCAGGAGACCCAGTGGGACGCCATCTTCGCGGGGCTCGACGCCGGCCGGTTCGATGTGATCGCCAACCAGGTCACCATCAACACCGAGCGCAAGGCGAAGTACCTCTTCAGCACGCCGTACACGGTGTCGCCCGGTGTCATCGTGGTGCCGGAGGACAACACCTCCATCACCTCGTTCGCCGACCTCAAGGGCAAGACGACCGCGCAGTCGCTCACCAGCAACTGGAACGACCTGGCCGTGAAGTCCGGCGCCAAGGTCGAAGCCGTCGACGGCTGGTCGCAGGCAGTGGCGCTGCTGCGTCAGGGGCGCGTGGATGCGACCATCAACGACAAGCTCACCTACCTGGACTACGAGAAGACCGATGGCCCCACCGGACTGAAGATCGCCGCCGAGACCGATGAGGCGGGCGAGCAGGCGTTCGCCTTCACCAAGAAGTCGCAGAAGCTCGTGGATGCCGTCGATGGCGCGCTCGCGGATCTGCGGGCCGACGGCACCCTCGCCAAGATCAGCAAGAAGTACTTCGGCGCCGACGTCACGAAGTAGGGTCGGATCATGGATGCCGGGCAGCTGTTCCTGAACGCGCTCGGACCCATCGCGCTGAGCGGTCTGCTGAGCACCATCCCCCTGGCGCTCGTCTCGTTCGCGCTGGGGCTGGTGCTGGCGATCGTCGTCGCGCTGATGCGGATCTCCGCGAATCCGGTCGTGGTCGGCATCGCGCGGTTCTACGTGTCGATCATCCGGGGTACGCCGCTGCTGGTGCAACTGTTCGTGATCTTCTACGGGATGCCGGCGGTCGGCATCGTCATCGACCCCTGGCCGAGTGCCATCGTCGCGCTCTCGCTCAACGTCGGCGGCTACGGCGCCGAGGTCGTGCGAGCGGCGATCCTGTCGGTCCCGCAGGGGCAGTGGGAGGCCGCGTACACGATCGGGATGAACCGCACGCGCACGCTGACCCGCATCATCCTGCCGCAGGCCGCACGGGTCTCGGTGCCGCCGCTGTCGAACACGTTCATCTCGCTGGTGAAGGACACGTCCCTCACCTCCACGATCCTCGTCACCGAGCTGTTCCGCGTATCTCAGCAGATCGCGGCGTCGTCGTACCAGGTGATGGTGGTCTATCTCACTGCGGCCCTGGTGTACTGGGTGATCTGCCTGGTGCTGTCCACGGGGCAGAGCGCCCTGGAGAGGAGGCTCGATCGCCGTGTCGCTGCCTGAGGGGAACCCGTCGATCGCGGCATCCGCTGAACCGCTGCTGACCGCGACCGGTCTGCGCAAGAGCTTCGGATCCCACGAGGTGCTGCGGAGCATCGACCTGACCCTGCACCGCGGCGAGGTCGTGGTGCTGATCGGCCCGAGCGGATCGGGCAAGACCACCGTGCTGCGCTCGCTGAACGGCCTGGAGACGCCGGACGGCGGCAGCATCCGCGTGGAGGGCGGGCCGGAGATCGACTTCTCCGCACGTGTCAGCGCTCCGCAGCGCGCGGCGCTGCGGGACCGCTCGGCGATGGTCTTCCAGCATCACAACCTGTTCCCGCACCTCACCGTGCTGCAGAACGTGATCGAGGGTCCGTGGCGCGTGCAGCGCCGGCCGAAGGACGAGGTGATCGCCGAGGCGCGCGCACTGCTCGCGCGAGTGGGGCTGGCCGACCGGGAGGACGCCAGGCCGCATCAGCTCTCCGGCGGGCAGCAGCAGCGCGTGGGCATCGTGCGCGCACTGGCGCTGCGACCTGACCTGCTGCTGTTCGACGAGCCCACCAGTGCGCTCGACCCCGAGCTGGTCGGCGAGGTGCTGCTGGTGATCAAGGAACTCGCCGACGAGGGGTGGAGCATGGTCGTGGTCACCCACGAGCTGAGCTTCGCCCGGGAGGCTGCGGATCGCGTGCTGTTCATGGACGACGGCGTGGTGGTCGAACAGGGCGCGCCCGAGCAGCTGTTCAGCAATCCGCAGCACGACCGCACGCGAAGGTTCCTGACGCGCATCCTGCGGCCGCTGGGCGGGGACTGAGGAGCGGATGCCGGTCAGCCGGTGACGGATGCCGGTCAGCCGGCGAACACGGGCAGCACCAGCAGCACGCCCATGATCACCAGCAGCACGGCGATGCAGGTGTCGAGGATCCGCCAGGCGCGCGGGGTGCGCAGCCAGCGACCGAGATGCCGGGCGCCGAAGCCCAGCGCGAAGAACCAGGTGATGCTGGCGATGATGGCACCTATCGCGAACAGCCAGCGCTGATCACCGTGCGTGGCGGCGATCGAGCCGATCAGCAGCACGGTGTCCAGGTACACGTTGGGGTTCAGATAGGTGAACGCCAGCGTGGCGATGACCACGGTGGCCAGGCGCGACCGGGTCGCGGTGGCGGTGCTGCCTGTCGTCCCGACGCTCTCTGCGTTCTCCACGGGCGCGGCGGTGTCGGCGACGAGCGTCTCGCCGCCCGAGCCCCACGCCCGTCGTGCGGCGTAGACGCCGTAGATCACCAGCGAGATGCCGCCCAGCCAGCGGGCTGCGATCAGCAGCCACGGCAGCTGTCCGATGAGGTAGCCCAGTCCCGCGGTGCCGGCCAGCACCAGGAGGGCGTCGGATGCCGCGCAGATCAGCACTACGGGAAGGATGTGCTCGCGACGCAGCCCCTGGCGCAGCACGAACACGTTCTGGGCGCCGACGGCGATGATGAGCGAGAACATGAGGCCGAGGCCGGAGAGCAGAGTGAGCACGTCTTCACGCTAGGGCTTTCGCTGAAACAGCTCCAGCGAAGATAGCTGCATCAGCATTAGCATGGCTTATGTGAGGATCGATGCGCAGCTGGCGGCCACCGTCGCGGTGGCCATCGACGAGGGCAGCTTCGATGCGGCCGCCCGTCGGCTGCACATCACGCCGTCGGCAGTGAGCCAGCGCATCAAGGCCGTCGAGCAGCAGCTGGGGCGCGTGGTGGTCGTGCGCTCTCGCCCGGTGCGAGCCACCGAAGCCGGTGAGGCACTGGTCAGGTTGGCGCGGCAGGTGCAGCTGCTCGAGCACGACGCCGTCGCCGCGTTCGGGCTGGGCGACGTCGACGGCGCGGTGCCGAGGATCCGTGTACCGCTGGCGGTGAACGCCGACTCGATGGCCACGTGGTTCCTGGCCCCCATCGCGCGGGTCGCTCAGCGGCATCCGATCGATGTCGACCTGCACCGCGACGATCAGGACTACACGGCCCGGCTGCTGGAATCGGGGGAGGTGATGGCGGCCGTCACCAGCGAATCCGCGCCGGTGGGCGGCAGCGCGGTCACGCCACTGGGCGTGTTGGAGTACCGGGCCATGGCGACGGCGGGCTACGTCTCCCGCTGGCTTCCGCACGGGGCGACGCCCGAGGCGCTGCAGATGGCGCCGTTCGTGGACTTCGATCGTCGCGACGACCTGCAGCAGGACTGGCTGCGGGCCAGGGGAGTGGACCCGTGGTCGGTGCCGAGGCACTACGTGCCGGCATCCCACGACTTCTCGCAGGCGGTGCGGCTCGGGCTGGGCTGGGGCCTGATCCCCGCGCCGCAGGCGAGCGATGATCTCGTCGAACTCGGCGGTCGGCCCACGCGCGTGCCGCTGTACTGGCAGCAGTGGAACCTTCGGTCGCCCCTGTTGGACGCCCTCGCCGCCGAGGTGCTGTCCGAGGCGCGCCGCGTCCTCGCTCCGCTGTAGAGGCCTCTCGCTTTCCGTGCTCTTGCCGCGGATGCCGAGGGGCGCGGGTCAGTCTGAGAGCGCCAGTGCGCGGAACATGTCGCGCTCGCGCAGCGATGAGCGTCGTCTGGGTGCCAGCGGTCCGCGGGCGGGGGGAGTCTGACCGGTCGTGCGGTGGTACAGCTCGTCGATCAGCCGGTTGGCGAGTCCCACCAGGCGCGTGATCTGCTTCTCATCGCGATCGATCCACACGCACTTCGGCTCGTCGTGAACGGGCTGGAAGTCGACGTGCTCCTCCCAGACGAACAGCGTCCGCTCGGCTCCCAGCACGTACTGCTGCCACCAGATCTGACGCAGGTAATGGCGCGGGATGCTGCTCCACGACTTGTTGGTGGTCTTGATCTCGGACAGCAGGATGCGGCCGTCGGCCTCCTGCACGACGCCGTCGGGGGTCGCGAGGTGGCGCTGCTCGACCTCGGCTCGGAACAGCGCGGACGAGGGCAGGATGCCGTGGGTCGCGGCCACCCAGGCGGCGATCTCAGGCTCGCGACGGCGGCCGTGGTCGGTGTACGCGTTGCCCTGGAAGTGCGGACCCCGGCCGAGCTTGGCGTCTGCCGCGCGCGCGATCGACGTCTCGCTGGAGAGCCCGGCGACGTCGGTGGCCGTGATCCCGCGGGTGCGCGCACGGAGCCAGGAGACCCTGTCGCTGGAGTCCGCGATGATGCGGGCCTGGAGTTCCGGGGTCACGCATCGAGGTTACCCCTCGCTGCGCGCCCGTCCTGTCCTCCCACGCCGCCTCGTGCTCCCCGCATCCCTCCCACCCTCTGGCGTCGAGAGCACGGGACCTCGCCGGGTGGACGGGAAGTTTGCGCTGACAAGCTGTGCTCTCGGCGAGATGTCGTGCTCTCGACGGAGGAGAGGGGGCGGGGGGGACTGTTGTGCACAAATCGGGGGTGGGGGCGAGTTGTGCACACGGCATGGGAATCGGGGGTGCCGGGTGCGGCGGAGTGTCGGAGCATGAGGGATGCTCATCGAACCAGACACGCGAATCCGCGCAGCATCCGATGCTCGACCGCATCTCGAGCATCTCGTCCGCTCCCGCGACGATCTCATCCTGAACGGCTGGACGGATCGCTCCATCGCGGCGGCCGTGAGGTCGAAAGAACTCGTGCACATGCGGCGGGGCTGGTACATCGATGCCGCCGAACGGAACAGGCTGACGCCGGAGCAGCAGCACCACGCGCAGATCATCGCTGTGGCGCGGGACTCCGAGGGCGGAGCAGTCATGTCGCACACCTCGGCCGGCGTGATCTGGAATCTGCCGTTCTATCGCATCGGGTTGGTCCGTGTGCACATGACCACGGATGCCCCGCGCCGCATCTCTAGCGCGCCAGATGTGCTGCGGCATGTCGCACCTCTGCCGGCCGAAGACCTGGTCGTCATCGACGGCATCCGCTGCACCTCCCTGTCGCGCACGGTGTTCGACCTGTGCCGGATGCTGCCGATGGAAGCGGCCGTCGCCATCGCCGATGCGGCTGAGCGACTGATGGGTGAACGCATCCGCGAGTGGGATGTGGAAGCCGTCGCATCGTGGCGCGCAGGTCTGCGGGAACGATTGGATGCCGCCGCTGGTGCACGCGGCGTGCGGCAGGCGCGCTGGGTCGCCGACTTCGCCGATGGCCGCGCCCAGCTGCCAGGGGAGAGCGTCAGCAGGCTGCAGCTGCATCGGCTCGGCTTCCCCGCACCGCAGCTGCAAGTTCCCGTCCCCGGACCGGCCGGAAAGATGTACTTCGTCGACTTCGGCCTCGACGAGTCGAATGCGTTCGGTGAGTTCGATGGCAAGGGCAAGTACCTCGACGAGGCGCTGCGGTCAGGGCGCACCATCGAACAGGTGATGCTCGACGAGAAGGAGCGCGAGGACTGGATCCGGGGGACCACCGGCCGCCGCTTTGCGCGATGGGGGTCCCGTGAGATCAAGACCCCGCAGGCGCTGGCCGCCCGCCTCGCAGCCTTCCGCATCACCCCGCCCTGACCCCCCCTTCTCTCCCCCCGCCCCGCCTGTTCCTCCGTCGAGAGAACGGGACCTCGCCGAATGCACGGGATGTTCGCGCCAACAAACCGTGCGCTCGCCGAGATGTCGTGCTCTCGGCGAAGAGGGTGGGGGAGGAGAGGGGGCGGGATTTGGGGAGAGAGTGCGGATGCCGTAGAGTGGGAGCAACCGAAGACCGCCGGTCATCGTCGTGCGCGAGCACGAGGATCGAAGCACTGCTCAGCAGGGGCCCGCGCAGGTGTCATAGAGAGTTTCTCCTCGAGATCCACGCTCCGTGCGCTTGCGCCGGAGCGTTTTTGTTTGACACGCGGGTGGTCGGGGCCGATGTCGCGCAGCCGCGCGGCATCCGTACACGTTAGGAGTGACCATGGCGCAGAAGGATGCAACGGTTGCCGAGCTCACGAAGAACTTCGAGAACTCGAACGCCGTCCTGCTGACCGAGTACCGCGGTCTGACGGTTGCCCAGCTCAAGCAGCTGCGCAACAGCATCCGTCAGGACGCGGAGTACGCCGTGGTGAAGAACACGCTGACCAAGATCGCCGCGAACAACGCGGGGATCACGTCGCTGGACGACGACCTCAAGGGTCCGTCGGCTGTGGCGTTCGTGCATGGTGACTTCGTCGCCACTGCCAAGGCTCTTCGTGACTTCGCCAAGGCCAACCCGCTTCTCGTGATCAAAGGCGCCGTGTTCGAGGGCAACACCCTCGACGCCGCCCAGGTCGACAAGTACGCCTCGCTCGAGAGCCGTGAGGTTCTGCTGGCGAAGGCAGCGGGCATGATGAAGGCGACGATGGGCAAGGCTGCCGCCACCATCGACGCGCTTCGCGAAAAGCTGGAGACCGCCGAGGCCGCGTGAGCGACCGGCGTCTTCCCCACACAAACCACACGTATTAGGAGAAACATCATGGCGAAGCTCACCACTGAGGAGCTGCTGGAGCAGTTCGCTGGTCTGACCCTTGTCGAGCTCAGCGAGTTCGTGAAGGCGTTCGAGGAGAAGTTCGACGTCACCGCTGCCGCCCCCGTCGCCGTCGCCGGCGCCGCTGGTGGCGCTGGTGCCGCTGAGGCCGAGGAGGAGAAGGACTCGTTCGACGTCATCCTCGAGTCGGTCGGCGACAAGAAGATCCAGGTCATCAAGGCCGTCCGCGAGCTCACCTCGCTGGGCCTCGGCGAGGCCAAGGCCGTCGTCGACGGTGCTCCGAAGGCCGTCCTCGAGGGCGCGAACAAGGAGACCGCCGACAAGGCGAAGGAGGCCCTCGAGGCCGCCGGCGCCACTGTCGTCCTCAAGTAGTCCTGTCTGGGGCGAAGCGCGAGGCGCATCGCCCTGCGCAGCGCGCGAGCGCAGACATCCTTCAGAAGGCCCCGGGTTCGCCCGGGGCCTTCTGCCGTACCTCGGGCGACGCTTCGCGTGCACGGAGCGAGGGTCGGCGACGCTTCGACAGGCTCAGCGACCCATCCGATGGTCACGACGAGCCGGCGAGACGACGCTTCGGCAGGCTCAGCGACCCATCCGACGGTCACGGCGAGCCGGCGAGACGACGCTTCGGCAGGCTCAGCGACCCATCCGATGGTCACGGCGACCCATCCCACGGTCACGCGACGCCGGTCAGCCTCGCGGTACTGCGGTGGACGCTCGCACGACGAGCTCCGAGGGCAGCACGCGCTGCTCGGGTGCGGCATCCGGGTCCTTCGTGCGCTGCAGCAGCAGCTCGACGGCGGTCAGTCCCTGGACGCGCGGCTGCTGGCGCATGGTGGTCAGCGCGAACATCTCCGCGTGCTGGTGATCGTCGATGCCGATCACACTGAGTTCCGCAGGCACGGAGATCCCGAGACGCCGAGTGGCGATGACGGCGCCGATCGCGGCCTCGTCGCACACGGCGACCAGTGCGGTCGGACGGTTCTGCCTGTCTCCCAGCAATCGCACGGCCGCCTCGTACCCGCCGGGCATGGTCGGCTCTCCGTCGGCATGGCGGATGCGATCGCCGAGGCCCGCGGCGGCCATCGCGGCTCGGTAGCCGGCGAGCCGCCGATCGTCACCGAAGGCGTGCAGTGCGGCGTCGGTCTTGCCGCCCAGGAAGACGATGTCGCGATGCCCGAGGTCGATGAGGTGCTCGGTGGCGACGCGGGCCGCGCTCTCGTCGTCGATGGTGACCGCACTGACGTCGCTGCGGTATGCACCGACGCACACCAATGGCGACTCGACCAGCATGAGTCGCTCGAGCTCGTGGGCGCTGGGCTGGATGCCGACGGCGATGATCCCGTCGAGACGGCGGCGGGGGAGGACCTCCTCGAACAGGAGCGCGCGTCGAGGCGTGCCCTCCTGGATGCCGTAGAGCACCAGGTCGAGTCCGGATGCGAGGAGTCCGTCCTGGATGCCGGCCAGCAGCTCCGCGAAGAACCACCGGTCCATCGCGGGCATGATCACGCCCACCGACAGCGAGCGCCCGGTGGCCAGGCTCATCGCCGAGGAGTGCCCGATGTAGTCGAGCGCCGCGGCCGCCGCCTGCACCTTGGCGCGGGTCGCCGCAGACACGTAGCCGCCGCCGCTCAGCGCACGGCTGGCGGTGGCCTTGGAGACGCCGGCGCGAGCGGCGACGTCTGCGATGGTGCTCATCGGTCCTCCGGTTGGGGGTCCAGCCCAGCGTATCCACAATCCGTTTCGAACGGAACCGGTTCCACACGGTAGGCTTTGGGAGCGCTCCCACGCGTTGCATCACGTATCCACAACGGTTGCCAATATCTGTGAGTGTGGCGTTGTGCAAGGGCGCCCGGGGCAAGTAGGTTGTCCTGGAATCGGTTCCTCAAAGGTTGCGGAGATCGCGGGCGCTGAGGGCTGAGATCCACCTGAAGAGGAGAAAACACATGGCTTTGTCACAGCGATACCGCCTGCTCGCTCCCCTCGCCCTGGTCGGCGCGGCTGCAATCGCCCTGACCGGTTGCGCGGAGGCAGCACCTGGCGGCGGCGACGGCGGCGATCAGGGCAAGACGACCGTCCGCATCTCCGGTGGCATCACCGGATCCGAGGCCACCGACCTCAACAAGACGTTCGAGCAGTTCACCAAGGACACCGGTATCAAGGTCGAGTACACCGGCGACAAGAGCTTCGAGGGCAACATCGTCACCAAAGTGACCGGTGGCGACGCGCCCGACATCGCGATCGTCCCGCAGCCGGGTCTTCTGAAGAGCCTGATCGACACAGGGAAGGTCAAGGCCGCGCCCGAGAGCGTCTCCAAAGCCGTCGACGAGAACTGGTCCAAGGACTGGAAGAACTACGGCACCGTCGACGGGACGTTCTACTCCGCCCCGATGCTCGCCAACCTGAAGGGGTACATCTGGTACTCGCCGGTGAAGTTCAAGGAATGGGGCGTGGAGGTCCCCAAGACCTGGGACGACATGATCAAGCTCACCGATACCATCCGCTCCAAGACCGGTCAGGCGCCGTGGTGCGCAGGTTTCGCTTCGGACGCGGCTTCCGGCTGGCCGGGCACCGACTGGATCGAGGACCTGGTCCTGCGGGATGCCGGACCCGAGGTCTACGACCAGTGGGTTGACGGCAAGGTGAAGTTCACCGACCCGAAGATCAAGGACGCGTTCGAGGCCGTCGGCTCCATCCTGCGGAACCCGGACTACGTCAACGCCGGCTTCGGCGATGTGAAGAGCATCAACTCGACTGCGTTCGGCGACGTCGCGGCCAAGGTCGCCGACGGCACCTGCGCGCTGACCCACCAGGCGTCGTTCCTGTCGGCGAACTTCCTCGACGTGAAGAACGCAGCGGGCGAGACCCCGAAGGTGGCCCCCGATGGCGACGTGTACGCGTTCGTCATGCCGGGCACGACCGAGGGCGAGCTGAGCGTCGAGGGTGGCGGCGAGTTCGTCGCCGGCTTCAACGCCGACAAGTCCACCGTCAAGGTGCTCGAGTTCATGGCCTCGCCGGAGTTCGCTGACGCCCGCGTCAAGCTCGGCGGCGTGATCTCCGCCAACAAGAACGCCGACCCGACGCTCGCGTCGAGCGAGTTCCTGCAGGACGCCATGAAGACGCTGCAGGACCCGAACACGACGTTCCGCTTCGACGCCTCCGACCTGATGCCGTCCACGGTCGGGTCGGGTTCGTTCTGGAAGGGCATGGTCGACTGGATCGATGGCAAGGCCACCGACCAGGTGCTCAGCGACATCCAGGCCGGTTACGAGAACTGATCGGTCGCGCTAGTCTGAGCGCAACCTGCTGACGGATGCGGGGTCGGGCACACCAGCCCGGCCCCGCATCCGCACCACCAGAAGGGGAATCCATGTCACAGGTCATCATCGACGAGACAGAGACGGATACGGGCGGCGAGCTTCCGCAGACCACGCACGGCGTCGATGCGAAGGGGCGTGCGATCACCCGCATGCTCGTCGTGGTCGGCTTCGCGCTGATCGCCGCGCTGTTCTTCCTGCTGCTGTTCTCGACGCCCGTCGAGGATCCTGCCCGCATCGCACTGGGGCCGGTCTCGCTGAACACGTTCTTCATGTGGCTGGGGAACATGCCGCCGCTCGCGCAGATCCCCGTCGTGCTGGTGGCCTTCGGTGTCGTCGTCGCGATCCTGCTGGTGCTCATCGAGTACGCGCCGAGGCCGGGCAAGAGGTACTTCATCATGCGGCTGGTGGCGTGCCTGGTCATCCCGGTGCTCTCCTTCATGCTGCTGCGCCCGTACGCCAACGCGGTGCTGTACGTGGTGGCCATCGCGCTGCTCTCGGGCGCGCTGCTGTTCTTCGCGGACTACCGCTCGCGGCAGGGCGCGGGCTACCTGTTCCAGCTCATCCTCTTCATGGCCCCGGCGGCGATCATGCTGCTGATGGGTCTGATCTACCCGGCCGTCGCGACGATCTTCAAGTCGTTCTTCGACAAGACCGGCACGGACTTCGTCGGACTGGAGAACTACGTCTGGGTGTTCACGAACCCGGTCGGCACCTGGTCCGTGATCAACACGCTCATCTGGGCGCTGCTGGCGCCCACCATCTCGGTCGCCTTCGGGCTCGCGTACGCCGTCTTCATCGACAGGGCGCGCGGCGAGAAGTTCCTCAAGGTGCTCGTGTTCATGCCCGTGGCCATCTCGTTCGTGGGCGCCGGCATCATCTGGAAGTTCATGTACGACTACCGGCAGGGCGACCAGCTCGGTCTGCTGAACGCCATCGTCACGATGTTCGGCGGTGATCCGGTCAGCTGGCTGGCCGTCAAGCCGCTGCTGAACACCATCATGCTGCTGATCGTGTTCATCTGGACGCAGACCGGCTTCGCGATGGTGATCCTCTCGGCCGCGATCAAGGCCGTGCCGGTCGAGCAGATGGAGGCCGCGGAGCTGGACGGCACGAACGCGTGGCAGCGGTTCACGAATGTCACGGTCCCCGGCATTCGCTCCTCTCTGATCGTCGTGCTGACGACCATCACGATCATGTCGCTGAAGGTGTACGACATCGTCGCCGTGATGACCGGCGGTCGCGATGACACCACCGTGCTGGGCTTCGAGATGGTCAACCAGCAGCAGCGCTTCCAGAGCTACGGGCACTCCTCGGCGCTGGCCGTGGTGCTGTTCCTGTTCGTGCTGCCGCTGATCGTCTACAACGCCCGATCCATGACCAAGCAGAGGGAGATCCGCTGATGAGCGCCACCGAAGCCATCGTCCGCGACACCCGCTCCAAGCGCCAGGTCGCCAGGGACACGCGCCGCACCGAGGCCATCGCCCACAAGAAGCTCACCTCCAAGGGCGCGACGATCGCCGCCGTGATCATCGCCTTCTTCTGGACCATCCCCACCTTCGGCCTGTTCGTCACCTCGTTCCGGCCCGGCGCCGACACCCAGACCACCGGCTGGTGGACGGTGTTCACCGACCCGAAGTTCACGCTCGACAACTACGTGCAGGCGCTCACCGCGGGCGGTACGTCGACCACACTCGCCGTGGCGTTCGTGAACTCGCTGGCCATCACCATCCCGGCCACGGTCATCCCGATCGCGCTGGCGTCGCTGGCTGCGTACGCGTTCGCCTGGGTCGACTTCAAGGGCCGGAACCTGCTGTTCGTCTTCGTGTTCGCGCTGCAGATCGTGCCGCTGCAGATGGCCCTGGTGCCGCTGCTGAGCCTGTTCTCCAACGGCCTCACCATCGGTGACGTGCAGGTGTTCCCCGGCTTCACGCTGAACGACCTGGACTACAGCTTCGCCCGGGTGTGGATCGCGCACGCGATCTTCGCGCTGCCGCTGGCCACGTTCATGCTGCACAACTTCATCTCCGAGATCCCGGGCGATGTCGTCGAGGCCGCGCGCGTGGACGGCGCCGGTCACGGACAGGTGTTCTTCCGCATCATCCTGCCGCTGGCGATGCCCGCCATCGCCTCGTTCGGCATCTTCCAGTTCCTCTGGGTGTGGAACGACCTGCTGGTCGCGACGATCTTCGCCTCGCCCGGCGCGCTGCCGATCACCCAGGCGCTGAACTCGCTGTCCGGCACGTGGGGCAACCGCTGGTTCCTGCAGTCGGCCGGTACCTTCGTCTCGATCATCGTCCCGCTGATCGTGTTCTTCGCCCTGCAGCGCTTCTTCGTGCGCGGCCTGCTGGCGGGGGCCACGAAGGGCTGATCCCGGAGCGGAGACATCGGATGCCGGATGCTGAAACACTTTCGGCATCCGGCATTCGATGTCTCTAGCCTGAGACGCATGCGCTACGCCGAGAACATCGTCGACCTGGTCGGCGACACGCCCCTGGTCAGGCTCCACCGGGTGACCGAGGGCGTCGCGTGCACCGTGCTGGTGAAGCTGGAGTACCTGAACCCGGGCGGCTCCGCGAAGGACCGGATCGCCGGTCGGATCATCGACGCGGCGGAGGAGACCGGCGAGCTGCGGCCCGGCGGCACGATCGTCGAGCCCACCAGCGGCAACACCGGGGTGGGCCTCGCGCTGGTCGCGCAGCAGCGCGGCTACCGGTGCGTGTTCGTGGTGCCGGACAAGGTCGGCGAGGACAAGATCGATGTGCTGCGCGCCTACGGCGCCGAGGTCGTCGTCACCCCGACGTCCGTCCCGGCCGACAGCCCGGAGTCGTACTACAGCGTGAGCGACCGGCTGGCCGGCGAGATCCCCGGGGCGTTCAAGCCCAATCAGTACGAGAACCCGAACGGGCCGCGCAGCCACTACGAGACGACCGGGCCGGAGATCTGGCGCGACACCGACGGCCGGGTCACCCACTTCGTCGCAGGGATCGGGACGGGCGGCACGATCAGCGGCACCGGCCGCTTCCTGCGCGAGGCGTCCGGCGACCGGGTGCGCGTGATCGGCGTGGACCCGGAGGGCAGCGTGTACTCGGGCGGCACCGGGCGCCCGTACCTCGTCGAGGGCGTCGGCGAGGACATCTGGCCCGGCAGCTACGACCGCGACGTGCCGCACGAGATCGTCGCGGTGAGCGACGCGGAGGCGTTCGCGATGACCCGCCGCCTGGCCCGAGAGGAGGGGATCCTCGTCGGCGGGTCCAGCGGCATGGCCGTCGTCGGCGCGCTGCGGGTGGCGCGCGGGCTGCCCGCAGACGCAGTGATGGTGGTGCTGCTGCCCGACGGCGGGCGCGGATACCTCGGGAAGATCTTCAACGACGCCTGGATGCGCTCGTACGGGTTCAGCGACGTGCCGGACGAGGAGACCGTGGCCGACGTGCTCACCGCCCGGGACACCGCGATCCGGCTGAAGCAGAAGACCAGCAGGAGCATCCCCGCCCTGGTGCACACGCATCCCGACGAGACCGTGCTCGAGGCCATCGGCACCATGACGGAGTACGACGTGTCGCAGCTGGTGGTGCTCAGCACCGAGCCGCCGGTGATGATGGGCGAGGTCGTGGGCACGGTCGACGAGAAGCGCCTGCTGGACCTGCTGTTCCGTGGCGAGGCGCAGCCGGCCGACCCGGTGGGCCTGCACGTGGGGGAGCAGATGCCGCTGATCGGCATCCACGACTCCGTCGCCCAGGCGCGTGCCGCCCTCGCCGACGCCGATGCGCTGCTGGTCACCGTCGACGGCCGTCCGCACACCGTGCTCACCCGGCAGGACCTGCTCGGGTATCTGGCGCGCTGACCGCGGTCGCCCCGTCTTGCGGCGTAACAGCAGAGCGGATGCTCGGCCTGCGGGGCGTACGGTGAGGACACCGTCGTCGACACCAGGAGAGCCATGACCGATCGAGCCTTCGCCACCCGTGCCATCCACGCAGGGCAGGACCCGGATCCGCTCACCGGCGCGATCGTCCCGCCGATCTACCAGGCCTCCACGCACGTGCAGGACGGCATCGGCGGCTTCCGGGACGGCTACGAGTACAACCGTGCGGGCAACCCCACGCGCTCCGCGCTGGAGACCCAGCTGGCGGCGCTGGAGGGCGGGGCGTCGGCGTACTCGTTCTCATCGGGCCTCGCCGCCGAGGACGCCCTGCTGCGCAGCATCCTGCGCCCGGGGGATCACGTGCTGCTGGGCAATGACGTGTACGGCGGAACATACCGGCTTCTGACGAAGGTGCTCGCTCCCTGGGGCGTCCAGACCACCACGGCCGATCTCGGCGATGCGGATGCCGTGCGGGCGGCGCTGCGCCCGCAGACACGGATCGTGTGGGTGGAGACACCCAGCAACCCCCTGCTGAAGATCGTCGACATCGCCGCGCTGGCCGACATCGCGCACGCCGGCGGTGCCGTGCTGGTGGTCGACAACACCTTCGCCTCACCGGCGCTGCAGCAGCCCCTGGCGCTGGGAGCGGATGTCGTGGTGCACTCCACCACGAAGTACCTCGGCGGCCACTCCGACGTGCTCGGCGGCGCGGTCGTGCTCGGCGACGATCGCTTCGACGAGGCCGTGAAGTTCCAGCAGTTCGCGGTCGGCGCGGTCTCGGCGCCCCTGGACGCCTGGCTCACCACCCGCGGGATCAAGACGCTGGCGGTGCGGGTGCGGCAGCACAGCGAGAACGCGCAGGCGATCGCGGAGTGGGCCGCGCAGCGCCCGGAGTTCTCCGAGGTGTACTACCCGGGGCTGGCCTCGCACCCCGGCCACGACATCGCGGCCCGGCAGATGAGCGGGTTCGGCGGGATGCTGTCGCTGGGGCTCGCCGCAGGCCCCGACGCAGCACGCACGCTGGCCGAGTCCACGACGCTGTTCCAACTGGCCGAGTCGCTCGGCGGCGTCGAGTCGCTGATCGGCTACCCGCCGGAGATGACGCACGCCTCGGTGCGCGGCACCGAGCTGGCCGTGCCGGAGAACCTCGTGCGGCTGTCAGTCGGCATCGAGGACGTCGCGGATCTCATCGCCGACCTGGAGGGTGCGCTGGCTCGCGTCGCCGCGCGCTGAGGGGCGCCGGGCCGGGGGGCGCCCAGCAGTTCCACGGCGGCTGCGCGGGCGAGTACCATAGGAGACTTCCCCTGCGTCGAATCGATTCGAGCGCAGCATCCGCTCTTCAGTTGAAAGTTCCCCGTGAGCGACCAGCGCACCCCCACCGGCAGCATCCGCGCCGTCACCGGCACCATCCGCACGTCCACGCCCACCGGCGCCATCCGCACTCTCGGCGCGGATCCGGCGACAGCGCCGGTCATGCTGCATCCGGGCGATGCCATCTCCGCCCGCCGGCGGGTGCTGTACATCATCCTGCTCGGCGCGCTCACCGCCCTCGGGCCGTTCACGATCGACCTGTATCTGCCGGCGTTCCCCGAGCTGGAGACGGATTTCGACACCTCCGCCGCCATGATCCAGCTGACCCTGACCGGCACCATGATCGGCTTCGCGATCGGACAGCTGATCGTCGGCCCGCTGAGCGACAAGGTCGGCCGGCGTGTGCCGCTGATCGTGGTGACGGCGCTGCACGTGCTCTCCAGCATCGCCGCGGCCATCGCACCCGACCTGATCCTGCTGGCCACTGCCCGGGTGGTGATGGGCATCGGCGCGGCGGCCGGCGGAGTGGTGGCCATGGCCATCGTGCGCGATCTGTTCGGCGGCAAGCGTCTGGTGGTCATGCTCTCGCGGCTGGCGCTGGTCTCAGGCGTCGCCCCGGTGATCGCACCCATCATCGGCTCCGGCCTGCTGACGGTCATGCCGTGGCGAGGCATCTTCGTGGTGCTGGCCGGCTACGGCGCGGTGATGCTGCTGGCGACGATCCTTCTGATGCCCGAGACCCTGCCGCGCGAGCGCAGGCAGGAGCGCGGCTCCAGCACGGTGCTGCAGCGCTACCGCAGCGTGTTCTCGGATCGCGTGTTCGTCGGCGTGCTGATCATCGGCGGGATGACGTTCTCGGGCCTGTTCTCGTACCTGTCGGCATCGCCGTTCCTGTTCCAGCAGACGCACGGACTCAACCCGCAGGAGTACGGCCTGCTGTTCGCCGCCAACTCGCTGGGCGTGGTCGGGGGTGTGCAGGCCGCGGCACGGCTCGCCGCACGGTTCGGCCCGCAGTGGGTGATGGCCTTCTCCACCGGGATGCTGCTGGTCTCTGGCGCCGCGATCATCGTGTGCGACCAGGTCGGCGCCGGATTCTGGGGCACGGTGCTCCCGCTGTGGCTGTTCATGACCGCGTGCGGCTTCACGTTCCCGTGCGTGCAGGTGCTCGCGCTGGATAGGCACGGCAAGGCCGCCGGCACCGCGGCATCCGTGCTGGGCGCGTGGAACTTCGGCGTGGCCGCGGTGATCTCCCCGGCAGTGGGGATGATCTCCGAGGGCGACGGAATCACGGCGACGACGATGGCCGTCGTCATGGTCGGCTGCGCCGTGGTCGCGATCCTGGCGCTGTGGCTGATCGTGCGGCCCAGCACCGTGGAGATGCTTGCGCCCTGAGGCTGCCGGAGTCGCTCTGCTGGGTCCCTGGGCCTGTCGCCTGTACTGAGCGAGTGCCGGCGAGTCGAAGTGAAGGGTCGAACAGCAGAACGCTCAGCCCATCAGGGTGAGCAGCACATGCGAGGGCTCGACGGCCTCCAGCTCGTGCGGCTCGGATGCCGTCACCTGGATGGTCCCCCCGGCGGTGAGGTCGTACTCGGCCCCGTCCACGCGGAACAGGATGCGGCCCGCGACGACCTGCACGAGGATGGGCACCGGCGCGCGGTGCTCGCGCAGCACGGCACCGGCATCCATCACCAGCGTGCGGATCTTGAACCCGTCGCCGTCCATCGTGCGATGCGGACGCACCCGGCCCTCCTCCACGGGGTGAGCGGCGACGAGGTCGGCCGCGGAAGCAGCGAGAAGCAGGTGGGACGTGGCGAAGCTCATAGCCCGAGGATATCCCCGCCCGGGCATCCGCGGGCCCGCGCGGTCGCGGGCAGAATGGGGTGATGGTGCGAACACGGATGCTGGTCGGCGGTGCTGCTCTGCTGGCCGGAGCCGTCGTGCTCGGCCTCGTCGCGGTGACGGCGTTCGGCGGCGGGGTGAACGGACTCGATCAGGGCTGGCACGATCTGACGAAGGGCATCCGGCAGCCGTGGATGCTGGCGATCTCGTACGCGCTGAACTGGATCGGCGGCGGGTGGCGTGCCTCCCTGCTGGTGCCTCTGCTGCTGATCGCGGCGCTCGTGATCGTCCGCAGGGGGAGGGCCGCCGTGTTCGCGGCGGTATCGCTGGTGCTGAGCGTCGCACTGGCGCAGCTGCTGAAGGCGGTGTTCGAACGTGCCAGGCCGGAGGACATGCTGGTGGTCTCGGATCCGGGATCATTCCCCTCGGGGCATACGGCCAACGCCGCGACGCTGGCTGTGATCCTGTATGTGGTCTTCCCGAGACGATGGCTGGCTGCGACCGGTGCGATCTGGACCATCCTGATGGCGCTGTCGAGGACCATCCTCAGCGTGCACTGGCTCACCGACACCATCGGCGGCATGCTGGTCGGGGCCGCCGCCGTGGTACTGGTTGCCGCGGTGATGGGGCGCTGGGCGTCGCTAGGCTGTATGGGTTCCGGCATCCGTCCGGACGCGAAGGAGTCGTCTGTGTCGAGCATCCGTCCTTACCGCCCCTCCGATCGCGATGCGATGTACGAGGTCTGCGTGAGGACGGCGGATGTCGGGCGCGACGCGACCGGCATGTTCACCGACGATCGGCTGTGGGGCGACATCTTCGCCGTACCGTACGTCGAGCGGCATCCGGACCTGTCGTGGGTGGTCGAGGCGCAGGACGGCCGCACGATCGGCTACATCGTCGGCACCGATGACACCGAGGCGTTCGAGACCTGGTTCCACGACGAGTGGTGGCCGAGTGTCGCGGGCCGCTACCCGCTGTCGGGCGAGGCCGAGCCCACGCGCCAGGACAGCATGATCGGCTACGCCGCCCGTCGCGCCCCGGGCAGAGAGCAGCACGCCGCCGAGTACCCCGCGCACCTGCACATCGACCTGCTGCCCGAGACGCAGGGGCAGGGTCTGGGGCGCCTCCTGATCGAGGCGCTGTTCGCCGAGCTGCGCCGCCGCGGCGTGACGGGCCTGCACCTGGGCATGAATCCCGAGAACGCCGGCGCCGGCGCGTTCTACGAGCGCCTGGGCATGCGCCGCCTGGAGTCCGGGCCCGACACCACGATGTACGGTGTCCGCTTCTCCTGAGGCGTCTTGCTCCGGTCGTGTTCATCCGGACTCACGGCATCGGATAGGATGGACAGGTTGTTTCCTGGTGACGTGTCCGAGCGGCCGAAGGAGCACGCTTGGAAAGCGTGTGTTGTGCAAGCAACCGCGGGTTCGAATCCCGCCGTCACCGCCAAAGGCCGAAGGCCCTCACGAACTGTGGGGGCCTTCGATCGTCACCGCCCGGCGAAAGGGAATCTCCTGGTGCCCACCCCGAAGATCGTGCTGTTCTACGCGTTCACGCCGCTGGCGGATCCTGACGCGATCCGGCTGTGGCAGCGCGACCTCGGCGAGGCGCTGAAGCTCCGTGGCCGCATCCTCATCTCGAAGGACGGCATCAACGGCACGCTCGGCGGCGACCTCCCGGCCGTGAAGAAGTGGCTGCGCAGGTTCCGCGAGTACCCGGCGTTCAAGAACGCCGATATCAAGTGGAGCGAGGGCACCGCGCTCGACGAGGACGGGTACAGCGTCGACTTCCCGAAGCTCAGCGTGAAGGTGCGCGACGAGATCGTGTCGTTCGGCGCCCCGGGCGAGCTGCGGGTGGACGAGCGCGGCGTGATCGGCGGCGGCGCGCGCCTGAACCCGCAGCAGCTGCACGACCTGGTGGCTGAGCGCGGCGATGACGTGGTCTTCTTCGACGGGCGCAATGCGCTGGAGGCCGAGATCGGGCGATTCCGCAACGCGGTCGTGCCCGACACCGATACCACCCGCGACTTCGTGCGGCTGCTGGACGACGGCGCCTTCGACGAGCTGAAGGGCAGGCCGGTGGTCACGTACTGCACCGGCGGCATCCGCTGCGAGGTGCTGTCCAGCCTGATGGTCTCCCGCGGGTTCGGCGAGGTGTACCAGCTGGACGGCGGCATAGCGCGGTACGGCGAGGCCTACGGCGACGACGGGCTGTGGGAGGGATCGATGTATGTCTTCGACAGGCGCGGGTCGGTGGACTTCTCCGACCACGCCGCCGTCATCGGCCAGTGCATCGGATGCGGGGCGCCGACCGGCCGCACCGCGAACTGCCCCGAGGCATCCTGCCGCCGCCAGTTCGTCGTGTGCACGGCCTGCGACACCGTCGCCTGCCCCGAGCACGCCGCCTGAGAGGGGCTCTCAGCGGCGGCGGGCGAACAGCGACGCGGGCAGCAGGCGCGCCAGCACGCGCTGACGCGAGTCCACGCTCGCCCCGAGCTGTGCGAGCACGACCCGCAACGGGTTCGCCAGGTTGCCGGCATCCGACCTCCGCTCGGCGTAGCTGGCATGCTCCACGGCCCGCACGATCGGGGCGAGCGCCATGGGGTCCACTCCTCGCGTCAACGCCAGGGCATCCGCACGCACTCGAGCTGTCTGCGCCTCGGGTGCTGCGATCCCCAGGTCGATCAGGGTGTCGGAGAGCTCCTGCCAGGCGGCCATCGCGTCGCCCGACCGGGCCCTGCCCACGCGGGAGGCCCTCCGCAGCTCGCGCGCCAGCAGCGGCAGCAGGAGCGCCACCAGGATGCCGAGCACCGTCAGCGTCACGGGCGTCGGGTTCAGCGTCTGCAGCGGCGTCGCGCCGCTGGAGCCGACATCGTCCCGGGGACCCCGGGAGCTGGTGGGCGCCGCCGACGCGCCGTCGGACGGTGCACTCGAGGGCTTCGGAGCCTCGGGGCTGTCGCCGCTGCCGCCGGCCGCTGCGGCGACGAAGTCGGTCGGCACGCCCAGCGTGGCGGTGGGCTCGAACGGCACCCAGCCGATGCCCTCGAAGAACACCTCGGGCCACGAGTGCAGCTGGTCGCTGGACACGGAGTAGATCAGATCCTCGCCGCGCTTCTCGCCCGTGGAGGTGCCGGGCAGGTACCCGACGACGATCCGCACGGGCATGTCCAGTGACTGCGCCATCAGCGCGAAGGCGCCCGCGAAGTGGATGCAATAGCCGGTGCGCTTCTCGAGGAACGTCGCCACGGCGTCCGCGCCGGTGCCGTCGAAGCCCTCCTCGACGGGGGCGTCCAGCGAGTAGGTGAACTCGCTGCGGAACCAGTTCTGCAACGCGATCAGTTTGTCGTAGTCGGTGTCGGCTCTCGCCGTGACCTGCCGTGCCAGCTCGCCGATGATCGGCGGCAGGTCGTCGGGCAGCGCCTGCACGGGCACGCCGGATGCCGAGGATGCGCGGATCTGCTCGAGGGTGGGCGCCGCGGTCTCGGCGGTCACCGTGTAGTCGGTGCCGGCGGCATCCGCTGTGCGACTGATGACTGTGCGATTCTCGGGTATCGCCGACCAGCCCTCGCCCGCGTCCTTGATGCTCTCCGGCGCGTACGGCACCGGCAGGCGGTCGCTGGAGACGCCGGTCACACGGATCGACACCTCGGTCTTCACGGTCTTGATGCTGTCGCCCCAGTCGGGGTCGCCGAAGCCGTCGCTCAGCGGCACGCGGTCACCTCGGTCCGGCCGCCAGACGTCGCCGTCGAAGCGCGACAGCGTGGCCAGCCGGAGATACGGCGGGTTGGCGGAGGTGGTCACGAGCGTCAGCGCCTCGATGCCCTCCGGGCGGCGCAGGTCGCTGCCCAGGTTGAGGTCGGCGTTGATGGTCAGCATCGGCCCGGTGCCCGGCAGAGCGGATGCCACGGGCAGGACCGGCGCGAGCACCAGCGCCGCGACGACTGTCAGCGCCCCGGCCGCCGTCGCCACCATGAACGATGCGCCGCGGGGCGCGCGCGGATCGTGCCGGGCGCCGAATCTCAGCAGCAGCAGGATCACGACCGCCTGCATCACGAACCACACGATGTTGATGGTGCCGAACGAGATGAGGATGGGCATCACGCCCACGACCGAGGTGAACACCACCGCGAGCAGCACCAGCCGGTTCGCGACGAGCTGGTCGATCAGGATCGCGACGACGGCGAACACCAGGCCCAGCAGGGTCGCCATCGGCACGGTCGCCTCGATGGGTGCCACCCCGTTCATGATCTCGCCCACGCTCTGGTTCAGCCGTATGCCGATCAGTCGCGCTGTCTGCCCGGTGGGGATGAGGCCGGCGATGGCGGTCTCCGAGGCGAGCGTCGCGGTGCCCGCCACGGCTGCGGCGACCGCCTGCACCAGCAGCACCAGCGGGCTGCGGATGCCGGCGCGCACGTTCGCGAGGGACAGGCGGGCGAGGATTCCGCTGATCGCGACCGCGATGACGATCGTGACGACCACGAACGTCCACGGCCCCGGCCTCACGGCGCCGGTGTACGGCCACAGCGTCACGAACGCCGCCAGCATCGCCAGCATCCCGGCCCCTGCCGGCGAGACCGGACGGCGTGCGGGTCGCGTGTGGTCAGACATGCTGCACCGTCGTGAACGGAAGGGCTGACGCCCACGCCGCGGCCAGTTCGGCGGGATCGGCGGGGTCGCCGGGCAGGAAGGCCGGATGCCAGCCGTGCGCGCGCACCGAGGCCAGGGCATCGGCACTCGCGGATGCCGCGAACAGCAGGGGGGCCGCGGCGCCGGCGGTGCTGAGCTTCTCGGCATCCTCGTCGTCGAGGCGACCCGTGATGAGGATCAGCGGTCCCGGCGCAGCGCTGCCGACGACGGAGCGGATGTCGTGCGCTTCGCCGCGAGGCTCGACGGTGGCCAGGGCGATGAGCATGTCCTCGCGGTCCTCCTCGTGCCCGCGCAGGGCGCCCAGAGGGTTGCCGGCCGAGTCGACCACGTCGACGCTGTATCCGTCCTGCGCCAGCCTCAGCGCGGCGGAGGCGCACAGCGACACGGCCTGCTCGAAGGCCGGGTCGGGATCCTCGCCGGGACGCGCCCAGCGGCCGGCCGTGCGGTCGAGCACCACCATCGCGTCGGGGCTGGCCTCTTCCTCCTCCTGACGCACCATCAGGCTGCCGCGATGGGCAGTGGCCCGCCAGTGGATGCGCCGGCGCGAGTCGCCGGAAGAGTAGGGGCGGGGGACGAGGTTGTCGGCACCCTGCCCGATCCGGGTGGAGCGGGTCTGCGCGGTGCCGCCGGCAGCGCCGATCTTGGTGGGCAGGGGCGCCAGCGCCACGGTCTGCGGGATGACGGTGATGGTGCGGGTGTCGCCGAAGGCCTGTTCGCGCCTGGCGAGTCCGAACGGATCGGTGGTGCGCAGCATGAGCGGGCCCAGCGTGGACACCCCGCGGCGCACGCCCTCCACGTCGTAGCGCAGCGCATCGTCGGGGTAGTCGCCGGTGGCCTCGCCGCGGACGGCGGCGGGCAGCACGTCGCGCCAGATCCCGTTCGGGATGCCGAACGACCACAGGTCGAACCGCACCGTCACGCGCGACGTCTCGCCGACGGCCATCAGATCGGTGGAGATCTGCCGCCGCACCTCGCCGCGCCTCCGTGGCATCCGCACGATCATCAGGCACACCACGGGCAGGGCCGCGAGCAGCACGCCGATGTACAGCAGCGGTCGCGCCGAGGCGATGTTCGCGGCGACGATCAGCAGGATGCCCGAGAGCAGGCATCCCCATCCTCGTGCGGTCAGCGGGCGGCTGCGGGTCATGGCGCTCAGCGGCGGGTGCCGGCGAACGGCACGGGCACGCGGGAGATGATCTGCGTGAGGGCGGCCTCCACCGGCTGGGCGCCGGCGCGGTGCACGCCGCGGGCCGCCAGCAGGCGATGCGCGAACACCGGGATGACGAGGTCGGCGATGTCGTCGGGCACCACGAACTCGCGGCCGTCGAGCGCGGCGCGCACCTTCGCCGCGCGCACCAGCTGCAGCGTGGCGCGCGGGCTGGCGCCCAGGTGCAGGCCCGGGTCCTGCCGGGTGGCCTGCGCGATGGCGACGGCGTACTCCTCGAGGGATTCCGCGACGTGCACGCGGCGGGTCCAGGCGATGAGTGAGCGGATGCCGGCGGCGTCGGCCACCGGAGTGACTGAGGCCAGCGGGTTGGCGCGCTCGCGCTGGCGCAGCATGAGCGTCTCGGCCGCGGCATCCGGGTAGCCCATCGAGATGCGCATCATGAACCTGTCGCGCTGGGCCTCGGGCAGCGGGTAGGTGCCCTCCATCTCCAGCGGGTTCTGGGTGGCGACGACGAGGAACGGCTCGGGCAGGAGGTGTGTTGCGCCGTCGACGGTGACCTGCTGCTCCTCCATGGCCTCGAGCAGGGCCGACTGCGTCTTGGGGGAGGCGCGGTTGATCTCGTCGGCGATGACGATGTTGGCGAACACGGCGCCGCGCTTGAACTCGAACTCGCGGTCGGTCGGGTCGTACACGGCCACGCCGGTGACGTCGCCCGGCAGCAGGTCGGGCGTGAACTGGATGCGGCGGACGGTGGCGTCCACGCTGGCTGCCAGAGCCCGGGCGAGCATCGTCTTGCCGACACCGGGAACGTCTTCGATGAGCAGGTGCCCCTCGGCGAACAGGCAGGTCAGCGCGCTGCGCACGGCCTCGGGCTTTCCGTCGATGACCGAGGAGACGGAGGCGATGATCCGCGAGGTCTGCTCGGCGAAGACCTCGGCGGTGATCTGGGCGGTGCTCGGCTCGGTCAGCTGCTCTGGCATGCGGTGGCTCCCCTTCGCGACGGTGCGAACTCTGATCGTATCTCGGCTGGGTGAACCAGGGGTTGCCGGCGGGTGCCGGTGGTGCGCTTTGTCTGTCGAAGGGCTGGCCCCGCGTCAGGTAGACTCGTGGACGGCTCTCCGCGTGACGGCATCCAGGCCAATTCCCCCAGGGCGGAAACGCAGCAAGGGTAACCGGGCTCTGCTGGGTGCGCGGAGGGTCTTTTTCTTGCCCCGGCGGGATCCGTTCAGTACTACCGCTGTGGACGCGCCACCAGCGTCCGCACGACACTCTTCTTGATCATTTCGACTCCTTCGTCGTCTCCCACAACTGGTAGTCGACCACCACGCCCGCCGGGATGCCGTCCGCCGCGGTCGTGCGCTGGGTCTCCACCCCGACGATGCGACCGGTCTTCGGCGAGATCAGCACGGTGTCCTCCGCTCCCTTGGCCGCAGAGGGAAGGCGGATGCCGAGCACGCGGCGTCCCAGGCGATCGGTGGACTCACCGAGTGATTCACCGCCGTGCGTGGCGATCAGAGTCAAGAGCTGAGCTTGCTGCCCGTCGCTCAGGGTCCACAGCTGCATCGCGGTGACCATCGCGTCCACGACCTGACCAGCCGACGGCTCCGGCGGCATCCCGACCGCGGTGAGCAGGTCCTGCACGCCCTGCGCCGACTGGGCTGGGGGATCCGCGGAGGGCACGCCGAACTCGCCCGGCTTGAACGTCTGCTTCGAGATCACGGATCGGGTCGGCACGACGCGCCCCACACTTTCACCCGAGGCGCCCTCCACGCGTCCCTTGACGATCAGCAGGGTACCGGAGAGGTCCGCGTTCCAGTCGAGCGTCAGGACCTGCGGCACTGCCTGCTTCGACAGCTTGCCGTCTTCGACGCTGATCGCCCACGACACCATCCGCACCGCCCTCGACGGCTCGTCGATCCCTCCGGGCTTCGACAGCCGAGCGATCGCATCGGCGATCACCTGCGACTCCGGTGCGGGCGAGCTGAAAGTCAACGGCACGGGTGTGGATGCCACGGCGGGCGGAGTCGCCAGCATCGACGACACGGTGATGACGGCGACGACCACCAGCGACGCCAGCGATACCGCCCAGGCCGCGCGGACGCGCGTGGCACGCTTCGCTGCCGTGCGTTCCCGCTCTAGGCGATCCCCCAGTGCGAACAGGAACGCCGGCGGCTCGGCATCCACCGGCGTTCGTGCGGTGTCCTGCTCTCGGAGCCAGCGCGTGGTGGCATCCGTGCGTTCGTCACGCGACATGGTCGTCACCCGCCTTCAGACCGATACCCGCGGCGACCAGAAGAGCCTCCAGGCTCTCACGGGCGCGCTGATGGCGCTTTCGGACAGCAGCCTGGCTGATGCCCAGCAGGCCGGCGACCTCGCCGGCGGTATATCCATCCAGATCAAGCAGCTCGATGAGCTTCCTCTCGGGGAGGGGCAACATGTTCAGCATGCGGCCCAGATCGACGCGCAACTCGACATTCTCGTCGCGCATCGCCGAGTCCCGAGCGGCGTTGACCAGAACACCGGCGTACTTCTCCTGAGTGCGTTCTCGCTTGTCGCGGTCGCGCCGCCGATTGTCGATGCAGGTCATCAGCCAGCTCAGGTTGACGACGCCTCCACCATCGATCGCGCGCCACGCCTGCTCGAACGCGTCGGCGACGGCATCCTCCACGTCGCGTTCGTCGGGAAACAGGCGCTCGGCGTGCCTCATCAGTGCGACGGAGGAAGTGCGGACCAGGGTCTCGTACGTCTCGTGCGGCGACACGCCCGACCGTATTCGCCATCTGATCACTTCGTCGTCGCTCCTCGGCCCTCGCACCGTGCTTCCGAGTGAATTCTGCCATGTTCTCCCGGCGTTCAGTCCGCTCTTCATCGCACCTGGGAGGATCGTCGTGTGACAGCATCCGCTCTTCCGGCTCCGCGCTCCTCATCGAAGGGGTCGCGCTTTCTCGCGCCGATCGGGCTGCTGGCGCTGATGTGGGCGATCCAGTTCGCGGATGCCGTGCTGCCCGGGACGTTCGTCGGCTGGGGGCTGCGCTCGTGGGACCTCGGCAGCCTGCAGGGCCTCGTGCTCGGGCCGCTGCTGCACGCGAACTGGGCGCATCTGATCGGCAACTCCGTGCCGTTCCTCATCCTCGGATGCCTGGTGGCTGTGGAGGGGGCTGGGCGGTTCTGGGCGGTCACCGGTGTGGTCGCGCTGGTCGGCGGGGCCGGAACGTGGCTGCTCAATGCGCCGGGCACGCTCACCGTGGGCGCATCCGTGCTGGTGTTCGGATACTTCGGCTACGTCGTGCTGCGCGTGATCGCACCAGGACGGATCGCGCATCGGCTGGCATATGCGGGCATCGCGCTGATCGTCATCGTGCTCTACGGCACCACCGTGCTGGGCGGGATCTTCGGAGCGGGCCCCGGCGTCTCGTGGCAGGCTCATCTGTTCGGTGCGATCGGCGGCGGGCTCGTCGCGGTCACCGGCAGACGGAGGGAGCAAGCGGCGTGACCGTCCGCCGCTCGAGGGCGACCATCCTGCGCCGTCGCGCGCGCCGGCGGCGGGAGCGGAAGCGGATGCTGCGGATCGCCGCGATCACGGTGTCTGTGGCGCTCGCGGCATCCGCTGTGCTGGTGGGGATCGGGATGCTCACGGCACCGTCTTCGGAGACGTACTGCGTGACGGAGCCGACGACGTTCCCGGCGCAGGGCGTGGACGGCTGGAGCGGCGACCAGCTCGAGAACGCGGCGATCATCGTGCGCACCGCGCGTGATCTGGGCTTCCGGCGTGATGGTCAGATCCTGGGCGTGATGGCGGCGATGGGCGAGAGCTCGCTGCACAACATCGACTACGGCGACTGGGAGACGTCGGGAGTGACGAATCCCGACGGCAGCCGCACGTCGAGTGTGGGGCTGTTCCAGCAGCAGAAGTGGTGGGGGAGCGTCGTCGAGCGGATGGATCCTTCTGTTGCGGCTACGAAGTTCTACGCGCGGCTGAAGAAGGTTCCGGACTGGCGGAGCCTGCCGCCGTCGCACGCCATCCACCGGGTGCAGATCAATGCGGATCAGGAGCACTACGCGAGGTTCCAGGGGGATGCTTCGGCCGTTGTCGATGCGCTGTCGGGGGAGTGCCGGCGGTAGGTCTTGGGGATGCGGGGTGGGGGATTGCCTGAGCCTGGTCTGTGGGTCCATGGACCCGTTCGTCTGCTTTCTGGGTCCCTGAGCTTGTCGAAGGGTCGAATGTCGGTGCACGATGGTATCGAATATTAATTCGAGGTTTGATGAGACCAAATAAGAACAGATTAGAAGAAATGCTTGACATGCGGGTGTGGGGTTCATAGGCTGGAGGCATGTCAGCGCCGCTGGAGAATCTGCACGAGGCCATGTCGGTCATCGATGCGGCGTGGGCGGATGCGGACGGATCCTCGGGCCTGGGCCGGTCTGAGCTGCTGTCGGTGAACGCGGCCATCGGGTCCGCGCGGCGGGCACTGGATGCTCTGCAGGCGCGGGTCGCTGCAGGGATCGCGCACGAGTCGCGCCCGGAGCTGGGTGCGGAGTCCCTGGCGAAGCAGGCAGGATTCCGGACGCCGGCTGCGTTGATCGCCGCGGCCACGGGGGTCTCGACCGGCGACGCGGCCCGGCTGGTGAAGGTCGGGGAGGCTGTCGCCCCGCGGGTGGATCTGGTGGGGGAGCGGATGCCGGCGAAGTACCCGTCCGTGGACGCGGCCCTCTCGGGTGGGATGCTGGGCGCTGCCGCGTCTGCGGTGATCGTGGAGTTCCTGGATCGGGCCCGCATCGGTCGCGACGCCGGCGAGGTCGTAGATGTCGAACGGCGGCTGGTTGAGAGGGCGGCGGGGCTGTCACTGGACGATGTGCGCCGGCTGGTCACCCGCGCCCAGGCCCTCCTGGAGGAGGACCGGCTGGAGGCCCGTGAGGAGGAGCGCCGTGCGGCACGCTCGCTGACGTACTTCGAACGGGAGGGGAGTTTCCACCTGACCCTGGTCACCGACGTGGAATCCGGTGCCCCGATCCGAGCCGCGATCGACGGATACGTGACCGCGCAGTTCCAGGCCCGCAAAGACGCCGAAGACGCCGCCCGTACCGGAGCCGGTACAGGCGATCACGGTGACGATGCCGATGCTGCCTCTGACACCGGTGCCGGTGTCGTGGCCGGGGCTGCCTCTGACGCCCGTGCCGGGGCGGATGCGGATCGACGGTCGGTGGCGATGATGCGTGCGGACGCACTGGCTCTCTTCTGCGGGCACGTGCTCGGCTGCGACACCCCGGGCGTCCCCGTCGCCGGTGCGACGGTCATCGTCCGGGTCAACGCGGACGACCTCCAGTCCGGGATCGGGCACGGGACCATCGACGGCGCCGACCAGCCCGTGAGCATCACGGCCGTCCGGCGGATGGCCGCCTCCGGTGGTGTGATCCCGTGCGTGCTCGACACGACCGGGGAGATCCTGGACTTCGGGCGGGAACGGCGCCTGTTCACCAGGGCGCAGAAGCTCGCCCTGGTCGAGCGCGACGGCGGGTGCGCACGGTGCGGGCTCCCGCCCCACATGACCAAGGTGCATCACCTCGCCTGGTGGAAACGCGACGCGGGGCCGACGGATCTGTCCAACGGGATCCTGCTGTGCGAGTCCTGCCACCACCGCATCCACGACAACGGCTGGGACATCCGCATCGACAACCCGCCCGGCACGAGCGTCGGCACCGCCACGCCCCGGCGACGGCGTGGCACGGGCGTCAACATCCACGCCGGAGTCTGGTTCATCCCACCCGCACACATCGACCCCACCCGCACCCCACAACGCGGCGGACGCGCCCGCTACGACATCGCTGCCTGAACGGCCCTACGCTCCCATGCCCCGCTCCAGGCGTCGCTTCGCGGCGCCCGGAGCCTCCGGGGCGCGTGGCCCCCGCTCAGGGACCCAGACGCCCGGGTCTCTGGGCCTGAACGCGGAGTTGCCGGGCCTGTCCTCCGGGTTGCCGGCCTGCCGAAGCAACGGCCGGAACCTGCCCGCTGGTCGCTGAGCCTGTCGAAGCGTCGTCCGCGGGATGCGGGTTCTGAGCCTTGGGTCGCTGAGCCTGTCGAAGCGTCGTCGGCACGAGCTACCCTTCCCACCGCTCGCTAGGCTGGGGGGCATGTCGCTGGCCGCCGCCGTCATCACCGTCTCCGACCGCTCTGCGCGGGGCGAGCGCGTCGATGCATCCGGACCCATCGCGGTCGAAGCACTCCACGGGGCGGGGTTCGACATCGACGACGCGATGATCGTCCCGGACGGCGCCGACGAGGTCGAGCGCATCCTCCGAGACACGCTGCAGCGCGGCATCCGCCTGATCGTGACCACCGGCGGAACCGGCATCGGCCCGCGCGACCGAACCCCCGAGGGCACGGCCCGCGTGCTGGATCGCGAACTCCCCGGCATCGCCGAAGAGCTGCGCCGCCGCGGCGCTGTGGAGAAGCCCGCCGCCGTGCTCTCGCGCGGACTCGCGGGCGTCGCGGGAGACGCCCTCATCGTCAACCTGCCCGGCTCGACAGCCGCCGTCAGGGACGGCATCCGGCTCGTGCTCGAGATCGCGCACCACGCCCTCGGACAACTCGAAGGAGAGGACCACCGATGAACATCCGCCTCGCGCAGATCAGCACCGAGCCGCTGGACGTCGACGCGCATCGCGCCGCCGTCGAGGATCCGCGCATGGGCGCCGAGATCACCTTCGTCGGACGCGTGCGCGACAACGACGAGGATGCCGCGACTCCGGTCGTCGCGCTCGAGTACAGCTCGCACCCGGATGCCGAGAAGACCCTGCGCGAGCTGTGCGCCGAGGCCATCGGTGACACGGACGCCCTTGTCGCGGCCAGCCATCGCATCGGCCGGCTCGAAGTCGGCGAGGCCGCCGTGATCGTGTCGGTCTCCTCAGGCCACCGCGGCGTCGCCTACGACGTCTCTCGCACGCTCATCGAGGCCATCAAGCATCGCCTGCCCATCTGGAAGCG
>NZ_JBASAK010000026.1:0-52613 GCF_049650565.1 Microbacterium sp.
CCGCCGCGCCGATGAGGGAGGTGGGCTGGGACTGCACGAAGCGCGCACGGTGCGCCGCGCGCAGCTGCGCGGGTTCCAGAGGGACGCCCAGCAGAGCGGATGCCTCGGCGAGCGCCAGCCGAGCGGCGGCATCGTCATCGAGGGAGGCCGTCGCCGCAGGCTCCCCCTGCGCGCCGAAGGAGACGCGCACGATGTGATTGCCGTCGGCGGCGCGACGCAACCAGCCCCACTTCGCCGTGGAGTGCGTGAGCGCCTTGGCCGTGTGGCTGCCGGGAACCGTGAGCACGCCGCTGCCGCGCGGGTTCGCGTCGAGCTCGGGGGCGTCCAGCAGCAGCGAGACGATCTCGATCTCGGGTGCGGCCCCGGGGTCGCTCAGCCCGGTGACGTGCGGGGCGAGCAGGGCGCGAGCCGCGGGCTCGGAGGTCGCGACGATGACGGCGGAGGCGGTCACGATGCCAGGATCGCGCGGCTCGTCGGCATCCGGCTCCTCGGTCTGCTCGAGCTCGACCGTCCAGCCCTCGCCGTCGCGGGTCAGTGCGGTCACGCGGGCGTCGGTGCGCACGTCGGCGCCGTAGGTCTCGAGGTTCGCGCGCAGCGCGTCGACGAGCCGGCCCATCCCGCCGTCGATGCCCAGCACGGCCGCTCCCGGAGCCTTGCCCGCGCGCTCGCCCTGCAGGCTCAGCACGGCTCCGCTGAGCGATCCCACACGGGTGAGCGCGGCGTTGAGCCCGGGAGCGGCGGCGTCGACGTCGACGTCCTCGGGGAGCGCGGAGTACACCCCGGCGGTGATCGGGGCGACCAGCCGGTCGCGCACGCGCGCGCCCATGCGAGTGGTGACGAGCCTGCCCAGGCTCTTCTCGTGCCCGATGGTCAGCGGCGGGCGCAGCCGGTCGACGTAGGCGCGCCAGACGCCCCGCCAGCCGATGACGGCGCGCACGTCCTCCTGGAACGGGTTGGCGGGGATGCCCAGCAGCCCGCCCACAGGGAGGGGCGCGTCCGGGGCATCCGGGATGCCGCTGAGCCAGGCGCCGCCGCCCTCGGGAGCGACCACCGCATCCGACAGCCCCAGCTCGTCCACCAGAGCCCGCACATGCCCGCCGCGGGTGGCGAAGCTCTCGGCGCCGGCGTCGATGACGATCCCGTCCAGCTCGGCACGGCGGATGCTGCCGCCCAGCTGCGAGGCCGCCTCGAGCACGGTGACGCGGATGCCGACCTTGGCGCATTCCCGGGCCGCGACGAGCCCTCCGATGCCGCCGCCGATGACGACGACGTGCTGGTCAGCCGCCCGTGCGGCGAGGTCGGCCGGGTGCTCGGAGCTCATGGCTCGATTCTCCCATCCGGCGCCACGGGCGCGCCGGGTCAGAGCTCGCCGTGCGCGAGGCGCACGATGCGGGTGAGCTGGTCGGGGTCGGTCTCGGGCGGCACGCCGTGACCGAGGTTGAGGATGTGGCCCTTGGCACCCGCGCCGCGGGCGATCACATCGCGCACGTGCGCCTCGAGCACCGGCCACGGAGCCTGCAGCAGCGCGGAGTCGATGTTGCCCTGCACGACCGCGTCGGGGCCGAGGAGGCGGATGGCGTCGTCGAGCGGCATCCGCCAGTCCACTCCCACCGCGGATGCCGCGCCGTCCAGTTTCATGTCGGCCAGGAACGGGCCGGTGCCCACGCCGAAGTGGATGGTCGGCACGCCGATGCCGTCCAGCGCGGCCCTCGAGTGCGGGGCGACGTGGTCGCGGTAGTCGGCGGGGCTGAGGGATCCGGCCCAGGAGTCGAACAGCTGCACGACCTGCGCCCCGGCATCCCGCTGGATCTCGAGGAACCGCCGCGAGATGCCCGCCAGCCAGCCCGCCAGCTTCTCCCACGACTCGGGATCGGCGTGCATCATGGCGCGGGCGCGCAGGTGATCCTTGGAGGGCCCGCCCTCGATCAGGTAGGCGGCCAGGGTGAACGGGGCGCCGGCGAAGCCGATCAGCGGGGTCTCGCCGAGCTCGGCCGTGACGATGCGGACGGCCTCGGCGATGGCGGTGCCGTCCACGTTCGCGGGGTCGATGGTGGTGATGCGCGTCACATCCTCCGCGGTGCGCACCGGGCTCCCGAACACCGGGCCGCGGCCGGGCACGATCTCCACGTCGACGCCCGCCAGGCGCAACGGGATGACGATGTCGCTGAAGAACACCGCGGCGTCCACGCCGTGCCGGCGAACGGGCTGCAGGGTGATCTCGGCGGCCAGGTCGGGGGTGAGGCAGGCGTCCAGCATCCGCGTGCCGACCCGCAGCTCGCGGTACTCGGGCAGAGACCGTCCGGCCTGACGCATGAACCAGACGGGGGTGCGCTCGGGCTTCTCACCTGAAAGCGCGCGCAGCAGATCACTCATGCCTCTGATCCTTTCATCGGCGGCTATGCGTTCGATATGCGCGGGGCATAGGTAAGGCATCCCTGGGATGCCTCTCATAGAGACTCGGCGTACCGTGGAGGGGTGCTGTTCTGCGTCACCGCGAGTCACAAGACCGCTTCCTTCGAACTGCTCGAACGTCTCAGCCGCAATCCCCAGACCGTCGCCCCGACCCTCATCGAAGCCGGCGCGCAGGGAGCCGTCGTGCTCGCCACCTGCAACCGCTTCGAGGCCTACGTCGAGGCCGATGGCCTCGGTTCGGATGCCGTGATGGATGCCGTCGAGCAGGCCACCGGCGTCCCCTCCGTCGACCTCGACGGCTCGTATCGCGTGATCGAGGACGGGCGTGTGGCCGAGCACTTGTTCGCCGTGGCATCCGGCCTGGAATCCGTCGTCTCCGGCGAGGGTGAGATCGCCGGCCAGGTGCGCCGGGCGCTGACCGGCGCGCGCAAGCAGGGCACCACCTCCCCCGCCCTCGAGCGCCTGTTCCAGCGTGCCAGCCAGGCGCAGCGCCGAGTGAAGAACGTCACCGCGCTGCAGCGCGCGGGCCGGTCGCTGGTGCGACTGGCGCTGGAGCTGGCAGACAGCCGCATCGCCGACTGGTCCGCCGAGCGCGTGCTGCTGGTGGGCACCGGCGCATATGCCGCCGTCACCCTGGCCACGCTGCGCGAGCGCGGCGCCGCCGACATCCGGGTGTACTCCCCCTCGGGCCGGGCCGAGCTGTTCGCCAAGAAACACGGCATCCGGGCGGTTCTCGCCGATGAGTACGCGTCCGCGGCCCGCGAGTCGTCGCTGCTGATCACCTGCACCTCGGTCACCGAGCCGGTGCTGGGACCGGAGCAGTTGCAGCGCCCGGCGGGAGACGCCGTGTCGACGGGCTCGGCGACCCAGGTCACCTGCCCCGTCTCGCACTCCTCGTCGCAGCTGGTCATCGACCTGGGGATGCCGCGCAACGTCGACCCCGCCGTCGCCCAGCTCGAGGGCGTGGCCCTGCTGGATCTGGAGACCGTCCGCCTGCACGCGCCGCTGGAGGAGCTGCAGGCCACGGAGGCCGCGCGCGCCGTGGTGCGCGAGGCCGCCGAGGACTTCCGCGCCGTGCGCTCGCGTGCCGTCGTGACTCCGGCCGTGGTGGCGCTGCGCACCCACATCTTCACGCTGCTGGAGGCCGAGATCCAGCGCGCGCGCAACCGCGGCGACGACGACGGCCTGGTGGAGCAGGCCATGCGGCACCTCGCCGGCGTGCTGCTGCACACGCCCACCACACGCGCCCACGAGCTGGCCGTGCAGGGCCGCGGCGACGAGTTCCTCACCGCGCTGGAGACGCTGTACGGCCTGACGCCGGAGGCGCCCGCGGCATCCGCAGCATCCGAGATCGCCTGATCCCCGGCATCCGCCTGCTCTTCTGAGCCGAGCGCTTCGCCCGGACTTGTGCGCTTGACGCGGACGGATTCCGGGAATCTCTCCGCGCGAGGCGCACATCTCCGCGTCAGGCGCACGTCGTCTCGCGCCTGCCACACTGTCATGATGAGCGACGCGCTGGACGACGGCCCCTTCTTCCACGGCACGGCAGCCGCGCTGCAGCCCGGCGACCTGCTGACGGCCGGATTCCCGTCGAACTACCGGCCCGAGATCCTGATGAACCACGTGTACTTCACGGCACTGCGCGACGGCGCGGGCCTGGCAGCCGAGATCGCCGCCGTCGATGGCGAGCCTCACGTCTACCTGGTCGAGCCGACCGGCGCGTTCGAGAACGACCCGAACGTGACCGACAAGAAGTTCCCCGGCAACCCGACCCGCTCCTACCGCACCAGCGCACCGCTGCGCGTGATCGAGGAGGTGCACGACTGGACGCGCCTGGAGCCCGAGGTCCTGCAGGGGTGGCGCGACCGCATCGCCGCCATCATCGAGACCCGCGGCGAGATCATCAACTGAGGAAGCCCACTGCACCGGATGCCCCAGCAGCTATGCTGGCGCGAACGCTGAAGCCGCACGCCGCGGTCTGCTCGCGCCGAAGCCGATGCCGAGCGCGGAGAGGATCGACACCACATGGTATGGACACCTGACGGCAAGTTCGAAGAGCTGAGGGACTTGATTCACGCGTTCGTGGCCGAGCTTGATACGCCGATGATGCCTTATGTGAACGAGGGGCTCCTCGGCCGTGTCGAACTCAAGCGGATGTCTGACGAGGACAAGGCCAGCGGGCGCACCGGCATCGGCGTCGGCTGGCGAACCGGCGGAGGAGAATTCGTCGAGTCTGATCGGTTCGAAGCCTCCCGCTCGGCTGAGCTCAGGTGGGAGGCGACCGATCTGAAGCGAAGAGGCCAGTTCTTCGCATCAGCAGAGAAGACGATCGAGTCGTTCCGCATCGACGGACACTACGACCTCGGCAACCTGCGCAATCTCTGGAAGACGGCGCTCGTGGGCGGCGATGCGGCGGGAGCGGTCGCCATCATCCGAAAGGCGATCGACACCTATGAGCGATATCCGATCGCTCGCCAGTTCGAGCAGCTGCCGTACCCGCCTCACGACGACCTGGGCGACGTCCTCGAAGCGATGCAGGCCGAGCAGTCCTGCCGGGACAGGCTTCAGGCGTTCGCCGGGAATCCCGAGTACGTCCTCCCGAGGACGTACTCGTCGATGAAGGCTGAACTCGAAGGCCCTCGCCCGCAGCATCGTCAGCCGTCCTCGCAGTCCGCTGTCGCGAAGAAGTCCGGCGGATGCTATGTGGCGACTGCGGTTTATGGAAGCTACGAAGCGCCTGAGGTCATGGTGCTCCGCAAGTTCCGCGACGAGCGCCTTCAGCCCACGTTCCTCGGACGCGGCTTCATCGCCTTCTACTACGCCGTGAGCCCGAGTCTTGCTCGCCATCTCCCGTAGCACCGGCTTCTGAGCGCTTGGATTCGAGGCCGCCTCGACGGCCTTGTGCAGCATCTGCAGTCGCGGACGTAGCCCAGCGCGCCGCGACGGAATCGAGAGATCTGAACCCGCCCGCGCGACGCCGATGAGATGACTCGACCGGCAAGGAACAGGCGGCAACGGATCACGGGAGCAGCGCGCAATCAGGGGCAGCCGCAGCGAGACGAGCATCGAGGGTCAGCAGTGAGCACTGCGCCGCGCGCGCGAGCACGACGTACATGGCGTCGTAGGAGCTCACATTGTGCCGCAGGGCGTACACGGCAGGCAGCATCGACATCATGGGCACCAGCTCGACGCCGAGAGCGTCGAACTCGCCGAGCGCTCGCAGGGCCTGCTCGTCGGTGATCTGCCGACTGAGCGACCATCCACGGATGACGGAGGCGACCTCAGCCGTGAGGTGCTGTGGCGCCAGCAGCTCATGCCCGCCTATCAGTGCGGCCGCCCTTTGCCCTGCCTCGGTTCCGAACAGGATCTCGGCGACCGCAGATGCATCGACGACGAACGTCATCGACCAGGCCGCTGCTCGGCGAGCACCTGTGCTGCCGGTTCCAGCGTGGCGACACCACGGCTCGCGATCCGCTCCAGCAGCTCGGCTCGACTCGGGCGTGTGGCGATGCGATCGAGTTCACGCAGCAGATAGTCGCTCAGCGAGCGCCCCTCGAGCGCAGCCTTGGCCTTGAGCGCGCGGCTCGTCTCCTCGGAGACGTTGCGAACCTGGATCGTCGTCATGCAATAAGCATACCTCACATGCAGATTACATGCCTATCACGTAGACCTGCTTCTCCCTACGCCTCCGCGATGCCAGACTGTCGGCATGGCCCTTCACGTCACCGGAGACACCGCCGCCGACGACCTGCTCACGAACAACCCACTGGCGCTGCTGGTGCGGATGCTGCTGGGCCAGCAGGTGCGCTAACCATGCGGTGAGCGTGACTCCCCCGAACCGCGTCAGCGCACACTCTGACACAGTCGTGAGAGCATGGGCACCCAGGAGGCCCGAATGACACAGGAGTTGTACTCGGACGCGAGATTGTACGATCTGTTGTTTCCGGCCGACGAAGCGGCAGTCAATTTCTACCGCGCCGAAGCCGACGGCAAGCGAGGGCGCGTGCTCGAACTCGGATGCGGCACGGGGCACAAGCTGATCCCGATCGCGGCCGATGGGAACCCGAGCGTCGGACTCGACCTGTCGCCGGACATGCTGGCCGAGGCGCGCCGGAAGGCCGATGAGCGAGGCGTGTCAGTCGAGTGGCTGCAAGGCGACATGCGTGACTTCGACCTGGGCGGCGAGTTCGACCTCATCTTCATCGCGGCCAACGCCCTGCTGCACCTGCACGACGCCGACGCCATCGTGCAGTGCTTTCGCGCAGTCAGACGGCACCTCGCACCGGGCGGGCGATTCGCATTCGACGTCTTCAATCCGAACGTGCGGCTTCTGGCTGGCGCCGACGGGATGTGGCGTCCGCGCACCTCTTTTACCGATCCCGACCGCGGCGACGTCCAGGTCGACGTCGACGACGCCTACGATGCCGCCGCGCAAGTGACTCGCGGAACGTGGTACTTCTCGACAGACTCGGAACCCGACTTCCAGAAGGTGTCGCTCGAGGTGCGGAGCATCTTCCCCCAGGAGCTGCCATTACTTCTCGAAAACGCCGGACTCCGGCTGGTCGAGCGCTTCGGCGGCTGGGATGGCGCCCCCTTCGCAGCGGACTCGCCAATCCAACTCTGCGTCTGCGCACCGACATCCGGTCGTGAGAGAGGATAGAGCCCATGGCCCTTCACATCACCGGAGACACCGCCGCCGACGATCTGCTCACGAACAATCCGCTCGCACTTCTCACAGGGATGCTGCTCGACCAGCAGGTGTGCTAACCATGCGGTGATGCGGGTCGGCGCGGCCGGTTTTGCGCTAGAGGTCGCCGTGAGCAGCCGCCCGAGCCCACCAGGTCATCGAATCTTGTTCTCCGGGTGCGTTATGCCCCAGTTCCGACGAGTCTTAGATGTCGGCCACCGGTGGACGTCGCCGACGACCTCAAGGATCTCTTCCTCAGATTTGAATCCCGTTGTGAAACCGTAGTAAATCTTGAGCGGCCTCCGCCCATCGCGACGAATTGCCACGACGTGGTCCCTCCCTGGCGTCCACTCAAAGCGATCGATGGAGATTGCCTCGGTCACACGACGCAGAAGGGGAAGATTGGCATCGGGAAGCCCCCGGCCCAGCCACGCCGATCCGATCGAGTACCAAGTCTTGACGTTGTTGTTGGCCATCTGCTCTACTCTTCCTAACCTTGCGCGACTACTCGCGCCTTTCTGAGGATGGCTGCATACTCACTTGCAGCCAAGCCCGGATCATGGTCTTTCTGGTCCATGTCTCGGAGGCCGTACATCCTGCTCCCAGTCATTGGGTCGATAACGTGACTCTGCCATCCCACCGGAAAGCCCGCCGCGCTGCCCTTGCCGGCAAGCCGATTGATCTTTCCGCGAATGCTGCCCGCATCACGAAGGTTGAGCTGCTTGACAATCTCACTGTCGGGAACAAGGCCGGGGGCGGCATCAATCCACATATTCCAGATGGCGCGCTCCGACAGAGTCAGAAGTCGCCACCATCGGGCACCAGCCTGGACGAGATCGTCATTTTCATCTATCACGCTGCCCTCGTTCGACGTAGTCGTCTCTCGAACCGCGGCAATCGAAACCTGACCTTCCGCGCCTTCGCACCAGTCGGCGAACCATCTATAGAACTCGCTCACACGCTCCGCTGGGACGGGCACTGTGATCTGCTGCACGGCGTCCATGTCCACTCCTTTCAAGCGACGAATCTATCGTATATATGGAACAGATGTCAATATGTGATCGATGCCTTGACGGACTCTGCCCACACCCACACCCAGTGCGCACAACAAGGCACCAAGGACAGCTGCAACGAATGGCAGACTTGCACGATGTCCCTTCACATCACCGGAGACACCGCCGCCGACGAACTGCTGACCGAGAACCCGCTCGCGCTGCTGGTCGGGATGCTCCTGGACCAGCAGGTGCCGATGGAGACCGCGTTCGCAGGCCCCCTGAAGATCCAGCAGCGCACCGAGGCGACGGATGCCGCGACCGTCGCCGCCACCGCCCAGGACCGCAGCGTCGCCGACATCGTCTCGCCCGAATCGCTGGCTAAGGTGCGCGAGCACAAGAAGGCGATGAAGGCCGCCGCCAAGGCGGCGAAGGCCGCGGAGTGAGGCCGACCGGCGGCAGCGTCGCCGCCTTCCTCGCCGGAGTCACCCCCGCCAAGCGCCGTCGTGACGCCGAGACCCTGACTGCGCTACTGCACAGGCGGTGTCCGGCCGCGAACCCGAGCTGTGGGGCACGATCGTCGGCTTCGGCAACTGCCACTACCGCTACCCCACCGGCACCGAGGGCGACATGCCGCTGCTGGCGTTCGCGCCGCGCAAGGCGGCTTCGACGCTGTACCTGGAGTCGACGGCCGCGCACGCCCACGATCTCGCCCGTCTCGGTCCGCACACCACCGGCGTCGGATGCCTGTACATCAAGGATCTGGAGGAGATCGACCTCGAGGTGCTGCGCGGCATCCTGACCGCCTCTCTGCGCTGGGCGGAGGACGGCGGCGACGAGCACGCCGTGCTCACCGTCACCGGCTGACGCGGACGCCCTCCGGACGGTTGACCGGCGAATCGGTCGCGCCGTCTCCCGCAGTGTCAAGGGCTTCTTCTTCGTCGTCGGCCGGAGCGCTGTCCGTACTCGAGGAGTTGCGGTCGCTCCCGCAGGTGGGAGCATTGGAGAGCTCCGCGCACCTCGACATCGTGAAGGAGGACTACGCCCGCTCCCTCGGATTCGTCGTGCGATCCGGCCCCGTCGATGGTGAGTGACGCTCACTCCCCCGAGCTGTAGATCATCGTCGAGCCCGACGACGGGCGTGCGGCGAGGACCATCGCCAATACACCGAGGAACCCGACCGCGACGGCCTCGAGGAGCGCGCCCGTACCGTCCAACACGACGAGAGCCTCCTGCCCCAGGCCCTGCTGGCCGAACAGGAACCCTGATCGCAGGACGCGCACTGCGACGACTGCGAGCAGCGCCCACAGCGGCGCCCACTGCCACGGCTGCGGAACGACGCCTCCCCGGCCGATCTGCATGACGCCGACGATCGCGAGGGCCAGCGCGATCACCTCGCCCGTGATGCTCAGCATCGCCGAGAGCACCAGAAGATCGGTCCGCTCCGCAGCATCCGCCCCCATCGAGATCTCCGGCTGAAGCACACTCAACAGCGGTGGTGCCAGCAGCAGCCACACCGCCAGACCTACGACGGCCGATGTCCCCAGCGGACGGCGCCCGGTGACGCTGCCCGAGCGCCCCAGACCAACGGCGAAGACCACCGCGCCCGCGGCGAACAGCACATCCGGCGGCGAGACGAACGGCACTGTCGGGAGGAAGAACGAACCGCGCATCGCGAGACTCAGCAGAGCCGACGCCGCGAGCAGCCCGCCGCCCAGCATCCAGGTCCGTCGACGCTCCCGCGCCGCGTGTGCACTGCCTGCAGCCACCTCGATCATGCCGTCAGGTTATCCCTGCGGCACGCTCTCCGAGTCAGCCGCGCGCGACGCGCTCGGCCTCCTTGGCCGCGACGATCCTGCGCAGACCCGAGCTGGAGAAGCGGTGGTCGCGGCTGTTGAAGTACAGCTCGATGCCGGCCTCCTCGCAGTACGCGCGACCCGTGAAATCGCGGTCGATGTACTCGTCGCCGACGATGCGCACGTCGAGCTTGAAGGAGCGCAGGATGTCCTCGAGGTCCTGCTCGGTGGAGTACGGCACGATCTCGTCGACATACTCGCAGCCGCGCAGCTGGATGTAGCGCTCGACGACCGTCTGGGTCGGAGCGTTCTTCTCGGGGCGGTCCAGCGTCGGGTCCATCTGCAGGCCGCAGATCAAGTAGTCACACTGCCGCTTGGCCTCGGCGAGCATCATGATGTGCCCGGCGTGCAGCAGGTCGAAGGTTGAGAACGTGATGCCCACCCGGGGGCCCGGGTTGTAGTCCTGGTGCTTCTTCACAGTGGTCTCCGTCATCCTGCATCCCTTCGCAGCGCCCCCACAGCGCGATCAGAGGGATTCTACCGGGCGGGGATACACACTCGCCTCCCCGCCTACGCGCCCGCGGGTACGATTCGAGGATGCCGACCACGCTCGACCCCAGTGCACCGGTGCGCTTCGGCGCCAATTACACGCCGTCGAAGGACTGGATGCACTCGTGGCTGTCTCTGAACCTGGACGACGTCCGCCGCGACTTCGCCGGTCTGGCGGAGCTGGGTCTGGATCATGTGCGCATCTTCCCGCTGTGGCCAGTGCTGCAGCCCAACCGCACGCTGATCCGCGAGCAGGCCGTCGCCGATGTGCGCGCCGTGGTGGATGCCGCGGCCGAGTTCGACCTGGACGCCAGCGTGGACGTGATCCAGGGGCACCTGTCGAGTTTCGACTTCATCCCGTCCTGGCTGTACACCTGGCACGACAAGAACATGTTCACGCACCCCGAGGCGCTCAGCGGTCAGGCCGCTCTGGTCGAGCGGCTGGGTGCGGCACTGGCGGGTGCCGACAGCTTCCTGGGCTTCACGACCGGCAATGAGACCAACCAGTTCTCGGCCTCGGTGCACCCGTCACCGTGGCCGCTGACCACCGCCGAGGCCGAGAACTGGATCACGACGCTGCTGGATGCCGCAGAGCGCGGCGCCCCCGATCGGCAGCACGTGCACAGCGAGTACGACGTGGCCTGGTACCTGGACGGCCATGCGTTCACGCCAGCGCTCGCCGCACGGCTGGGGGCGATGACGACCGTGCATTCCTGGATCTTCAACGGCACCGCACAGCGCTACGGAGGGCGCTCCACGGCATCCGATCGTCACGCCGAGTACCTGATCGAGCTCTCTCGCGCGTTCACGACCGATCCCGGACGCGTCACCTGGCTGCAGGAAGTGGGGGCGCCGTCGAACTGTCTTGCGGATGCCGAGACTCCGGACTTCCTGGAGGCGACGGTGCGCAGCGCCGTGCGCACCGAGAACCTGTGGGGCATCACCTGGTGGTGCTCCCACGACGTGAGCAGGGCGCTGGCCGACTTCCCCGAGCTCGAGTACTCGCTGGGGCTGATCGAGAACGGCGGCGCCGCGAAACCCATCGGCCGTCGCTTCGCCGAGATCATCCCCGAGCTGCGCGAGCGCCGTCCCGCTCCGACGCGCACGCTGGGCATCGTCATCGAGGTGGACGAGACGGATCTCCCCCTCAGCCGTGCCGCGATGAGTCCCGGCGGCGCGATCTTCCAGAGCTGGGTGGACGCGTGCGAGGCGGGTGCTGATCCGGCTTTCATCACCTCGACGGATGCCGCGGATGCAGCCATCCTCGCGAACCGGGGCATCACCGAGCTGGTACGCCCCGGCCTGGCCACCGGATCGCGCACCTACGCGTCGAGCAACACCGTCATCGACCCCGCCGCCTCCGCCTGAATCGCAAGGAGCCCGCCGTGCACGAAGAGACCTCCCTCACCGTCGGCCGTGTGAATCGCGTGCTCACCGAGCGCGTGCGCCCGGCCATCCACTCCACCCGGGTGCCGCTGGAGATCGCCTCGAACGCGCTGCCCGGCGAGCCCGTCTCCCCCGCCGAGGGGATCGCGCTGGACTACCAGCCCTTCGAGGCAGGCAGCATGTGGGGGCCGGCCTGGGGCACCACGTGGTTCCGCCTGCGCGGCGAGGTACCCGCGGATTGGGCCGGCAAGAAGGTCGAGGCGCTCATCGACCTGGGCTTCGACATCAACATGCCGGGCTTCCAGTGCGAGGCCCTGGCGTACCGCCCCGACGGCACGCCGCTGAAGAGCATCAACCCCCGCAATCAGTGGCTGGCCATCGACGCGGCGCCGGGCTCCGCCGTGGAGTTCTACCTGGAGGGCGCCTCCAACCCGGTGCTCCTGGACTACCACCCCTTCCTGCCCACGCAGGAGGGCGACATCCGCACCTCCTCCCCCGAGCCGCTGTATCGCGTGCGGCACATGGACCTGGCGGTGTTCGAGGAGTCGGTGTTCGAGCTGGCCCTCGACCTGGAGGTGCTCATCGAGCTGCAGGCGGAGCTGCCCGAGACCGGGCCGCGCCGCATGCGCATCCTGCAGGCCCTCGACGACGCGCTCGACGTGCTGGACCTGCAGCACATCGTCGAGACCGCACCGCTCGCCAGACAGCAGCTCGCCGGCGTGCTGGCCTCGCCCGCGGATGCCAGCGCGCACCGCATCGCCGCCATCGGCCACGCCCACATCGACTCCGCCTGGCTGTGGCCGGTGCGCGAGACCATCCGCAAGGTCGCCCGCACGACCTCGTCGATGACCACGCTCATCGACGAGCAGCCCGATTTCCTGTACGGCATGTCCAGCGCCCAGCAGTACGCCTGGCTCAAGGAGCACCGCCCCGAGGTGTACGCCCGGGTGAAGGATGCCGTGAAGGCCGGCCGCTTCCTGCCGCTGGGCGGCATGTGGGTGGAGTCCGACACGGTCATGCCCACCGGCGAGTCGCTGGTGCGCCAGTTCTCGCACGGCCAGCGCTTCTTCGAGCGCGAGTTCGGCATCCGCTCCAAGGGTGTGTGGCTGCCGGACAGCTTCGGCTACTCCCCCGCCCTGCCGCAGCTGATGCGCCGTGCCGGATTCGAGTGGTTCTTCACCCAGAAGATCTCGTGGAACCAGCGCAACAGGTTCCCGCACCACTCCTTCCTGTGGGAGGGCATCGACGGCTCGCGCATGTTCACGCACTTCCCGCCGATGGACACCTACAACTCGCAGCTGAGCGGATCCGAGGTCGCCAAGGCGTCGCGCCAGTTCCAGGAGAACCGAGTCGCCACCATGTCCATCGCGCCGGTCGGCTGGGGCGACGGCGGCGGCGGCACGACTCGCGAGATGACCGGCAAGGCCGCGCGTATGGCGTCGCTGGAGGGCGCCGCGCAGGTCGAGTGGAAGCATCCGGATGCCTTCTTCGACGACGCTCGCGCGGAACTCACGGATCCTGCCGTCTGGGTCGGCGAACTGTACCTGGAACTGCACCGCGGCACGCTCACCAGCCAGCACGCCACCAAAGCGCTGCACCGCTGGGCCGAGCAGGCGCTGATCGAGGCCGAGCTGTGGGCGACGACCGCCGCCGTGCAGCGGGGCGCCGAGTACCCGTACGAGGAGCTGGACCGGCTGTGGGAGCTCGTGCTGCTGCACGAGTTCCACGACATCCTGCCCGGAACGTCGATCGCGTGGGTGCATCGCGAGGCCGTCGAGGTGCTCACCGGAGTGCTGCTGGATGCCCATGTCGTGCGGGATGCCGCCACGCAGGCCCTCGTCGGCGAGGGCGACCGCGAGCTGGTGCTCACGCCGACGTCGGTCGGCTCGGGACGGGCGCTGGGCGCCGAGTTCACCCATGACGCGGCCGTCGGGGCCGCCGAGAGCCCGGGGGCACTCTCGAAGGGTGCCGACGGATCGCACGTCCTCTCCAACGCCCTCATCACGGTGACGGTCTCGCCGGAGGGACTGATCACCTCGGCCATCGACAATGCCAGTGGGCGCGAGGCCATTGCCGCGGGCAAGCCCGCGAACCTGTTCCAACTCCACCAGGACTTCCCGAACATGTGGGACGCGTGGGACATCGACCGGTACTACCGGAACCGGGTCGACGACCTCATCGAGGTCACCTCGATCACCGCATCCGTCGAGGGATGCGCGCCGACGATCACCGTCGAGCGGGCCTTCTCGGAGTCGACGCTGAAGCAGACCATCTCGCTGGCCCCGGGCTCGCGCACGGTGATGCTGCGCACGGAGATCGACTGGCACGAGACCGAGAAGCTGCTCAAGCTCGCGTTCCCGCTCGACGTCTTCGCCCGCGAGACGCTGGCCGAGACGCAGTTCGGATTCCAACGTCGCGTCACGTACGTGAACACCAGCTGGGAGGCGGCGAAGTTCGAGACCTCGATGCACCGCTTCGTGCTGGCTCAGGAGGACGACGGCTTCGGCGTCGCGCTCGTGAACGACTCCCTCTACGGCTACGACACCACCCGGGAAGTGGATGACGACGACGTGACGACCACCATCCGGCTGTCGCTGCTGCGCGCGCCGCGCTTCCCCGACCCGGAGACCGACCACGGTCACCACGAGATCGTCGTCGGGCTGGTGATCGGAGCGGATGCGGAGCTCGCGACCGCCGAGGGGATCGCGCTGAACGCGCCCGCGCGAGTGGTACGAGGCGCGCACGAGGTCGAGCCGCTGGTGTCGGTGACCGGCAGGGGCATCGTGATCTCGTCGGTGAAGCTGGCCGATGACCGCTCGGGGGATGCGATCGTGCGCGTCTACGAGTCGCTGGGTCGTCGCACGACGGGTTCGCTGAGCGTGGGCTTCGAGCACGCCGGCATCCGCGAGATCTCTCTCATCGAGGATGAGCTGGACGATCCCCGCACCGGTGGCGACCTGTCGCTGCACCCCTTCGAGGTGCGGACGCTGCGCATCGCGCGGGCCTGAGGGCGGGCGCTTCCGCTGCCGGCTGCCGGCTGCCGGCTGCCGGCTGTCACACTTCCGGGCCGGACGGTGTCTTCATGCCCGAAGGCATGACGGACGTGCCGTGAAGGAGAAGTGATCATGGAGAGCACACGCATCCCCGCCATCCCGGTGACCGGTCTGTACGGCGCGGTGGTGAAGACCCTGGCGAAGAGGATGCTCGGCAAGGTGCCGGACTCCCTCGGCGTGATGTGGCACCACCGGCCGGTGATGATGGACATGATGAAGTTCGGCGGCCGCACCGAGAAGTGGCACGAACTGGACCCGAGCCTCGGCACCCTGGCCACCATGGCGTGCGCGGCGACCGTCGGCTGCAGCTTCTGCCTGGACATGCACTACTACATGTCCCGCGACCACGGGCTCGCCGAGGAGAAGGCCCGCGAGGTGCCGATCTGGCGCGATTCCACCCGGTTCAGCCCGCTCGAGCGGCGCGTGATGGAGTACGCCGAGGCGATGAGCCAGACCCCGCCCGCCGTCACCGACGAGCTCTCCGCCCAGCTGCTGTCCGAGCTCGGTGCCCCGGCGTTGCTGGAGCTGGCTGCGAAGGTCGGCTACCTGAACGCCACTGCCCGCATGAACGTCGCCGTCGGCATCCCCTCGGACGGACTGGCGGATGCCTGCGGGCTGGCGCCCCTGGCCACACGGGCGGCGAGCGGCGTAGCGTCGCAGTCATGACCAGTGTCGGCGACGCGTCATCCCAGGACCCCTTCGTCACGCACCGCGGCCTGTTGTTCACGGTCGCGTACGAGATGCTCGGCTCGGCGGCCGATGCCGAGGACGTGCTGCAGGAGTCCTGGCTGCGGTGGGCGGCCGCCGACCGCAGCCAGGTGCGCGATCCGCGCGCCTACCTCGTGCGGATCGTCACCAGGCAATCGCTGAACCTGCTGCGCACCGTCTCGCGACGAAGGGAGGACTACGTCGGCGACTGGCTGCCCGAGCCACTGCTGACCACCCACGACGTGGCCGATGACGCGGTGCTCGCCGAGAGCCTGTCGCTGGCGGTGCTGACCGTGCTCGAGACGCTGGCGCCCACCGAGCGCGCCGTGTTCGTGCTGCACGAGGTCTTCGACATCCCTTTCGACGAGATCGCGGATGCCGTCAGCAAGACGCCGCAGGCCGTGCGGCAGATCGCGCATCGCGCCCGAGACCACGTCGCCGCGCGCCGCCCGAGGGTGGAAGTGGAGGCCGCGGAGCACGACCGCGTGGTGCGTCGTTTCATCGCTACCCTCGCCTCGGGTGACGTGCAGGGGCTGATGGACGTGCTCGCGCCGGATGTGGTGTCGGTGACCGACAGCGGCGGTCTGGTGCGCCACGCGGCACGGCGCCCGCTGCACGGGGCGGAGCGCGTGGTGGCGTTCCTGCGCGGCAGCATCGCGAAGCTCGACGCACCGTACTCCGTCACGCCGATCCTGGTCAACGGCCGGCTCGCCGCGCGCATCGAGGTCGGCGGCGCACTGATGGCGGCCGTGAGCTTCGCCGTCGAGAACGGCCGCATCGCCCGGGTGTTCTCGATGGCCAACCCGCGAAAGCTCGAGGCGCTGGGATCGGAGATCCCGCTGGCCCGGTGACCCGTCGCCGGTGGGCCGTTCGCGCTGAGCCCGGCGAATCTTTGCCTTTCGAGAAGGAAGTGCAGTTCTTTCCCGGGTATCCGCCTCTAAAAGCAATGAATCGTACGCGATGCTGGGTGGAGACCACCCACAAGGAGCTTTCGTGAACGACACCTCTGACCTCATCGACACCGACGCGCTGCTGTTCATCGGCCGCCCCCTCTGGTTCGACAAGCACCCCTCGCAGGCCGAGGGCGAGGACTTCTGAGCCCCACCGCCTGATCCCGCGACCGCGATCACCGCAGCCGCGGACGCGGCCTGCAGCAGCAGAACGCCCCGATCCAGACGGACCGGGGCGTTCTCGCGGATGTGCGGAACGTCAGGCGCCTCGCAGCCGCTCCGCCAGGTAGACCTGCAGGCCCTCGAGCGGCACGCGCTCCTGGGCCATGCTGTCGCGGTCGCGCACCGTCACGGCGTTGTCGTCGAGCGAGTCGAAGTCGACCGTGACGCAGAACGGGGTTCCGATCTCGTCCTGGCGGCGGTAGCGGCGGCCGATGGCGCCGGCGTCGTCGAAGTCGATGGTCCAGTGCCCGCGCAGCGTGTCAGCCACCTCGCGCGCCAGCGGCGAGAGCCGCTCATTGCGCGAGAGCGGCAGCACGGCCACCTTGACCGGGGCCAGGCGCGGGTCGAGCCTGAGTACCGTGCGGGTATCGGTGCCGCCCTTCGCGTTGGGCACCTGCTCCTCGACGTACGCGTCCACCAGGAACGCCATCATCGCCCGGGTCAGACCGAACGACGGCTCGATCACATACGGGGTGTACCGCTCGCCGGATGCCTGGTCGAAGTACGTCAGCGACGAACCGGATGCTTCGGAATGCGAAGACAGGTCGTAGTCGGTGCGGTTCGCGACGCCCATCAGCTCACCCCACTCGTGACCGGCGAAGCCGAAGCGGTACTCCACGTCGATGGTGCCGGCGGAGTAGTGCGCGCGGTCGTCCTCGGGCACGTCGAACTGACGCATGTTCTCCGGGTCGAGCCCCAAGTCGATGAACCAGTCCCAGCACGCCTGCACCCAGTGCTCGAACCACTGCTGCGCCTCGGCCGGCGGCACGAAGAACTCGATCTCCATCTGCTCGAACTCGCGGGTCCGGAAGATGAAGTTGCCGGGGGTGATCTCGTTGCGGAACGCCTTGCCGACCTGCCCGATGCCGAACGGCGGCTTCTTGCGGCTGGCGGTGAGCACGTTCGAGAAGTTCACGAAGATGCCCTGCGCGGTCTCGGGGCGCATGTAGTGCAGACCCGACTCGTCATCGACGACGCCGAGGTAGGTCTTCACCAGGCCCGAGAACGCCTTGGGCTCGGTGTACTGGCCCTTGTTGCCGCAGTTCGGGCACGGGATGTCGGCCAGGCCGTTCTCGGCCTTGCGGCCCTTGCGCGCCTCGAAGTCCTCGATGAGGTTGTCGGCGCGGAAGCGCTTGTGGCAGTTCAGGCACTCCACCAGCGGGTCGGTGAAGGTGGCGACGTGGCCGGATGCCTCCCACACGCGCTTGGGCAGGATGATCGAGGAGTCCAGGCCGACCATGTCACCGCGGCCGCGCACGAACGTCTGCCACCACTGCCGTCGGATGTTCTCCTTCAGCTCGGTGCCGAGGGGGCCGTAGTCCCACGCCGAACGGGAACCGCCATAGATCTCACCCGCTTGGAACACGAACCCGCGGTGGCGGGCGAGGGCGATGACCTTGTCAAGACGGGACTGTTCGGCCACGGTGGCTCCAATGGTCGGATGCTACGGGGAATGGCCCGTGATCACGGGCATGTCAATCCTACCCGTGGGTCCGGTGGGTTCCAGATGTCGGATGCCGGTGGCAGGGTGGGGGCATGGATCAGCGCGTGAGCTTCATCACCCTCGCCGTGGCAGACGTGGCCCGCAGCCGGGCGTTCTACGTGGACGGGCTGGGCTGGCATCCGCTCTTCGAGGCGGACGAGGTGCTGATGCTGCCGGTCGCAGAGCGAGTGATCCTCTCGCTCTGGAGCGTGGCAGGCTTCGCCGCCGAGATCGGCGAAGCACCGGCATCCGGAATCGCGCCGATCACCCTCTCGCACAACCTCGCGACCGAGGCGGAGGTGGATGCCGTGCTCGCCGAGGCCGAGCGGCTCGGCGCACGCGTATCGCAGGCCGCCCGCCGCGAGTGGGGCGGGTACTCCGGCTACTTCGCCGACCCCGACGGCTTCCGCTGGGAGATCGCGGTCAACCCCGGCGACACCGGGGCGTTCGTGCTCCCACCCCGGCGGTGACTCAGGCGGTGAACAGGTAGCCGCGCTCGGTGTCGAAGCCGGCGATGCGCAGGCCCTTGCCGAGCGTCTCCTCGATCTCGGCGCGCAGGCGCAGGCGCCATTGGTGCGCGGCGTCCGGATCCGAGACGCGCATGGACTCGACATCCGTCGGGATCTGCACGGTCGCGAGCACGGCCTCGGATGCCGGTGGCCTGGCGATGTCGGCCAGCGACCACTCCACGTCCAGCCGGTCGCTCTCGTCGCCGGCATCCCCGCCCCCGAAGATGCCGTAGCGGTTGACGGTGTACGACGTCACGCGGGCGCCGAGCACAGTGAGGAAGAAGTGCGCGTTGCGGGCGACCAGCGGATCATACGTCCACGTCACACGGCCGACCTCGCGGGAGAACGCCCACTGGCGCTGGTGCTCCTTGAGCTCTCGTCCCCAGCCGCGACCGCGGTACTCCGGCAGCAGCGCGGTGATGTGCGAGTGCATGGTGCGCTTGCCCGGCTCGCCGAAGAACGCGATCGAGGCCCCGACCATGCGCTCGGAGCCGTCGTCGCCGTCGAACAGGCCCACGACGTAGTTGCCGGACTGCTGCAGCGCGCGCAGCGTACCCGCGTCGATCACGCGCTCGGGTCCGCGGATGCTGTCCAGCAGCCCCTGCGCGTCGATGATGAGTTCTACGGTGTCGAGATCACGGATGGTTCGCACAGTCACAGTCTGCCCCTCGCGGCCCGTGGAACGAAACGCGGGGCGGGTCGGGCATCCGATCAGCGGTTCGGGAATGCCTCGACCGGGTCCGACATCGGCCCCAGAATGCCCGCCGGTTAAGCTGAAGCAATGCCTTCTTCACCCGCAGCGCCCGAGACCACCACTTCGGGCGCCACCTTCTTCGGGCAGCCACGAGCTCTCGCGAATCTGTTCGGCGTCGAGATGTGGGAGCGCTTCAGCTTCTACGGCATGCAGGGCATCCTGCTCATCTACCTGTACTTCAGCGTCAAGGACGGCGGCCTCGGGATGCCGGAGGCGCTGGCCGGTGGCATCGTCGGCGCGTACGGCGGTTCGGTCTACCTGTCCACGATCCTGGGCGCCTGGCTGGCCGACCGGCTGTTCGGCTCGGAGCGCGTGCTGTTCTTCAGCGCGATGGTGATCGTGGCGGGACACGCCTCCCTCGCACTGCTGCCGGGCTTCTGGGGCGTGGGCATCGGCCTGGTGCTCATCGCGCTGGGCTCGGGCGGGCTGAAGGCCAATGCGACCTCGGTGGTCGGCACGCTGTACAGCGAGGAGGACACCCGCCGGGATGCCGGATTCTCGCTGTTCTACCTGGGCATCAACCTCGGCTCGTTCTTCGGGCCGGTGCTGACCGGCCTGCTGCAGGACACCGTCGGCTTCCACTGGGGCTTCGGCCTGGCCGCGGTCGGGATGGTCGCGGGCCTGGTCCAGTACAGCTTCGGACGTCGCGCACTGCCCGCCGCGGCATCCGCTGTGCCGAACCCACTGCCCGCCCGACGCTACCCGCTGGTGATCGGCATCGCAGTCGTCGCAATCGCGCTGATCGTGGTGCTGACGCTGGTCGGCGCGGTCCGCGCCGACAACCTCGCGAGCATCGTCATCATCGGCGCTCTGGTGGCCACGCTGGCGTACTTCTCGATCATCCTGTCCAGCCGCCACGTCGACGCCACCGAGCGCTCGCGGGTGTGGGCGTTCGTACCGCTGTTCATCACGAGCGTGGCGTTCTGGTCGCTGTACCAGCAGCAGTTCACCGTGCTGACGGTGTACAGCGACAAGCGACTGGACCGCATGATCTTCGGCCTGGAGATGCCGCTGGTGTGGGTGCAGTCCATCAACCCGGTGTTCATCATCGTGCTCTCCGGGGTGTTCGCCGCACTCTGGACCAAGCTCGGCCGGCGCCAGCCCACCACCCCGGTGAAGTTCGCGCTGGGCACGATGGTCATGGGCGGTGCGTTCCTGCTGTTCCTGCCGTTCGCGAATGGAGGCGAGAACTCCACGCCGCTGCTGGCGATCGTCGGCATCCTGCTGGTGTTCACCATCGCCGAGCTGCTGCTCTCGCCGATCGGCCTGTCGGCGGCGACCAAGCTCGCACCCTCGCACTTCAGGGCGCAGATGGTGGCCCTGTTCTTCCTGTCGATCTCGCTGGGCACGGCGATCTCGGGCTGGCTCGTGCAGTTCTACGACCCGGCGAACGAGGTGCCGTACTTCTCGGTCCTCGGCGGCATCGCGATCGTCGTCGGCCTGGGGCTGGCGCTGTCGGCGAAGCCCGTGCTGAAGCTCATGAAGGGCGTCAGCTGAGTCGGATGCCGTGACGCTCGTGCCGAGGATACGGGTCCGTCACCGCCCCTGTTCAGCGTCACCGCCCCTGTTCAGTCACGCCACTGAGCAGGGGCGCGGACGACCATCAGGGGCGGCGATTCCGTGAGGCACGTGGTCAGCCGAGCGTTCGGCCGTCCGGTCGCCGGGGCGCGCGGGCCGCAGCCGGGCGGGCGCCGGCCACGGCAGCGTGAAGCGCTCGGCCGGCGTGCGCTGCATGTCGCCGAAGTCGTCGACTTTCACCACGACGCGGCCCGTGGTTCCGGCATCCGACGGCGTCACCTCGACGAAGCGCACGCGGAGGGGTGCGGATGCCTCGCCCTCCAGCATCCAGACATCCGCGAGCCACGCCAGCCCGGCCTCCTCGAGGGCGACCTCCGCATCGAGCCAGTCCACAGGAGCGGATGCCGTGCGCCCGAGCATATCGATCGCGACCCAGTCCTCGCCCTCGGGTCGGATCCAGCCCACGAGCTCTCCGTCGTCACGGCGGTGCGGAGTCCAGTCAGCGGGGATCATCCCTCGACGGTGGCCGACCGCCCCCGGTTCGCGCTGCAGTTCCCGTCGCGCGACAGCCTTCGTCCGCACCACCGATCAGTGCGTGTACTCCATGAGGTCGGTGCCGAGGATGCGGAAGGCCTCGTGCGCGCGCAGCCGGTGGCTGATCGACAGATCGTCGAAGCACACGGTCAGGGCGTAGGCGACGCCGGCACGGGGACCCGCGAGCACGCCGGCCTCGGCGCGCACGCCGCGATCGCGGCCGGTCTTGTTGATGAACAGGAGCCCGTGGGAGTCGTGCTCGTGCGCGAACGGATCCAGCCCCGTGGCGGCTCCCACCAGGCTGAGATCGTGGTTCAGGCTCAGCCACTCGGCCACCTGCACGCTGACGGCGGCATCCACCACGGTCGAATTCACCAGCGCGGCGAACAGCCGGGAGAACTCGCGGGTGGTGCCGACCGCCACGTGCGGGGCGTCGTCCGGTCCGCGCTTGTCGCGGAAGTGATCCAGCACGGCGCTGCGCGGCATCCCGAGGCTGACCATGCGCGCACGTACCTGATCGTGGCCGACGGCGTCGAGCAGGGCGTTGGCGGCATTCGGGTCGCCGGTGGCGGCGGCCAGCACGGCCAGGTCGATCAGCGGCAGCGCCGGCGCGCGCAGGCTGCGCCACAGACCCGAGCCGGAGACGAACCCGTCGGCGTTCCGGTCGACGATGCGCAGCGGATCGAGCGCGCCCGATTCCAGCGCCGCTGCGGTCTCCACCAGCACCGGCACGAACCCGAGCCCGGCGATGGGCAGCGGTACGTGGTCGTCGCCGGACAGCACCGAGCGACCGGTGTCCAGATCGGCGACGTGCACCGACACCTGCGCACCCGAGGTCGCGAGCTCCTCCAGGGCGCGCAGTGACGACGCGAACGACCGGCGTCCGATGGCGGCGCGGCGCGGAGCGCGGCGGCCACCCCGCTGGGAGCGGCGTGGTGCGGTGGCGGTGCCGTCGACGGGCGCGACCGACGCACTCTCGGACGGGTCTGGGCCCGCAGCGGAGGGGGAGCTCACGCAGGATTCCTCACGGCAGAAGTATGCATCGGCGACCGGATGCGCGGCGGGGGGAGCTGGGGGCATCCGACTGACTCGGCTATCGTAACCCCCTGCTCGCGACCGGTGGGAGCCTGCTCACCAGATCGTGACGCGCTGCTCCTTCGGCAGGTGCAGTGCGTCGCCCTCGTCCACGCCGAACGCGTCGTAGAACGCGTCGATATTGCTGACGATCTGGTTGCAGCGGAACTCGTTGGGCGAGTGCGGATCGATGGTCAGCAGGCGGATGGTCTCGGCCTCGCGGCTCTTCTGCTGCCACACCTGCGCCCAGCTCAGCAGCAGGCGCTGGATGCCGGTGAATCCGTCGATCTCGGGGGCGTCGGCACCGCCGAGCGACAGCTCGTACGCCTTCAGCGCGATGCCCAGGCCGCCCAGGTCGCCGATGTTCTCGCCGATGGTCAGCGCGCCGTTGACATGGTTCTCGGCGGGCAGACCCACCGGCACCAGCGCGTCGTACTGCGCGATGAGCGCCTTGGTGCGCTCCTCGAACGCCTCGCGATCGGCATCCGTCCACCAGTCCTGCAACCGGCCGTCGCCGTCGTAGCGGCTGCCCTGGTCGTCGAAGCCGTGGCCGACCTCGTGGCCGATCACGGCGCCGATGCCGCCGTAGTTGGCGGCCGCGTCGCGGTTCGGGTCGAAGAACGGGTACTGCAGAATGGCTGCGGGGAACACGATCTCGTTCATGAGCGGGTTGTAGTACGCGTTCACGGTCTGCGGCGACATGAACCATTCGTCGCGGTCGATTGGCTTGCCCACCTTCGACAGCTGGCGGTCGTGCTCGAAGACCGTGGCGTTGCGGGCGCTGCCCACCAGGTCGGAGGCATCGATCTCGACGCCCTCGTAGTCACGCCACACGTCGGGGTGGCCGATCTTGGGCCGGAAGGTGTCGAGCTTGGCCAGCGCCTTCTGTCGGGTCTCGGGGCTCATCCACTCCAGCGTCGAGATGCTCTGCCGGTACGCCTCGATGAGGTTGCCGACCAGCTCGTCCATGGCGGCCTTGGCGGCCGGGGGGAAGTGCCGTTCGACGTAGATCTTCCCGACCGCGTCGCCGAGGGATCCCTCCACCAGCGATACGCCGCGCTTCCAGCGGTCGCGGATTGACGGCGTGCCGGTGAGCTCGGTTCCGTAGAAGGAGAAGTTCTCGGCGATGATGTCGTCGGTCAGGTAGCCGGCCAGGCCGTGCACGACCTTGGCGCGCAGCCAGGCCTTCCAGTCGTCGAGCCGCTCCTCGACCAGCAGGGCGCCCAGGCCCTCGAAGAAGCTGGGCTGGTAGACGACGAGCTCGTCGAAGGCGGCGTGGTTGGCCGTGGACACGGCCTTGCGCCACGGTGTGAGGTCGACGCCGACCAGCTGCTGGAACTCGTCCCAGGTCTTGAGGTTGTATGTCTTCACGGCGTCGCGCGAGGCGACGTTATCCCAGTGATGGGCGGCGATCTCGTGCTCCAGGCCGAAGGCCCGGTCGGCGGTGCCCCCGGCATCCGCGTCGCCCGCAAGCGTCAGGATGCGCTCGAGGTGAGCCCGGTAGGCGGTGCGGGTGGCCTCGAAGCCCTCCTGGCGGTAGTAGCTCTCGTCGGGCAGCGACAGGCCCGCCTGCACCGCGAACGGCACGTAGCGCTCGGGGTTGCCCGGGTCGGGCTCGACGAACACGCCGATCAGTGCCGCGACGCCCTCGCGGTCGAAGTTCCCGACGGTGGCGAGGAAGGAGCGGATGCCGTCGATGGCGTCGACCTTCGCCAGCTGCTCCTGCAGCGGGGCGAGGCCGAGCGCGGCGATGCGCTCGGTGTCCATGAAGGCGGTGAACAGGTCCCCGACCTTGCGGTTCAGGATGCCGGCCTCGGCATCCTGCGACTCCTCGATGATCGCACGTACGTCCTTCTCGGCCTGCTCGGCCAGCAGGTGGAACGAGCCCCAGCGCGCCTTGTCGGCGGGGATCTCGGCGGCCTCGAGCCACGCGCCGTTGACGTGGCGGTAGAGGTCGTCCTGGGGACGGATGTCGGAGCTGAACTCGCTGATGGCAAGACCCGAGGGCAGAACGTCAGTCATGGCTGCAAGCCTAAGTGCGTGCGGCGACATTCGCTCCCGGGCCGGCGCAGAACGACCGTACCGAGATCATCACGCCCATTCCCCTTGCGCGCGACGACGCATAGGATGTCCCGAAGGCGTTCATCAAGATGGGGAATCTGCGGGGGCGGGTAGAGCGCGAAGGGGAAAGGATGTCTGCCGTGCGCGGACTGGGAGAGTATCTCGTACTGGCGGGTGCGGCCCGCGCGGAGGAGATCGCCGCCACCATCGACGAGGTCGGCGACGGCGAGGCGCTCGCACGGCGGCTGGTGCAGGACCGCCGCGTCACCGAGCAGCAGGTCGCCGAGGCCGTGGCACTGGCGACCGGCCACCGGTTCACCGACCTGACCGAGTACGAGTTCGATCCCGAGGTCATCGCGCTGGTGCCCGAGGCGCTGTGCCGGCGCTACCGCCTGCTGCCGCTGCGCATCCGCAGGAACCGTCTGACCGTCGGCATGATCAACCCGACCGACATCATCGCGCTCGACGACGTCGCCAGCGTGACCGACCTGCGCATCGTTCCCGTGGTCGTGGCGGAGGATGCCCTCAGCCGCGCCTTCGAGCGGTATCTGCGCTCGGACAGCGAGCTCACCGACCTCTCCGAGCAGATCGGCGAGACCTCGGGCGCATCGCACGTCACCTTCACAGAGCAGCTCGACGACGGCGATGCCGATGCCCCGATCGTCCGCTTCGTCAACCTGCTGATCACGCAGGCCATCAACGACCGTGCCAGCGACATCCACATCGAGCCCGGCGAGCAGCGGCTCACGGTGCGGTTCCGCATCGACGGAGTGCTGCACGAGATGCAGCGCGCCGACCGCAGCATCCAGGACGGCGTCATCTCGCGCCTGAAGATCATGTCGTCGATCGACATCGCCGAGAAGCGCATCCCGCAGGACGGCCGCATCTCGGTCATGCACGACGGGCGGGCCGTGGACCTGCGCGTGGCCACGCTGCCGACGGTGTGGGGCGAGAAGATCGTCATGCGCATCCTCGACAACGGCGGCCAGAACACCAGCATGAACGATCTGCTGTTCTCGGCCGCCAATGAGAAGGCCTTCAAGGACGCCATCACCCGCCCGCACGGCATGGTGCTCGTGACCGGCCCCACGGGCTCGGGGAAGTCGACCACGCTGTACACCGCGCTGCGCGAGGTGGCCAACCCGCGCGTGAACGTGATCACCGTCGAGGATCCGGTGGAGTACCGGATGCCGGACATCAACCAGGTGCAGGTGAACCCGCGCGCCGGTCTCACCTTCGCCGCCGCGCTGCGGTCGATCCTGCGCGCCGACCCCGACGTGGTGCTGGTCGGCGAGATCCGCGACCGCGAGACCGCCCTGATCTCTGTGGAGGCGGCGCTCACCGGCCACCTGGTGATGTCGACGCTGCACACCAACGATGCGCCCAGTGCCCTCACCCGCCTGACGGAGATGGGCACGGAGCCGTTCCTGGTGGCCACCGCGCTGACCGCCGTGGTCGCCCAGCGCCTGGCCCGCCGGCTGTGCACCCGCTGTCAGGCTCCGCTGGACACCGACGAGGCGTCGCTGGTCGCGCTCGGCATGCCCGTCCACCTCGCGCAGGGCGCCCGCGTGCAGCGGGCTGTGGGATGCTCGGCGTGCTCGAACACCGGCTACCGCGGCCGCGTGGCCGTGCACGAGGTCATGAACGTGACCGAGGAGGTCGAGCACGCGCTGGTGTCGCACGCCACGGGCGGCGAGATCCGCGAGATCGCCTTGTCTCAGGGCATGGTGCCGCTGCGTGAGGACGGCTGGGCCAAGGTCGCGCAGGGCATCACGACCATCGAGGAGATCCTCCGCGTCACGGTGTGATGCGGGACGGCGCTTCACTTCGACTCGCTGACGCTCGCTCAGTAAAAGCGACAGGCTCAGCGACCCACGTGGGCGGGTCCCTGAGCCTGTCGAAGGGTCGGGTGGGCGAAGGGTCGGAGGGTCAGCCCTGCTTGGCCATGTCCCCGTACAGCGTGAAGATCGGCATGTACAGCGAGATCACCATGCCGCCGATGATCACGCCGAGGCCGACGATGAGCACCGGCTCGATGAGCGACGACAGCTGCTCGGTGGCGGTCTCGACCTCGTCCTCGTAGAACTCCGCGATGCTGGCGAGCATCTCGGCCAGCGTTCCGGACTCCTCGCCGACCGCGACCATCTGCGCCACCATGGGCGGGAAGACCTCGGCCTTGGCCAGCGGCGCGGCGAACGAGCGCCCCGCGCGGATCGAGTCCTGGATCTCGCGCACGGTCTCCTCGATGCGCCAGTTGTTCGACGCCTGCCCGACGATGGCCAGCGCCTGGATGATCGGCACCCCGGCATCCAGCATCATCGACAGGTTCCGCGAGAACCGCGCGACGGCCATCTTGGTGATCAGCGGCCCGAAGATGGGCAGCTTGAGCTTGAACGGATCGACGACCTTGCGGTAGGCATCCGTGTACCTGTTGCGGCTCCACCACACCAGCCCGACGATCACCAGCACGACCAGGATCGGCGCGATCCAGAGCATGTTCTCCGACAGTGTCACCAGGATCTGCGTGGGCAGCGGCAGGGCGTTGCCGAGCCCGGCGAACATGTTCTTGAACACCGGCACGACGAACGTGATCATGGCGAACACGCCGAGCACGGCGATGATCAGCACGACCATCGGGTAGGTGGTCGCCGATTTGATCTTGTTCTGCAGGTCGGACTGCTTCTGGTAGTTCTCGGCCACGGAGTCCAGCGCCTTGCCGAGGAATCCGCCGGTCTCGCCGATCTGCACCAGCGACACCATCAGCGGCGGGAAGACATCCGGATGCCGGCCCAGCGCCGCCGAGAACGAGGACCCGCTCTCCACGTCGGACTGCACCACGATCAGCACGCTCTGCAGCTGCTTGTCGTCGGCCTGCTCCGCCAGCACCGTGAGAGTCCGCAGCAGCGGCAGGCCCGCGTTGACCAGCGCGGCCATCTGCCGCGAGAACACCGCCAGCGTCGAGGCGGGGATGCCCTTGCGCAGCTTGGGGAGATTGATCTCCATGTTCAGGCCGGACTTCGACACCAGCCCGACGTGCAGCGGTGTGAGCCCCTGCGCGCGCAGCTTGGCCACCACGACGGAGTCGCTGGGGGCATCCATCGTGCCCTTGACGGTCTTGGTGGTGGCCGGGTCGACGGCCTGGTACTCGTACTCCTGGACGAGAGCCATCAGGAGCCCCAATCGTTGAGCTGTGACCCGCCGGCGTAGTTGGACCACGACTCCGCGTCCACGCCCACCGAGCTCACGTGCACGTTCTCCAGCGAGCGGGGGTCGGATGCGAAGGTGCGTGCCACGGCGGGGGCGATGGCGCCCGAGCTGATCAGCCGCCGCAGATCCTGGTCGAGGGTGTGCATTCCCACCGACGACCCGGCCTGCATGGCCGAGTACAGCTGCGAGACCTGACCCTCGCGGATGAGGTTGGCCACGGCGGGGACGTTCATCAGCACCTCGGTGGCGATGACGCGGCCCTGCGACTGCGCGCGGGGCAGCAGCGTCTGGCTGATGATGCCCTGCAGCGTGTCGCCCAGCTGCGTGCGGATCTGCCCCTGCTGATCGGACGGGAACGCGTCGACCAGTCGGTTGATCGACTTCGCGGCGCCCTGCGTGTGCAGGGTGGACAGCACCAGGTGGCCGGTCTCGGCGGCGGACAGCGCCGTGGAGATCGACTCCCGGTCGCGGAGCTCGCCGACCAGGATCACGTCGGGGTCCTGGCGCAGCACGCGGCGCAGCGCCTCGGTGAAGGATGCCGTATCGCTGCCGACCTCGCGCTGGTGGATGAGCGCCCGCTTGGACTCGTGGTGGAACTCGATCGGGTCCTCGATGGTCACGACGTGCACCGGGCGGGTGCTGTTGATGACGTCGACCATCGCGGTGAGGGTGGTGGACTTGCCCGAGCCCGTGGGGCCGGTGACCAGCACCAGGCCGCGCGGACGCAGGGCCAGGTCGCGGGCGACGGCGGGCGCGCCGAGCTGCTCGATGGTGAACACGCCGCCTGGCACGAAGCGCAGCGCCATGGCGACCTCGCCCTGCTGCCGGAAGACGTTCACGCGGAAGCGGCCGATGCCGGGGGTGGCATGGGCCAGGTCGACCTCGTGCCTGGTCTCGAACTCCTCGCGCTGCGGTGCGTTCATCAGCGCCTGCGCAGCGGCCTCCGCCCAGTCGCGGCTGAGCGAGTCCACATAGCCGGGGATGGTCACCAGGTCGCCATCCACCCGCATGAGCGGCACGGATCGAGCCGTCAGGTGCACGTCGGAGGCGCCTGCGCGCGCGGCTGTTCCGAGCAGGTCGCCGAGCTGTTCCAGGATCACTGTGCACTCCCGTCCGTGCGCAGGAACGTGATGGCCTCGACCTTGATGTCGAAGCCGTCCGATCCCGCCGTCACCGTCGCCTTGTCGATCGCGACCAGCCGCTGGGCGTCGCGGAGCCCGTCGAGGAACTGCTGCACGGCATCCATCGTCGGCGCGCTGACCGCGATCGAGACCCGCACCTGCTGCCGTCCGGAGGCGGCGTCCGCGGGCTTCGCCGCGGTGTCTCCGGATGCCGGTGACGCGGCCGTCCCGTTGGCGTCGGCGCTGGTCGCTGCCGCGTTCGCGTCGGCCGCCGAGGCGGTGGTCTTGGCATCGGACACCGGTCCGGTGCCGTCGGATACCGGAGCATCCGCCGCCGGAGTCGGCGTCGCCGCCGGCTTCTCGATGACCAGACCGGAACGCGGCGGCGCCGGCCGCGGCTCGAACGCGGTCAGCTCGCCGCGCGTGATGCTGGTGATCGTGGCGCCCGACGCCGTCGCGGCCGCGTCGACGATGTCGAACGCCTGGTCCAGCAGCGGCTTCTCCGGGATCTGCGCCCGCAGTGCGGAGACTGAGGCCTCGGTCTGCGCCAGGTTCTTCTTCGCGGCGTTCAGCGAATCGATCTGCTGCGAGTAGGTCGCGTTGGTGGATGCCGCCTGCGTGGTCTGCTCGAGCGCGGTGAGGCCGCCCGTCAGGAGCGGCACAGCGCCGAGCAGGACGCCGAGGACGACGACGCCGACGGTCACGAGAGCCCCGATGAGGGTGATCAGCTGCTTGTTCATTTCGCGGCCTTCCCTGCCGGGGCGAAGCTGTTCGAGTACACCGTCTGATCGAAGGTGATGTCGATCGTGTACAGGTAGCCGCTGCCGCTGTCCGTCGCGATCGCGTTGGCGTCGGCGCCGGAGATCCCCTCCACCTGGCGCAGCGCGCGGGCGTAGGGCGCCATGTCGCGCGGTGTGGGACTGGAGACCGTGATGGTGCCGGTCAGGCCCACGGCCTCCTTCGCCGCGGCCTTGGCCTTCTCGGCATCCGCCTGCTGGGAGGCGGCATCCGGAACGGCGCCGACGGTCAGGTCGAAGCCCACCAGCGTGACGTCCGCGGGGAGCGCGCCCCGGGCCTTGGCGAAGATCCCCGACCAGGCCAGGTCGGACCCCATCGCCTCGGCCCGGTACGCGATCAGGTCGCGCTCGGTCTGCAGCGACCGGCTGACGTCGGAGAGGCCCGCGATCTGGCCCGTGAGCGTGGTGGTGCGTGCCTGCTCTGCGGCCAGCTGCTGCTGGGCGAACTGGTTCCACGCGTAGGCGGCGCCGATGAGGATGGCGGTCAGCACGAGGGCGCCGAGCACGACACGCGCCCACGTCCCGGTGAGGCGCTCGCGTTCGCGGCGCTCGAGCTCGGAGCGGGGCAGCAGGTTCACCCGGGGTGCGGCGCCGACCTGCGGCGCGACTGCGCGTGCCATCATCGTGCTCCTCCCAGTGCGAGTCCCAGTGTCGAGACCATGTTCAGCGCCGACTCGCCTGCCGGCTCCGCGCCGCGCAGGTCGGCGACGTCTCCGAGGCCGATCTGACGGATGGGCACGGAGATGTCCTCGGCGAGGCCGGAGGTGATGCCTCGCACGGCCGAGCCCGCGCCGCACAGCAGCACCTGCTGCACGGATGCCGCATTCGGACGGTTCAGGTAGAAGCGCAGCGTGGTGCTGATCCGGCCGACCAGCTCCGTCACGGGGCGGCGGCCGAGGTCGCCGCGCAGCTGCGCGCGGCGCGACATGGCGGCGGCTGCTGCGGCATCCGACTGCGCGTTCAGCGCGCTGGCCGCCGCGCGGGCGGGGTCGAGGGTGGCCGTCGACGCGGGCTCGTGCGGGGCGGCCGGGGCTTCGCCCGACTCCACGACCAGCGCCTTCCGGCGCAGCACGGCGGTGGTGTCGAGGTCGACGGGCGTGATGCGAACGAACTCGGGGACGCCGTCCTGCAGGATCACGATCTGGGTGGTGTGGTCTCCGATGTGCACCACGGCGGCGGTGCCCTGCGGAACCAGCCTGGAGGCCGCACGCGCCAGGCCGAACGAGGCCAGGTCGACGTTCGTGATGCGCACCTTGGCGCGATCGAACGCAGCAATCATCCCCTCGACGGTTTCGGATACGGCCGCCACGAGCAGTCCGTTCAGCCGATCGCCCTCCTGCGAGGTGGGGTAGTAGTCCAGCACGGCCTGGCTGACGGGCACCGGCAGCAGATCCTGAACCTGGTACGGCAGCGCCTGGCGCAGCATGTCGGGCGCCATCGCCGGGGCGGAGTACTCGCGCACCAGCACGCGCCGGCTGGCGACGCCGAGAGTCGCGCTCTTGGCCTTGATGCCTGCAGTGCTCCACAGCTGGCGGATCGCGATGGCCACCGCGCCCTGATCGACCACCTCGGAATCGCGCGCGGAGTCCGGCAGCAGCGGGACCTCGCCGTACGCGAGCACGTGCGGGTTGCGGTCGAGGGTCACCTCGACAGCGCGCACACTCTCCTCGGTGATCTCCACACCGACATGACTCTTCGCCATCGTGCTTCTCCCTCTCGCCCCTCAGCCCCTCAGCCCAGGAATCCTGCGTACCACTCACCGACGCGCTCTCCGATGAGTATGCCCACCCATGCTCCCGCAAGCATCCACGGTCCGAAAGGGATGCCGCTCGATCGTTTGGCACGGCCGGCGATGATGAGCGCGATTCCGAACACCGCGCCGAGCGCGAACGCGGCGAATGCGCCCACCACCAGGGCACCCCAGCCGAACCAGCCGAGCACCGTGCCGACCAGGCCGGCGAGCTTGACGTCGCCGCCGCCCATGCCGCGCGGGCTGATCCACCGCACCACGTCGTACAGCAGGAACAGCACGGCGCCGCCGATGAGCGCGCGGAGCAGAGGCCACCAGTCGAGGCCGGGGCCGATCAGCGTCGTCAGCAGCATCAGCACCACCACCGCGGCCCATCCGGGCAGCACGATGGCGTTCGGCAGGCGCTTGACGTCGAGGTCGATCAGGGTGAGCACCACACTCAGCGCGGCGAACACCTCCAGGATTGCGAGGACGCCCCAGAACCGCGGCGTGGCCGCTGGCACCGTCAGGGCGACCCCGACGGCGACGGCGGCGAACAGCATCCCCGTGCCGAGTTCGATGATCGGGTAGCGGATGCTGATCGGCATCCGGCAGTCGGCGCAGCGGCCACGCAGTGCCAGCCACCCGACGACGGGCACGTTGCGCCACCACGCGATGGGCGCGTCGCACCCCGGGCAGCGGCTCTCGTGCGTGAGCGGGATGCCGGCGGGCACGCGGTAGGCGACGACGTTCAGGAACGACCCGATCGCGAGGCCGAAGACCCCCGCCCACACGGTGATGAAGGTGGCGAGTGGGGTCACGGAACGTCCCGCTGGGATACGAGCGCACCGAGCGTGGCGGTACCGCCACCACCATCACCCGGGAACGGGTCAACCCCGTGTCCGAAGTCGTAGCCGGGGATGTTGCGGGGTGCGAAAGCGACCTGCACGCCGCCACCGAACTGCAGAGCGCCCGCATACACCTGACCGCGGAAAGTGGCGGGGCTGCTATTGAATTTCATCTGACACGGTGTGTAGATGTAGATCGCGATCAGCGGATCCACGGTGGAGTCGTTCAGCTGTTCGGATCCCTGCGCGGGCGAGACGCACTGCGGCCCCGCTACGGCCGGGCTGCTGTCGGGCGTGATCAGGTAGATCGTGTGCGGCTGGCCGTCTGCACTGGAGAACTTCGTTCCTGACAGGTACCACCGGTTCGCGATCACCGCGATGTCACGATTGACCTTGACCAGCTTGTTCGCCCCTCCGGCATTCGTGTCGAAGTTGCCCGCGCAGGCCCTGATGTCGAAGATCATCCGGCTGCTGAGCGTGCTCGCAAGCGAAGTCACATCAGCAGAGTTGCCCGACCACTTGTTGCACGCCGTACCGGTTACGGTCGTGAGCCGGTAGCCCTCGTCCACCCACGCCTGCGGCGGCGTCGTGCTGTTGATCGGCGTGAAGCTGACATCCTGCCAGTTCGGGATCGCCGGAAGCGGTGTGGCTGTCAAGCCGGACTTCTGCGCGATTGTGCCCTTCACAATCGTCGTCGCTGGAGTGCCCCACGTGCCATAGCTGCCGCGGTAGGTGAAGTCGCCTGCGATCGATCCGCTGCCGAGGGTGCTCTTTCCTGCGCCAGCAGCGCTGGCGCTGCCGTAGACAGTGCCCGAGTTCAGCGTGAAAGTGCCGCCGACCTTTACATCGCCGCCCTTTCCTCCCGCTTCACCGATGGTTCCGGTGATGGTGTGGTTGACATCCTTCGGCGCGATCAGGCTGCCCTTGATCGTGCCGCCGTTGACGACGGCCTGCCCGCCGATGTACGCGTTGCCCTCGACCACGCAACCACTGTCCAGCTGCAGATCACCGGTCTTCGTGTAGATGTCGCCCGGGAACACGGAGCCCGTACCGCAGGCGATCTTTCCTGTCGAGGCGTACACGCCTGCCGATCCGACGAAATCGTCAATGCCCACTTCGCTGTGAGCCGCGTCGAACACATACGAGTTCAGACGAGAGCCCATGCTGTACGTGTAGAACAGGCCCGGGCCGCCGGCAGTCGGTGGCGCAATGCCGTCCAATGCATAGACGGCGCTGACGGTCGTGCTCGAGCCCGTTGCGGTTCCTTTCACCGTGTAGGTCACTTGGCCCGTCGATGGGGCATCGCAAGCAACCGTGACGGTGTACGAGGGCGACGTCCCAGGCGCCACGGCGGCGCAGGGATCGGCCCCCGCACTGCTCGCCTGCGCGATGGCCGCTGCGAGGCCAGCATCCGCTGCGGCACGTGACTGCGCGGTGCTGCGACTCGACACGAGGATACTCGCGGTATTGGTCACCATCGCCGCAATCACGACAGCCCCCACCATGAGCACCATCATGACGATCATCACCACCACAAGCGTGGCGCCGCGCTCATCGTGCGCATGCCGTCGAGAGGCGTCGCGAAGTCGTGTGTGAAGGGTCACCAGCATGCTCTACCTCCGGGAATGACCGCCTGCGCGGTGACGCTGCCGTCCACCTGCACCGGCTTGGAGTCCTTGCTGCGCTCGTTGCTCTCGGCCGCGAACGAATAGGTGAGGCCGGTCACCGACGTGACGGTGAAAGTCGGCGCCGGATCGCCCTTCGGGACAACGGCAGAGGCGAGAGTGGCCCACTGCGCGCCATCGGTGTGCGACAGGTCGATCGCTGAGCCCGACGTGCTGTACCGCAACTGGTAGTGGTCGCGGTCTGCGTCGTCGGATGAGGCTGCGGTGTCGAGCACCCACACCCATGCGCGGCACTGAGAGTCAGCCGCATCTCCGATGGCGACGACCGCGGTCACCGCGTTGCTCGCACCAGCAGGCTGATGGACGGCCGAGGCATTGCGGATCGACTGCTGCAGAGATGCGGTGACGAGATTGGCGTTTGCCGTCGCGGCGTCGCGGTCGGCCGTCGCCGCCTGGGACAGCCAGCCATTGATGAAGATCGCGGAGACGATGGTGAGGAACACGGCCGCGAGGACCATGTAGATGATCAGCTCGATGAGGGTGATCCCGCGTTCGTCATCGCGCAGAGAAGTCGCGGCGTTCATCCGTGCACCATCACCATCGTCTTGGCCGAGACCAGTGCTCGCGACTCCTTGCCGCGGAACACCTCGACGGTCACGGTCTTCAGCGTGCCGGATCCGGCCGTGCAGTCCACATCGCCGAGCTTGGCCGCGAACTTCGCCGTGCGCGCGGGCGCGGTGAATTCGGCTTCGAGCTCCTGCATGCGCGCAATGAGCGCATCGCAGGTGTTCGCGCGATCGGCGTCGTTCGGAAAATCGGCTCGTATTCGCGCGAGCTCGGCGGTCGCCACGTTGTTGGCCGCGACGAGGTCGCGGTTGACGACGCTCGCGGTGGTGGCCTGGATGATCAATGGGAGGACGCCGAGAGCCAGCACTGCCAGAAGCAGCATGGCCACGACGATCTCGATCAGACCCACACCGTCGTCATCTCGGGTTTCAGACGACATCTGTGGTCCTCAGTAGGGGTTTCTGTTCCTTTGCGGAATGTGCTGAGCGGAGGCCCGAGGGTGCGGGCCTCCGCTCATTTCAGGCAACGCTTAGCAACCGGGGCCTGAAGTCTGCGACTGGTCAGCCGCATCGGTGATCAATGTGTTTGTGGCGGTAGCGCACACTGAGTCGACGCTTGCCCCCTTGGCGGGCGGTGCACTAATCGTGATGTCCTTATCACCCGTCTTGTACGCAGTTGGAGTCTCATCATTGGCGAGTTGCGCAGACCACTGCGTCGCGGCCGCCGCCGCAACCGACTTAGTCGCATTGATACGGGCAGTGTTCTGGATGTTCGAGAAGATCGGAATCGCGATAGCGACGAGGATGCCCAGGATGACGACGACAATGATGAGCTCGATCAGGGAGAAGCCGGACTCGCCGTTCTCCTCGCGCTCGAGCTTCTTGGCCTCGATGAGGCGACGGATGGTACGCATGTCAGAGTCTGACTCTCCGGGATGACGAAACGGGTACCCTGTTTGCGGGCAGCACCGTCAATTGGGGGAATCCGACGACGTCCCCTGCCCCAGAGTCTGGAGTCGCCGTCACCCCTCAGCTGAAGCGATTCCAGATTCACAGCATGACGGTAAGGGTTTTCATAAGCAACTCCCAATTATCACGTTATCGTCACAGATTCCGCCAACGACACGGGCCCGCATCGTCGCCGCCGGAACAATCCGTGCCGACGGCACCTGCGGGCATCCGGCGCCGCTGACTCTGCAGCATCCGCCTCCGCCGCCTGCACTGCCTCCCGTCGCTGCCGCCACCGGACCACTTCGGCCTCGACGTCGCGAGCCTGGGTGATCACCGGCGGGCCGCCCAACAGCTGCCGGCGTGCGTCGAGCACGCGACGGTTGAAGTCCTCCACGACGCCGCGCACGTCCTCCTCGCGGCCGAGCTGATCGAGGTCGTCGTCGAGCTTCTCGTCTTCCACACGCAGCATGAGCGCGGGCGGGCCGAGCCCGGTGAGGCTCTCGGTCTCGATCTTGCGGCGGATCCACCAGTCGGGATCGTGATGCGTGCCGAGGCCTTCGATGGGCTTGCCCGCCCCGGGCAGGTTGTCGAACTCGCCGCGGCGGATCGCCAGCTGGATCACGGTCTCGACGAACTGCGCTTGGTTCTGCGCGTTCAGCACCATCGGCGTTTCGGCGGGCGGTTCGGACCCGGTGCTCTCACCGGCATCGCGCTTCGCGCGGTAGCGGGCCGCCTTGCTCGTCGCATCGGACATCGGATCACCTCCGGTGCGTTCCAGGGTAGTCGACGGGTTGTCGGAAGCGGCGGGTAGCGTCCGGGGCGGGGTATGAGTGACACCGACTGATACGAAGCTTTCTTCGATTTTTGGTAGTCTATCATTCACTTCCTTTCGAACAAATACTTGACAAAGGCGACGATCGACCCTACGCTGGAGACATGTCAGCTCCCCTGTCGAAACTGCACGAGGCCGTGTCGGCCATCGATGCGGTGTGGGTGGATGCCGACGATGACGCGCGGCTGGCACGGCAGGAGCTCATTGCGCTGAACACGGCGATCGGGTCGGCGCGGCGCGCACTGGATGCACTGCAGGCGCGGGTCGCCGCCGGGATCGCGCACGAGTCGCGTCCGGAGCTGGGCGCCGAGTCGCTGGCGAAGCAGGCCGGGTTCCGGAGTCCGGCGGCGCTGATAGCCGCGACGACCGGCGTCTCGACTGGGGACGCGGCACGTCTGGTGAAGGTCGGGGAGGCAGTCGCTCCCCGAACGGATCTGGCTGGGGAGCGGATGCTGCCTCGTTACCCCGCCGTGGAGCGCGCGCTTTCTGCCGGAGCTCTGGGAGCTGCCGGGGCCTCAGTGATCGTGGAGTTCCTCGAACGTGCCCGCGTCGGGCGAGACCTGAGCGTCGTGGCGGATGTCGAGGCGCGACTGGTGGAACGGGCGATCGGACTGTCGGTGGATGACGTGCGCCGGCTGGTCAAGCGCGCGGAGGTCCTCCTGGAGGAGGACAGGCTGGAGGCGCGCGAAGAGGAGCGCCGGGCAGCGCGCTCGCTGTCGATGTTCGAGCGGGATGGGATGCTGCACCTGAACCTGGTGACCGACGTGGAGTCCGGTGCCCCGATCCGCACGGCGATCGACGGGTACGTCACTGCGCAGTTTCAGGCTCGCGAGACCGCTGCAACCGAACGCACCCGAGCTGAACAATCTGAAGCCGGGCTCGTCGAAGCAGACCACATTGGACCCAACGGAGATCCGGATGCACTGGATGCCGACCGGCGGACGGTGGCGATGATGCGCGCCGACGCGCTCACGCTGTTCTGCGGGCACATGCTCGGCTGCGAGACGAAGGACGTCCCGGTCGCCGGCGCCACGGTCGTGGTGCGGGTCGACCTCGCAGACCTCGAGGCCGGCGTCGGTCACGGCATGATCGACGGTCTCGACCAGCCCGTCTCGATCACCTCGATCCGCCGGATGGCCGCCTCGGGCGGCGTCATCCCCTGCGTGCTGAACGGCACCGGAGAGATCTTGGACTGGGGGCGGGAGCGGCGGCTGTTCACTCCGGCGCAGAAGCTCGCCCTCGTGGAGCGCGGCGGCGGATGCGCGAGATGCGGGCTCCCGCCGCACATGACCAGGGCGCATCACCTGAGATGGTGGAAGCGGGACTCCGGGCCGACCGACCTGTCCAACGGCATCCTGCTCTGCGAATCCTGCCACCATCGCATCCACGACAACGGCTGGGAGATCCGCATCGACACCCCACCCGACACCGGGACACGGCGTCGGCGAGGCTCCGAGCGACCCGGGTGCGCGGTGAACGTGAGATCCAGAGTCTGGTTCATCCCACCCGCCCACATCGATCCTGCCCGCACCCCGCAGCTCGGCGGCAAGGCCCGCTATGACATCGCGGCCTGACCCCGTGCTCACCCGGTGTCTCCCACGCCCAATAGGCTCATGAGGTGACATCACCGGCATCCGCTCCCCCGTCGCTGAACCGCGAGATCCTGCATCTCGCGGTGCCCGCGCTGGGTGCGCTGATCGCCGAGCCGCTGTTCCTGATCCTGGATGCCGCGATGGTCGGCCACCTCGGCACGACACCGCTCGCAGGCCTGGGCATCGCGAGCGCCGTGCTGCAGACCATCGTCGGGCTGATGATCTTCCTGGCGTACTCCACGACCCCCGCCGTCGCCCGGCGCTTCGGCGCGGGGCAGCCGGGTGATGCCGTGTCGGTGGGCATCGACGGGATGTGGCTGGCGCTGGGACTCGGCACCGTGCTGGCCGTGCTGGGCTCCGTGGCCAGCCCCTGGCTGGTGAGCCTGTTCGGCGCGACCGACGCCGTCGATGAGCAGGCCCGCACCTACCTCACCATCTCCATGTGGGGCCTGCCCGCCATGCTCATCGTCTACGCGGCGACGGGCCTGCTGCGCGGCATGCAGGACACTGTGACTCCGCTGTGGATCGCGGGCCTCGGCTTCGGCGCGAACGCCCTGCTGAACTGGATCTTCATCTACGGGTTCGGCTGGGGCATCGCCGGCTCCGCGTTCGGCACCGTCGCCGCGCAATGGGGCATGGTCGCCGCCTATGTGATGGTCATCCGCCGGCTGGCCGTGCGCCACGGAGCATCCATGTGGGCGCAGCGCGAGGGCCTGCGCGGCACAGCACGCTCGGGAGGTTGGCTGTTCCTGCGCACGGTCAGCCTGCGCATCGCCCTGCTGGCCACGGTCGCCGTCGCCACCGGAATCGGCACGCAGGAGCTCGCGGGCTGGCAGATCGCGTTCACCATCTTCTCCACCGCCGCCTTCGCGCTGGACGCCCTGGCCATCGCCGCGCAGGCGCTGATCGGCAAGAGCCTCGGCTCCGGCGACACCGCCGCCGTGCACCGCGTGCTGCGGCGCACCACCGCGTGGGGGATCTGGTTCGGCATCCTCGTTGGCGGGCTGATCGCCGCCGCCTCGGGCGTGCTCGGGATCGTCTTCACGGGAGATGCCGCAGTGTCGGCCCTCGTGCAGCCGGCGCTGTTGGTGCTGGCCGTCGCACAGCCCGTCGCCGGGGTCGTCTTCGTGCTGGACGGAGTGCTGATGGGCGCGAACGACGCCCGCTACCTGGCCATCGCCGGCGCACTGAACCTCGTGCCGTTCCTGCCCGCACTGTGGATCATCTCCGCCACCGGCGTGGACGGCGCGCTGGGCCTGCTGTGGCTGGCCGTCGCGTTCTTCGGCGTCTACCTGCTGGCACGGCTCGGCACCCTCGGCTGGCGGGTGCGGACCGACGCGTGGACGATGGTGGGAGCGTGAGCTTCCGACCCCGCCCGCAGACCTGCCTCAGGCCACCGATAAGCTGACGCTGAGCGGAGGAGATCGAGTGAGAGCCAGGGGGAGACGACGCGGGCGCCGCACTTCTGGCATCGAGCGCATCATCGGGCCGCTGGTCATCGCGGCGGCCTGCTTCGGCGTCTGGATGTACAACGGTCAGCCCGACGTACTCGCGTGGTTCACCTCCCGACCGGCCGCCCCTGCAACGGCGGGTCAGGCATCCGCCACTCCGAGCAACGTCGCGAGAACCTGGTCCTGCGTCTGGGACCCCACACGGGACGACGATTGGCACAACGACGTCGAGTGCTTCGATGGGACGACCCGATTCCGGCCGAACCTGCTCACCGACATCGCGAAGGTGGACGAGTCGCAGATGCGCGCCGCGGGCCAGGAGTACGAGGCCTATCTCAACGCCGGCGGGATACCCCAGATCCCGACGCCCTGACTCTCAGGCGACCTCGCCGGCGGCGACGGTCTCGGCGAGCATGTGCACGCGCGGCAGGTGATGGGCGCCGTAGAAGTCGGCGGAGACCAGACGGGCGGCATCCGCATCGTCCTGAACGGAGTGCTTCAGCACCGCGGCCACGGCCAGTCCGTGCATCCAGCCGCCGGCCAGCGTGCCCAGCAGCATGAGGTACGGCACGCTCACGCCGTAGGCGTCGCGAGTCTGGCCGAAGCCGAGGACGGATGCCGTCGCCGCCCGCGCCGAGGCGACGGCGCGCTCCAGGCGATCGGCCGTGCGGGTGGCGACCTCGTTCTCGAGGCCGCGAAGCTCGGCGACGGTCTCCGAGATCGACGCGAAGAGCTGCTCGGCCGTGGCGCCGCCGTCGCGGATCACCTTGCGGCCGACGAGGTCGTTGGACTGGATGGCCGTGGTGCCCTCGTAGATGGGCATGATGCGGGCGTCGCGGTAGTGCTGCGCGATGCCGGTCTCCTCGATGAAGCCCATGCCTCCGTGCACCTGGATGGCGTCGCTGGTGAGAGCCACGGCATCCTCCGTCGTCCAGCCCTTGAGGATCGGCACGAAGAACTCGGCCATCTTCCCGGTGCCATCAGTCTCTGCGCGGTCGAACAGGTCGCCCAGGTACACGCCCAGGGCGCGCATCGCGAACAGTCTGCTCTGCATCGACAGCAGCAGGCGGCGCACGTCGGGGTGCTCGGCGATCGGCGTGCCGGCGGGCCGATCCAGCACGCCGCCCTGCAGGCGCTGGTTCGCGTAGGCGACGGCCTGCTGGTATGCGCGGTCCGAGATGCCGGTGGCCTGGAACCCCATGCCGGCACGGGCGGAGTTCATCATCACGAACATGCCCGCGAGTCCGCCGCCGACCTCGCCGACGAGGAAGCCGGTCGCGTCCTCGTAGCTCATCACGCAGGTGGGGCTCCCGTGGATGCCGAGCTTGTGCTCGAGCGCCATCGGGCCCACGGCGTTGCGCTCGCCGGGTGCACCGGACGCATCGGGCAGGAACTTCGGCACGACGAACAGCGACAGGCCCTTGGCGCCGGCGGGAGCATCGGGCGTGCGCGCCAGCACCAGGTGCACGATGTTCGGCGCGAGGTCGTGGTCGCCCCAGGTGATGAAGATCTTCTGGCCGCTCACGCCCCAGCTGCCGTCGGAGCGGGGCGTGGCCAGGGTGCGGATCGCACCCAGATCGGTGCCGGCATCCGGCTCTGTGAGGTTCATCGTGCCGGTCCACTCCCCCGAGACCAGCTTGGTCAGATAGGTGGCACGCAGCTCGTCGGATGCCACGGCATCCAGCGCGTGGATCTGACCGGCCGTCAGCAGCCAGCACAGCGCGAAGGCCGCGTTGGAGGCGTTCCAGATCTCGCCGAGGCCCGCGCGGATGCTGCCGGGAAGGCCGTCGCCGCCGGCGGATTCGGGCGCCTCGGCGGTGACCCAGCCTGCCTCGACGAACGCCTGGTACGCCTCGGCGAATCCGGCAGGCAGGTGCACCTGGCCGTCCTCCAGGCGGGCGCCCTCGCGGTCGCCGATAGTCTCGAGCGGGGCGAGGACGGATGCTGCGAACTCGCCGGCGCCGGCGATGATCTCGGTGGCGTCCTCGGCGCTGAACGCCCCGGCGGTGCCGCGCGCGACCAGGTCGAGGCCGAACGCCTCGCCGAACAGGAAGCGGTAGTCGCCTGTCGGGGGGATGTAGTCGGATGCCATGGTTCGCTCCTTCTGACGACGCTGAGACTGAGAGTCAGTGTACGCGAGACTGCGTCTCATGGGAATGGCTCGCGACTGACGCGCGCGATCAGAGTGCTCAGGCGTGTCGCCGGCACCACTCGTACATGATCACGGCTGCTGCCGCGCTGGCATTGATGGAGCGCGTCGAGCCGTACTGCGTGATCTCCACCTGGCCGGATGCGGCGGCCACCGCCTCGGGCGAGAGCCCGGGCCCCTCCTGCCCGAACAGCAGCACGCACCGCTCCGGAAGCTCCGCCTGCTGCACGGGGACCGCACCGCCGATGTTGTCGACCGCGATGATCGGGAGGCCCTCCGCCCGAGCCCACGCCGCGAAGTCGGCGACATCCGGGTGATGCACGACGTGCTGATACCGGTCGGTCACCATCGCACCGCGCTTGTTCCAACGCCGGCGGCCGATGATGTGCACGGTGTCGGCGAGGAAGGCGTTGGCGCTGCGCACGATCGAGCCGATGTTCATGTCGTGCTGCCAGTTCTCGATGGCCACGTGGAACGGATGCCGCACCAGGTCCAGGTCGGCGACGATGGCATCCATCCGCCAGTACCGATACCGGTCGATCACGTTGCGCGTGTCGCCGTGCTCCAGCAGCTCCGGGTCGTACCACCCCTCGACGGGCCACTCCCCCTGCCAGGGACCGACCCCGTGCGTCGTGCGCTCCGGGGTCTCGTCATCCACACCTCCAGGTTATCCGGCCCCGACCGCCCCAGCCGCACGGCACCTCGGCTCCCCGCATCAGATCCAGCCCCAGACGTCAGGTGCCCGGCATCCGAACTCCGGCCGAGAACCGGAAGCCGGCCCGGAACCGGAAGGATTCATGCCGATTCTCGGCCATCTTCCGGTTCTGGGCGGACGGATGCTGGGCGGGCGGGCCGGGGCGGGCGGACGCGGGGCGCGCACACGCCGGCCAGGTAGATGCCGGACGGATGCCACAAGGCGGCATCCAGTGGTAATTTTTAGGCGTGCCGAAAAATTTGATGGGACGGATGCGAGCGATAAGTCTGCTCGGGCCCGCCCTGGTCGCCGGCGTGGCGTACCTCGACCCGGGCAACGTCGCCAGCAACATGACCGCAGGCGCCCGCTACGGGTACCTTCTGGTGTGGGTGGTGCTCAGCGGCAACGCGATGGCCTGGCTCATCCAGTACCTCTCCGCCAAGCTCGGGCTGGTCACCGGTCGCAGCCTGCCCGAGCTGCTGGGCGCACACATCCGACGCCCGTGGGCGCGGCGCGCATACTGGCTGCAGGCCGAGCTGGTGGCCATGGCCACCGACATCGCCGAGGTGCTGGGCGGTGCCGTCGCGCTGCAGCTGCTGTTCGGCGTCCCGCTGCTGTGGGGTGGCGTGATCACCGGAGCCGTGTCGATCGCTCTGCTGGCCGTGCACTCGCGACGCGGCGCACGGCACTTCGAGTTCGTCATCATCGGCCTGATGGTGCTGATCGTGGTCGGCTTCGTCGCCGGCCTGCTCGTCGCCCCACCTGATCCTGCAGGCATCGCGGGCGGCATCCTGCCGCGGTTCACCGACAGCTGGTCAGTGCTGCTGGCGGCATCCATCCTGGGCGCGACGATCATGCCGCACGCGATCTACGCGCACAGCGCGCTGGTGCGGGACAGGTTCATGCTCGGCCCGTCGCTCCCCCCGCGCCGCCCCAGCCGCCGTGTCGCGTCGCCGGGCACCTCGGGGGCGCGTGGGCCCGGCTCGGGAACCCACACACTGCGCACCCTGCTGACCGCCACCCGGTGGGACGTGACCGTCGCGATGCTCATCGCCGGCACCGTGAATCTCGCCATCCTGCTGCTGGCCGCCGCGAACCTCACCGGCGTCACCGGCACCGACTCGCTGGAGGGCGCGCACGCCGCCATCACCGCAAGCCTGGGCGGTGTGATCGGCACCCTGTTCGCGGTGGGGCTGCTGGCCTCGGGCCTGGCCTCGACGTCAGTAGGCGCCTACGCCGGCGCGGAGATCATGCACGGCCTGCTGTCCGTGCGCATCCCGCTGCTCGCCAGGCGACTGGTCACGCTTCTGCCGGCGCTGGCCATCCTCGGCGCGGGCGTCGACCCGACCCTGGCGCTGGTGCTCAGCCAGGTGGTGCTGTCCTTCGGCATCCCGTTCGCGCTGATCCCGCTTGTCACCCTCACCGCGCAGCGCCGCACGCTCGGCGAGCACGTCAATCGCCCCATGACGACCGCGCTGGGCATCCTGTTCTCCGTTCTGATCATCGCGCTCAACGCCGCCCTGCTGTGGCTGGTTCTCGCCACCGGCTGAGACGAGCCCCGACCCTGATCAGGTGAGGCTAACCTTATCCTCATGACAATCCATGACGAGCGCCACCTGCCTGATGCTGCGGAGGCCCCGCGCCTGGGCGGCGACGTCCCTCTCGCCCGCATGCCCGCGCACTGGATGCTGGGACGCCTCGGCAAGAAGGTGATGCGCCCGGGTGGGCTGCAGCTCTCGCTGCGCATGATCGACGCGCTCGGAATCGGGCCCGACGACGATGTCGTCGACTTCTGGCCGGGTCTCGGCATCACCACCGAGAGGATGCTCGCCCGCGACCCTCGCAGCTACGTCGCGATCGAGCGCGGGGCGGCTGAAGCCGCGCGCGTGCGTGCCGTGATGCGACACGGTGACGACTGCCTCGTCGCTCCCGCGCACCGCACCGGACTGCCGGATGCCTCGGCGTCGGTGGCGTACGCCGAGGCGTTGCTCACCCTCGAGCCCGCGGCCCGCAAGGTCGCCACGGTGGCCGAAGCCGCCCGGCTGCTCCGCCGCGGCGGACGCTACGGCATCCACGAGCTGCTGCTGACGCCGGACGGCCTGCGCGAGTCCGCCAAGGACGACATCGAGCGCACCCTCACCCGCGTGCTGCATGTGGGGGCGCGCCCGCTCACCGAGAGCGAATGGCAGAGGCTGCTGGGTGACGGCGGATTCGAGACCGACCGCATCGAGACCGGCGATCTGCTGCTGCTGGATGTTCCGACCTTCGTCGCCGACGAGGGCTGGGGAGGAACGCTCGCCTTCCTCGGACGCTCTCTCGCGCATCCCTCGGTACTGCCTCGCATCACCGAGATCTGGAACGTGTTCCGTCGCTACCGCGACAGCCTGGGTGCCATCACGGTCACGGCCCGCCGGCGCTGAGCGGGCGGACAGCGCGACGATCATCACGAGGGGAGCGAAGGTAGGCTCGTAGGCATGCCCTCCGCCCCTGCCGAGAAGCGTCGCGACGACCCCGCAGCCCGCCGGTCGATGACGCTCACCACCTGGTTCGCCGTGGTGGCGGCGGTCCTGGGCGTGGTGCTGATCATCTGGCCGAAGCTGTTGCCCGCCGGAGGTCCGTGGGTGCAGCTGGCACTGGGCGTCCTGACCCTGTTCTTCGCGTTCCGCGCCCGGGCGATCGGCACCCGCAGCGTCGAGGGCTACGACGGCCGGGTCTCGCTGGCCGCCGCCATGGCGGGCTTCGTGATCATGTTCTTCGCCGGCAACGCCGCGTTCTCGGTGCTGTCGGCACTGGGGGCCTGATCCGTGGCCTCACCCGCTTTCGACGACTACCTGAAGACGATCTACGCGCACACCGAGTGGCAGGATTCGCCCATCACCCCGTCCCAACTGGCGGCGGCGCTGGGCATCGCGCCGTCGAGTGTGACCGAGATGGTCAAGAAGCTCAGCGCCGCGGGGTTCGTCTCGCACCAGCCCTACGGTGCGGTGCGGCTGACGGATGCCGGACTCGAGCGTGCGCTGGGGATGGTGCGCCGGCACCGCCTGATCGAGACCTGGCTGGTGCAGGAGTTCGGCTACGCCTGGCACGAGGTGCACGACGAGGCCGAAGTGCTCGAGCACACCATCAGCGACCGGCTTCTGGAGGGCATCGACGCCCGCCTCGGCCACCCGCGCTTCGACCCCCACGGAGACGCCATCCCCGATGCCGAGGGCGACGTCGAGCGCGTGCCGTTCGTGCTGCTGGCCGACGCGCAGCCCGGCCACACCGGACGCGTGCTGCGGGTCAGCGACCGGGACCCCGAGCTGCTGCAGGCGCTGGAGGACGCCGGCATCGCCGTGGGTGTCGAGCTCACGGCATCCGCCGACGGCATCCTGCGGGACGGCGCCCCGATCCTGCTCCCTCAGGGCGCCGCCGACGCCGTGTGGCTGACCGCCTAGAACCGTCTCAGGCGGCCGCCGCAGCCTCCGGCAGCGGATGCGCGGCGACCCAGATGCGCGCCGGGTCGTAGATCGCCCGCACCCGCCGCAACCGCTCGACCGTCCCGCCCGAGTAGGCGGCGCTGGTGTCGACGGCGTGGTCGAGGAAGTTCAGGTAAGGCGCCCCGCGCTCCCACCCGCGCACCGCCTCGGCGATCGCCCCCACGCGCACGGATGCCGGCGCCATCAGCTCCGGCGCCGGCACCAGATCCACGACGAACAGCGCGTACTCGCCGTCCAGGCTCGGCACGGCCGCATCCTGCGACTCGGCGACCGCCCCGCCCAGGTGCCGCAGCTCGACCGACAGCGGTGCGTCGCCGGCGTTCTGTCCGGCGACCGAGAGCAGCGCCGCCAGCGCGGCATCGTCGAGATCGCCGAGCATGACGTGGTCGCCCACTGCCGGAGAGGGCACCGGCGGGTCCATGTGCACGTGCGCGAGGCCCGCCGCCGGCATCCGCCCGAAGGTGTCCATCTCCGGCTCGAGCGCCCGAAGCCGCGACAGCAGGTCGGCCACCCGCCGGTCGTCGGCGAGGATGGCGCCGTCGATCACCACCACCGTGCGGCCGCGCAGGAACGGCGGCAGATCCGGCAGCGCGGGGAAGCGCATCAGCCGCAGGCTGGTGGTCGCGCAGCGGTCCAGATCGCGAGTCCAGTCCCGCCAGGCCTGGAGCACAGCGGATGCCGCGGAGACGTCCCACAGCAGGAATCCGGCGTGCACGTCGGCGATCGGCAGCAGCTCGATCTCCATGGCGACGACCGCCCCGAAGCTGCCCCCACCGCCGCGCAGCGCCCAGAACAGGTCGGGATGGTCCTCGACCGTCGCCCGTACGATCTCGCCGGTGGCGGTGATCATCTCCAGCGCCTTCACATGGTGCGCGGCCAGCCCGTGCTCGCGGGCGTAGAACGACAGTCCGCCGCCCAGCAGGTACCCCGACACCGACACGTCGGGCGAGCTGCCGTGCCGTGCGGCCAGTCCGTGCACCGCAGCGGCATCGATCACGTCGCGCCACTGCGTGCCGCCCAGCACGCGCGCGATGCGATGCTCCGCGTCGATCTGCACGCCGGTCAGCCGGTGCAGCCGCAGCAGCACGGCATCCTCCAGCCCTCGCTCGGCCAGCGGCATGGCGCCGTGGCCGCTGGCCTGCGGCGCGATGCGATTCCCGGCTGCGGTCACCGCCGCGACGATGCGCGCCGCCTCCGCGATCGTGGTGGGTTCGGCGACGGCCAGCGGATGCTGCACCGCGGCGAGGTTCCACGGCGTGCAGGCCTCGTCGTAACCGGGATCATCGGGCAGCAGGAGGCCGTCAATGGCGCGCAGAAGGGCAGCATCGACGGGAGGAGGAAGAAGGGTCATGGCTCGAGCGTGCTCCGGCATCCGCCCGCGCGCATCCCGGAGAGCACTGAGGTTTCCGGCATCCGGCTCCGCCTAAGCTGGAATCCCTCGAAAGGATCCCGATGACTCAACAGGACATGCTGTTCCTCGTGATGGTCGTCATCGGCCTGGCGGCACTCACGCTCATCACGCTGCAGCTGCTCAAGCCGCGCAAGCGCGACGACAAGGGCGAATGGTACGAGGGCCCCTGGGACGACGACGATCGTCCCAGAGGCCCTCGGCGCTGACGCGCCCGATCAGGACTTGACGGAACCGCTCATCAGGCCGCCGACGAAGTACTTGCCCAGCAGGATGTACACGATCAGCGTCGGGATCGACGCGATCAGCGCACCCGCCATCGAGGCGCCGTAGTTGGACAGCTGCGCGCCCTGCGACAGATTCACCAGCGACAGGGACACGGGGCCCTGGTTGGCGTCCGAGAGGAACAGCGCGAACAGGTAGTCGTTCCAGGCCGAGGTGAACTGCCAGATGATCGTCACCACGAAGCCGGGCAGCGACAGCGGCAGAATGATCCGCCAGTACGAGCCCAGCATGCCGGCGCCGTCCACGCGGGATGCCTCCATGAGCTCCTCGGGCACGCCCTCGTAGTAGTTGCGGAAGATCAGCGTGCAGATCGGCAGACCGTAGATGATGTGCACGAACAGCAGCGTGACGATGTTGCTGGGCAGACCCAGGTCGGTCTTCAGCTGCACCAGCGGCACCATGATCGCCTGATACGGGATGAACATGCCGAACAGGATCAGCGTGAACACCACGTTGGCATACGGGAACTTCCACCGCGAGAGCACGAAGCCGTTCATCGATCCGAGCATGGCCGAGACCAGCGCAGCGGGGATGGCCAGCAGGAACGTGCGGCCGATGGGCGCCGCCAGAGTCTCCCACGCGGTCGCCCAGTTGCCGAAGCCGGTCTGGCCGTCGGCATCCGCCTGCCACGGCCAGCGCGACGGCCACGCCCACGACGTGACCGCGCTGACATCGGACGGCGGCTTGAGGCTGGTGACGACCAGCACGTACACGGGCATCAGCACGACCACCACGAACAGCAGCAGGAGCACGTACTTGGTCGTGCGTCCCATGCGCGTGCGGGTGCGGCTGGCGGTGGGGATGCGGCCGGCGGTTGTCGCGCGGCGCTCGATTCCGGTTGCGACGCTCACTTGCGCGCCCTCCTCTCGGCGCGGGCCGTGGAGATCAGGTACGGCACGATGAAGATGCACACCAGCAGCAGCAGGACGGTCGCGATCGCGGATGCTTTGCCGTACTCACCGCCGGTCAGGGCGGTCCACATGTAGGTGGCGGGAACCTCGGTGATGTACACCGGACCGGTGACGGCCATGATCAGGTCGAAGACCTTCAGCGACATGTGCGCGACGATCACCAGCGCCGACAGCGCCACGGGGTGCAGCTGGGGGAAGATGACGTGCCGGTAGAGCTTCCACTCGCTGGCGCCGTCCATGCGGGCGGCCTCGCGAAGCTCCTCGGGGATGCCGCGGAAGCCCGCCAGGAACAGCGCCATCACGTAGCCGGCGAGCTGCCAGATGGCGGGCATCGCCATGGCGGCCATGCCCCACAGCGGCTGGTTGTACCAGTCGTTCTGCAGGCTGCCGAGTCCGATGGACTCCAGCAGGCGGTTCAGACCCGATGCCCGGTCGCCCTGCGCGGAGCTGAGCAGCCAGCGCCAGACCACGCCGGATGCCACGAACGAGACCGCCATGGGGAACAGGTAGATGGAGCGGAACACGCCCTCAGCGGTGACGCCCTTGTCCAGCATCCAGGCCCAGAGGAACCCGAACAGCATGGTGCCGACCATGAAGAACACGGTGAAGACGCCGAGGTTGGCCAGCGAGTGCAGGAACCGCGGCTCGGTCAACAGGTCGGTGAACTGCTGCAGGCCGACGAACTCGGATGCCGACAGCGCGGAGTCCTTGGTCATGGCCGTGTAGAAGTTCTGGATGATCATCACGTAGACGAAGATGCCCAGCAGCACGATCGTCGGCGAGATCAGCAGAAGCGGCGGCCCCCAGTTGCGGATGCCCTTGCGCATCGGCGCCCTCCTTCAGACGAGGATGCGAGCGGGGCGGCGCTGATGCACCGCCCCGCTCGGAGGTTGGATGTTACTTGCCCAGACCCTTGGTCTGCGCCTGGACGAGAGCGTCCTGCAGCGTCTTCGCGTCCTTGGTGGACACGAACTGCCCGATCGCCGACGTGATGTCGTTCAGCCACGAGACCTTGACGGCCGCGCCGTGCGCCAGCGAGCTGACGACGGTGTCCTTGGCGAACGAGGCCATCGCGCCCTGCTGGTACTCCGGGTAGTCCGAGGCGTTGGCGTCGGTGCGCGCGGGAATCGAGCCCTTGGCGAGGTTGAACGCCTTCTGGCCGTCGGCCGAGCTGATCGTCTTCAGCCAGTTCTTCGCGCCCTCGGCGTGCGGAGCGCCCACCGGGAGAGTGAAGGAGTCGGCGAGGAAGTCGAACGTTCCGTCGGTGCCGGGGGTCGGCCAGGTGGTGTAGTCCGTGCCGTAGGTCTTGCTCTTGGCGTCGAACTCGGCCAGCGCCCAGTCGCCCATCACGTTGTAAGCGGCCGTGCCGTCGATGACCATGTCGGTCGCGACGGGCCAGTCCTGACCGGTGCCGTCGGTGTTGGCGTAGGAGAGCAGCTCGGTGTAGTCCTTGATGGCCTTGGTCACCTTGGAGTCGTCGAACTTGGTCTTGCCGTTCCACAGTCCGGTGTAGCCGTCGGCCCCGAGGTCGGACAGCAGCACGTTCTCGAACAGCTGCACCTGGGTCCAGTCGGTGGCGACGGACAGCGGCGTCTGCACGCCGGCATCCTTCAGCTTCTTCATGTCGGCCAGCCACGCGTCGATGTCGGCGGGCGCGGTCTTCGGATCGATGCCGGCCTTCTCGAGCACCGAGGTGTTGACCCACACGACGTTGGCGCGGTGGATGTTGCTGGGCACCGAGTAGATCTTGCCGTCGACGGTCAGACGGTCCAGCAGCGTCTTCGGGAAGACGTCGTTGAGGCCGTTGTCCTTGTAGAAGGAGCTGAGGTCCTCGATCTTGTCGGCCTCGATGTAGTCGGTGAGCTCGGCACCGGCGTGCGCCTGGAACGAGTCCGGCGGGTTGTTGGCCTTCAGGCGGGATGCCAGTGCGTTCTTGGCGTTCGAGCCGGCGCCGCCCGCGACGGCCGCGTTGACGAACTTGGTCTTCGGGAACTGCTCGCCGAACACCTTGACGAGCGCGTCGAGACCCGTCTTCTCGGAGCCGGACGCCCACCAGGTGAACACCTCGACCTGGCTGGCGCTGTCGCCGCCCTTGTTGCCGCTGTCGCCGCTGTCGCTCGGGCTGCTCGAGCAGCCCGCGAGCGCGAGCGCCGCGACACTGAGACCCGCTACTGCTGCGAGTGCTTTGCGCATGTGATCCTCCATCGGATGAAGACGGCCTGCAGAGAGCCGGCCCGTCCTCCATGGAATATGAAAACGTTGCCAAACGCAACCGGGGGGCGGTCACAACAAGATAACGCCCCTCTGCAGGGCGCATTCGCGGCGTGCGGTCAGGCCGGGGGCGGCGCCTCGCCGGAGCCGCGCTCGACCATCCTCGTGCCCAGCACGATGCGGCGCTCCGGGCCCGTCATCCCTGCGATGCGGTCGAAGAGCAGGCCCGCGGCGGCCTCGCCGATGGCCCACGGATCCTGGGCGATGGTCGTCACCGGCGGCACCATCAGCTCGGCCAGGTCGAAGTCGTCGAAGCCCACCAGTGCCGGATGCGCGTCCAGCAGGCGCAGCGCCTTCAGCACCGACTTGGTCGTGCGGCTGTTGGTCGTGAACAGCGCGGTCGGCGGATCGGGGAGCGAGAACAGCTCGCGCAGCGCCTCGACGCACGCATCCACGTCATCGCCGACCGCGACCACGAACTCGGGGCGGACCGGGAGACCTGCATCCCGGATCCCCTGCCGGTATCCCGCCTGCCTGCGCTCGGACGTGTACAGGCCGGAGATGTGCGCGAAGCAGGCGATGCTGCGGTGACCGGCCCGCACCAGGTGCGCGACGGCGTCGGCCGCGCCGCGCTCGTTGTCCACGACGACCAGGTCGGCGGGCAGCCCCTGCGGCGGCCTGTCGACGAACACGATCTCGGTACCGGCCGCGCGCTCCGCGGCCAGGAACGACACGTCGACCTCCTCGTGCGCGACGACGATGAGGCCGTCCAGGCGACGGCTGATCATGCGCCGCAGCACCCGCTCGCCCTCCTCGGGGTCGTCGCCGCCCGAGGCGACCAGCACCAGCAGATCCCGCTCCTGCGCCTTCTGCTCGATGGCCGCGACGAGCTCCGCGTAGAACGGGTCGGAGATGCGGGTGACGACGACGGCGATCGTGGCCGTGGACCCGGTGCGCAGCGTGCGGGCGAAGTCGTTGCGGCTGTAGCCCAGCTCGGCGATGGCGCGCTCGACGGCCTTGCACTTGGACTTGCTGACCCCGGGCTTTCCTGCCACGACCCTGGACACGGTGGACAGCCCGACACCGGCGCGGGCGGCGACATCCTTCATGGTCGGGCGTCCCGCGGCGTCGGATCCCCCGCCTGTCATCTTCGCCACACAGAGAACAATCGCATGAAAACGTTGCCACGTCCATGTTTACGTCACCCTGGCGCAGCCCGGGCATCCGACGATGCACTTCGGGGGCCGTGGCTGGGGCCGGGCCGAGGCCGGGACTGGGGCCGGGATGGGGCCGGGCCGGCATCCGGCGTCCGGCGTCCGGCGTCCGGCGTCCGGCAACCGTCAACCGGCACACACTCTGGGGGGCCGGGATGGGGCCGGGATGGGACCCGGGCCGGCATCCGGCACACACTCTGGGGGCCGACACGCCAGATGTCGGCCATTCTCGCGGGATCCGGTCGACATGTGGCGTGTCGGCCCCCATTCTGCAACGCGATGGGTCATCCCTAAGCTGAGCCGCATGGTCGGAGGCGACGGAGAACGGGGTGGCGATGGGCGTGCTGGATGACGGTGAGCGAGTCACGGCGGCGGATGCCGAGACCTGGCGCGCGTGGCTGGCGGACAACCACCAGTCGGCGCCGGGAGTGTGGCTGCTGAACGTGCGCGGGTCGGCTGCCGACGGCATCGACTACGAGGACGCCGTGCGGCACGCCCTGTGCTTCGGCTGGATCGACGGTCCGGTGCGCACCTTCGCGCCGGGGTCCGTCGGCCAGTGGTTCTCGCCCCGCCGCAGGGGCAGCGGCTGGGCGGCGACCAACAAGGCGCGCTTGGCGGAGCTCGAGGCCGCGGGGCTGCTGACACCCGCCGGCATCCGCGTGATCGAGGCGGCCAAGGCCGACGGATCGTGGACAGTGCTCGACGGCCCCGAGGCCGGTATCGAGCCGGACGACTTCGCGGCGGCGCTGGATGCCGTACCCGCGGCCCGCGAGAACTGGGACGCCTTCCCGAAGTCGGCGCGCAAGCTGGGCCTCACGCTCATCGCGACGGCCAAGCGGCCGGAGACACGGGCGG
>NZ_JBASAK010000027.1:0-8286 GCF_049650565.1 Microbacterium sp.
ACGTTCAAGAACGCACCCAACCTGCGTGAGGCGCTGCACATCACGCCCCTGGACCGCATCCTGGTGGAAACGGATGCCCCGTTCCTGACTCCCGTGCCGCTGCGCGGCCGTCCCAATGCCCCCTACCTCGTTCCACACACGGTGCGGTTCATGGCCGCGGAGCTCGGCGTGGAGCTCGACGAGCTCTGCGCGCAGCTGGCCGCCAACACCGTCGCCGTGTACGGCGAGTTCTGACCTGTTCAGCATCCGCCGACGCTCCTCGCCCCTGCTCCGCTACGTCGCCCCTGCTCATCCACGTGCACCAGCAGGGGCGGGGTGGCCCAGCGGGGGCGGGAACACAGGCGGCGCTGCGCTGATCGGGCGCGCTTCCTCGACGAGATCACCCTGGAGTCGGGATGACGACCTGAACCGGCTGTCGTGTGCAGCCATCGAACGGCTCGGAGCCAAGCTCGACGGCATCCGCCTGGCTCGCGGATGAGAGTCTCGTCGGCGATGATGCCGCTGCGAAGTTCGGCGATCTCCCGCGCGTCGTCGCAGATCAGCCCTGATCTTCCGAGCTCTCGGTCTCCAGCACCGACTTCGCGGCGGCGATGTTCGGGATCTGCCGCCACATCACGGCCAGCGTGATGGCGGCTCCGGCGAACGCGAACCACCAAGGCGCGGTCAGTCCCCAGGCCTGCGCGATCACGCCGCCCAACGCCTGGCCGATCACCATCCCGCCGAACACGCCGACCATGTTCACCGAGCCCACCCGGCCCTGCAGCGAGTGCGGCACGAGGCGCTGGCGCACGGTCGTGGAGATCGTGCCCCACACGAACGCATAGGCGCCGAAGCCGAACATGATCACCAGCGCCACGACACCGTTGGTGGTCAGCGCGAACGACAGGTGCATGACCACCTCGAGCGACAGGCACACCTTCATGAGCGTGGCGAACGACACGTGCCGCTCCAGCGCGCCGAAGCTCAAGGTGGCGACCAGCCCGCCGAGGGCGGATGCCGTGGTCAGCGCGCCGAAGCCCACCGCACCCATGTGCAGATGCTCGGTGGCGTACAGCACGAGGATTCCCCAGGGAGCGGCCCAGAACACGTTGAACACCAGGATGATGATGATCAGCGTGCGGACGGGCTTGTTGGCCCAGGCCCACTGCACGCCCTCGGCGATCTCGTGCGCGACATGCGACGCTTCGACAGGCTCAGCGACCCGACCGGGGGAGCCCGGGGCCCGCCCTGGCACCGGTTGGCGGGCGATCCGCGAGATCAGCACCAGCGCCAGGCTGACCGCCAGCACCTGCGTGAGGAACGGCCAGAACGTGCCGACGGCGAACAGGAACGCGCCCAGCGGCGGACCCGCCAGCTGGTTTGCCACGAGGAACCCGGCCTGCAGTCTGGCATTGCCCACGCCCAGATCGGCGGGCTTCACCATCATCGGCAGCAGCGTGCTGCTGGTGGTGTCGGCGAACACCTCGGCCGTGCCGTACAGGAACGACACAGCCAGCACGATGGCGATGTTCGCGGTGCCGGTCAGCAGGAAGACCACCAGCCCCAGCACCACGACGGTGCGGATGCCGTGCGCCAGCATCGCCAGCATCCGCCGCTCCACGCGATCGGCGATCGCGCCCGCATGCAGGCCGAACAGCAGCCACGGCAGGTACTGCAGCATCGCACCGGACGCCACGAGGATCGGCGACGAGGTCATCGAGGCGATCAGCAGGGGGGAGGCGGCCAGGGCGATGCCGTCGCCGATGTTGCTGGTCCACGCTGCCGACATGAGCCAGCGGAAGTCGCGCCCCAGCCGGCGCGGCGCGATGAGCTCTCCCAGACCGGTCACTCGCTCGATCCTAAGGGTGGACGGCGACATGCGGGAGAATGGATCCATGACCGTCTCCCTGCTCGGCGCCACCGACATCCGCCGTCTCGCAGCCTCGCTCGATGTCACGCCCACCAAGAAGCTCGGCCAGAACTTCGTCGTCGACGCCAACACGGTCCGCAAGATCGTCACGGCCGCGGCCGTGCAGCCCGGGGAGCGGGTCGTGGAGATCGGCCCGGGCCTCGGCTCGCTGACCCTCGCGATCCTGGAGACCGGGGCATCCGTCACAGCCGTCGAGATCGATCACCGCCTGGCCGAGCGCCTGCCGCAGACCGCAGCCGAGCGGGGCGTGGCCGACGGGGCGCTGACGGTGGTGGATGGCGATGCCCTGCGGGTGACCGAACTGCCCGGCGAGCCCACGGTGCTGGTCGCCAACCTGCCCTACAACGTCTCCGTCCCGGTGCTGCTGCACTTCCTGGAGACCTTCCCGTACCTGCAGCGCGGCGTGGTGATGGTGCAGGCCGAGGTCGCCGAACGGCTGGCGGCGAAGCCGGGCTCCAAGATCTACGGCGCCCCCAGCGTGAAGGCCGCCTGGTACGGGCCGTGGCGGCTGTGCGGGAACGTTTCCCGCCAGGTGTTCTGGCCGGTCCCCAACGTCGACAGCCTGCTGGTCGGGTTCGAGCGCGACGCCATCCCGCGAGGCGGTGAGCAGGAGCGGGTGCGCACGTTCCAGATCGTGGATGCCGCGTTCAACCAGCGCCGCAAGATGCTGCGCCAGGCGCTGTCGGGCATCTTCGGCAGCTCGTCCGCGGCATCCGCCGTTCTGGAGTCCGCGGGCATCGCTCCCACCTCCCGCGGCGAGGATCTCACCGTGGACGACTACCACCGGATCGCGCGCGTCCCACGGGGCGACTAGCCTGGCTGAGTGACCGATCCTCGCTACCGTCCTGACGTCCCCGAGATCCACAAGCCCTATACCGCGGCATCCGACCGCTACCAGCGCTTCGCGTACCGTCAGGTGGGCTCGTCCGGTCTGTACCTGCCGCCCATCTCGCTGGGGCTGTGGTGGAACTTCGGCGACAACATCCCGATGGACGACCAGCGCGCGCTGCTGCGCCACGCCTTCGACAGCGGCATCACGCACTTCGACCTTGCCAACAACTACGGCCCGCCCTACGGCTCCGCCGAGAAGAACTTCGGGCGCATCTTCGCCGAGGACTTCAAGCCGTACCGCGATGAGCTGATCATCTCGTCGAAGGCCGGGTACGACATGTGGCCCGGCCCTTACGGTGACCTGGGCAGCCGTAAGTACATCCTGGCCAGCGCCGAGCAGTCGCTGGGCCGCATGGGTCTGGACTACGTCGACATCTTCTACTCGCACCGCGTGGATCCGGTCACCCCGATCGAGGAGACCGTCGGCGCACTGGACACGCTGGTGCGTCAGGGCAAGGCCCTGTATGTCGGCATCTCGTCATACAGTGCTGAGCGCACGCAGGCGGCGCTGGCCGTGGCCCGCGATCTGGGGACGCCGCTGGTGATCCACCAGCCCTCGTACTCGATCCTGAACCGCTGGGTGGAGGACGGGCTGACCGACACGCTGCGCACCGAGGGCGTCGGCGCCATCGCGTTCACGCCGCTCGCGCAGGGACTGCTGACCGGCAAGTACCTCGGCGACGGCACGGCCGTGCGCGCGCAGAAGCGCCGCTCGCTGCCGGACCGCCCGCTGTCCGAGGAGGGGCTGGCCGTGCTGCGCAACCTGAACGACATCGCCGCGGAGCGGGGCCAGAGCCTCGCGCAGATGGCACTGCAGTGGGTACTGCGCGACCCGGTCGTCGTCTCGGCGCTGATCGGCGCCTCGCGGCCCGAGCAGCTGGACGAGAACATCGCCGCGATGAACGGCCCGGAGTTCACAGACCAGGAGCTCACCGCGATCGACGCGCTGGCGCACGGTATCGACGTCAACCTCTGGGCCGTCTCGTCGGATCTCTGATGCCCACACGGCAGGTGCACGTCCGCGCACCGGGGAAGATCAACGTCTACCTCGGGGTCGGCGCGCGCAGCGATGACGGCTATCACTCGCTGGCGACGGTGTTCCAGGCCGTTTCGCTGTACGAGGACGTGTACGCCTCACTGGCGGACGACTTCGCGCTGGAGGTCGCGGGCGATGTCGACGTGTCCGGTGTGCCGCTGGACGACCGCAACCTCGCCATGCGCGCCGCGAAGCTGCTCGCGCAGACCGCCGGCGTCACCACAGGCGTGCACCTGCGCATCCGCAAGGGCGTGCCGGTCGCCGGGGGCATGGGAGGCGGGTCGGCGGATGCCGCGGCGGCGCTGGTGGCCTGCGACGCGCTGTGGGGCACCGATCTCGGCCCGCGCGGTCTGCACGACCTGGCCGCGCGGCTGGGTGCCGATGTGCCGTTCGCGCTGCACGGCGGCACGGCCGTCGGCACGGGGCGCGGCGATGCGCTGACTCCGGCATTGGCGCGCGGCAGATTCGACTGGGTGCTGGTGCTCAGCGACCAGGGTCTGTCGACTCCCGAGGTCTACGGCAGGCTCGACCGGATGCGGATGCACGGCGACGCGCTCGCCGATGACCCGACCGAACTGCTGGAGGTGCCCGCCGCGGTGCTGCAGGCTCTGCTGGCCGGGGATGCCCGCGACCTCGCCCCCGTGATGCTCAATGACCTGGAGGCGGCGGCCGTAGCCGACCGCGCGGATCTCGAGCTCGCGCTCGCGGCCGGTGTGCGGATGGGTGCGCTGACCGGCATCGTGTCGGGTTCCGGTCCGACGATCGCCTTTCTCGCCGAGGGACCCGAGGCCGCTCGCTCCTTGCAGGACGAGCTGAAGGCGACCGGCCGCGAGGCTCTGCACGTGCATGGACCTGTGCCAGGCGCCCGGATCATCGAGTGACTCGGCGTCGGGCCCGGCGAGGCCGGCTCAGGGCAGCGGCACCTTCAGCAGCTCGCTGACGCGGTAGGGGATCACCTGCCGCAGGAAGAGGCTGGTCGAGGTGCGGAGGATTCCGGGGCACAGTCGCACCGCCTCGGCGACGCGGTAGAGGTCGTCGGGGTCGGTGGCGACCACGCGCAGCAGCAGGTCGGTGTCGCCGGCGGGTGCGAAGCACTCCAGCACCTCGGGAACGCGGCCGAGCGCATCGATGGCGGCGCCGATCTTGTGCTGGTCGAGCTCCACCTGGATCGACGCGGAGACGCCGCGTCCGAGCGCGGCCGGCAGCACTCGCGAGCTGCTGGCACGCAGGCATCCGCTCGATTCCAACCGTGCCAGACGGGCGTGCACGGTGCCTCTGGCGAGGTTCAGATCCTGTGCGATCAGCGCCACCGGGCGTCTTGGGTCGCCATCCAGCACTGCGAGGATGCGCCGATCGGTCTCGTCGAGGTCGGCCATATCGATCACCGTCTCTTCTCATCAGGGGGGACGTATTGATCGGATCGATCAATCTGAGTCCAGCCTATTGCGCGCATTGTCCGGTGGTGTTGAAATCAGTGTGTCAAGCGACCGATCAGCATCACGAGTGAGGATCGGCGCGCGCGCAGAACGCGATCACACGTCGCACAGCGAGGCGATCACGAGTCGCACGGCGAAGGCGCGGGCGACGTGAGAGGCCCAGCGGATCGGATGGATCCACCGGGCCTCTCGTCATGCCGGGAGCGCCGGGGCGTTCAGGAGCGCTGGCGGCGCTTGTTCCAGACGTCGAACGCGACGGCCAGCAGCAGCACCATGCCCTTGATGAACTGCTGGGAGTCGGTGCCGACGCCCATCAGCGACATGCCGTTGTTCAGCACGCCCATGATCAGACCACCGGTGATGGCGCCCACGATGGTGCCGACACCGCCCTGCACGGCCGCGCCGCCGATGAACGCCGCGGCGATGGCATCCAGCTCGAACAGGTTGCCCGCACCGGGGCCGGCGGAGTTGAGCCGGCCCGTGAAGACCAGGCCCGCCAGGGCCGACAGCACGCCCATGTTGACGAACAGCCAGAAATCGATCCGGCGGGACTTGATGCCGGACAGGTCCGCCGCGTGCCGATTGCCGCCGATCGCGTAGATGTGCCGACCGAACACGGTGCGGCTCATCACCAGCGAGTAGCCGACGATCAGCACGGCCAGCACGATCAGCACGATCGGGGTTCCTCGCGAGCCGTCGGCCATGCCCAGCAGGTACGTCAGGTAAGCGATCAGCGCCACACCGCCGACCAGTCGCGTCAGGAACCAGGTGCGCGCCTCGGTCTCGAGGCCCGTCTTCTTCTGCTTGGACCGCTCGCCGAGTTCGTACCCGACGAACAGCACCAGCGTCAGCATCCCCAGCGTGAAGGTGATCCACTCCACGGGCGAGGACGAGGCGGGGAACAGCTGCGGGAACAGGTACCCGCCGCCCAGCTGGCGGTACTCGGTGGGGAAGGGCGTGATCTGGGTATTGCCCAGCACCATCTGCGTGAGCCCGCGGAACAGCAGCATGCCGGCCAGTGTGACGATGAACGCCGGGATGCCGACCACGGCCACCCAGAAGCCCTGCCAGGCGCCGACCAGGGCGCCGACGAACAGCGCGGCCAGGATGCCGAGCCACCACGGCCACCCCCAGTGCACGACCATCACGCCCGACATCGCGCCGACGAAGGCCGCGACGGAGCCGACCGACAGGTCGATGTGACCGGCGATGATGACCATCACCATGCCGATCGCGAGGATCAGGATGTAGCTGTTCTGGACGATGATGTTGGCGACGTTGCCCGCGGTCAGCAGCTTGCCGCCGGTGACGACCTGGAAGAACACGACGATGGCGATCAGCGCCAGGAAGATGCCGATCTGACGCATTCGCGACGTGAGCAGTGAGAGCACCTCTTGCGTCCGGGACGCGGTCTCGCTACGGGTGGACATGGTCGGCTTCCTTCTCCTTGGTCATGTACTGCATGAGGGTCTCGGGGGTTGCATCGGCGATGTCGACCTCTCCGGTGATGCGCCCCTCGGACAGGGCGTAGATGCGGTCGCAGATGCCCAGCAGCTCGGGCAGCTCCGACGAGATCACGATCACGCCCTTGCCCTGCGCGGCCAGGCTGTTGATCAGCGTGTAGATCTCGTACTTCGCGCCCACGTCGATGCCTCGGGTGGGCTCGTCCAGGATGAGCACCTCCGGGTCGGCGAACAGCCACTTGGAGAGCACGACCTTCTGCTGGTTGCCGCCGGAGAGCTTGCCGACCACCGAGGAAACCGACGGAGCCTTGATGTTCATGCTCTTCCGGTAGCCCTCGGCGACGAGGACCTCCTCGCGGCCGTTCACCCATCCGCCGTGCGTGAGCTTGCGAAGGCCCGCGACGGAGATGTTGCGCTTGATGTCCTCGATGAGGTTCAGGCCGTACTGCTTGCGGTCCTCGGTGGCGTAGGCGATGCCCGCGTCGATGGCGGCGGACACCGAGCGGGTGTTCACCTCCTTGCCCCGGACGAACACGCGGCCGGTGATGCCCGTGCCATAGCTGCGGCCGAAGATGCTCATGCCCAGTTCGGTGCGGCCGGCGCCCATGAGCCCGGCGATGCCGACCACCTCGCCGGCGTGCACGGTCAGGTTCGCGCCGTGGATGACGGTGCGGCTCGGGTCGGACGGATGGTGCACCCACCAGTCCTCGATGCGGAAGACCTCTTCGCCGACGTCCACCGAGCGGTCCGGGTAGCGGTGCGCGAGGTCGCGGCCCACCATGCCCTTGATGATGCGGTCCTCGCTGATCTCCTCGCTGGTCAGATCCAGCGTCTCGATCGTGCGTCCGTCGCGGATGATGGTGACCTTGTCGGCGATGGCCTTGATCTCGTTGAGCTTGTGGCTGATGATGATCGACGTGATCCCCTGGCCCTTCAGGTGCCGGATCAGGTCGAGCAGGTGCGCGGAGTCGTCGTCGTTGAGCGCGGCGGTCGGCTCGTCCAGGATGAGCAGCTTGACCTCCTTGGACAGCGCCTTGGCGATCTCCACCAGCTGCTGCTTTCCCACGCCGATCTCGCGGACGGGCGTGGAGGGGTCATCGCCCAGCCCCACCCTGGCCAGCAGCAGCTGCGCCTGCTTGTTCGTGGCCCGCCAGTCGATGACGCCGTGGCGGGCGCGCTCGTTGCCGAGGAAGATGTTCTCGGCGATGGACAGGTACGGGCTCAGCGCCAGCTCCTGGTGGATGATGACGATGCCGCGGTCCTCGGAATCGCGGATGTCGCGGAACTCGGCGACCTCGTCCTCGAAGACGATGTCGCCCGTGTAGGTGCCGTGCGGGTACACGCCCGAGAGCACCTTCATCAGCGTGGACTTGCCCGCGCCGTTCTCACCGCAGATGGCGTGCACCTGTCCGCGCTCGACCTCGAGGGTGACGTTCTGCAGCGCCTTGACGCCGGGGAACTCCTTCGTGATCTCGCGCATCTCCAGGATCGTGCTCATGCGTTCTCCTCCTTTCTGCCTTCCGGATGCTGCGGTCGGGCCCGCCCGAGGAG
>NZ_JBASAK010000028.1:0-178537 GCF_049650565.1 Microbacterium sp.
CTTCCGCGCTGCGAGAGCGACTCAGAGATTGATCATGTGGCCTGCGAGGCCGTGGAAGCCCTCCTGCAGCGCCTCCGAGAGCGTCGGGTGCGTGTGCACGTTGCGGGCCGCCTCCAGGGCGGTGAGGTCCCACTTCTGCGCGAGCGTCAGCTCGGGCAGAAGCTCGGACACGTCGGGGCCGATGAGGTGGCCGCCGAGCAGCTCGAGGTGCTCGGCATCCGCGATCAGCTTCACGAAGCCGACCGGCTCGCCCAGGCCGTTGGCCTTGCCGTTGGCGCTGAACGGGAACTTCGCGACCTTGATCTCGCGACCGGTCGCGCGGGCCTGCTCCTCGGTGAGGCCGAAGCTGGCGACCTGCGGCTGGCAGAACGTCGCGCGCGGCATCATCCGGTAGTCGCCCAGCGTCTGGGTCTCGGCGCCGGCGATGGTCTCGGCGGCGACCACGGCCTGCGCCTCGGCCACGTGGGCGAGCTGCAGCTTGGCGGTCACGTCGCCGATGGCGTAGATGCCGGGGACGTTGGTGCGCATGTAGTCGTCGATGGCGATCGCACCGCGCTCGGTCAGTGCGACGCCGGTGGCCTCCAGGCCGTAGCCGTCCACGTTCGGAGCGAAGCCCACGGACATGAGCACCTTGCCCGCGTCGATCTCGCCGGGCACGCCGTCGCGGGTCTCGTAGGTGACATGCACGGACGAGCCGTTGTCGGTCACGGTCTTCACCGCGGTGGAGGTGAGGATCTCGATGCCGAGCTTCTTGTACTGCCGCTGGATCTCCTTGGAGACCTCGGCGTCCTCGTTGGGCAGCGCGCGGTCGAGGAACTCGATGATCGTGACCTTCACGCCGTAGTTGGCCAGCACGTAGCCGAACTCCATGCCGATCGCGCCGGCGCCGACGATCGCGATGGACTCGGGCAGCTCGCGGCTGAGGATCTGCTCCTCGTAGGTGACGACGTTGTCGCTGAGCTGCACGCCCGGCAGCAGGCGCACGGTGGATCCGGTGGCGATGATGGCGTTGTCGAAGGTCACCTCCTCGGAGGTGCCGTCCGACTTCGCCACCGAGATCGCCTGGGGGCCCGTGAACGTGCCGCGACCGTCGTACTCGGTCACCTTGTTCTTCTTCATCAGGAAGTGGATGCCCTTGACGTGGGTCTCCGAGACCTTGCGGCTGCGGTCGAACGCCGCACCGAAGTCGAAGTGCACATCACCCGAGATGCCGAAGAAGTCGGCCTTCTGGGTGAAGGTGTGGGCGACCTCCGCGTTCTTCAGGAGGGACTTGGAGGGGATGCACCCGACGTTCAGGCACACACCGCCCCAGTACTTCTCCTCGATGATCGCGGTGGACAGTCCGAGCTGAGCGCTGCGGACTGCGGCGACATAGCCGCCAGGGCCCGCGCCGAGGATGACGACGTCGTAATGTGGCATGCCCACAAGCCTATCGTCTGCGCCGCGCGCGGGATGAGCATCCGTTCCGCAGGAAGACGGCGGATCCCCCCCCTCCCGGTCACCCGATCGCATCCGATAGGCTGGGAGACCGGAGGAGGGAGACCCGTGACAGACGACAGCATGATCGGCGCCGGAGGCGCGATCCACCGAAGCGGCGAGCCGCGGCACGATGTGACGCAGACGTTCGGCCATGAGTCCGATCTCTCCTTCGTGCCGTTCGGCGCGGACCTCACCGAGGCGGAGGGTGCGGCCATCGCGGCACTCCCGGCCGGCTCCGCGCTTCTGCTCGTGCGCTCCGGCGCGCTGGCGGGCGCGCGCTACCTGCTCGACGCCGACGTGACCACCGTGGGTCGCCATCCCGAGGCGGACATCTTCTTCGATGACGTGACCGTCTCGCGCCGTCACGCGGAGATCACCCGCACCGGAGGCGTGTTCGAGATCATCGACCAGCGCTCTCTGAACGGCACGTACGTCAACGGTGAGCGGGTCGATCGCAGCGAGCTGTCCAACGGTTACGAGCTGCGCATCGGCAAGTTCCGGATGAACTTCTTCGTCTCCCCGATCGATCTCGCGACGGCGAACGACTGATGACGGCGGCCGGAGCCGCACAGGAGCGCACTCCAGCGGGCACGCTTCTCAGCATCGGCCAGGTTCTGGCGCGTCTGGTGCCGGAGTTCTCTCAGCTGACCTCCAGCAAGCTCCGCTTCCTCGAGGTGCAGGGCATCGTCAGCCCGTCGCGCACCGAGTCCGGCTACCGCAAGTTCTCGGCACACGACGTGCAGCGCCTGCGCACCGCGCTGATCCTGCAGCGCGACCACTACCTGCCGCTGAGCGTGATCCGCGAGCAGCTCGATGAGGCCGAGGCCAAGGGGCAGCCCTGGGCCGACCTCGTCCCGCCGTCCATCGCACCGCCCGCGCGCCGTCACCGTCGCGAGGACCTGCTGGCACGCACGGGCGCCACGCCCCAACTGCTGAACGAGGCCATCAGCGCCGGCCTGGTCGCAGCGTCCGAGACCTACACCGATCAGGCGGCCTCGCTGCTGGCTGGACTGGTGGTGCTGGCCAGGCACGGCATCGAACCGCGCCACCTGCGCAGCCTGCGGCAGAATGCCGAACGGGAGGCCGCGCTGATCGAGTCGGCGCTGTCCACTCTGCTGCGCAGGACGGATGCCGCATCGCGCGGCCGTGCGGCCGAGCTGGCTCCGGAGCTGGCCACGCACATCGACTCCGTGCGGAGCCTGATGGTGCGACAGGCGCTGACTCGCGCGCTTTCGTAACGAACCGGTTGCGACACACCTTCAGCGCGATGCTGATGTCGTTGCCGCGGGTGAGGTGCTGCTCTAGCGTTGAGGTATTCGTTCAGGAGAGGACAGAAGTATGAATGCGGATGAGCTGACAGGCAACCCGCGGTTCGTGACCGAACTCCTCTTCACGGACGGGCTCCCCGCCATGGACGACGAGGTCGGCTATCGCGGTGCCGTCGCCGCACGCGCTGCCGGCATCACCTACCGGCAACTGGACTACTGGGCCCGCACTGAGCTCGTGGAGCCCACCGTGCGCAGCGCCACGGGCTCCGGCTCGCAGCGCCTGTACGGCTTCCGCGACATCCTTGTGCTCAAGCTCGTCAAGCGCCTGCTGGACACGGGCATCTCGTTGCAGCAGATCCGCACCGCGGTCGAACAGCTCCGTGCCGCCGGCATCCGGGATCTGGCAGGGACCACGCTCATGAGCGACGGGGCCTCCGTCTACCTGTGCACGTCGAACGATGAGGTCATCGACCTGGTCAGCCGCGGCCAGGGCGTCTTCGGCATCGCCGTCGGCAAGGTGCTGCGCGAGGTGGAGTCCACGCTCGTGGAATTCGACCCCACGGCACCCGACCCGGTCGACGAGCTGGCCGCGCGCCGCAAGAAGCGCACGGCCTGACCCTCGCCTCGACTCATTGCGCTCGCCCAGGACGGGCGACGGGCTCGGGAGTCCACGGCGCCGAGTCTGTTCGCTGATGGGTCGCTGAGCTCGTCGAAGCGTCGGCTGCGTGAGCCGGAGCAGTGCGCCTCAGGCCAACGGGCCGTTCTCGGGGACCGGCACCCGGCCCGTGCGGATGACGCGGTCCAGCAGCTGGTCGAAGTCGCTGGCGAGCTCCTGCGCGGAGTCGCCGGGCCAGATGTGCAGGGGCTTGGCCGCGCCCTGCGCCTGCTGCAGCGAGGTGCGCTCGGGCAGCTGAGGGGCCAGCACCAGCGGGCCGAACATGTCGCGCAGCTCCTTGATGCGGAACTGGTGCTCGATGGACTGCGGGCGCACGCGGTTGACGACGATGCCCAGCGGCTGAAGGCGAGGGGAGAGTCCGCGACGGATCTCCTCGATGGCGCGCAGCGCGCGATCAGCGGCGGCCACGGAGAACAGGCCGGGCTCGGTGACGACCATTACCCGGTCGCTGGCGGCCCAGGCTGTGCGGGTGAGGGCGTTCAGCGACGGAGCGCAGTCGATGAGCACGAGGTCGTACTCGCTCTCGACGGTGGCCAGGGCCTCCTCGAGCTTCCACACGTCGCGCACGCTGGGGTGCGGGCCGTCGAAGTTGATGGCGGACGGGCTGCCGATCAGCAGGTCGATCGTACCGGGGTGCACCTTAGCCCACCCGCTGGTGGTGATCGCCTGACGGACCACCTTCTCCTTCGGGTTCTCCAGCACGTCGGCGATGTTGAGTCGGCCGGCGATCTGGATGTCCATGCCGGTGGACACATCCGACTGCGGGTCGAGGTCGACCACCAGGGTGCGGATGCCACGGGCGAAGGCGGCGGAAGCCAGACCGAGGGTCACGGTCGTCTTGCCGACGCCTCCCTTGAGGGAGCTGACGCTGAGTACGTGCACTCCTACACGTTACCGTGCCCTTCCCGTGAGTCACCTCCGCACGCCTCGGGCGAGTCACGCGGTCGGGAGAGCACCCGGACTGCCGTTAGTCTGGGGACACACTCAGCCCCCGCTCTGCGTGCAGACCCTGCGCGCATCGACCTCTGAAGAGGTGTGCATGTTCCAGAAGATCCTGGTGGCCAACCGCGGTGAGATCGCGATCCGCGCATTCCGTGCGGCATACGAAGTGGGGGCGCGCACCGTCGCGGTCTTCCCCTACGAGGACCGCGGGTCCCTCCATCGGCTGAAGGCCGATGAGGCATACGAGATCGGCGAGCGCGGTCACCCCGTGCAGGCCTACCTGGACGTGGACGGCATCATCCGCGTCGCACTGGATTCCGGGGCGGATGCCATCTACCCGGGCTACGGATTCCTCTCCGAGAACCCGGAGCTGGCCGAGAAGGCCGCGGCCGCGGGTATCACGTTCATCGGCCCGCCCGCCCACGTGCTGGAGATGGCGGGCAACAAGGTCGAGGCCAAGCACCACGCGGTCGAGGCCGGCGTGCCCGTGCTGCGCTCGACCGAGGCATCCGACGACATCGATGTCCTCGTCGCGCAGTCCGACGAGATCGGCTTCCCGCTGTTCGCGAAGGCCGTCGCCGGTGGCGGCGGGCGCGGCATGCGGCGCGTGGAGAGCAAGGGCGAGCTGGCGCCCGCACTGGCCGAGGCCATGCGCGAGGCCGGTGCGGCGTTCGGCGACTCCCGGATGTTCCTCGAGCAGGCCGTCCTGCGCCCCCGGCACATCGAGGTGCAGATCCTCGCCGACGCGCAGGGCGAGACCGTGCACCTGTTCGAACGCGACTGCTCGGTGCAGCGGCGGCATCAGAAGGTCATCGAGATCGCCCCGGCGCCGAACCTCGACGAGTCGATCCGCGCGGACCTGCACCGGCACGCCATCGCGTTCGCCCGTTCGATCGGCTACCAGAACGCCGGCACCGTGGAGTTCCTCCTGGAGACCACCGGCCCGCGCGCCGGCGAGGTCGTCTTCATCGAGATGAACCCGCGCATCCAGGTCGAGCACACCGTGACCGAAGAGGTCACCGACGTCGACCTGGTGCGCGCGCAGATGCAGATCGCCGACGGCGCGACCCTCGCCGAGCTCGACCTGCGGCAGGACGACATCCGGCTGCGCGGCGCAGCCATGCAGTGCCGCATCACCACCGAGGACCCCACGCAGGGCTTCCGCCCCGACACCGGCAAGATCACCACCTACCGCTCGCCGGGCGGAGCGGGCATCCGTCTGGACGGCGGCACCACGGCAGCGGGATCCCAGGTGAGCCCGTACTTCGACTCGATGCTGGCCAAGCTCACCTGCCGCGGGCGCTCGTTCCACAGCGCCGTCTCGCGTGCCCGCCGTGCCCTGGCGGAGTTCCGCATCCGCGGCGTCTCGACCAACATCCCCTTCCTGCAGGCCGTGCTCGACGACCCGTCCTTCGAGGCGGGCGACCTGTCGACCTCGTTCATCGAGGAGCGCCCCGAGCTGCTGCGCGGCCGCGTGTCGAAGGACCGCGGCACGAAGATCCTGCGCTGGCTGGTGGACGCCACGGTCAACAAGCCGCACGGCGAGAACCCCCTGGCGCTGCCGCCCGCGCACAAGCTCCCGGTGCTCGACCTGAGCGCGCCCGCCCCGGCGGGCTCGCGCCAGCTGCTGCAGGAGAAGGGGCCTGCGGCCTTCGCCGAGGCGCTCCGTGCCCAGACGGCCCTCGCCGTCACCGAGACCACCTTCCGCGATGCGCATCAGTCCCTGCTGGCCACCCGCGTGCGCACCAGCGACCTGGTCGCTGTGGCGCCGTATGTCGCACGGATGACCCCGCAGCTGCTGTCGGTGGAGGCATGGGGCGGCGCGACCTACGACGTGGCGCTGCGCTTCCTGGGAGAGGACCCGTGGGACCGGCTGGCGGCCATGCGCGAGGCGCTGCCCAACGTCGCGATCCAGATGCTGCTGCGCGGACGCAACACGGTCGGCTACACGCCGTACCCCACTGCGGTGACCGACGCGTTCGTGCGCGAAGCCGCCGCGACCGGCGTGGACATCTTCCGCATCTTCGACGCGCTCAACGACGTCTCGCAGATGCGACCGGCCATCGACGCGGTGCTGGGCACCGGCACCGCTATCGCCGAGGCGGCCCTGTGCTACACAGGCGACCTGCTGAACCCCGCCGAGGACCTGTACACGCTGGACTACTACCTGCACGTGGCCGAGCAGATCGTGGATGCCGGAGCGCACGTGATCGGCATCAAGGACATGGCGGGTCTGCTGCGCCCGGCCGCCGCGGCGAAGCTCGTCGCGGCGCTGCGCGAGCGCTTCGATCAGCCGGTGCACGTGCACACGCACGACACCGCGGGCGGTCAGCTCGCGACGCTGCTGGCGGCCGGTGCGGCAGGAGCGGATGCCGTCGACGCGGCCTCTGCGCCGATGTCGGGCACCACCAGCCAGCCCTCGCTGTCGGCGCTGGTCGCGGCTCTCGCGCACACCGAGCGCGACACCGGCATCGATCTGCAGGCGGTCTCCGACCTCGAACCGTACTGGGAGGCGCTGCGCCGGCTGTACAAGCCGTTCGAGTCGGGGCTCAGCAGCCCCACCGGCCGTGTGTACCACCACGAGATCCCGGGCGGTCAGCTCTCCAACCTGCGCCAGCAGGCCATCGCGCTGGGCCTCGCCGATGACTTCGAGCTCATCGAGGACATGTACGCCGCGGCCGACGACATCCTCGGACGCGTACCCAAGGTGACGCCCTCCTCCAAGGTCGTCGGCGATCTGGCCCTGCACCTCGCCGCGGTGAAGGCGGATCCCGCCGACTTCGCCGCGAACCCCGAGCACTACGACATCCCCGACTCCGTCGTCGGCTTCATGGCCGGCGAGCTGGGAGACCTGCCCGGCGGGTGGCCGGAGCCGTTCCGCAGCAAGGTGCTCGCGGGAAGGGCTGCGAAGCGCGGCATCACCCCGATCACCGACGCACAGCAGACCGCGCTGGACGGCACGTCCGCTGAGCGGCGCGCCATGCTCAACGAGCTGCTCTTCCCCGGACCCACCAAGACGTTCCGGCAGAACCGTGAGGAGTACGGCGACCTGTCCGTGCTGGACACTCCCGACTATCTCTACGGGCTGGTCCCGGGTGCCGAGCACGCGGTGCAGATCGAGCGCGGGGTACGACTGTACGTCGGCCTGGAGGCCATCGGCGCAGCCGATCCCAAGGGCATGCGCACGGTCATGACCACCCTCAACGGCCAGTTGCGGCCGGTGTCGGTGCGCGATCGGTCGATCGTCGTCGACGTCCGCGAAGCGGAGAAGGCCGACACGTCCAAGCCCGGTCAGGTCGCGGCTCCCTTCTCCGGAGCGGTGACGCTGAAGGTCGAGGAAGGTGCGGTCGTGGGGGCCGGCGATCCGGTGGCATCCATCGAGGCGATGAAGATGGAGGCAGCCATCACGAGTCCCGTCGACGGGGTCGTTGAGCGGCTCGCGATCGCCCACACCGCGCAGGTGGACGCGGGTGATCTTTTGGTCGTGGTCCGTCCGGCGCACTAACCTTGGGCGGGCGCGCATCTGCGCCGGAGCAGGGAGTTGGTACCGTGACGCCGAAGAACATCGTCGATCCCGACGGGGATGATTCGCTGGGCGTGCTCGATGACACCGCGTCGTCGGACACGATCGCGATAGGCCCGCACGACGGCACCGCCCAGGTCAGCGTGACGCTGCCCACCGGCGGCGATGACGACGATCTGGTCGACGACGGGGTCGTGGGCGGTGAGGTCGTCTCGGATCTCATCATCGACACCTCGGCCGTCGCCGACGACGAGGTGCTCGCCCGGATCAGCCAGGAGAAGCCGGAGATCATCATCGAGCTCCCGGCCGAGGAGACCCCGGTGAAGGCTGAGGCCGCGGAGAGGGCGGCGGGGCCTGCGGTCGCCGTCGCCGAGATCGTCGAGGAGCGGGAGACATCCGCGGCGGAGCCCGCCGCGGATGCCGATGTCGAGGATGCCGTCGTCGTGCCGGCGACCGGCGCGGTGACCGCGGACGAGAAGGATGCCCCCGCAGGGCACGGCAGCGCCGTCCACGGGCCTGCCGCCGATGCGTCCGAATCGGATGCCCTGGTGAAGAGCACAGCCAGGAGACCCGGCCAGGCGACGAAGAAGCGTGCTGCGAAGAAGAAGGCGGCGGCTGCGGAGCCTACTGCGTCGCCGTCGCCTGCCTCGCCGCTGGCCGCCTCGCCGGTGCCTGCCTCATCGGCGACTGTCGCGCCGGAGGAGCCCGCTGCACCTGCGCGGTCCGCGGTGCCCGGGGGGTCCGCCGCGCCGTCGCCGCACGACCCGGTTGCCGCAGTCTCCGAGACGCCGACCGTCTCCGAGACGCCGACTGTCTCGGAGACGCAGCCCGTCTCCGAGACGCCGACCGTCTCGGAGACGTCGGGCGCGGCCGCCGGGCTGACCGAACTGGAGTCCGCCGTCGCAGAGGCGAAGGCGCGGCTGCGCGAGGCCATGTCGCCCGCGTCTCGCACCGCGTTCGAGGAAGCCGAGCCCGACAGGGCTCCCACTTCAGAGGAGAAGACCACCGTGGCCCCTGATGACCGCGCACCCGCATCCCGCCCCGCCGCCGAGCTCGCGCATCGCACCGCGGACCACGAGCATCCCGCAGGGGCGGCCCTCGTCTCCAAGCGCATCGACGACCTGGGGGACTCCGGCCGCGAGAGCGCGGATCTGCTCACCGCCGACCGGCTGTTGGATCCTGCGCGCATGATCAGGCCGGAGCCCGAGGGCACCTGGAGCCACCTGCTGTACGCGGCATCCGGCGGTCGCATCAACATCGGCGACGGGCGCAAGGCGCGCGAGCGCAAGGCGCTGCGCGCCCGCATCGCCGCACCCATGTCGGGCGACGCGCGGTTCGTGCCCGTGCTGTCCCGCAAGGGCGGAGTGGGCAAGACCACCATCACGGCGCTGCTGGGGATGGCGCTGGCCGACGCACGCGAGGACCGCGTCATCGCCGTCGACGCCAACCCCGATCGCGGCACGCTGGCCGAGCGGGTCGTGGGCGGCCACACCAAGTCCGTTCGCGACCTGGTGCGCATGCAGCACGAGATCCGCGGCTTCCACGATCTGTCCGCACTCGTGGCGCGGGATCAGACCCGCCTGGACGTGCTGGCATCGGATGCCGACCCGCACGTGTCCGAGGCGTTCGGCGACGCGGACTACCGCGATGTCGCGACCCTCGCCGCGCAGTACTACTCCCTGGTGCTCACGGATTCCGGCACCGGCATCGTGCACTCCGTGATGGGCGCCACGCTCGATCTCGCCGACCGGATCGTCGTGGTCTCGGGGCTCTCCGTCGACGAGGCGCGGCTGGCGTCCGAGACGCTCACCTGGCTGGAGACCAACGGGTACGCGCAGCTGGCCCGCGAGGCCATCGTCGTGCTCAACCAGTCCACGCCTGGCGCGCCCCTGGTGCGCCTGGGCGAGCTCGAATCGCACTTCTCCACCCGCGCTGCGCACGTGCTGCGCCTGCCGTACGACCCGCAGATCGCCGGCGGCGGCGCCATCGACTTCGCCGGCCTCCAGCCGCAGACCCGCCGGGCCGTGCGCGAGATCGCCGCCGTGCTGGTCGAGGGCCTGCGGGCGAAGGCCGCCTGATGACCGTCCGCGAGATCCGCCTCTACGGCGACCCCGTGCTGCGCCAGAAGTGCGCGCCCGTCGAGACCATCGACGACGGCGTCCGCGCTCTCATCGCCGACCTCGTCGAGACCGTCGAGGTGCCCGGCCGCGCCGGCGTCGCCGCCAACCAGATCGGCGTGGCGCTGCGGGCGTTCAGCTACAACATCGACGGCGACATCGGCTACGTCATCAATCCCGTCCTCACCGAGGTGCGGGGCGAGGCCGTCGAGATCGGCGAAGGATGCCTGTCGGTGCCCGGACTGTGGCACGACACGCCCCGGCATCCGTGGGCGCGCGTGGAGGGCATCGACCTCGACGGGAACCCCGTCGTGCTGGAGGGCGAGGGGCTGCTCGCCCAGGCCCTGCAGCACGAGACCGATCACCTGGACGGCATGGTCTACCTGGGACGCCTGCAGGGCGAGACCCGCAAGCAGGCCATGCGCGAGGTCCGCGAGAGCGACTGGTTTTGACACACGGGCCGGGTCAATGCCGCGAAGCGGCGGTGACGCGGCATCGTGTCAACATTGAGCGAGCGCCAGCGAGTCGAAATGTCGTGAGCGGCTTCGAGAAGCCGCGTTGAACGACTGAGGCCCTCCGCAATGCGGAGGGCCTCAATCTGCATCCGGGGGCTTCTCAGCCCATCGGGGTCGTCGTGGTGTGCGTGGTCGTCGAGTAGATCTCGGTGATCTCGGCGGCGAAGTCCTTCAGGATCTCGTTGCGCTTGATCGACATCTTCGGGGTGAGGTGGCCGCTCGCCTCGGTCCACTCCACGGGCAGGATCGTGAACTTGCGGATCGACTCGGCGCGCGAGACCGTCTTGTTCGCACGGTCGATGGCGCGCTGCACCTCGTCGCGGACGGCGGCGTTGGTGCTGGCATCCTTGAGTGACATGTCGGCGGGCAGTCCGTTGTTGGACAGCCAGGCCGGCAGCATCTCCGGGTCCAGCGTGATCAGCGCCGAGATGAAGGGCTTCTGGTCGCCCAGCACCACGACCTGGCTGACGATCGGGTTCGCGCGGATCGGGTCCTCGAGCTGCGCGGGGGAGACGTTCTTGCCGCCGGCCGTGACGATGATCTCCTTCTTGCGACCGGTGATGGTCAGGAAGCCCTCGGAGTCGAAGCTGCCCAGGTCGCCGGTGCGGAACCAGCCGTCGTGGAACGCCGCGGCGGTGGCCTCGGGGTTGTTCCAGTACTCCTTGAACACGTTGATGCCGCGGACCTCGATCTCGCCGTCGTCGTCCAGCCGGATGCCCACACCGGGGAGCACGGGGCCGACGGTGCCGATCTTGGACTTGTCGGCGAGGTTGACCGTGGCGGGCGCTGTGGTCTCGGTGAGGCCGTAGCCCTCCAGGATCACCACGCCCAGGCTGTGGAAGAAGTGGCCCAGGCGCGCGCCCAGGGGAGCGGAGCCGGAGACGGCGTAGGCGACGTTCCCGCCCATGGCCTCGCGCAGCTTGCCGTAGACGAGCTTGTCGAAGAGCTTGAACTTCAGCTTCAGGCCCAGCGGCAGCTTCTTCCCCTCCTCGAGAAGGGTGGAGTGCTCGACCGCGACCGCTGCGGCGGCGCGGAAGATCTTGCCCTTGCCGCCGGCCTCGGCCTTCTGCTCGGCGGAGTTGTACACCTTCTCGAACACGCGGGGCACGGCCAGCAGGAAGGTCGGCTTGAACGAGCCCAGCGCGGGCAGCAGGTGCTTGGTGTCGGGCTGATGACCGGTGCGCACGCCGGCGTGGATGTCGAGGATCGAGATGAATCGGGCGAACACGTGGGCGGTCGTGATGAACAGCAGCGTGGAGGCGTTGGGCGTGGAGACCACGTCGTCGAGGGCCTTGGCCGAGTTGCGGGCCAGCTCGACGAAGTTGCTGTGCGTGAGCACGCAGCCCTTCGGGCGCCCCGTGGAGCCGGAGGTGTAGATGAGAGTCGCGATGTCGGATCCGACGGCGAGGTTCCGGCGGCGCTCGATCTCGGCATCCTCCACGTCCACGCCCTTGGCGGTGAGCGTGTCGATGGCGCCGAGGTGCATCTGCCAGACCTCGCGCACCAGCGGAAGGTCGCCGCGCACCTCGTCCACGCGGGCGAAGTGCTCGGGCGACTCCACGATCAGCGCGATGGCGGAGGAGTCCTCCATGATCCAGCGGATCTGGGCGGGCGAGCTGGTCTCGTAGATCGGCACCATCACCGCGCCGGCGTAGAACAGGGCGAAGTCGACGAGGGACCACTCGTAGGTGGTCTGCGCGATGAAGCCGACCTTCTCGCCGGGCTGGATGCCGGAGGCGACGAAGCCCTTGGCCAGCGCGATCACCGCCGTCTCGAAGTCCTTCGCCGTGATATCGCGCCAGCCCGCGCCGTCCGGCACGGAGAAGAGTGCCAGATCGGGCGTCTTCTGCACGCGGATCCGCAGCAGGTCGGAAGTGTTCGCCTCGGGGTCGGCGGGGACGATGGCGGGGACTTCGAACTGGGTCACGGCAGCTCCTTCGGTACCGGATTGACGGGTGATACCCCCGAGTCTAGGTCATGACATCCAGTCGCAGGCAATCTGACACTCGGTCGCGCAGTGGGTGCGGAGATAGACTTCAGGACGATGTTCTACTGGCTGATGAAGTACGTCGTGATCGGACCGCTGGTCAAGGCGGTCTTCCGACCCTGGATCGTGGGGCGCGAGCGCGTGCCGGCCTCCGGCGCGGCCATCCTGGCGAGCAATCATCTCTCCTTCGCCGACTCGATCTTCCTCCCGCTGCTGCTGGACCGTCCCATGTCGTTCCTGGCGAAGAGCGACTACTTCACCGGGCGCGGGCTGAAGGGATGGGCCACCAAGGTGTTCATGAAGGGCACCGGGCAGATCCCCATCGACCGCTCCGGTGGCAAGGCCTCCGAGGCCTCGCTCAACACCGGTCTGCAGATCCTCGGTCGCGGCGATCTGCTGGGCATCTACCCCGAGGGCACCCGCAGCCCCGACGGCAGGCTGTACCGCGGACGCACGGGGCTGGCCCGTATGGCGCTGGAGGCCAAGGTCCCCGTCATCCCGGTGGTGATGGTCGACACCGATGTGGTCATGCCCATCGGGCACAGCGTCCCTCGCATCGGGCGCGTGGGCGTGCTGGTCGGCGAGCCGCTGGACTTCTCACGATACGAGGGCATGGAGAACGATCGCTACATCCTGCGCTCGGTGACGGACGAGATCATGATCGCGCTGCAGCGCCTGGGCGCGCAGGAGTACGACGACGTGTACGCCTCCACGGTCAAGGACCGCCTGCCGCAGGCTGCGTCGAAGCGCCGCTGAACGAGCGGGATCCGGACGGGGTCACAGCGCGATCGCGCGAGTCGCGCGGACACTAAGCTGGGTGGATGCTTCCCTCGCACCCTGAACTCGACGCGTGGCGATCCCTTCCCATAAAGCAGCAGCCGCAGTGGCCCGACGCCGAGCGCGTCGCCGAGGTCTCCGCGCAGATCGCCTCGCTGCCGCCGCTGGTGTTCGCCGGCGAGGTGGATGCGCTGCGCGAGAAGCTCGGGCGCGCGGCGGCCGGCAAGGCGTTCCTGCTGCAGGGCGGCGACTGCGCCGAGACCTTCGCCGGCGCCACCGCCGACCAGATCCGCGATCGCATCAAGACCGTGCTGCAGATGGCCGTCGTGCTCACCTACGGCGCGTCCATGCCGGTGGTGAAGATGGGGCGCATGGCGGGGCAGTTCGCCAAGCCGCGCTCCAGCGACACCGAGACCCGGGGCGACGTCACCCTTCCCGCGTACCGCGGAGACATCGTCAACGGCTACGACTTCACGGAGAAGTCCCGGCAGCCGGATGCCGGCCGCCTGCTGCAGGGCTACCACATGGCCTCCTCGACGCTGAACCTCATCCGCGCTTTCACGCAGGGCGGGTTCGCCGACCTGAGGGAGGTGCACTCCTGGAACAGGGGCTTCGCCCAGAACCCCGCCAACCAGCGCTACGAGCGGATGGCTGCGGAGATCGATCGCGCCATCAAGTTCATGGAGGCCGCCGGCGCCGACTTCGACGAGCTCAAGCGCGTGGAGTTCTTCACGGGCCACGAGGGTCTGCTGATGGACTACGAGCGGCCCATGACCCGCATCGACTCGCGCACGGGCAATCCGTACAACACCTCGGCGCACTTCATCTGGATCGGGGAGCGCACGCGCGGCCTCGACGACGCGCACGTGGACTACTTCTCGCGCATCCGCAACCCCATCGGCGTCAAGCTCGGGCCGACGACGTCGCCTGAGACGGCGCTCGAGCTGATCGAGAAGCTCGACCCGGAGCGCGAGCCGGGCCGCCTGACCTTCATCACCCGGATGGGATCGGAGAAGATCCGCGACGCCCTGCCTCCGCTGCTGGAGGCGGTGCGGGATGCCGGCGCCACCCCGCTGTGGGTGACCGACCCCATGCACGGGAACGGCATCACGACCTCCACCGGCTACAAGACGCGTCGCTTCGACGACGTGGTCGACGAGGTGCGCGGCTTCTTCGAGGCGCATCGCGCCGCGGGGACGTTCCCGGGTGGCATCCACGTGGAGCTCACCGGTGATGACGTCACGGAGTGCCTGGGCGGATCCGAGCACATCGACGAGGCCACGCTCGCCACGCGGTACGAGAGCCTCTGCGACCCGCGTCTGAACCACATGCAGAGCCTGGAACTGGCGTTCCTCGTGGCCGAGGAGCTCGAGAAGCGCTGAGTCGGCGCGGCGGTGCGCCTCAGCCCTGCAGCTTGAGGGTGAGCGTGACCGTGCCGCCCTTGGGCAGCGTGCCGTCGGCGGGCTTCTGCTCGATGACGGTCGCCATGTCGCCGAAGCCGGGAAGGTCTCCCCAGCCCTGGTACTTGGCCCTCAGCCCCAGGCCCTCGAGCTTGGCCTTGGCCTGCGTGAGCGTCATGCCGACGACGTTCGGGACGGTGATGGGCTGCGGGCCCTTCGACACCGTGAGCGTGACGGTGTCGTCCGGGCGCCAGCTGCCGCCGCCGGGGCGCTCGGCGGACTGGGAGATCACGGAGCCCTTGTCGACCGTGTCGCTCCACTCCTCGGGCGTGCCGTCGGCGACCTTCAGGCGGGCATCCTGCAGTGTCCGCTTCGCGTCGTCGAGCTTCATCCCGACCACGTCGGGAACCGGCCCGAGCGAGACCTGGATGACCGCGGAATCGTCCTCGAACACCTGGCAGCCATCGCCGCAGGCGTAGTCGTCGCCGCCCGCGCGCGGAGTGATGCGCACGTTCAGCACCAGGCCGCTGCCCAGCTTGTCGAAGTACTCCTCGGCGGTGCCCGAGACCTTCACCCGGTTGGTCTGGAGGATCTGCCGCACCTCGTCGGCCGTCCTGCCGGAGAGCTTCTCGATCGTGTGCTCGGCGGGGCCCGAGGACACGATGAGCGTGACGGTGCTCTCCTTCTCGACGCGCTCGCCCTCGCCGGGCTCGGAGCCGATGACGCTCCCCTTGGCGACGGTGATCGACGACTGCGGGGTCGTCTTCGTGGTGAGGCCCTCGGCCTTGACGGCCTGCTCGGCCTGGGCCAGCGTCATCCCCGCGACCTTCGGCACCGCGATGAGCGATCCCGGTCCGGAGCCGAACCACCAGCCCGCGCCGCCGGCGGCCACGGCCAGCAGCAGCACCAGAGACAGCAGCAGCGTGCCGCGGGCACGTCGCCGTGCCGTGCGCTGACGCAGCCTGGCGCCGTTGTCGGTGTCGGAGGGCGCCGGAGAGACGACCTCGGGCAGCACCGCGGTTCCGCTCGGAAGGATCTTCGTCACCGCGCCGGAGTCATGCCGCACTGGTGCAGCGGTGCTGGCCGTGGGAACGGGGGAGATCCCCAGCTCGCGCTCGATCTCCCGCAGCCGCTCCAGCATCGCCTGTGCATTCAGCGGACGCTCGTCGGGCGACTTGTCCGTCGCCCACAGCACCAGCTCGTCGAGCTGATCCGGCACGCCGGGGTTGCGCACGCTGGGGCGCGGCACCTGCTCGGTGGCGTGCTGGAAGGCGATCTGCATGGGCTGCTCGCCCTTGTACGGCTGCTCGCCGACGAGCATCTCGTAGAGCATGATGCCCAGCGCGTAGATGTCGCTGCGGGCATCCGCCGTGCCGCGGGTCACCAGCTCGGGGGCGAGGTAGGCGATGGTGCCCAGCAGCTGGGCGCCGCTGGCGGTGTTCGCGGTGGTGGCGCGTGCCAGGCCGAAGTCGCCGATCTTGATGCGGCCGTCCTCAGCCAGCAGCACGTTCTCGGGCTTGACGTCGCGATGCACGATGCCGGCGCGGTGGGCGGCGGCGAGGCCGGAGAGGATGGCGTCCATGATGGTGACGGTCTGCGTCACGGTGAGGCGCTTCTGCTCGCGCATCAGCTCGCGCAGTGTGATCCCGGGCAGGTACTCCATGACCAGGTACGCGATCTCGCCGTCCTGGCCCTGGTCGAACACGTTCACGACGTGCGGGTCCGCCAGCCGCGCCGCCGAGCGGGCCTCCTGGATGAACCTGCTCTGGAAGGCGGAGTCGTCGCTGAGATGCGCGTGCATCACCTTCAGGGCGATGCGCCGCTCGAGCCTCATGTCGGTCGCGACGTACACGGTCGCCATGCCGCCGCGCGCGATGCGCGCGCGGACCCGGTAGCGGCCGTCGACAAGCCGCCCGATGAGGGGATCGGCCTGTGCAGTGTTCACAGGAAGAGTCTATGAAGAACCGGCTGTGAGGCCTGGGAACGGCTCACCCGCAGAGGTTTCGATCCGATGACGACTGGACCGTCATCGCAGCCCGGCCACCCACTGCATCGCCTGCTGCTCCCACAGCCCGTAGCGCTCCGGGAAGGCGGAGATCTGCACGGCCTGCGCGGCAGCGGAGAACGACCTGGCCTGCCACCCGGCGATGTCCAGCAGACCATTGCTGGCGGCGCCGTTGGGGTCGTGCGCGCCGCCGTAGAACACCCGGATGCTGCGCTCGGCGTCCAGGATCTGCGCCGGCGTGCCCCAGCCCTGACTGGGACGCTGCTGGAACAGCCCCAGCGAGTCGCGGTCGCCGTGGTCGAGATTGCGCATCGTCGACTCCACCATGGCGGTGGCGAGGGCGATGGCGATGCCGCGGTCGGAGACGCCCAGCTCGCGGCCGATCGCGATGATGCGCAGTGCATGCGCCCGCTGTTCGGCATCCAGTGTCGCGGTGCGCTGAGCCGGAGCCGGGGGAGTGAGGTTCAGGGTCTGCCCCGGGTAGATGATGCTGCCGGTGCCCAGTCCATTGGCCTGCAGGAGCACGGCCACCGAGGTGCCGTGGGCGCGCGCGATGCCGAACAGCGTGTCGCCCTTGGCGACGACGTGGGTGCGGGGTGCCCCCGCTGATGCAGGCGCCGGGGAGGCTGCCGGCTCGGTCGAGGAGGCCAGAACCGGAGCCGGGGCGGATACCGCGGGGATGGTCAGCCTCTGTCCCGGGACGATCATGGCGGAGCGCCCGAGACCGTTGGCCGACATGATCGCGGCGACCGTGGTCCCGTACCGCTTCGCGATCGCGTACACGGTGTCGCCGCGGGCGACGAGGTGCGTTCCCGCCGACGGCGCGACGGGCGGCGCCGGGGTCGCAGCAGGGGCAGGAGCAACCGGTGCGGTCAGGCGCAGGGTCTGACCGGGCTGGATGATCGACCGCCACCCCAGCCCGTTCCACGCCAGGACGTCTGCGGGGCGCAGCCCGTTGCGGATCGCGATGGCGGACACGGTGTCGCCGGGCCGCACGACGTACGTCGACGCCCGGGTGGTCGAGAGGTGCGTGGTGCCGGCGGGACGGGGCATGACCGCGGGGAGCGTGCGGGCCGGCGCCTGCTGAGCGCGGACCGGCTCTGCGGCGTTCGCAGGCGTCGCGGCGATCACGGCCGCGAGGGTGCCGATGACGGCCGCCGGCGCTCCGAGTGTGATCGCCATCGACCGGGTCAAGCGAGTGTGCATGAGAACCCCCTGGTTTCCTCCAGCCACGCTGACACGGATGTAAACGGTTGTCAACAGAAGTGGCTGGTGTGACTGGAGTTACTGAACGCCGGAGGAGTGGGGAGGATGAGATAGTTGACACGTGAACGCTCCCGATATCGCCGACTGGCTGACGATCCCCGACCTCGCCGATGCTCTGGACGAGACGCCGGGACGCGTGCGCAGGCTTCTCGACGAGCACTTCCTGATCGGCTCCCGTCGCAATGGCGCCTTCGCAGTCCCCGCGGCGTTCGTCGTCGACGGGCGCCCGCTGCCGTCGCTGCGCGGCACGATCATCGTGCTGCAGGATGTCGCGTTCAGCGATGACGAGGTCATCGACTGGCTGTTCACCGAGGAGGAGACCCTCGGACGCACGCCCATCGCCGCGCTCCGGGACGGGCACAAGAGCGAGGTGCGGCGCATCGCGCGCACGCTCGCGTGAGTTCAGGCCGTCCGCGTGATGGCTGCGGCTCCCAGTGCGCGCAGCGCTTCGGCCGCGTCGTCGGCGATCCCGGGGTTCGCCAGAGTCCGCTCGGCGTCGTCCGTGAATCCGGAGATCATGCGCTCCATGCGCTCCACCGCCCCGGTTCCGCGGATCAGCTCCTGCAACTCGGAGATCGCCTGATCGGACAGGCTCCGATCACCCAGTGCGGCGTCCAGGCGCGCGCGATCGGCATCCGGGAGCTCCTCGCGCGCCATCGCGATCAGCGCGGTGCGCTTGCCCTCGCGCAGATCGTCGCCGGCGGGCTTGCCGGTGAGGGCCGGATCGCCGAAGACGCCCAGCATGTCGTCGCGCAGCTGGAAGGCCATGCCGACGGGGTGGCCGAAGTCGCGCAGCGAGGCCAGCAGACCGGCATCCGCTCCCGCCAGCGTCGCACCCAGCAGGATCGGCTCGACCACGCTGTAGCGCGCGGACTTCAGTGATGCCACGCGCAGCGCGCGCTCGAGCAGGGTGCCGGGATCGCTCACGCTCCAGGCGGACTCCTCGGCGATGTCCAGCATCTGCCCCACGGTCACGTCCCGGCGCATCCGGGCGTACTCCGCGCGGACGGCTGCGGCGTGCGGATGCCCGAGCAGCGCGTCCTCGAGCACATCGTCGCTCCAGGCCACCAGCAGGTCGCCCAGCAGCACGGCCGAGGATCGGCCGAACGCCTCGGCGTCGCCGTGCCAGCCGGCATCGCGGTGTGCGGCCTGAAGAGCGCGGTGCGAGGCGGGTCGGCCCCGGCGCGTGTCGGAGTTGTCGATGAGATCATCGTGCACGAGGGCGGCCGACTGGAAGATCTCCAGCGCTGCGCACAGCGCCCACAGTGCCTCCGATCCGTCCGGCGATCCTGCGGCGGCGCTCCAGCCGGCGTGGCAGAACCGGGCACGCAGGCGCTTCCCGCCGGCCAGCGTGGCCGCCGCGGCGTCGAGGAACAGCACGGCATCCGGACCGTACTCGCCGCCGGCCGATCTCATTCGGGCCAGGAAGGCGTCGATGCGGGAGGCGACGGCATCCGACACAGGAGAAGAAGGCACGATTCCCAGCCTAGATGCAGGAATCGGGCGACGGTCCGCTAGCCGCTCGACCCCGGCACGGGTAGAGTGGAAGGAACGAACCAAGGGGGTCGGAGATGCCTCTTTCCGAACAAGAGCAGCGCATGCTCGACGAGATGGAACGCCATCTTCTCAAGCACGATGCAGACGTCGTGACGGCGCCGTCCGGCGATCGCTCGCTCAGCTACCGCAATCTCGTCTATGGAGCGCTCCTGCTGCTCGTGGGCGTCGGGGGCCTGGTCGCCGCCGTCGTCGCCAGCACGGGTCTCGGTCCGGTGGGCAGCATCATCATCGGCGTGGTGGCGTTCCTGGCCATGCTGGGCGGCGCGATGCTGGCCTTCACTCCCGTGCGCCGCACTGCCGAATCCCTCGCGCCGGAGGATGCGAAGCCGCGGGCCGCGCGTTCGCGTGACGCCTCCTTCATGGATCGCATGAACGACCGGTGGGACCGTCGTCAGGACGAGCACTGATCTGATCCGTCTGTGGAGCCCGGATGCCTGGCATCCGGGCTTTCTCATGTTCTGGAGCCGGTGAACCGCGGTGCTCCTCCACCGGCCCTCCACCCGCCTCCCACTTTCCCTCCACCTTGTTCTGCCCCCGTGAATCCGCGTGATTCCGGGGGTTCTTTCATGTGACCGGTACGAGCTCCCGAGAACGCGCTCTATTTGTTGTAGGAAAGTGGAGGGTTGTGGAGTAAAGTGGTGCGCACCTCGAATTGGCCGGATGCAGAGGGGGTGAAGGTCGATGCTGCTGGGTACGCACACTCCGAAGCTGGATGACAAGGGACGCGTGATCCTGCCCGCGAAGTTCCGCGAGGATCTCGCCGGCGGCATCGTCGTGACCCGCGGACAGGAGCACTGCCTGTACGTCTTCAGCACGGCCGAGTTCGAGGCTCAGCACGAGGTGATCCGACAGGCATCGCTGACCGACAAGCTGGCCCGCAGCTTCATGCGCATGTTCCTCTCGGGAGCGAGCCAGGAGATGCCCGACAGCCAGAACCGCATCACGATCCCTGCCCACCTGCGCAAGTACGCGGGCCTGGAGAAGGAGCTGGTGGTCACGGGAGTCGGCGCCCATGCCGAGATCTGGGACGCAGCCGCATGGGAGGCGTACCTGGAGAGCAATGAGGAGACCTACGCAGATCTGGAACAGGAGGTGATTCCCGGACTGTTCTGACCACGGCTGTGATGCCTCGCCGCTCCGCCCCGACACACTTCCCCGGTGCCGGGTCGAGCGGAGAGGAATCAGAGCCGGAGGTCACGGGATAGAAGACCATGAGCCTCCGCGACATCCACACACCGGTGCTCCTCGAGCGCTGCATCGAGCTGCTGGCGCCCGCGCTCGCGCACGACGGCGCCGTGCTCGTCGACGCCACGCTCGGCATGGGCGGCCACTCCGAGGCGTTCCTGGAGCGGTTTCCGAACATCCGGCTGATCGGCCTGGACCGCGACACCGACGCGCTGCGCATCGCGGGGGAGCGGCTGGCGCCGTTCGCCGACCGCATCACTCTCGTGCACAGCGTCTACGACGAGATCGGCCTGCACGCGCAGGACGCCTCGGCCATCCTCTTCGACCTGGGCGTCTCCTCGCTGCAGCTGGACGAGGCCGATCGCGGCTTCGCCTACTCCAAGGACGCGCCGCTGGACATGCGGATGGACCAGACCAAGGGGCGCACGGCTGCCACGATCCTCGCGGAGTACAGCGAGGGGCAGCTGCGCCGCATCTTCGAGCGCTACGGCGAGGAGAAGCTCGCAGGCCGATACGCGCGCTTCATCGTGGAGGCTCGCGAGCAGCATCCGCTGATCCGCTCCGGCGAACTCGTCGACCTGCTCATCGCCGCCACCCCGGCAGCCGTCCAGCGCGCAGGGCACCCGGCCAAGAGGGTGTTCCAGGCGCTGCGGATCGAGGTCAACTCGGAACTGAGCGTGCTGGCCGACGCCATCCCCTCCGCCATGGACGCGCTGAACGTGGGCGGGCGCATCGCGGTGATGGCGTACCAGTCGCTGGAGGACCGTCTGATCAAGCAGGCGTTCGCGGCGGCTGCGGCCTCGACGGCTCCCGCCGGTCTCCCCGTCGAGCTCCCCGAGCATGCTCCGCGCTTCAGGATCCTCACCAAGGGCGCCGAGCTCGCGGGCGACGAGGAGCGCGCCCGCAACCCCCGGGCCATCCCGGTGCGCCTGCGCGCCGCCGAGAAGCTGCGGGAGCGCGCATGAGCCTGCTGAACGCACAGCCCCGCATCCAGCCGCGCACGTCTCCGAGACCCGACCGCGCACTGCGCCCGGTCGACGCTCCCGCGAGCTCGCGCCGCAGGCCTCGCATCGCCTATGCGGCCCTCGCCGTCGGGGGAGCGCTCGCGATCGGCGTCGCGCAGATGGGCGTGTCGCTGGCCTCCACGCAGGACGCGTTCACGCTGGCGAACCTCAACAACACGCAGCACGAGCTGAACCTGCAGAAGCGCGCGCTGAACGACGAGATGGTCGCGCTCAGCTCGCCGCAGGCGCTGGCGAGCAAGGCGGATGCCCTGGGCCTGGTCATCGCGGGCTCCGCGTCGTACCTGCGGCTCAGCGACGGCGCCGTGCACGGCGCGGGTGACGGCGCGTCGTGGATCTCCACCGTGGCACCCAACGGCGCGACCCAGGTGGGCAACGCGCTGCTGCCGCCGCCCGCATCCGCCGACCAGGCCCCGGCGGGCGACGCGCCCGCCGACGGAGCACCGGCAGACGGCGCAGCTGCGGAGACGACCCCCGTCGAACCCGCGCTGCCGCCCACCATCTCCGACGGACTTCCGTCACCGACCACTCGCTAGCCCACCCAGGACGGAGCCCGCCGCATGACCACACGCGCCACCCGCGGCACGCGACGACGCACCGTCGTCGCCCTCGCGGTGATCCTCGCCGTGCTGTCCGCCTTCGTCCTGCGGCTGGTCGACATCCAGATCGTGCACGCCGACGACAACGTCGCGCAGTCGCTGGAGAAGCTCGGCACCAAGACCGTGGTCCCGGGCGCCCGCGGCGACATCGTCGACGAGAACGGCACCGTGCTGGCATCCGACACGACGGTCTACGACCTGCAGCTGGACCCGAAGGTCATCCAGGACTACGAGGACGAACCCGATCCGAAGAAGAAACCGACGCTGTCCTGGGCCGAGGCCAGCGACAGGATCGCCGAGATCGTCGGCATGACCGGCGACGAGGTGCGCGGCATCGTGGCATCCGCGCTGGCGAAGAACCGGTTCTCGCAGTACGCGCCGATCAAGAAGGGCCTGAGCACCGAGCAGCACCTTGCGCTGAGAGATCTGAAGCTGGCGTACGTCTACGACAAGCCCCGGTCCGTGCGGGTGTACCCCAACGGCGCAGTGGCCGGCAACCTCGTCGGATTCCTCAACGGTGCAGGCGCGCCGCAGTACGGCGTGGAGAGTCTGGACCAGAAGTGCCTGGCGGCGACCAACGGGTCCATCTCGTATCAGCGCGGCCAGGGCGGGGTGCGCATCCCCGGCAGCGAGCGCACCGTCCCCGCCACCGACGGCGGCACCGTCACGCTGACCATCGACGGCGATCTGCAGTGGTACCTGCAGCAGATGATCGCCGAGGAGACGATCGGTCAGGGCGCGAAGTCCGGCACGGTCACCGTCGTCGAGGCGAAGACCGGCAAGATCCGGGCGGCGGCCGAGTACCCCGCCGTCGACCCGAACAACATCAACGGCGTCGCGCCGACGTTCTGGATGTCGCACGTGTTCTTCGGCGCCTACGAGCCCGGGTCGACGTTCAAGGCCATCACCGCGGCGTCCGTCATCGACCAGGGAAAGGCCACTCCGCTCTCGCACGTGACAGCGCCGTCGCGGCAGGAGTTCCCCAACGGCGCGGTGGTGAATGATCCGTTCAAGCACCCCGTGTACGAGTACACGCTGGCCGGCGCTCTCATCGACTCGTCCAACGTCTCCCTGTCGAAGTTCGGCTCGATGGTCACGCCGCAGAGCCGCTACGACTACCTGAGGAAGTTCGGCGTGGGCGAGAAGACGTCAGTCGGGTTCCCCGGCGAGATGAAGGGGCTGCTGGACGAGCCCTCCAAGTGGGACAACCAGTCGCTGTACACCACGACCTTCGGTCAGCACTTCACCGTCACACCCGCGCAGATCGCCGGCGCGTACCAGGCGTTCGCGAATGACGGGAAGAAGGTGGATCTGTCGCTGGTGGAGTCCTGCACAGCGGCGGACGGGACCGTCACGCAGGTCGACAGGCCGGGGAGTGAGCAGATCATCAAGCCCGAGACCGCAGCCGAGGTCCGGCAGATGCTGGAGAACGTGGCGGTGCAGGGGTCGACCGCCAAGGCCATCGCCATCCCCGGTTACCGGATCGGCGTGAAGACCGGCACCGCGCAGAAGTCCGACGGGCACGGCGGCCTCAAGCAGGGCGTGTACTTCACGAACATGGTCGGCATCGCCCCGATCGAGGATCCGCAGTACGTCGTCGTGGTCACGATGGATGAGCCGACTAGAATCAGATCTTCGGCAGCGACCGCGGACGCCTTCCAGAAGGCGATGACGCAGGTGCTGAAGACCTACCGCGTCGCGCCGTCCACGCAGCCCATGGGCGCGCTGCTCCCGAAATTCGACTAGCCGGCCCCGGGCCGCGCAGGAAGACTGATCTATGATCGCGCTGTCGCTCGCACAGGTCGCCGAGATCCTCGGCGGTGAGCTGCACCTCGCCGGTGCGGATTCGCCGCAGACCGTCGTCTCGGGTTCGGTGGACACCGACTCCAGGGAGATGGCGGCCGGATCGATCTTCGTGGCGAAGCCGGGTGAGACCACCGACGGGCACCTGTTCGTGGACGCCGCCGTCGCGAACGGCGCGACCCTGGCGATCGTCGAGCACGTCGTCGACGCGGCCGTCTCCCAGATCGTCGTCGCGGATGCCGTGCAGGCTCTCGCCGACCTCGCCCGTGCGGTGGTCGCACGCGTGCGGGATGCCGGACGGCTGAGGATCGTGGGGATCACCGGCTCCAATGGCAAGACCACCACGAAGAACATGCTGGCGCGCATCCTGCAGGACGAGGGTGAGACCGTCGCGCCCATCCGCTCCTACAACAACGAGGTCGGCGCACCGCTGACCATGCTGCGGGTGACCGACTCCACCCGCTATCTCGTCAGCGAGTTCGGTGCGGCGGGGCCGGGCAGCATCGCGCGCCTCGCGGGCCTCGTCGAGCCCGATGTGGCGGTCGTGCTGATGGTGGGCATGGCGCACGCCGGTGGCTTCGGCGGAATCGAGGCCACCGCCAAGGCGAAGTCCGAGCTCGTGCAGGTCGCTCGGGCCGGTGGCGCAGCCGTGCTGAACACCGACGATCCTCGCGTGTGGGCCATGCGCGAGCTGGCCGCGGAACGAGGGCTGGACGTGGTGGGCTTCGGGCAGTCGCCCATCGCCGACGTGCGCGCCGAAGATCTCACGGTGTCGGCCTCCGGCACCACGAGCACCATCGTGCACGGAGCGGAGCGGCTCTCGCTGCACCTGCAGGTGCTGGGCGCGCACCACGTCTCCAACGCGCTGGCGGCCATCTCCGCCGCGAGCGTGCTGGGCGTGCCCGTCGCGTCATCGATCGCGCGGCTCGAGACCGTCCAGATCGCCGAGCGCTGGCGCATGCAGCCGATGGGCAACGAGCACGTGCGCATCATCAACGACGCGTACAACGCCAGCCCCGACTCCATGGCCGCCGCCCTGCGCACGCTCGCGCAGATCACGGGTCCGGGGGAGCGCACCGTCGCCGTCCTCGGCGCGATGAGCGAGCTGGGCGAGGCCTCGGGCGAGGAGCACGACAAGATCGGCCTGCTGGCCGTGCGCCTGAACATCCAGCGCATCGTCGTCGTGGGGGCGGAGGCCCGCAGGCTCTACCTCGCCGTCGTCGGCGAGGGCTCCTGGGACAGCGAGGCCGTGCACATCCTCGATCAGGATGCCGCCTTCGAATACCTGCGCGGCGAGCTGCGCGACGGCGACCGCGTGCTCGTGAAATCGTCGAACTCCGTCGGGCTCAGGCATCTCGGCGATCGTCTGGGAGAATTGTTCTCGTGAGGTCCCTTCTTATGGCGACGGCGGTGTCGCTCGCCTTCTCGCTCTTCCTGACGCCGGTGTTCCTGAAGGGCTTCCGGCGCATCGGGTGGGGCCAGGTGATCCGCACGCCCGAGAACATCGCCAATCCCAGTCACGCGGCCAAGCGCGGCACACCCACGATGGGCGGCGTGATCTTCATCCTGGGCACGATCGTCGGCTACTTCGCCGGCACGTTCTTCGGCGGCATGACGCCAGGACTGTCGGCCATCCTCGTGCTGTGGCTGATGGTGGGCTTCGGCGCGGTGGGCTTCATCGACGATTACATGAAGGTGCGCAGCCAGCGCAGCCTGGGCCTGTCCGGCTGGCGCAAGGTCGTCGGGCAGCTTCTCGTGCTGGTGCCCTTCGCCGTGGTCGGATTGAACTTCCCCAACGAGTTCGGCCAGTTCCCGGCCAGCGGCTCCGTATCGCTGTTCCGCGACATCTCCTGGCTGAACCTGTTCGCCTTCGGCGCCGTGCTCGGCTGGATCCTGTACCTGATCTGGATCGCCGTGATCGGCGTGGCGACCTCCAACAGCGTCAACCTCACCGACGGCCTGGACGGACTGGCCGCGGGCTCCGGCATCTTCGTGGTGGGCTCCTACGGGCTCATCGCGTTCTGGCAGTTCAAGCAGCTCTGCGTGGGCGAGGGCGCCCACGCCGTCGGCTGCTACGAGGTGCGCGAGCCCCTCAACCTCGCGATCGTGGCCGCGGCGTTCGTCGGCGGCCTGATCGGCTTCCTGTGGTGGAACGCGCCCAAGGCCAAGGTGTTCATGGGCGACGTCGGCTCGATGGCCATCGGCGGCGTGATCACGGCTCTGGCCGTGCTGACCCGCACCGAGCTGCTGCTGCTGATCATCGCAGGCATCTTCGTGCTGTCCTCCGGCTCGGTCATCCTGCAGCGGGCGTATTTCAAGATCACCGGCGGCAAGCGGCTGTTCCTGATGAGCCCCTTCCACCACCATCTGGAGATGCGCGGCTGGGCCGAGGTCACCATCGTGGTGAGGCTGTGGATCATCGCAGGCCTGCTGGCGGCATCCGCGGTCGGGCTGTTCTACGTCGACTGGTTCGCTCAGGCGACGGCGAGCTGAGCCATGGAGATCGCTGAACGACTCGACGCGCTGACCAGCTGGCACGCGGACTGGAAGGGCCTGCGCGTCGCCGTGCTGGGGCTGTCCGTGACCGGCTTCTCCACCGCGGACACGCTCACCGAGCTGGGCGCCGAGGTGCTGGTGCTCTCCGAGAGCGCCAAGGAGGAGTACGCGCGGCTGATCCCCGTGATCGGCGCGCGCCTCGAGCTGGGCTCGCTGACGGAGGTGCCGGAAGCGCTCCGCGAATTCGCGCCCGAGGTGGTCATCGCCTCGCCTGGCTTCCCGCCCACGCATCCGCTGATCGAGTGGACGATGCAGCAGGGCATCGCGCTCTGGGGCGATGTGGAGCTGGCCTGGCGCGTGCGCGACAAGGTTCTGCGCGCCGACGGCAGGCCCGCCGAATGGATCCTGATCACCGGAACCAACGGCAAGACCACCACCACGCAGCTGACCGCCACGCTGCTGAACTCCGGCGGGCTGCGTGCGGCGCCGTGCGGCAACATCGGCATCCCCGTGCTGGACGCGGTGCGCGACCCCGGCGGCTTCGACGTGCTGGTCGTCGAGCTCTCCAGCCACCAGCTCTGGTACCTGGGGCGGTCCGCACCGGCGGGGCAGCTGATCCCTCACGCAGCCACCTGCCTGAACCTCGCCGACGATCACCTGATCTGGCACGGCAGCGCCGAGGCCTACCGGGCCGCCAAGGCGTTCGTGTACCGCAACACCAGGGTCGCCTGCGTGTACAACAAGTCCGACCCGGCCACGCTGCGCATGGTCGAGGAGGCCGACGTCGTCGAGGGCGCGCGCGCCATCGGGTTCGACCTCGGCACGCCGGGGCCCAGCGACGTGGGCGTGGTCGACGGCATCCTCGTCGACCGCGCGTTCCACGACGACCGGCGGCACAGCGCGCTCGAGCTGACCACCGTCGCCGAGCTGGCCTCCGTGGGCCTGTCGGCCCCGCACACCGTGCAGAACATCCTGGCGGCCTCGGCACTGGCGCGCTCGCTGGGCGTCGAGCCCGCCGACATCCACGACGCACTGCAGACGTTCACCATGGACGCGCACCGCATCCAGATCGTGGCCGAGCACGGCGGCATCCGCTGGGTGGACGACTCCAAGGCCACCAACCCGCACGCCGCAGCCTCGTCGCTGCGGGCGTACCCCGGTGCGGTCTGGATCGTCGGCGGTGATCTCAAGGGCGTCGCCCTCGGCGACCTGGTCGAGCATGCAGGCTCCACTGCGAGCGCCGCCGTGGTGATCGGCGCGGACCGCGAGCCCGTGCTCGCGGCATTCCGGCGACACGCGCCGCACGTGCCGGTCGCAGAGGTCGTCCCCGCCGACACTGGAGAGGTCATGGATCGCGTGGTGGAGCTCGCCGCAGGGATGGTCGATGGCGAGGGCACGGTCCTGCTGGCCCCCGCCGCGGCATCCTTCGACCAGTTCCGCAGCTACGCGGACCGGGGAGAGCGCTTCGCCGCGGCGGTGCGCGCATGGATCGAACGGGGGAGCGCTGATGACGCAGACGGCTCGCCCGCCACGCACTGACGGCGCCGCGTCGGGCGGCGGACTCGCCGCGCGTGTCTCGTTGGGCCGCCTGTTCACGGTCCCGTCGACCGAGTTCGTGATGATCGCCTCCACGGCGGTGCTGCTGACCATCTTCGGTGTGGTGATGGTGCTCTCCGCGACCAGCGCCAACCCGAAGGGTCCGCTGGACGCGGCGCTGCGGCAGGGGACGTTCGCCGTCATCGGCATCCCGCTGATGTACGTGATCAGCAGACTGCCGGTGCGGTTCTTCCAGAGGATGGCCTGGCCGGTGCTGCTGGGCGCCATCGCATTCCAGCTGCTGGTGTTCATCCCGGCCCTGAGCGTGTCCTCGTACGGCAACACGAACTGGGTGAGGATCGGCGGCGTGCAGCTGCAGCCCTCCGAGTTCCTCAAGCTCGCCCTGGCCTTGTGGATCGCGTTCGTCCTCATGCGCAAGCAGGCCAAGCTCGGCACCTGGCACCAGGTCTTCATCCCCGTGGTGCCGGTCGCGGGCCTCGCCATCGGCACGGTGATCGCCGGCGATGACCTGGGCACCGTGATGGTGCTGGTGATGGTCGTGATGGGGTGCCTGTTCTTCTCGGGCGCCAAGCTGCGGATGTTCATCCTCCCGCTGCTGCTGGGCGTGGTGCTCGTGGCGGGCTTCGCGTTCACCAGCAAGAACCGGATGAGCCGGATCCTGTCCGCCTTCAACCCGGCCGCATGCGACCCGTCCAACGGGTGCTACCAGGCAGTGCACGGCATGTGGGGGATGGCCAACGGCGGGATCTTCGGCGTGGGGCTCGGCAACTCGCAGGAGAAGTACTGGCTGCCCGCCGCCTCCAACGACTTCATCTTCGCCATCATCGGCGAGGAGCTCGGACTGCTGGGCTGCCTGCTGGTGCTCGTGCTGTTCGCCGTGTTCGCGGTGGGCGTCTTCCACGTGATCCGCAAGACCGACGACCCGTTCATCCGCATCGCCGCCGGCGGCATCGTGGTGTGGATCATCGGGCAGGCGCTGTTCAACATCGGCGTGGTCCTGCGCATCTTCCCGGTGATGGGCGTCCCGCTGCCGTTCATGTCGCAGGGCGGCACCTCGCTGCTGTCGGTGATGATGGCGTGCGGCGTGCTGCTGGCGTTCGCGCGCACGATCCCCGCCACGCGCAAGGGCGCCCCCGCAGCTCGAACGGGTAGGGTCGCGAGGTGACCACGTACCTCCTGGCCGGCGGTGGCACCGCCGGCCATGTCAATCCGCTGCTCGCCGTCGCCGATCTGCTGCGCGAGCGCTCAGGCGACTCCGTGCTCGTGCTGGGCACCGAAGAGGGCCTGGAGTCCAGGCTGGTCCCTGCCCGCGGCTATGAACTGCTGATCGTCGACAAGGTGCCCTTCCCGCGGCGTCCGAATCGCGCGGCGCTCGCGTTCCCCTGGCGGTTCCGCCGTGCCGTGGCACAGGTCCGCGCGCACATCCGCGAGCATCGTGTGGATGTGGTCGTCGGCTTCGGCGGATACGCGTCGGCTCCCGCGTACATCGCCGCGCGTCGGGAGCGCATTCCCTACGTCGTGCACGAGGCCAACGCCAGACCGGGCCTCGCCAACGTCCTGGGCGCGCGTCGTGCGGCCGCCGTCGGCGTGGCCTTCGAGGGCACCCCGCTGCGCCGGGGCGAGACGGTCGGCATGCCGCTGCGCCGCGAGATCGTCGAGCTGGATCGCGCGGCTCTGCGCGCCGAGGCGGCGGCGGAGTTCGGACTGGATCCCGATCGCCCGGTGCTGCTGGTGTTCGGCGGCTCGCTGGGCGCCGTGCGCCTGAACCGCGCCTTCGCGGACTCCTGGCGGGACGTGCTGGATGCCGGCTGGCAGCTGCTGCACGTCACGGGAGAGCGCAGCGAGCTGGTGGATCCGCAGGTGCCCGGCTACGCCATGCGCCGCTACGTCGACCGGATGGAGCTGGCGTTCGCGCTGGCGGATCTCATCGTGTCGCGCTCGGGCTCGGCCACGGTCAGCGAGATCAGCGCGCTGGGGATGCCCGCGCTGTACGTGCCGTACTCCGTCGGCAACGGCGAGCAGCGGCTCAATGCGGCATCCGCCGTCGGGGCCGGCGCCGCCGAGCTGCTGGACGACGAGACGTTCAGCGGCGACGTCGTGCGCGAGCACGTGATCCCGCTGCTGCACGATCGCGCGCGCATCGCACGGATGGCCCGGGCCGCCGCCCGGGTGGGCACCCGCACGGGCGCGGAGAACGTCGTGGCCCTCATCGATCGTGCGCTGGCGGAAAAGTAGACTGGTTCCGACATGATCAGACCCGACCTCACCCTCCCCATCCCCGAGACCATCACCGCAGCGCACTTCATCGGCATCGGCGGTTCCGGGATGAGCGGACTGGCCAGGATGTTCCTGGATGCCGGCATCCGCGTCTCCGGCTCCGACCGCGCCGACAGCGCCAACCTGCGCGCTCTGGCGGCCGCCGGTGCCACTGTGCACATCGGACACGACGCCGCCTACCTGGGGGATGCCGACACGGTCGTGCACACCGGCGCGATCTGGCCCGAGAACCCCGAGTTCCTGGCCGCCAAGGAGCGCGGCCTGCATGTGATCCACCGCTCGCAGGCGCTGCACTGGCTGATCGGAGCGCACCGGCTGGTGTCGATCGCCGGCGCCCATGGCAAGACCACCTCCACCGGGATGATCGTGACCGCGCTGCAGGCGCTGGGTGCGGACCCGAACTTCGTCAACGGCGGCGTCATCGAGCAGCTGGGCGTCTCCAGCTCCTCCGGCGCCGACGAGCTGTTCGTCATCGAGGCCGACGAGTCCGACGGCACGTTCCTGCTGTATCGCACATCGGTGGCGCTGATCACCAACGTCGACCCCGACCATCTGGACTTCTACGCCGACGAGGACGCGTTCTACGACGCGTTCGTGCGCTTCGGGAACGAGGCCTCCGAGGCCGTCGTGATCTCCAGCGACGACCCGGGCGCGCTGCGCGTGCACGCGAGTCTCGCGCACGACACCGTGATCACCTTCGGCCGCGCGGAGGGCTCCGACCTGCGCATCACCGACATCGACACCACGGGACCGGTCGCGGCGACCCTCACGCGCGGCGGCGAGAGCGTGCGGATGCAGTTGGCGGTGCCCGGCGCGCACAACGCGATCAACGCCGCCGGCGCCGTGGCGGTGCTGATGACCCTGGGCTACGGCCTGGCCGAGTCCGCGCAGGCGCTCAGCGGCTTCGCGGGCACGGTGCGCCGTCTCGAGCTGCACGGCGAGGCCCGAGGCGTGCACGTCTACGACGACTACTCGCACCACCCCACCGAGGTGCGCGCGGCGCTGGAGGCCATCCGCGGCATCGCGGGCGCAGGACGGGTCATCGCCATCCAGCAGCCGCACACCTACTCCCGCACGCAGCAGATGTACCGCGAGTTCGCCCAGGTGCTCGAGGAGCTGGCCGACCACACGGTCATGCTCGACGTGTACGGCGCGCGCGAGGACCCGGTGCCCGGCGTGACCGGCGAGCTGGTCAGCGGCGCGTTCGCCCACGCCTCGCACGTGCACTACGTTCCGGACTGGCAGGAGGCCGCCGACTACACCGCCCGGATCGCCCGCGACGGCGACGTCGTGGTGACGCTCGGCTGCGGCAACGTGTACCAGATCATCCCGCAGGTGCTCGACTCGCTCCGGAAGACGCCCGAGGTCTGAGACATGCGTCGTCCGGCTCCGCTCCCGGCTCCTGCGCAGGAACCGGCCGAGGTCGTGCCTCAGGCGCGGCCGGGAAGGCGCACCCGGGTGAGCGAGCAGGAGCCGGATGCGAGGACGGACGCGGATGCCGCGGAGGCCGCATCCGAGGAGGCCGACTCGGCGGATGCCGGCGTCGATGCCCCCGTGCGCAGCAGCGACGTGTGGCGCGCGGCTCGTGCCAGGCGCAGGGCGCTGCGGGCGGAGATCCGGCGGTTCACCCAGCGCTCGCGTCGTCGGAGGCTGGTCTGGTGGTGCTCGATCGGCGCAGTCCTCGCCCTGATCCTCGGCAGCGTCGTCGCCGCGTACAGCCCGCTGTTCGCGGTCGAGAGGATCACGGTCGCCGGCGCGCGCGGGGTGGACGCCGCCGCGGTGCAGCAGGCGCTGCGGGGGCAGATCGGCTCGCCGCTGGCGCTCATCGACCAGAGCGCCGTCAAGTCCGCGCTGACCCCGTTCCCGATGATCGAGTCGTATGCGCTGGAGGCCCGCCCTCCGCATGAGCTGCTGGTGCGCATCGTCGAGCGCACGCCGGTCGGCGTGATCCCCTCGGATGCCGGCTACTCGCTGGTCGATGCGGCCGGGGTCGTGCTGGCCACCACCGAGAAGAAGCCCGACGGGCAGCCGGTGCTGAGCATCGACGGCGGCCCCGGTGGTGCGGCATTCCGCAGCGCGGGCCTCGTGGTCCGCTCGCTGCCCGCCGATCTGCGCAGCCAGCTGAAGCAGGTCGGCGCGACGTCGGGCGACGACGTCACGCTCACCCTGCAGGACGGCCGGATCATCGTCTGGGGGAGTGCTGATGAGTCGGCGCAGAAGGCGATCGTGCTGGTGGCACTCATGAAGGGCGCACCCGGCGGGCACACCTACGACGTGTCCGCGCCCACCGTCCCGGTCGTGCGGTGACGGCGTGCGACACCAGATAGCGACGACACGCCGTGTCGGTGCGGGCGCGCGCGCGGCTTGCGCTTACCGTCGATGACGAGAACGCAATACCGGGAAACAGTTTAACCCTCTCCTTGAGGTTTAAGGTTTGTCCCTCGTCAGGCTCGAATAACGGAGGCCGGCCATGAGCCAGAACCAGAACTACCTCGCCGTGATCAAGGTCGTCGGCGTCGGCGGTGGCGGCGTCAACGCCGTCAACCGCATGATCGAACTCGGGCTCCGCGGGGTCGAGTTCATCGCCGTGAACACGGATGCGCAGGCGCTGCTCATGAGCGACGCCGACGTCAAGCTCGACGTGGGCCGCGAACTCACCCGCGGTCTCGGTGCGGGCGCGGATCCCGAAGTCGGCCGCCGCGCCGCCGAGGATCACCTCGAGGAGATCGAGCAGGCGCTGACGGGTGCCGACATGGTCTTCGTCACCGCCGGCGAGGGCGGCGGCACCGGCACCGGCGGCGCTCCGGTCGTGGCGCGCATCGCCAAGTCGATCGGCGCCCTGACCATCGGCGTCGTCACCAAGCCGTTCTCGTTCGAGGGTCGCCGTCGTCAGAGCCAGGCGGAGGCCGGAGTGGCCAAGCTGAAGGAGGAGGTGGACACCCTCATCGTGGTGCCCAACGACCGCCTCCTCGAGATCAGCGACCGCGGCATCTCGATGATCGAGGCGTTCGCCACGGCCGACCAGGTGCTCCTCGCCGGTGTGCAGGGCATCACCGACCTCATCACCACGCCGGGACTGATCAACCTCGACTTCGCCGACGTCAAGTCGGTCATGCAGGGTGCGGGCTCCGCGCTGATGGGCATCGGCTCGGCGCGCGGCGCCGACCGGGCCATCAAGGCCGCGGAACTGGCCGTCGAATCCCCGCTGCTGGAGGCGTCGATCGAAGGTGCGCACGGCGTGCTGCTGTCGATCCAGGGCGGTTCGAACCTGGGCATCTTCGAGATCCACGACGCGGCCGAGCTCGTCAAGGAGGCCGCGCATCCCGAGGCCAACATCATCTTCGGCACGGTCATCGACGACACGCTCGGCGATGAGGTGCGCGTGACCGTGATCGCGGCCGGATTCGACGGCGGCGAGCCGCTGCCGAAGCCCGAGCTGCTGGTGGACGTGAAGCGCCCCGCGTCGCAGACGCTGCCCGAGGTCGAGCTGCCCGGTGCCGTCGAGGAGACGGACATCGAGTCCACGCGCACCGTCTCTCCGAAGCCGGCGCCCGTCGCATCCGGTTTCGAGCCCGGATTCGGGAGCGACGACGACCTCGACGTGCCCGAGTTCCTGAAATGACACTCGCCGCGCGGCTCTCGGCGATCGACGAGCGCATCGCCGAGGCCGCGCGGCGGTTCGGCCGCGACCCCGGGGAGATCACCCGGATCGTGGTCACCAAGTTCCACACCGCCCGGCTCGTGCGCGACCTGCACGCGCTCGGCGTGCGCGAGCTGGGTGAGAACCGCCAGCAGGAGCTGACGGCCAAGCGCGAGTCCCTCGCTGATGTCCAGGACATCCGCTGGCACTTCATCGGGCAGGCGCAGACCAACAAGGCCGCCGCGATCCGCCGGGCATCCGACGTCGTGCACTCGGTCGACCGGGTGCGGCTCGCGGATGCCCTGCATCGCGCCGCAGACGACGATCGCGTGCTGGACGTGCTGGTGCAGGTCAATCTCACCGACGATGCCGGTCGAGGCGGCACCTCGACGGCTGAGGCCGAGGCGCTGGCCGAGCACGTGCTGGGCCTGGACACGCTGCGTCTGCGCGGCGTGATGGCCGTCGCCCCGCTCGACGAGGATCCGTCATCGGCCTTCGCGCGGCTGCGCGCGGTCGCCGACCGCATCCGCCTCCTCGCCCCGGAGGCGACGTGGATCTCGGCGGGGATGACCAACGACTTCGTGCAGGCCGTCGAGGCCGGCGCGACACACCTGCGGATCGGTTCCGCAATCACCGGACCGCGCCCCGACCGGGGTTAATCTGAATGCCAGACCAGCCCGAACCGTTCGAACCGGAGGACACGATGGGTAACCCGTTGAAGAAGACCATGGTGTATCTCGGCCTCGCCGACGAGGAAGAGGGATACGAGGACGAGGCCGTGCAGGCTCCTGTCCGCGCATCGCGTGAGCGCGAGCACGAGCGCGAGGAGCAGGCCCCTGCGCCCGTCACCCCGCTGCGCCGTCCGACCGCCGTGCGCCAGCCCGCCGCGGGCGCGGTCAACGAGATCCTCACCGTGCACCCCAAGCAGTACCGCGACGCGCAGGTCATCGCCGAGAACTTCCGTGACGGCATCCCGGTGATCATCAACCTGTCGCAGATGAGCGATGCCGAGGCGCGACGCCTGATCGACTTCGCCAGTGGACTGTCGCTCGGGCTGTACGGGCGCATCGAACGGGTCACCAGCAAGGTGTTCCTGCTCTCGCCGGAGAACATCGCGGTGTCGGGTCAGGGCGGCATCGCCCAGGCGAGCTCCGCCTCGTTCGACTCCTGACCTTGTCGACCGTCCTCGGCACCATCGGCGGCATCGCCGAACTGGTGCTGACGCTGTACCTGCTCGTGCTCATCGTGCGGCTGGTGCTGGAGTACATCCCGCTGTTCGTGCGCGGGTGGCGTCCGAAGGGCGCGGGTCTGGTCGCGGCCGAGGTGGTCTTCACGATCACAGACCCGCCCATCCGGTTCTTCCGGCGCCTGGTCCCGCCCATGCGGATGGGCACGATCTCGCTGGATTTCGGCTTCGCGCTCACGATGATCGTGGTGCTGATCCTGATGACGATCGCCGGCGCCCTGTGACCCCTCGAGGCTGACTCCCGGACATCGCGCCGCACAGACTGGGGGGCTATGCTTGGCTCCCAGACGCGCGCCGCGGGTACGCGTCGGCAGAACACCACGCCATCTTCAACGACTGGCGAGAAGAACTCATCGAAAGAGGAGCCACCCATGGCACTTACCCCGGATGACGTCGTCCACAAGGAGTTCCAGCACGTCCGATTCAAGGACGGCTTCGACCCCGAAGAGGTCGACGACTACCTCGACGAGATCGTCGTTGAATGGCGCAAGACCATCGAGGAGAACAACGAGCTGAAGTCGAAGCTCGCCGCCCTCGAGGCCGGCCAGAGCTCGCAGCCGGTCGCCGAGACCCCTGCCGTCTCGGCTCCCGCCGCGCCGGCCGCACCCACTCCCGCGCCCGTCAGCGGCGCATCTGCCACCGGCACCTCCGCGGGCATCATCGAGCTGGCTCAGCGCCTGCACGACGAGCACGTCGCCGAGGGCGAGGCCAAGCGCAAGCAGCTCATCGCCGAGGCCGAGGCCGAGGTCTCCCGCATTCGCACCCAGGCCGAGGCCAAGCAGCGCGAGGAGTCCGCACGACTCGAGCGCGAGCGCAACACCCTCGAGAGCCGCATCACGGAGCTGCGCGAGTTCGAGCGCGATTACCGCAGCAAGCTCCGCACCATGATCGAGGGCCAGCTGCGCGACCTGGACCAGAAGTCGGGCTCCGACTCGACTCCCGTCTCGGCCATCGGCCTGTAGGTCACTCTTGGCAGGACGTCGTCCCCTTCGACGGTCGGCGGCCGGAGCGATCGTCGCGATTCTCGCGATGGTCGTCCTGGCCGCCGATCAGTTCGTGAAGCATCTCACCATCGAGCACCTCCCGTCTGAGAAGGCGGTGCCCGTGCTGGGGGAGTTCCTCCAGCTGTTCTACATCCGCAACTCCGGCGCCGCGTTCTCCATCGGCGCGGACATGACCTGGATCTTCACGATCGCCCTCTCTGCGGTGGCCGTCGTCATCGTGTGGAAGACGCTGGGCGTGCGCTCCCGACTGTGGGCCGTGGTGCTGGGCTGTCTGCTGGGCGGCGTGCTGGGAAACCTGACCGATCGGCTTCTCCGCGAACCCGGCTTCGCCGTCGGGCATGTCGTGGACATGATCTCGATGCCGTGGATGATCCCCGCGATCTTCAACGTCGCCGACATGTTCATCGTCACCGGCATGATCTCCGTGGCGCTGCTGGTGGTGGTCGGCCTTCGCCTGGACGGCACGCGCGAGCGCGACCATGCGAAGGACACGGCTGACGCGGATGCCGCGGGCCAGGCCGCGACATCGGCCGCGACAGAGGGCTGAGCATGGTCTCCTCGCGCAGCCTGCCCGTCCCCGACGGGCTGGAAGGCTCCCGCGTCGACGCCGCCCTGGCGAAGATGCTGGGCTTCTCCCGCACCTTCGCCGCCGAGGTGGCGGAGGCGGGCGGCGTCGTGCTGGACGGTGCGGTGCTCGGCAAGTCCGATCGGCTGCGCGCCGGCGGCTGGCTCGAGGTCACCTGGACGCCGAAGCAGGAGCCGCAGGTCGTGCCCATCGCCGTCCCCGAACTGGGGATCGTCTACGACGACGACGACATCGTGGTGGTGGACAAGCCCACCGGCGTCGCCGCGCATCCGTCGGTCGGCTGGGAGGGCCCCACGGTGGTCGGAGCCCTGGCCGCGGCCGGGTTCCGCGTCGCCACCAGCGGCGCCGCCGAGCGAGCGGGCGTGGTGCATCGGCTGGACGTCGGCACCAGCGGCCTGATGGTGGTCGCGAAGACGGAGCAGGCGTACACCGTGCTCAAGCGCGCCTTCAAGGAGCGCACGGTGCAGAAGATCTATCACGCCGTCGTGCAGGGGCATCCCGATCCGCTGGCCGGCACCATCGACGCGCCGATCGGGCGGCATCCGCACCACCACTGGAAGTTCGCGGTCGTGGCGGACGGCAAGCCCTCGGTGACCCATTACGAGACGCTCGAGGCGTTCCCGCGCGCGTCGCTGCTGGAGATCCACCTGGAGACCGGGCGGACGCATCAGATCCGCGTGCACATGGCAGCCCACCGGCATCCGTGCGTCGGCGACCCGCTGTACGGCGCCGACCCGACGCTGTCTGCGCGGCTGGGGCTGACCAGGCAGTGGCTGCACGCGCATCGGCTGTCGTTCACGCACCCGGCGAACGGGGAGTGGGTGAGCTTCGAGTCCCCGTATCCCGCGGACTTCGTGCACGCCCTCGAGGTGCTCGATCCCGGGCGCTCCTCGGCGCAGTGAGCCTCAGAGGTCGAGCTCTCCGGCTGAGGCGACCACACCGTCGAGCGTGCCCACCAGGAAGCGCACGACGTCAGCAGGCGGCGTGTCGCGCTCGACGAGCAGGCTGATCAGGGACTCCTCGGTGAACGCCACCCAGGCGCGCAGCGCCATGCGCAGCGCGGGGGAGTCCGGGGCGCCGAGCTCGGTGAACGCCTCCACGAGACGCTCGGCGTTGCGCACGCGCGATTCGTCCACCACGGCTCGCACGGTGGAATCCCCGCTGGCGATGCCCCGCACCAGCGAATGGAACGTGCCCTGGTGCTGCTGCACGAATTCGGCGATGCGCAACAGCGTGTCGCGGAGCCGCTCGTGCGGTGGGAGGTCGGGACGGGGCTCGGTGGCCTGCAGGAGGCTGTCCCTGGCGGTGGCGATCACGGCGAGATGCATGCCCTGGCGCGTGTCGAAGTAGTGGAACACCAGCGGACGGGACACGCCGGCCTGCCGGGCCAGCGCCTCCATCGTCAGCTCGTCGAGGGTGTGATCGGCGAGAAAGTTCACGCCCGCGGCGATGAGCTGGGCTCGGCGCTGGTCCGGGGTGAGTCGGGCGCGGCGCTCTGCAGGCATGAGCCGATCCTATCGGCGAGTGGTATTGACTCGTAGTCAATGAGCGGTATTCTGGCACGAGCGTCGATGTCGACGCGACCGACCAGGAGGATCGATGAAGTTCCGCAGCCCGAAGAAACTGATCACGAAGGCCACCAGCACCCACGCGGGCCGCATCACGCTCGCAGCCGTCCCGGTCGGCATCGTCGCCGCCGTGCTGATGGGCGGTGTCGCGCAGGGGCAGGTGCCCGTGTCGTTCGCCGTGTCTGGCAGTCAGTTCCAGATCAGCGCCAGCCAGCTGGAGGGGACCGGGTTCTCGCAGTACGCCGGCGTCACGAAGGACACCGAGGGCGGCGAGCACTCCGTGGCCATCGCGAACATCAAGAGCGCGACGCTCGCAGACCTGTGCCAGTCGGTCGTCTCCGAGACCCCGCTCGGCAAGGTCGGCGTGCTGATCAAGGCCGGCGGAGGCGGGAATCCCGCCAGTGCCTCCGACCTGCAGATCGGCATGACGGGCCTGAAGGGTGACGCGTCGTTCGGCGCCATCCGCATCGGCGTGGACGCGTCGACGGTCAACACCAGTGCCAAGGGCTCCGCCGGCGACTTCGCCCAGGATGCCGACACCGTCAGCATCAAGAACCTGCAGCAGACCGCGTGGAGCACCCAGGCATCCGTCTTCACCCTCACCGGGATGACGCTGGAGCTCACGGACGGATCGCAGGGATGCTTCTGAGCGACGAGATCGAGCAGACCTCGGAGACGACGATGACGGATGCCGAGCAGAGCGGTACGCCGGGCTTCCGCGCCTGGAGCCGCCGGCGACCGCTGATCGGCGGCGCGCTGCTGGTGATCAGCGGCATCGAGATGTTCTTCTCGGGACAGCTGGACTTCGGCGAACTGCACATCCAGCTCGGCATCGAGGGCCTGCAGGCCACGATCATCCCCATCCTGCTCGTGCTGCTGGGCGTGCTGGCCGTTCTGATGCCCGCTCATCACGTCTTCTACGGCGTGATCGCCCTGGCCGTCGCGCTGTACTCCCTGGTGGGCGTGAACCTCGGCGGATTCATCATCGGGATGCTGCTGGGCTGCATCGGCGGGATCATCGTCGTCGCCTGGATGCCGGGGCGCGTCACCCGTCGTGACCGACGGCGTGCGGAGCAGGCGTCGTGAAGCGATCGTCGCGCTGGAGCACGGTCGCAGCAGCGGCCGTGTGCATGCTGTGCACGCCGCTGATGGTGGGCGCGGCGTCGGCCGCACCGGCAGCCGTCCGCCCCGCGCTGTGCATCCCGCTCATCTGGTGTCCGAAGCCGAGCCCGACGCCGACGCCGACGCCTTCCGCTCCGGCATCCGGGAGTCCGATCCCGGGCATCCCGCTTCCCGGCACGACCACGCCCCCGGTGGAATCGCCCGACGGCGCGCCGCCGGACGTGCAGACTCCGGGCGAGGCGACGCCGACCCCGGCTCCGACGCCGGCCGTGCCCGACGACAGTGCTCCGGTGTTCACGAAGACGCCCGCGCAGATGTCCTCGAAGGGGCTGTCGTTCACGGGACTGAAGTCCATCTCGCTGGTCACCGTCCCCACGATCGACGGCAGCCGCATCACGGTGCTGAAGATCAGCGCTGACACCATCACCATCACCGGGTTCTCGCTCTCGGTGCGCCCGCCTGAGAAGGACGGGCTCGTCACCGACGCCGACACCATGTCGCTGAAGGGCCACGTCTCGGTGTATCTCGGATCGCTGACGGCCACGGGCGCGGACGGGCAGACGCTCGTGCAGCTCGGCGCCGACACCCCGCCGTCACTGGACGACGTGGAGCCCGGTCTGTTGCACGTGAACATGGGCCTCGTGGGCACCATCGCCGACTCGATCAGCTACACCGGCACCGACCAGAGGATGGTCGCGGCGAAGTGACCCGCCCGGCATCCGGCTCCCTCGTCGGACGCCCCGGGTAGGCTCGTTCCATGGCCTCCGACTCCTTCGTGCACCTGCATGTCCACAGCGAGTACTCCATGCTGGACGGTGCCGCGAAGATCGGTGCGATGACCCAGGCCGCAGCCGAGTACGGGATGCCGGCCATCGCCGTCACCGACCACGGCAACACGTTCGCGGCCTTCGAGTTCTACAAGGCGGCCAATGCCGCCGGCGTCAAGCCGATCATCGGGCTGGAGGCGTACGTCACCCCGGGCACGCACCGCAGTGACAAGTCCCGCGTGGCCTGGGGATCACCGGATCAGAAGAGCGATGACGTCTCCGGTTCCGGTGCGTACACGCACATGACGCTGTGGAGCGAGAACACGCAGGGCATGCACAACCTGTTCCGGCTCAGCTCGCTCTCCAGCATCGAGGGCTACTACTTCAAGCCGCGCATGGACCGCGAGCTGCTGCAGAACTACCACAAGGGCCTGATCGCCACGACGGGATGCCCGTCGGGGGAGATCCAGACCCGCCTGCGGCTGGGGCAGTACGATGCCGCGCGCGCGGCAGCCGCGGAGTTCCAGGACATCTTCGGCAAGGAGAACTACTTCTGCGAGATCATGGACCACGGCCTCGCCATCGAGCGCCGCGTGACCGGCGATCTGCTGAAGCTGTCGAAGGATCTCGGCATCCCCCTGGTGGCCACCAACGATTCGCACTACACGCACCAGCACGAAGCCGACGCGCACGAGGCGCTGCTGTGCGTGCAGTCCGGCTCCACCATGGACGACCCGAATCGCTTCAAGTTCGACGGCGACGGGTACTACATCAAGACCGCGCAGGAGATGCGCCAGCTGTTCCGCGACCACCCCGAGGCGTGCGACAACACGCTGCTGATCGCCGAGCGCTGCGAGGTGGAGTTCGACACCGAGGCCAACTACATGCCGGACTACCCGGTGCCCGAGGGCGAGACCGAGGAGACCTGGCTGGTCAAGGAGGTCGAGCGCGGCCTGAACTACCGCTACCCCGACGGCATCCCGCACGAGGTGCGCGAGCGCGCCGAGTACGAACTGGGCATCATCCTGCAGATGAAGTTCCCCGGCTACTTCCTCGTGGTCGCCGACTTCATCAACTGGGCCAAGGACCACGGCGTGCGCGTCGGCCCGGGCCGCGGCTCCGGCGCAGGGTCGATGGTGGCGTACGCCATGAGGATCACCGACCTCGACCCACTGAAGCACGGACTCATCTTCGAGCGCTTCCTGAACCCCGACCGTGTCTCGATGCCGGACTTCGACGTCGACTTCGACGATCGCCGCCGCACCGAGGTGATCGACTACGTCACCGAGAAGTACGGCGCCGACCGCGTGTCGCAGATCGTCACCTACGGCACCATCAAGTCCAAGCAGGCGCTGAAGGACGCCGGTCGCGTGCTGGGCTTCCCGTTCAGCATGGGGGACAGGCTGACCAAGGCCATGCCCCCGGCAGTGATGGGCAAGGACATGCCGCTGAGCGGAATGTTCGATCCCGAGCATCCGCGCTACAAGGAGGCCAGCGAGTTCCGCGCACTCATCGACACCGATCCGGAAGCCAAGACGGTCTTCGATCGGGCGCTGGGGCTGGAGGGTCTGAAGCGGCAGTGGGGCGTGCACGCCGCCGGTGTGATCATGTCCTCGCACACGCTGCTGGACATCGTGCCGATCATGAAGCGCGAGCAGGACGGGCAGATCGTCACGCAGTTCGACTACCCGTCCTGCGAGACGCTCGGTCTGATCAAGATGGACTTCCTGGGGCTGCGCAACCTCACGATCATCTCCGACGCCCTGGACAACATCCGCACCAACCGCGGTGAGGAGCTCGACCTCGAGCACCTCACCATCGAGGACCATGCCGCCTACGACCTGCTGACCCGCGGCGACACGCTGGGCGTCTTCCAGCTCGACGGCGGAGCCATGCGCGCCCTGCTGCGCCTGATGAAGCCGGACAACTTCGAGGACATCTCGGCCGTCATCGCGCTGTACCGCCCGGGACCGATGGGCGCCAACTCGCACACCAACTACGCGCTGCGCAAGAACGGCCTGCAGGAGATCACCCCGATCCATCCCGAACTCGAGGAGCCGCTGCGCGAGATCCTGGAGGGCACGTACGGCCTGATCATCTACCAGGAGCAGGTGATGGCCATCGCGCAGAAGGTGGCCGGGTTCAGCCTCGGCCAGGCAGACATCCTGCGCCGCGCGATGGGCAAGAAGAAGAAGTCCGAGCTGGACAAGCAGTACGCCGGCTTCCACCAGGGCATGATCGACCGAGGATTCAGCGAGGCCGCCATCAAGGCGCTCTGGGACATCCTGCTGCCGTTCTCGGACTACGCCTTCAACAAAGCCCACTCCGCCGCCTACGGTCTCGTCTCGTACTGGACCGCGTATCTGAAGGAGCACTACCCGGCCGAGTACATGGCGGCGCTGCTGACCAGCGTCGGGGACTCCAAGGACAAGATGGCGCTGTACTTGAACGAGTGCCGCCGCATGGGCATCCGGGTACTGCCGCCGGACGTGTCCGAGTCGATCAACTTCTTCGCCGCAGTCGGAGAGGACATCCGCTTCGGCCTCGGCGCCGTGCGCAACGTCGGCAGCAACGTCGTCGACGGCATCGTGCAGGCCCGCAAGGACGGCAAGTACACGTCCTTCCACGATTTCCTGCACCGCGTGCCCCTGCACGTCTCGAACAAGCGCACCGTGGAATCGCTGATCAAGGCCGGTGCCTTCGACTCGATGGGCGACACGCGGCGTGCGCTGCTGGAGATCCACGAGGACGCGGTCGAGGCGGCCGTGGACCGCAAGCGCAACGAGGCCCAGGGCGCCATCGGCTTCGACTTCGACAGCCTGTACGACGACATGGAGGAGGCCGCTCCCGCGAAGGTGCCAGAGCGCCCGGAGTGGATCAAGAAGGACAAGCTGGCCTTCGAGCGCGAGATGCTCGGCCTGTACGTGTCCGACCACCCGCTGGCGGGCCTGGAGGTGCCGCTGGCCAAGCACGCCTCGATCTCCATCCACGACCTGCTCACCTCCGAGGATCTGCAGGACGGCGACCAGGTGACCATCGCGGGACTGGTCACCAGTGTGCAGCATCGCATCGCCAAGTCCAGCGGCAACCCGTACGGCATGATCACCGTCGAGGACTTCAACGGCGAGGTGACGGTCATGTTCATGGGCAAGACCTACACCGAGTACCAGCATCTGCTGCAGCAGGACTCGATCCTCGCTGTGCGCGGACGCATCTCGCGCCGCGACGACGGCCTGAATCTGCACGGCCAGTCGGCGTTCGCACCCGACATCGGCTCGTTCGACGCGGCGGGCCCGCTCGCGCTGCAGGTGGCGGAGCAGCGCGCCACCGAGCGCACCATGACGGACCTGGCGGAGATCCTGCGTCGCCACAACGGGGAGACCGAGGTTCTGCTGCGGGTGCACCGCGGCGGCTCCGCGAAAGTGTTCGAGGTGCCGATGCCGGTGAAGGTCTCCGCCGACCTGTTCGGCGATCTGAAGTCTCTGCTCGGGCCCACCTGCCTCGGGTGACCGGCGTCGTGGAGTGAAACCTCTCCCAGGTTGCCCAGGCCCTGCTGAGTAGGATCGGGACGCGCGGGAACCCGTGACCGCGACGAAAGGAAAGCATTCGATGAGCCTCGAGTACGCCGATGACGGACCCGAGGTCGACGCTGACCTCCTGGCGGCCGACGACGTGGATGGCGCTGACGACGTGGATGGCGCCGATGATGACGCGGTGTACTACGAGGAGCAGGTGACGCCGGAATACGGCATCCTCGGCGTCACACTGCGCGAGCTGATCATCGTCGGCGCATGGACGGTGGCGTTCGTGGTCTCGTTCTTCCCCATCGTCTCGGGCGGCGGATCGATCTGGACGCTCGGGATCGACTGGGTGCTGGCCATCGGCGTGCCGACGGTCGCCGTGTTCCTGATCGTGCTGCGCCGCTTCTCCCCGCAGGGGATCCGCCGGGTCGGATCGCTGGGCATCGACCAGTTCGCCTCGGTCGCGGCCTCGGTCGCGGCCATGGTCTGGGCCGGCCTGGTATGGAAGCAGGTCGCCGCCACCATCGAGATCGGCGCGTTCCTGATCGGCTGGGTGCCCATCGTCGCCTGCATCGCCGCGCTGGCCCTGGTCGCCGCGACCGTCGCGGCTCCGCTGATCCCGCGGCTGCGCGACGACTTCGAGGGGCGGATGGAGACCCTCGCGCATCGCAGCGCGAACCCCATCCGGCCCGTCATCTCCCGCCCGCGCCCTGCGCCGGTCACTGCGTCGGATGCGGGCGAGTCCGGGCAGGCGGCTGCCGGGGACGAGGCCTCGTCCGCCGCTGAGGACGCACCCGCTCTCGTGGATGCGCCCGCTCTCGAGGACGTGCCCGCTCTCGAGGACGCGCCCGCGGCAGCCGCCGAGCAGGAGGACGCGCTGACTGTGGTGCTGGCGGATGCCGTGCCCGGGACGGATGCCTCGCCCTGGGCATCGCCGATGGAACCCGCCGTCGAGGAGGCCGCAGCCGGAGCAGTCGAGGATGACTCGACCCGAGTGCTCGACCTGCCTGTGCTCGACAGCACCCCGGCGGACAGCACTCCGGTGGACAGCACTCCGGTCGCCGTCGAGCCTCCGGCACCGCCTCAGCCGGCACATGACGACCGAGCTCCCGGTATCGCGGACTCTCACCGTGACCCCGACGTCGCCTACACCGACCCGATCGGCGCGCTGAACGACATCTTCGACGCAGCCGAGGCCGACGGCGCCGATGTCGATGGCGCCGAGTACGAGGCCGGCAGCTCCGCGGCAGACGAACTGCCGTTGCGCCGCACGCGCAACGAGCAGGCGCGCGCCGCGCAGGCGGACAGCGCGGGGAGCGCGACGCCGACTGCCGGCGCCCCGTTCTGGGTGCTGGCCGGCACGGAGCGCGACGTGCTGGACGAGCAGGGGCATCCGCTGTTCCGCATCGGACCCGACGCCTGGACTCTCGTGATCGAGGATCGCGGCGGCGCGTTCGTGGTCCGACATGACGACGGCCGCATCGGCTATCTGCACGACCTCACCGACATCACGAAGGGCTGACACGTTGCGCACCATCGATCTCCGCGGCAGAACACTCACTCCCGCGGACATGCTCGCCGCCGTCCCCCGCGCCTCGAAGGCGCGCGCCGCGGCTCTCGCCGCCGCCACGCAGATCGTCGAGGACGTGCGCACGCACGGCGAGGCCGCGCTGCGAGAACAGGCCGATCGATTCGATCACGTGACGGGTCATGCCCTCCGCGTGCCCGCCGAGCACCTCTCCGAGGCGATCGCGACCGTGGACCCCGAGGTGCGCACTGCGCTGGAGACCGCCATCGCACGGGTCCGACGCGGCTCCGCCGCGCAGGTGCCCGCCCCGCAGACCACCGAGCTCGGCCCCGGTGCCCGCATCGTGCAGCGGTGGCAGCCCGTGCACCGCGCGGGCGTCTACATCCCCGGCGGCAAGGCGCCGCTGGCATCCAGCGTGGTCATGAACGTCGTGCCGGCGCAGGTGGCCGGCGTCTCCAGCATCGCCCTCGCCTCCCCGCCGCAGGCCGCCTTCGATGGCCGAGTGCACCCGACGATCCTCGCCGCCGCAGCCCTCCTGGGCATCGAGGAGGTCTACGCCATCGGCGGCGCCGGCGCCATCGGCGCCCTGGCGTACGGCGTGCCCGAGATCGGGCTGGATCCGGTGGACGTGGTCTCCGGCCCGGGGAACAACTACGTGGCCTCCGCCAAGCGCGCGGTCGCCGGCGTGGTCGGCACCGACTCGGAGGCGGGGGCCACCGAGATCCTCGTGGTCGCGGATGGGCACGCCGACCCCGACCTCGTCGCCGCCGACCTGGTCAGTCAGGCCGAGCACGACGAGCAGGCCTCGGCCGTGCTGGTCACGGACTCCGCAGGCCTTGCGGAGCGGGTCGCGGAGCGCGTCGTCGCGCGAGCGGGGAGCACTCGTCACGCCGAGCGCGTGGCGGCCGCACTCGCCGGCCCGCAATCCGCGATCGTGCTGGTCGATGACGGCGCGCAGGCCTGCGCGTTCAGCAACGCCTACGCGCCCGAGCACCTCGAACTGCACCTGGAGGACGCCGAGCAGGCCGCCGAGCGGTTCACCAGCGCCGGCGCCGTGTTCGTCGGCGATCAGACCCCGGTCAGCCTCGGCGACTACATGGCCGGCAGCAACCACGTGCTCCCGACCGGGGGACAGGCGAGGTACGCGTCGGGCCTGGGCGCCTACACCTTCCTGCGTCCGCAGCAGGTGATCCGGTACGACCACGCCGCGCTCGCCCAGGTGCGCGCGGGGGTCGTCGCGCTGTCCGGTGCGGAGATCCTGCCCGCGCACGGCGAGGCCGTCGAGGCCCGGTTCGCCGCGCACTCAGAGGGCGCACAGGCTGCCGAGTAGGCTGAGGGATCATGCACTGCCCGTTCTGCAGACATCCGGACTCCCGGGTTATCGACTCCCGCACCAGCGATGACGGCCTGTCGATCCGCCGCAGGCGGCAATGCCCCGAGTGCGGCGGACGCTTCTCCACGACCGAGACGGCCAGCCTGATGGTCATCAAGCGGTCCGGTGTGCTGGAGTCGTTCAGCCGCGACAAGGTGATCTCCGGCGTCCGCAAGGCCTGCCAGGGCAGGCCGGTCACCGAGGCCGACCTGGCCGTCCTCGCCCAGAAGGTCGAGGAGGCCGTGCGCCAGACCGGGGTGTCTCAGCTGGACACCAACGAGATCGGGCTGGCCATCCTCGGCCCCCTGCGTGAGCTCGACGAGGTGGCATACCTGCGCTTCGCCAGCGTGTACCAGGAGTTCGACTCGCTGGAGGACTTCGAGCGCTCGATCAGCGAGCTGCGCGCCGATCACGTCGCGTCGAAGGCCGAGTGATCCGACCGGTACTCTGGCAGTGATGTATCCGCTGCTCTTCCGCCACGTCCTCTCGCACCTCGATCCCGAATTCGCGCATCACGCCGCTATGACGGTGATCCGCGTGCTCGGCGCGCGTCCGTTCTGCTGGGCCACGCGCGCACTGACCGCTCCGTCGCCGGAGCTGCAGGTGCAGGCGCTCGGTCTGACGTTCCCGTCGCCGTTCGGGGTGGCCGCGGGCTTCGACAAGAACGCCGTCGGCGTGCGCGGCCTGGACGCCCTGGGCTTCGGCCACGTCGAGGTGGGCACCGTGACCGCCATCCCGCAGGACGGCAATCCCAAGCCGCGGCTGTTCCGACTGGTACCCGACCGTGCGGTCATCAACCGGATGGGCTTCAACAACGACGGCGCCGGAGCCGCCGCGCGCCGGCTGGCTGAGCTGCGGCGCCGTGCGCCGCAGGCGGTGATCGGCGCCAACATCGGCAAGAGCCGCGTGGTGGCCGTGGATGACGCCATCGACGACTACGTGGCCTCCGCCACGATCATCGCCCCGCTCGCGGACTACCTGGCCGTCAACGTCTCGTCCCCGAACACGCCGGGTCTGCGCGGCCTGCAGGCCGTGGAGACGCTCGCACCGCTGCTGCGAGCCGTGAAGGCCGCGGCCGGGGACACGCCCCTGCTGGTGAAGATCGCCCCCGACCTGTCGGATGAGGAGATCACGGGGATCGCGCGTCTGGCGGTCGCCGAGGGTCTGGCCGGCATCATCACGCACAACACGACCATCGGACGCGAGGGGCTGAAGACCGATCCGGCGGTCGTCGAGGCCGCCGGCGCCGGAGGGCTCTCCGGGGCGCCGCTGAAGGAGCGCTCGCTCGAGATGCTGGCCCTGGTGCGCTCGGTCGTCCCCGCGGAGTTCTGCGTCATCGCCGTCGGCGGCGTGGAGACCGCGGAGGATGTGCGGAAGAGACTGGATGCCGGTGCCACCCTCGTGCAGGGCTACACGGCGTTCCTGTATCGCGGGCCGTTCTGGGCGCGCGAGATCAACCGAGGCCTGCGCGGCCGCTGAGCGACGCGCCCGACGAGCGGGCGGAGCGGCTCAGTCCGGGTACTGGCCGCGCTTGGCCTGCGGCTTCGGCAGCCGCATGAAGCGCATCTGCATGGAGCGCATGGCGGCGTACCAGCCCAGGCCCTTCTCACGCCGCGCTGCGCCGAACTTGTCGGATGCCTTGCGCTTGACGCGCATGCTCAGCAGCACCATGTCCATGACGGCCAGCAGCACGTACACCCACAGCCCGATCATGGCCCAGATCTGCACGCTGGGGATCGGAGTGAGGTTCAGCAGGATGACCGCCAGCATGGCGGCCATCAGCCACTCGGAGATGTGCCAGCCGGCATCCACGTAGTCGCGCACCCAGCGGCGCTGCGGCCCCTTGTCGCGCGCGGGAAGGTACTTGTCCTCGCCGCGCTCCATCCCGATCCGCGCGCGCTCACGGCGTGCCTGCAGATCGGCCTTGGCAGCGGCGCGGGCCTCCTTGGTGTTGGCGACCAGCGGGCGCCGGTTGGCGGCCTCACGCTCGGCGCGCGTCGGCGTCGCACGTCCCTTCCCCGCGGTGGGCGTCTCGGGGGCGTCGTCGTTGGCGGAGGGGGTGGGCTTGGGCACGTTCGACCTCAGTTCGGAATCGGGTTCGCCTTAAGATTACTCGCATGACCTCGTCTTCATCGTCGGCTTCGCCGGCATCCGAATCCGCCGTCCTCGAGGCGGTCGCCCTCGGCATCCCGGCCGCCCTGTCCGACCTCGGATCGCTGGTGCGGATTCCGGGCATCGCCTGGCCCGCGTTCGATCAGACCCAGCTGGAGCGCAGCGCCGCCGCAGTCGCCGACCTCGCGCGCAGCACCGGCGTCTTCGATGAGGTGCGGGTCCTGCGCGCGCACGTCGACGACACCGAGGAGCTCGGGCAGCCGGCGGTGCTCGCCACGCGCGCCGCGCGAGGCGGCAGGCCCACGATCCTGCTGTACGCGCACCACGACGTGCAGCCCCAGGGCGCCGACGAGCTGTGGGAGACCCCGCCGTTCGAGCCCACCGTGCGCGACGGCCGGCTGTACGGACGCGGCGCGGCCGATGACAAGGCCGGCATCATGGCCCACATCGCCTCGCTGCGCGCCGTCGCCGAAGTGCTCGGCGACGACCTCGACCTGGGCGTCGTGCTGTTCATCGAGGGGGAGGAGGAGTACGGCTCCCGCTCCTTCGCGCGCTTCCTGCGCGACAACGTCGACGCGCTGCGCGCGGATGCGATCGTGGTGGCCGATTCCGGCAACCTCGACTCGCACACCCCCGGCCTGACCGTCTCGCTCCGCGGCAACGCGCGCTTCGCACTGCGCATCCGCACCCTGGACCACGCCTCGCACTCCGGCATGTTCGGGGGAGCGGTGCCGGACGCCATGATGGCCGCGACCAGGCTGCTGTCGACGCTGTGGGATGCCGACGGCGCCGTCGCCGTCGAGGGGATGACCGCTCGCGGCGGCGAGACGCCCGCATACACGGAGGACACGCTGCGCGCGGAGACCGGGCTGCTCCCGGGCGTCTCGCCGGTCGGACGCGACGACATCCTCGGCCGCATCTGGAACAAGCCGTCCATCACCGTCACCGGGATCGACGCGACCAGCGTCGCGCAGGCCTCCAACACCCTGCTGCCCGAGGTGACCGTCGTCATCAGCGCGCGCGTCGCGCCGGGCCAGGACTCCAGGGACGCCTACACGGCCGTGCACGACCACCTCGTGGCGCACGCGCCGTTCGGCGCCGAGCTGACATTCTCCGACGTGGATCTCGGCGACGGCTTCCTCGTGGACACCAGCGGCTGGGCGGTCGAGCTGACCAGGGGCGCCATGGCCGATGGCTACGGCGTGCCGCCCGTGGACCTCGGCGTGGGCGGATCCATCCCCTTCATCGCCGACCTCGTGCGCACCTTCCCGGGCGCGCAGATCCTGGTGACCGGCGTGGAGGACCCGCACTCCCGTGCGCACAGCCCCAACGAGTCCCTGCACCTGGAGACGTTCGGCAACGCCGTGCGCGCCGAGGCGCTGCTGCTGACCCGCATGAACGCCCGCACCGCAGCATCCTGAACCTCGTGCGGAACCGCCCGGGATCCGGGACCTCCGGGCGCGTCCCGGCGGTAGGATCGGGTAGGCGCAGCAACACCGTGCTGCACGTCTGCAAGGAGTGACATGAGCGACATCACACTGACCGAAGAGACCACGGCCGCCCACAGCATCTCGCTGACGGACGCGGCGGCGCTGAAGGTGAAGAGCCTGCTCGAGCAGGAGGGTCGCGACGACCTGCGTCTGCGCGTCGCCGTCCAGCCCGGCGGATGCTCCGGCCTGATCTACCAGCTCTACTTCGACGAGCGCTTCCTGGAGGGCGACGAGACTGTCGACTTCAACGGCGTCGAGGTCATCATCGACAACATGAGCGTCCCGTACCTCGAGGGCGCCTCGATCGACTTCAAGGACACCATCTCCGAGCAGGGCTTCACGATCGACAACCCCAACGCCGCCGGCAGCTGCGCCTGCGGCGACAGCTTCCACTGACCTCCCGCCAACCTGCGTGGTTGGCATGAATCGGGTGAGAGGTTGCCCTAGACTTGTGGGTGCCCTTGTCCGAGATCTGAAAGGTGCACCGTGCCCTCGAAACGCCGCCTTCGTTGGGCCGCTCTCCCCCTGGGAGTAGTGGCAGCCGTGGTTCTGGCAGGCTGTTCTGCCAATGAACTCCACGGGTTCCTCCCCGGCTTCGTGGAAGGCGCACCCGACGCGACCAACCAGACCGGCCGGGTCGCCGGCCTGTGGGTCACCTCCTGGGTGATCCTGCTGATCGTCGGCGTCATCACCTGGGGCCTGATGGGCTGGGCGGTCGTCATGTACCGCCGTCGTGCCGGCCAGACCGGTCTGCCGGTGCAGCTGCGCTACAACATGCCGATCGAGATCCTCTACACGGTCGTGCCGCTGATCATGATCATGGGAATGTTCTTCTTCTCGGCTCGCGACCAGGCGTCGATCGAGACGCAGTGGAAGAACCCCGACGTGGAGATCACCGCGATCGCCAAGCAGTGGTCGTGGGACTTCCAGTACGACGGCAAGGAAGCCGACAACTCCGACGCCGTGTGGAGCATGGGCGTGCAGGCCGACCCCGACGCCAACGGCAACATCGACCGCAGCAAGCTGCCGACGCTGTGGCTGCCGGTCGACAAGAAGGTCAAGATCGACCTCACGTCGCGTGACGTGGTGCACTCGTTCTGGATCATCGACTTCCTGTACAAGAAGGACATGTACATCGGCAAGGACAACAGCTGGTCCTTCATCCCGACCCGCATCGGCGAGTACGACGGAAAGTGCGCAGAGCTCTGCGGCGAGTACCACTCGATGATGCTCTTCAACGTCAAGGTCGTCTCGCAGGCCGACTACGACGCTCACCTTCAGGCCCTCCAGGCCGAGGGCAACACGGGCGACATCGTCGATGCCTACGCCCGACTCAGCAATCTTCCGGGCACCGGCGCGAGCACGGGCGAAGAGGAAGGGAAGTAGGTCATGACAACCACAGCTGATCCCCACACGCTGCAGGGCGTTCGCCCGACCACGATTCCGCCGCGGCAGGCCTCGCTGCTCACCGCGACGCGCGTGGAGCAGAAGGGCAACATCGTCGTCAAGTGGATAACCTCCACCGACCACAAGACGATCGGGTACATGTACCTGATCACGTCGGTGCTCTTCTTCCTCCTCGGCGGCGTGATGGCGCTGATCATCCGCGCCGAGCTGTTCGCGCCCGGCATGCAGATCGTGCCGACGAAGGAGCAGTACAACCAGCTGTTCACGATGCACGGCACGATCATGCTGCTGATGTTCGCGACGCCGCTGTTCGCCGGATTCGCCAACGCGATCCTGCCGCTGCAGCTGGGTGCTCCGGATGTCGCGTTCCCGCGCCTGAACGCGTTCGCCTTCTGGCTGTTCGCCTTCGGGTCGACCATCGCCGTCGCAGGCTTCCTCACCCCGCAGGGTGCGGCCTCGTTCGGCTGGTTCGCGTATCAGCCGCTGGCCAGCGAGACGTTCACGCCCGGCGCCGGAGGAAACCTCTGGATGCTCGGACTGGGCCTCTCCGGATTCGGGACGATCCTCGGCGCGGTGAACTTCATCACCACCGTCATCACGATGCGCGCGCCGGGCATGACCATGTGGCGCATGCCGATCTTCTCGTGGAACACGCTGATCACGAGCCTGCTGATCCTGATGGTCTTCCCGGTGCTGGCAGCCGCGATCCTGGCCGCCGCGGCCGACCGTGTGCTCGGAGCCCACATCTACGACCCTCAGAACGGCGGCGTCCTGCTCTGGCAGCACCTGTTCTGGTTCTTCGGCCACCCCGAGGTGTACATCATCGCGCTGCCGTTCTTCGGCATCGTCTCCGAGGTGTTCCCGGTGTTCAGCCGCAAGCCGGTCTTCGGCTACAAGACGCTGGTCTACGCGACGATCTCGATCGCCTCGCTGTCCGTGGCCGTGTGGGCCCACCACATGTACGCCACCGGCGGTGTGCTGCTGCCGTTCTTCTCGCTGATGACCATGCTCATCGCCGTTCCGACGGGTGTGAAGATCTTCAACTGGATCGGCACCATGTGGCGAGGATCGCTGACGTTCGAGACACCCATGGTGTTCGCGCTCGGGTTCTTGACCTCGTTCGTGTTCGGCGGTCTGACCGGCGTCATCCTGGCGGCCCCGCCGCTGGACTTCCACGTCACCGACTCGTACTTCGTCGTCGCGCACTTCCACTACGTGGTGTTCGGCACGGTCGTGTTCGCCATGTTCTCCGGCTTCTACTTCTGGTGGCCGAAGTGGACGGGGCGGATGCTCAACGAGCGTCTCGGCTACATCCACTTCTGGATGCTGTTCATCGGCTTCCACATGACCTTCCTCGTGCAGCACTGGCTGGGCGTCGACGGCATGCCGCGCCGCTACGCCGACTACTCCGCGTACGACGGCTGGGAGTGGGGGAACCAGGTCTCCACGATCGGCTCCGTCATCCTCGGCGCATCGATGATCCCGTTCTTCCTGAACGTCTGGATCACCGCTCGCAAGGCGCCGAAGGTCACCGTGGACGACCCGTGGGGCTACGGCACCTCGCTCGAGTGGGCGACCTCCTGCCCGCCGCCGCGTCACAACTTCACGTCGATCCCGCGCATCCGCAGCGAGCGTCCCGCGTTCGACCTGAACCACCCCGAGGGGGCCGAGCAGCCCGTTCCTGCCGGCGCCGCAGCTGGAGAGGCCAAGTAAACCCATGCGCAGCACTATCGTCGTCTGGTGGGTCACCGCTGGCTTCTTCTACGTGATGTCCACCGTCTACACGATCTGGAACCTTCTCGACCCCAACCACGGGTATGTCGAGTGGACCGGAACGATCGGGCTGCTATTCATCGGCCTCATGAGCTCGATGATCGCGATCTACCTGCGCAAGACGTACCGCGCGCAGGGTGGAGAGCTGCCCGAGGACGTGCTGACGGCCGACATCGACGACGGCGATCCGGAGCTCGGCGAGTTCAGCCCGTGGTCCTGGTGGCCCATCGTGCTGGCCGGTTCCGCGGCGATCTTCATGATCGGGCTGGCGGTGGGACACTTCCTGCTGCCCGTCGGCCTCGCCGTCTTCGTCGTCGCGATCGTCGGCTGGGTGTACGAGTACTACCGCGGACATTTCGCCCGCTGACCTGATTCGCGCAAGGGGCCTTCCGGATTCTTCCGGAGGGCCCCTTCGCTATGCGCCGAGATGGCGTGTCTTCCTTCGCGGGGCCCGGATGGTGCGCTCGGCACGATCGACGCAGCCATACGCGATCCGGGGAGTCCGCGGACCGGCGGTTGCGGCCTCACGTCAGGGTGCCTCAGACGCGCGTGCGGATGCGGGGGACGCCGGTGAGCGGATCGATGGGGCGACGGTGGACGCCGTCGTGATCCTCGACGGGGTAGCCCTCGCGCACCCAGTACTCGAAGCCGCCGATGAGCTCGCGCACCGGATAGCCCAACTTGGCGAACTCCAGCGCTCCCTTGGCGCCGGCATTGCATCCGGGACTCCAGCAGTAGACGACCACCTGGGTGCCCGGGGGGATCTCCTTCGGGGCACGCTCGGCGATCTCGCGGTAGTGCATGTGCACGGCGCCTGCGATGCGCGCCTGGGCCCACGCCTCGTCGGAACGCACGTCGATGACGACGACGTCCTCTCCGGCCTTCTGAGCGGCGTACAGGTCGCTGCCGTCGGTCTCGTGAGCGAGCTTGGCTTCGAAGTAGGCGGCGCGGTCCATGGCAACAGATTACGCCGTTGCTCTCGGCCGGGTCTGAAGATGTCGGGCCGGGGGAGTGGTTCTGTCATCTGGACAGCGGCTGAGGCAATCTCGACCTTGGTGGGCGCACGATTCCGGCGAGTCCGCGCAGGCACCCGGTGTTCGGCACGGGGCAGGAGCAGCAGCAGGCGCAGACCGGAATCGCGGCCAGGCCGAGAACGACTGAGGGCCCCATCCGAGCGGATGGGGCCCTCAGTCCGGGCAGCGGCGAGTTACTCGCCGTCGTCCTTCGACTTCTTCTCGCGATCCTTGGCGATCACAGAGCTGGAGGTGCTGGCGCCGTGCTCATCGGCCTTCTCGACCTGGCTCTCGTCGATGACACCGGCGCGGGCGTGCGCCCCGGCGATCTCGTCGTGCTCGATCTCGGCGTCGTGCGCCAGCGCGTGCTGCTGGTGGGCGTCGGCCGCGTCGATCTGAGCCTGCGTGAGCGGCTGCAGGCGGTCCTCGAAGAACCAGCGCGAGAGCGATGAACGCAGGTTCTCGTGCCAGGGGATGCGTCCCTTGGCGTTGGGACGGACCACCAGCGGCTGGTAGGTCTCATAGTCGATGAGCTTCCAGCGGTCGTACACGTCGACCGGCTGGTGCACCTCGATGAACTCGCCACCGGGGAGACGGACGATGCGGCCCGACTCGTAGCCGTGCAGGACGATCTCGCGATCCTTCTTCTGCAGCGCGAGGCAGATGCGCTTGGTGATGAAGTATCCGATGATCGGCCCCAGGAACAGCAGCGCCTGCAGGGTGTGGATGACGCCCTCCATGGTGAGCATGAAGTGCGTGGCCATGAGGTCGGAGGATGCTGCCGCCCACAGGACTGCGTAGAAGATCATGCCGGCGACGCCGATCGCAGTGCGTGTGGCGGCGTTGCGGGGGCGATCGGCGATGTGGTGCTCGCGCTTGTCACCGGTCACCCACGCCTCGATGAAGGGGTAGATGGCGACGACGACGATGAAGAGGCCCAGGACCAGGACCGGGATCAGGATGCCCAGCGACAGCGTGAAGTTGCCCAGTGGCACGTCCAGGTGCGGCGGAGCCAGGCGCAGGGCGCCGTCGGCGAAGCCGATGTACCAGTCGGGCTGAGTTCCGGCCGAGACGGGGGACGGGTCGTAGGGACCGTAGTTCCAGATCGGGTTGATCTGGAAGAACGTCGCGATCAGCACGATGGTGCCGAAGACGATGAACAGGAAGCCGCCCATCTTCGACATGTACACCGGCATCATCGGATAGCCGACGACGTTCTTGTTGGTGCGGCCGGGGCCGGCGAACTGGGTGTGCTTGTTGATCACCATCAGCATGAGGTGCAGCACGACGAACGCGATCACCAGCAGCGGGAGCAGCAGGATGTGCAGCGTGTACAGGCGGCCCACGATGTCGCTGCCGGGGAACTCGCCGCCGAAGATCAGGAACGACGTCCAGGTGCCGATCAGGGGGAGCCCCTTGACCATGCCGTCGATGATGCGCAGGCCGTTGCCGGAGAGCAGGTCATCGGGGAGCGAGTAGCCCGTGAAGCCCTCGGCCATGGCCAGGATGAACAGCACGAAGCCGATCACCCAGTTGAGCTCGCGGGGCTTGCGGAACGCACCGGTGAAGAACACGCGGAGCATGTGCACGCCGATGCCGGCCACGAACACCAGAGCGGCCCAGTGGTGGATCTGACGGACAAGGAGACCGCCGCGCAGGTCGAAGGAGATGTGCAGCGTGGACTCCAGCGCTGCGGACATCTCGATGCCGCGCATGGGCTGGTACGCACCGGTGTAGTGCGTGGGGACCATGGATGCCTGGAAGAAGAACGTCAGGAAGGTGCCGGACAGGAACACCACGACGAAGCTCCACAGCGCGATCTCGCCGAGCATGAACGACCAGTGATCGGGGAAGATCTTGCGACCCAGCTCCTTGACGAAGCCCGAGAGACTGGTGCGCTCATCGATGTAGTTGGCCGTGCCCGCGAGGAATCGGCCGCCGAGCGGCTTCTCCCTGGCCTCTGCGGGCTTGGTGTCCTCGTGAAGAGTTGCGGTGCTCAATGACGCTCCCAGAAGCTCGGGCCGACAGGTTCGGTGAAGTCGCTCTGCGCGACCAGGTAGCCCTCGTCGTCGACGGCGATCGGCAGCTGCGGCAACGGGCGCGCAGCCGGGCCGAAGATGACCTTGGCGTGATCGGTGACGTCGAACTGCGACTGGTGGCAGGGGCACAGCAGGTGGTGCGTCTGCTGCTCGTACAGGGCGACGGGGCATCCGACGTGCGTGCAGACCTTGGAGTACGCGACGATGCCGTTGTACGACCAGGTCTTGCGCTCCTCGGTCTCGATGAGCTGCTCGGGGCGCAGGCGCATGAGCAGCACGATGGCCTTGGCCTTCTGCTCGAGCATGCCGCCCTCGTGGCCGAGCTCGTTCAGCCCCTCGGGAATCACGTGCACGGCCGATCCCAGCGTCACATCCGCGGCGCGGATCGGGGTGCCCTCGGGGTCGTGGACCAGCCGGGTGCCCTTCTTCCACATGGTGTGCTGCAGGAGCTCGACGGGGTTGCCCGCGTTCGGGTCATCCGGCGTGGCGAAGGGCGCCAGGCCACGGAACAGTGTCACGCCGGGGACGATGGAGGCGACGACGGCGGCGATCAGCGAGTTGCGGATCATCGTGCGGCGTCCGAAACCGGACTCCTCGTTGGCCTCGGCGAAGGCCTGGACCGCCGCCTCGCGCGTCGTGTCGCGACCACGGGTGGGATGGCGGAACTCCACGTGCTCCTTGTCGCTCATGAGCGACTTGGACCAGTGGATCGCGCCGATGCCGATGCTCAGCAGCGCGAGGGCGATGCCCAGGCCGATGAACATGTTGTTGTAGCGCACATCGATCAGCGCGCCGGACTCGATCGGGAACAGCATGTATGCGGCGACCGCCCAGATGCTGCCGGCCAGCGACAGGTAGAACAGCGTGTAGACGGTGCGCTCCGCGGTCTTCTCGACCTTGGGGTCCTTATCCGTCATGCGCTGGCGGTGCGGCGGCAATCCCGGGTCGACTGCGGGATCGCTGACTGCGACGCCCAGCCCCGGTGAGGGCTGGTAGGCCCGCTCCAGAGCCTGCGTGTCGTCGTCGTGTGCCATGGTGCTCCTCGTACGTGGTTCGTCGATGAAAGTGCGTCAGTTGGACTTCGCCGTGATCCACACGGTGAGGGCGACCAATGCGCCGATTCCGAAGATCCAGATGAACAGGCCCTCTGAGACCGGGCCCAGCGAGCCGAGCGTGAATCCGCCGACCTGAACCTCGTTCTGCTGGAACACCAGGGCGGCGATGATGTCGCGCTTGTCCTGAGTGCTCAGATTCATGTCGCCGAAGACCGGCATGTTCTGCGGGCCGGTGACCATGGCCGCGTAGATGTGCAGAGCGCTGGTCGACGTCAGCGCCGGGGCGTACTTGCCCGCGGTGAGAGCACCGCCGGCCGCGGCGACGTTGTGGCACATCGCGCAGTTGATGCGGAAGAGCTCGGCGCCCTTGGAGACGCTGACCTCGTCGGAGGAGTCCTCCGGGTCGGTCTTGCCGTCAGTGACCCACTGCTCCGGGTACGTCGGGCCGGGGGTCACCGACTGCACGTACGACGCGATCGCACGGATCTGCGGCTCGGTGAACTGCGGGGTCTTCTGCGGAGCCTGCGGGCCCTGCATCTGCAGCGGCATGCGGCCGGTCGCGAGCTGGAATTCGACGGACAGCTCGCCGACGCCGATGAGGCTCGGACCCTCGGGGGTGCCCTGCATGTCGAGGCCGTGGCAGGTGGCGCAGTTCGCGGTGAACAGCTTCTGCCCGTCGGCTGCCGTCAGCTCGGATGCCGCGGTGGTCTGCGTGTCGGTGGTCGACGCCATCGCCGCCGATGCCCCGGCGTACACGCCGCCGGTCAGCAGCAGGCCCGCGCCGATCAGCGCGACGGCGGCGAAGGGGCTGCGGCGGCCGCGCGAGCGGCGCTTCTTCTCTCGTGCCATTTCGGAAAAACGCTCCGCTCTCATTTAAGGAAGTAGATGACGAAGAACAGCACCACCCAGACGACGTCGACGAAGTGCCAGTAGTACGACACGACGATCGAGGAGGTCGCCTCCTTGTGGCGGAAGTTCTTCACGGCGTACGCGCGGCCGATGACGAGCACGAAGGCGATCAGACCGCCGGTGACGTGCAGGGCGTGGAAGCCGGTCGTGATGTAGAAGGCAGATGCATAGGCATCCGCGTTGATGGGCATGCCCTCCGCGACGAGCGTCGCGTACTCCCAGACCTGGCCGCTGACGAAGATCGCGCCGAGGATGAAGGTGAGCCAGAACCACTCGACCATGCCCCAGCCGAACAGGCGGCGGCGGCCGGCGGCGTTGAGCTTGCCCTTGGCCACGTGGTACGGCTGAAGGTCCTCGGCCGCGAAGACGCCCATCTGGCAGGTGAACGAGGACGCCACGAGGATGAGCGTGTTCACCAGCGCGTAGGGGACGTTCAGCTCGCCGGTGCGGGAGGCCCACAGATCCGGTGAGGTGCTGCGGAGGGTGAAGTAGATCGCGAAGAGTCCCGCGAAGAACATCACCTCGCTGCCGAGCCACACGATGGTGCCGACAGCGACCGGATTGGGGCGCTTGATGGTTCTTGCCGCCGGGGCATGCGTCGCTGAGGTGGTCACAGACCCATTATGGCGGATTCCGCGCGCCGATTCTTGCACCACTGCCACCCGTTTCGCTGTTCGGCGCCTCGGAGAGGGCCAGGAGGCGCCTGCGAATGTGCCCGGATCGTGATGAATCCCGCAGGTCGTGCCGCAAGTCGCACGGCGTCATCTCGACTCGGCGTCGTGCGAGCCGCGATTATGATCGCAGATATGGCTGACTCCCTGACATGGCCCGATCTGCTGCTGACGCTTCTGGAGCGGCGCGACCTGAGCGTGTGGGAGTCCACCTGGGCCATGCGGCAGGTGATGCGCGGCGAGGTCTCGCAGGCGCAGCTGGCCGCCTTCCTCATCGCTCTCCGGGCCAAGGGCGAGACCGTCGACGAGGTGGTCGGATTCCGGGATGCCATCCTCGAGGCGGCGGTGCCGCTGCCGGTCTCCTCGGACGTGCTGGACATCGTCGGCACGGGCGGCGACCGTGTGGGGACCGTCAACGTCTCCACCACTGCGGCCGTGATCGTCGGCGCCACCGGCGTTCCCGTCGTCAAGCACGGCAACCGGGCCGCCAGCTCCTCGTCGGGGTCATCCGATGTGCTGGCGGCACTCGGGCTGAACATCTCCCTGGATCCCGCCCACGTGGCGTCCGTGCTGGAGCGCACGGGCATCACGTTCGCGTGGGCGTCGGCCTTCCACCCCGGCTTCCGGCACGCCGGCGCCGTGCGCTCGGAACTGGCCGTGCCGACGGTTTTCAACATGCTGGGCCCGCTGTGCAACCCGGCGCGCGCCGAGGCGAACGCGGTGGGCGTCGCGAAGCTCGATCTCGTGCCGCTGATCACGGGCGTGTTCCGCACCCGCGGAGCGACCGCGCTGGTGTTCCGCGGCGACGACGGGCTCGACGAGCTCACCACCACCGGGCACTCCCGCATCTGGGAGGTCGCGCGGGGCGACATCCACGAGCACGACCTGGACCCCCGCGACCTGGGCATCCCTCTGGCGGAGCTGTCCGACCTCATCGGCGGCTCACCCGAGCACAACGCCCGCATTCTGCGGAACACCCTGGAGGGCGAGAAGGGTGCGGTGCGCGACATCGTGCTGCTCAACGCCGCCGCCGGGATCGTCGCGTACGAGCTCTCTCACGATGCGGCACTCACCCAGCAGCCCATCGTGGCGCGTCTGCGCGACGCGTACGGGCGGGCCGAGGAGGCCATCGACGACGGCCGCGCCATCAGGAAGCTGGATGACTGGATCCAGGCCGCCCAGGAGACCGCGAAGGCCTGAACAGGCCGGCGCCATGGATGCCGCTGACGCGCTGCGCGAGATCGCCGAGCTGCTCGAGCGAGAGCGCGCCTCCCGCTACCGGGCGCGGGCGTTCCGGCACGCCGCGGCCATCCTCGCGGAGCTGCCGGCGGAGGTGGTGTCCGACCCGTCCCGGTTGCGCGCCCAGAAGGGCATCGGCGATTCGACGTTCGAGGTGATCAGGCAGGTCCAGCAGGGCGTGGTGCCGGAATATCTCGCCGAGCTCCGCGCAGCGGTGGAGCCGGAGGTCCCGTCGGCGCTGCGGTCGAGTCTGCGCGGCGACCTGCACAGCCACACGGACTGGTCCGATGGGACCACGCCTCTCGGCGCGATGGTCGATGCGGCTCGCGCGCTGGGCCACGAGTACCTGGCCATCACCGACCACTCGCCGAGGCTGCGCGTCGCGCGTGGGCTCTCGGCGGAACGGCTTCGCGCGCAGATCCCGCAGGCGCGCGCACACTCCGGCGACGGTCTGACCGTGCTGGCGGGCATTGAGGTGGACATCCTCGACGACGGCGCGCTGGATCAGGATCCAGCCCTGCTCGCTGAACTGGACATCGTGGTCGCGTCCGTGCACTCGAAGCTGAGGATGGACGCCCCGGCCATGACACGTCGGATGATCGCCGCGGTCTCAGACCCGCACGTGAACGTGCTGGGGCACTGCACGGGCCGGCTCGTGCAGGGGGAGCGCGGAACGCGTCCGGCATCCGACTTCGACGCGTCGGCGGTCTTCGCCGCGTGCGCGGCGAACGGCGTGGCCGTGGAGATCAACTCCCGCCCGGAGCGGCAGGATCCGCCCGACGAGCTCCTCGCGGTCGCGCTCGCGGAGGGGTGCCTGTTCAGCATCGACTCCGACGCGCACGCGCCCGGCCAGCTCTCGCTGCTGGATCACGGCGCCGCCCGCGCCGAGGCGTGCGGTGTGCCCCCTGCGCGGATCGTCACCACCTGGGGTCTGGAGAGGCTGAGCGCCTGGGCCTGCTGAGCGCCCGGGTCGGTTAAGCGCCCGCGAGCGCGGCCAGTGCGCGAGTCATCGACGTGCCGAGGTTCCACTGCGCGGCCAGCTGCTCCGCAGCATCCGCCTGCGCAGGCTCCAGCGCTCGCACCGGCATGCCCGGCGCTGCGACGTCGAGGTCGCGCACGACCTGCACGACGGCCGGGGCGACGTCGAGATAGTCGGATGCCGCGACGAACCGTGCCGTGACAGCCGCGCTCAGCGCGCCCGCGGCGGCTGCCTCGCGCACGCCCTGCAGGTCGCCGTGGGCTAGCAGCAGCGTCGCCGCGGACTTCTCGCCCACGCCCTTCACACCCGGCAGGCCGTCGGAGGCGTCCCCGCGCAGGGTCGCGAAGTCCGCGTACTGGGAGGGGAGGATGCCGTACTTGGCGACGACCACGGCATCCGTCACGATCTCGAGATTGCTCATGCCCTTGGCCGTGTAGACCACGCGCACGTCACGGGCGTCGTCGACGAGCTGGAAGAGGTCCCGGTCGCCGGTCACGATGTCGACCGGGATGCCCGAGCGGGTGGACAGCGTGCCGATCACGTCATCGGCCTCGTGATCGGCGACTCCCAGGATCGGGATGCCGACGGCCTCCAGTGCACGGCGGATCAGCGGAACCTGCTGCACGAGGGCCTCGGGGACGTCCTCGATGTCGCCGGCGTCCGAGGAGATGAGCCGGTGCGCCTTGTAGCTCGGGATGCGGTTCACGCGCCACTGCGGGCGCCAGGCGTCGTCCCAGCACGCGACGATCTGCGTCGGCTCGTACAGCGTCACGAGCTTGGCGACGATGTCCAGCAGTCCGCGGACGGCGTTGACCGAGGAGCCGTCGGGCGCCTTCGCCCGGTCGGGCACGCCGTAGAAGGCGCGGAAGTAGAGCGAGGCGGTGTCCAGCAGCATCAGACGATCGGTCACGGGATCAGCCTAGAGAGGGGATGGCGCACCCGCCATCGTCTGATAAACTGGAGTGTCACTCGTGGCGAGCATCCGCGTGCCTGCGTGACATCGCAAACCAACAACAAATCCGCCTCGGCTCCATCATGGCATCTCGCCGGTGCCCGAGGCCCGAGTATCCATTCACAAGGACAACCCACTACATGACTAGCGCAACGACCGCCCCGGCCACCAAGCAGGTCGCGATCAACGACATCGGATCTGCCGAGGACTTCCTGGCCGCGGTCGAGAAGACCCTGAAGTTCTTCAACGACGGCGACATCATCGAGGGCACGATCGTCAAGATCGACCGCGATGAGGTTCTGCTCGACGTCGGCTACAAGACCGAGGGCGTCATCCCCTCGCGTGAGCTCTCCATCAAGCACGACGTCGACCCCAACGAGGTCGTCGCCGTCGGCGACAAGGTCGAGGCCCTCGTCCTCCAGAAGGAGGACAAGGAAGGCCGTCTGATCCTGTCCAAGAAGCGCGCCCAGTACGAGCGCGCCTGGGGCGACGTGGAGAAGATCAAGGAGAACGACGGTGTCGTCACCGGCACCGTCATCGAGGTCGTCAAGGGCGGCCTCATCGTCGACATCGGACTGCGCGGCTTCCTGCCCGCTTCGCTGATCGAGCTGCGTCGCGTCCGCGACCTCACCCCGTACCTCGGCCAGGAGCTCGAGGCGAAGATCCTCGAGCTGGACAAGAACCGCAACAACGTGGTCCTCAGCCGTCGCGCCCTGCTGGAGCAGACGCAGTCCGAGTCGCGCACCACGTTCCTGAACAACCTGCACAAGGGTCAGGTCCGCAAGGGCATCGTGTCCTCGATCGTCAACTTCGGCGCGTTCGTCGACCTGGGCGGCGTGGACGGCCTCGTGCACGTCTCCGAACTGTCCTGGAAGCACATCGAGCACGCTTCCGAGGTCGTCGAGGTGGGCCAGGAGGTCACCGTCGAGATCCTCGAGGTCGACCTGGACCGCGAGCGCGTCTCCCTGTCGCTGAAGGCGACGCAGGAGGACCCGTGGCAGGTCTTCGCCCGCACCCACGCGATCGGTCAGATCGCACCGGGCAAGGTCACCAAGCTCGTCCCGTTCGGCGCCTTCGTCCGCGTCGCGGACGGCATCGAGGGCCTCGTGCACATCTCCGAGCTCTCCAGCAAGCACGTCGAGCTGGCCGAGCAGGTCGTCTCGGTCGGCGAAGAGGTCTTCGTCAAGGTCATCGACATCGACCTCGAGCGTCGCCGCATCTCGCTCTCGCTCAAGCAGGCGAACGACGCCGTCGACCCCAACGGCACCGAGTTCGACCCGGCGCTGTACGGCATGCTCGCCGAGTACGACGAGAACGGCGAGTACAAGTACCCGGAGGGCTTCGACGCCGAGACCGGTGCCTGGAAGGAGGGCTTCGACGCCCAGCGCGAGGCATGGGAGCAGGAGTACGCGGCTGCCCAGGCTCGCTGGGAGGCCCACAAGGCTCAGGTCGTCAAGGCTGCCGAGGCCGAGGCCGCGGCAGGCGACAGCTTCGGCGGTGCGCAGTCCTCGTTCTCGAGCGACTCCGCCGGTGCCGGCACGCTGGCCGACGACGAGGCTCTCGCCGCTCTGCGCGAGAAGCTCTCGGGCGGCAACGCGTAAGCAGCCATCACGCAGAACGGGTCGTCGCCTTCGGGCGGCGGCCCGTTCCGCGTATCCGGGCGGATGCGGCGCCGCGCTGCGTGACAGGATGGAGGGATGCCGCTCATCGCCCTCACCGGAGGCATCGCCTCGGGCAAGTCGACCATCGCCGCGCGTCTGGCCGAGCACGGTGCCGTGATCGTCGACGCGGATCAGATCGTGCGCGACGTGCAGGGCCCCGGATCCCCGGTGCTGGCGGCGATCGCCGCGGAGTTCGGCGAGGATGTCATCCGCGTGGACGGCGCGCTGGACCGGGCCGCGCTGGGCGCCAGGGTGTTCGCCGATCAGGATCGTCTGCAGGCGCTGAATGCCATCGTGCACCCCGCCGTGCGCGAGGAGTCCGCACGCCGATTCACGGCGGCCCTCGACGCGGACCCTGCAGCTGTCGTCGTGTACGACGTGCCGCTGCTCGTGGAGGCGCGCGTGGACGATCCCTGGGATCTGATCGTGGTGGCGGACGCACCCGCCGACATGCGCGCACAGCGCATGATCGCGCTGCGCGGCATGACCGAGGAGGACGCGCGGGCCCGCCTCGCGTCGCAGGTGCCCGATGACGTCCGCCGGGCCGTCGCGGATGTCGTGATCGACACGTCCGGCACGATCGAGCGCACCATCGCCCAGACGGATGCGCTGTGGGAACGGGTTCGAGCGCGGTGACCGTCGCCGGTCACATCCCTGGAACGTCGTCGTATCGGCGCCTCATCGTCGGCCTGTTCTTCGCCGGCGTCGCCACCTTCGCGCAGCTGTACTCGCCGCAGGCCGTGCTGCCGCAGCTCTCCCGGGGCCTCGGCATCGACCCCGCCACGGCCGCCGTCGCGGTGTCCGCGGCCACGCTGGGAATCGCCGTCGCCGTGATCCCGTGGTCGATCGTGGCCGACCGCCTCGGGCGCGTGTCGGCCATGACGATCGGCGTGTTCTCCGCCACCGTGCTGGGCATCCTGGCACCCCTCAGCGATGACATCCTCGTTCTGCTGAGCCTGCGGCTGCTCGAGGGAGCAGCGCTGGGATCGGTCCCGGCGGTCGCGCTGGCATACCTCAGCGAGGAGGTGGATGCCCGCTACGCGGCCACCGCCGCCGGCAGCTACATCGCCGGCACCACGGTGGGCGGGCTGTCCGGCCGCATCGTGTCGGGACTGGTCGGCGAGGTGGCGGAGTGGCGCTGGGGGATCTGGGCGGTGGCGGGGATGTGCGCGGCATCCGCTGTGCTGTTCGTCTGGCTCACGCCGCGGGCCCGCGGCTTCGTGCCGCTGCGCGAGCGGGCGCACCGCGGACCCGGGATCGCGCAGCGGCTGTGGCGGCCGCTGCGCTCGGTGCGACTGTGGGCGCTCTACCTGCAGGGCTTCCTGCTGATGGGCGGCTTCGTCGCGGTGTACAACTACCTGGGCTTCCACCTCTCGGCGGCGCCGTTCGACCTGCCGGGCTGGCTGGTCACCCTGCTGTTCCTGGCATACCTGGCGGGCACGGTCTCGTCGCCGTGGGCGGGGATGCTGGCATCCCGCATCGGGCGGTTCCCGGTGCTGCTGGGGTCGGTCGGCGTGATGACGGCGGGCGCGCTGCTGATGGCGGTTCCGCAGACGGTCGTGGTGCTCATCGGTCTGCTGATGTTCACCGCCGGCTTCTTCGGCGCGCACGCCATCGCCTCCGGCTGGACACCGGTCGTCGCAGGGCCTGCGGTGCGCGCCCAGGCGTCTTCGCTGTACTACTTCGCCTACTACGGCGGCTCCAGCCTGTTCGGCTGGGCGCTGGGCCTGGTGTTCGGGGGAGCGGGATGGGGGGCGTTCATCGCCGTCGTCGTGGCGATGTGCGCGGCATCCGCTCTCGCCGCAGCTTCGGCGCTCGGCCGGGTCGAGCCGACCCGCTGACGGCGGTCAGGCGGTGGCGCGTCCGCCCGCATGTCCGTGGCCCCTCGTAGGCTGGAGGGATGCAACCCACGCGCAGCGTCCGTCCCTTCGAGGTCGTCAGCGAATACATGCCCGCCGGTGATCAGCCGCAGGCCATCGCCGAGCTCGCGGCGCGCATCAACGCCGGCGAGACGGATGTCGTGCTGCTGGGGGCGACAGGAACCGGCAAGTCCGCGACCACGGCGTGGCTCATCGAGCAGGTGCAGCGCCCGACGCTGGTGATGGCGCACAACAAGACGCTGGCCGCGCAGCTGGCCAACGAGTTCCGCGAGCTCATGCCGAACAACGCCGTGGAGTACTTCGTCTCGTACTACGACTACTACCAGCCCGAGGCGTACGTGCCCCAGACGGACACCTTCATCGAGAAGGACTCCTCGGTGAACGCCGAGGTCGAGCGGCTGCGGCACTCCACCACCAACTCCCTGCTGTCCCGGCGGGATGTCGTGGTGGTCTCCACCGTCTCGTGCATCTACGGGCTCGGCGCGCCGGAGGAGTACCTGCGCGCCATGGTGGCGCTGCAGGTGGGTGAGCGGTACGACCGCGACGCACTCATCCGTCAGTTCATCTCGATGCAGTACAACCGCAACGACGTGGACTTCTCGCGGGGCAACTTCCGTGTCCGAGGCGACACCATCGAGATCATCCCGGTGTACGAGGAGAGCGCCATCCGCATCGAGCTGTTCGGCGATGAGATCGAAGCGCTGTACTCCCTGCATCCGCTGACCGGAGACGTCATCGAGAGACTCGATGCCGTGCCCATCTTCCCGGCCTCGCACTACGTGGCGGGCACCGACGTGATCCAGCGCGCCATCGGCACCATCGAGGCCGAGCTCGCCGAGCGGCTGGAGGAGCTGGAGCGCCAGGGCAAGCTGCTCGAGGCCCAGCGGCTGCGCATGCGCACCACCTTCGACCTGGAGATGCTGCAGCAGCTCGGCTTCTGCTCGGGCATCGAGAACTACTCCCGGCACCTCGACGGGCGCGAGGCGGGCGAGCCCCCGCACACCCTGCTGGACTTCTTCCCCGACGACTTCCTGCTGGTGATCGACGAGTCGCACGTGACGGTGCCGCAGATCGGCGCGATGTACGAGGGCGACGCCTCCCGCAAGCGCACTCTCGTCGAGCACGGCTTCAGACTGCCCAGCGCCCTGGACAACCGGCCGCTGCGCTGGGACGAGTTCAAGAACCGCATCGGCCAGACCGTGTATCTCTCCGCGACGCCGGGCAGGTACGAGATGGGCATCGCCGATGGGGTGGTGGAGCAGATCATCCGCCCCACCGGCCTGCTCGACCCGGAGATCGTCGTCAAGCCCTCGAAGGGGCAGATCGACGACCTGCTCGAGGAGATCCGCCTGCGCGTCGAGCGCGAGGAGCGCGTGCTGGTCACGACCCTCACCAAGAAGATGGCCGAGGAGCTCACCGACTTCCTCGGCGAGCACGGCGTGCGCGTGCGCTACCTGCACTCCGATGTCGACACGCTGCGCCGCGTCGAGCTGCTCACCGAGCTGCGAGCGGGTGTCTACGACGTGCTGGTCGGCATCAACCTGCTGCGGGAAGGACTGGACCTGCCCGAGGTCTCGCTGGTCGCGATCCTGGATGCCGACAAGGAAGGCTTCCTGCGCAGCGGCACCTCGCTCATCCAGACCATCGGCCGCGCGGCGCGCAATGTCTCGGGTCAGGTGCACATGTACGCCGACAACATGACCGACTCCATGGCGAAGGCCATCGAGGAGACCGAGCGCCGGCGCGAGAAGCAGAGGGCGTACAACATCGAGCACGGCATCGATCCGCAGCCGCTGCGCAAGCGCATCGCCGACATCACCGAGGTGCTCGCGCGCGAGGCCGCCGACACCGCCGACCTGCGCGCCGGGCGGAACAAGTCCGGCAGGGGGAAGGGCAAGGCGCCGACGCCCAACCTGCGCCGCACCGGCATCGCAGCCGAGGGCGCCGCACAGCTGGAGGAGACCATCGGCGATCTCTCGGACCAGATGCTGGCGGCGGCGGCCGAGCTGAAGTTCGAGCTGGCCGCACGCCTGCGCGACGAGGTGCAGGACCTGAAGAAGGAGCTGCGCGCCATGGAGAAGGCCGGACACGCCTGACGCGGACGTCGGGCGGACCGGGCCGGACGCTCGCCTAGAGTGAGACCGTGACGGACCAGGGCCACCAGCGGGGGAGCGATCCCCGTGGAACCCTCCTCGGAGGATCACGTCGTGCCCTGACGACAGGCGGCGCGCTGCTGCTTTTCGCCGTCGCCATGCTGGGCGTCGCCGTCGCAGGCCGTCCTGTGATCGACCTTCCCTCGTCGACCCCGCCACCCCTGTCGGCCCTGCCGACTCCGACCAGATCGGACTCGGCGGCCGGCGGCATTCCGTCGCAGCGCGACGCGCCCGACGTGGCGCTGAGGATCATCGGCATCATCCTCGTCCTGATCGTCGTCACACTCATCGCGGCTGGGCTGGTGCTGCTGGTGCGCGCGCTCATCCGGGCCTGGAAGGACCGACCGCTGCGCAGGCAGGACGCGGTCGACGTGGATCTCGACCTCGCCGTCGAAGCCTCGGCCGAACCCGTGCCGGACGCGCCCGCCGTTCGTCGAGGCATAGCCGCGGCCCGCGACGCCATCACCCGGCGCATCGACCCCGGCGAGGCGATCATCGCCGCGTGGCTGGGTCTGGAGGAGACCGCGTCGGATGCCGGCGCAGGGCGCGGCACCAGTGAGACGCCCGCGGAGTTCACGCTGCGGATCCTGCGGCACAGGCAGGGAATCGACGGTCCGACGAACCGACTGCTGCGCCTGTACGAGGGCGTGCGCTTCGGCAGGCACGCCGCGAGCGAATCCGACCGGACCGCGGCGGCCGATGCGCTGGCCGCGATCGAGGACGTCTGGCGATGAGGCGCGGGTCGCGGATGTGGATCGCCCTGGGGGTCGGGGCGGTGGTCGCACTGGGACTGAACGCGCTGCAGCTGCCCGTCGTGTACACCTCGGGATGGGGGATGCTGGTCGCCGCAGGCGCGCTGCTGTTCGGCATCCGCTTCGCCGACGATCCACGAGCCGATGCACCCGGCCGCGAACGCGGCGCCGAGTACACCGGCTCCGAAGTGTCACGGCTGGCATGGGCCATCAACCTGCACACCGACACCGCCAACGAGGCGGTGGTGCGCCGGGTGCGCGCGACGCTGCGCCGCCGCCTGCTGCGCCACGGCGTCTACGTCGACGACGAGCGGCAGGCCGTGCGCGTCGACGAGCTCATCGGCGCCGGCCTGTGGGCGCGGCTCAACGGCCGGCGCACTCGCGTCGCCGACCTCCGCGAGGCGCTCGCCGCAGCCGAACGGCTGGCACCCGCATCCGACTCACCGCACAGGGGGCACGAACAATGAACTTCGAGGACATCGCCCGGCTCGGGCACAGCATCCGTGAGGCCGTCGCGACGGTGGTCGTCGGCATGGACGATCCGCTGGAGATCGCGCTGGCGACCATCCTCGCCGGCGGACACGTGCTCTTCGAGGACGTGCCGGGGCTCGGCAAGACCGTGGCGGCCCGCAGCCTGGCATCCGCTCTGGGCCTGTCGTTCCGGCGCCTGCAGTGCACACCCGACATGCTCCCGGGTGATGTCACGGGCTCGTACGTGTACGCACCGGACACCGGCCAGTTCGTGTTCCGTCCCGGACCCATCTTCACGGGCGTCCTGCTGGCCGATGAGATCAACCGCACCACCCCGAAGACGCAGTCGGCCATGCTCGAGGCCATGGCCGAGCGTCAGGTGACCGTGGAGGGCAACAGCTTCCCGCTGGAGCCGCCCTTCCATGTCATCGCCACGGCCAACCCGATCGAGTACGAGGGCACCTACTCGCTCCCGGAGGCGCAGCTGGATCGCTTCATGGTGCGGCTGTCGGTCGGCTACCTCGACCAGCGCGGAGAGACCGAGATCCTGCTGGGGCGGCTCCGCAGGCACCAGGAGGCGACGCACGTCGACCCGGTGCTGGCGCCGGGGCAGCTGGCGGAGTTGCAGGATGCCGTGGAGCGGATCCACGTCGACGACGACGTCGCGGCGTACTGCGTGGCACTGGCCGCCGGAACACGATCCGCGCAGCATGTGGCCGTCGGCGCCTCGCCGCGCGGCTCCCAGTCGCTCGTGCTGCTGGGACGCGCGCTGGCGGCCCTCGACGGGCGCGACTACGTGCGCCCCGACGACATCAAGCGCGTGGCGGTGCCCGTGCTCGCGCACCGGCTCACTCTCACCCCGCAGGCATGGGCGCAGGGCGTCGATCCCGCTGAGGTGGTCCGCGGCGTGGTCGCCACCGTCGCCGTACCGCCCAGCGTGTCGGCGGCGCAGCACTGAGCATGAGCGCGCAGGGGCAGGAGCAGGCCGGGCGCCGGACGGCGCCGACGGTCGCACTGGCCGTGATCGGCGCCGTCGGCGCGCTCGTGCTGGGAGTGGCGTTCTCCCGGCCCGACGTCATGGCGGCGGGCCTTCCTCTGGCACTGTGGGGCGTCCTCGCGCTGACCAGGCCCGGCCGCAGCGGCGTCGGACTGGTGGTGGAGAGCAGCCCCGAGGGCGACGGACGGCGGCTGCGGGACGACGTCGTGATCGACTCGGATGCCGAGATCGTGGAGGTCTCGCTGATCCAGGCCGAGCGCGCGCAGCGGCGGGTCTTCGTGGCGGGCCGGTCGCGTCTCGAGGCATCCAGCAGGGCGCTGCACTCCGGGCCGGTCATCAGCGTCGAGGTCGCGGTGCGCGGGTTGGATGCGGATGCCGGACTGCTGGGGGCTCCCCAGGCGCCGGTCGCCGTCGTCCGTGCGGTTCAACCCATGACGCATCGGCTGCCCCGAACGCCCGTGGCACCGCGGCTCACCGGGCTGCACGGCGCGCACGAGGGCACCCGGCCCGGTCAGGGCGGCGAGTTCCGCGACATCCACCCGTTCGCTCCCGGCGATGAACTGCGCCGGGTGGACTGGAAGGCCACCGCACGTGCGGCGCGTCGGCCCGGCGAGCTGCTGATCCGGCGCACCGATGCGCTCAGCGACGCGTCCGCGGTGATCGTGATGGACACCGTCGAGGATCTCGGCGCCGTGGTGGCCACCTGGGGCGCCGTCGACCCGCTGCGCAGTGGAGTCACCTCACTGGACCTGGCCCGCAGCGCGGCGCGCGCCATCGCCGAGGCCACCGTCGCGCAGGGCGACCGCGTGGCGTTCCACACCCTCGCGCACGGTGGGCGCTCGGTGCGCTCCGGAGGCGGGCGGAGACACCTCGCTCGCATCGTCGCGGAGATCGCGTCCAGCGGGCGCGCCGGGGACGACGCGCGCTTCCGGCGCACTCCGCCGGTGCCGCACGGATCGATCATCTACGTGCTCTCGACGTTCTTCGACGGCGCCGCGGCCGAGATCGCGACGCGCTGGCGCGCGGCCGGACATCGCGTGGTGGCGGTCGACACGCTGCCGCACCTGGACCGGGCCCGGCTCACAGCGGAGCGCTCGCTGGCCCTCGAAGTCGTGCTCGCCGAGCGTGCCGACATGCTTCACCAGCTGCGGGAGGCGGGTGTGGAGACACTGACCTGGTCGGTCGACGTGGATGCGCAGCTGGCCGTCCTGCTGCGGGGAGGCGCACCGTGAGACGCGATGACACGCTGAGGATCGGGCCGGCGGTTCCTGGTGCGGTGCTGCCACTGCTGCTGATCATCGTCGCGGTCACAGCGGGACTCGCGCTGCAGGCGCCGATCGGGTGGGCGGTCGCGTCAGGAACCGCGGCCGCGCTGAGCGGCTTCGCCCGGATGGCGGCAGGCCCCTGGCTGGCCGTCGCGATCCTGGTGGTCATGCTGGTGGCGGCCGAGCCGACCCTCTGGCACACCGCCGTGGTGATCCTGGCAGTGCACCTGCTGCACGTGATGGGGTCCCTGGCCCTGGTCGTACCGCTGCGCTCGCGCATCGCCCTGCGCGCTCTGCGACCCACCGCGATCAGGCTCGTGCTCGTCGAGATCGTCGCGCAGGCCGTGGGCGCGGGCGCCACGCTGCTGCCCGTGATCGGAGGCTTCCCGATCGCGGGGCTCGTGGCAGCGGCGGCCGTGCTGGTGCTGGCCGTGGGGGGAGTCCGGATGCTGGCGCAGAGACGGCCGGAGGGCTTCGCCGTGCCGCGGCGGCCGGTCCCGGCGTCCGCTCGCCGCGCCGATGTCGGAAGCCCCTCCTAGACTTGTCTGGTGCCCATCGTTCCTGTCGCCTCGTCCGGAAAACTCAGTGTCCGCGGTGCCCGCGTGCACAATCTCAAGAACATCGACATCGAGATCCCGCGCGACTCCCTGGTCGTCTTCACCGGCCTGTCGGGGTCGGGCAAGTCGAGCCTCGCGTTCGACACGATCTTCGCCGAAGGGCAGCGCCGCTACGTCGAATCCCTCAGCGCCTACGCGCGTCAGTTCCTCGGCCAGGTCGACCGACCCGACGTCGACTTCATCGAGGGCCTGAGCCCTGCCGTCTCCATCGACCAGAAGTCGACCAACCGCAACCCGCGCTCCACGGTCGGCACCATCACCGAGATCCACGACTACATGCGCCTGCTGTGGGCGCGCATCGGCATCCCGCACTGCCCCGAGTGCGGTGAGCGCATCCAGCGACAGACCGTGCAGCAGATCGCCGATCAGCTCATGGAGCTGCCCGAGCGCACCCGGTACCAGATCGTCGCGCCCGTCGTCACGCAGAAGAAGGGCGAGTTCACCGACCTGTTCCGCGAGCTCGGCGCCAAGGGCTATTCGCGCGCCATGGTCGACGGCGACCTGATCCAGCTCGCCGAGCCGCCCGCGCTGAAGAAGAGCTACAAGCACGACATCGCCGTCGTCGTCGACCGCCTGGTGGCATCAGGCGACATCCTCGGCCGCGTCACGGACTCCGTCGAGACCGCGCTGGGGCTGGCCGGCGGGATCATGCAGGTGAACTTCGTCGACGAGGAGGGCCACGGCGCCTGGCAGTCGTTCTCCGAGAAGCTGGCGTGCCCCAACGGGCATCCGATCACCCTCACCGAGATCGAGCCCCGCACCTTCTCGTTCAACGCGCCGTTCGGGGCGTGCCCGGCCTGCTCGGGCCTCGGAACCCGAATGTCCGTGGACGTCGACCTCATGCTGGGAGATGAGGACCTGTCCATCCGCGAGGGCGTCATCCTGCCGTGGACCACGCAGGGCAAGGGACTCTTCCAGTACTACGAGCGCCTGCTCGAGGGCCTCGCCCGCGACCTGGACTTCTCCTTGGACACACCGTGGAAGGACCTGCACTCCGACGTGCGCGAAGCGGTGCTGCGCGGCGACAACTACAAGGTCTCCGTCAAGTGGAAGAACCGCTACGGCCGCGAGATGCGGTACACCTCCGGATTCGAGGGCGTGGTGCCCTACATCGAACGGCAGTACATGCAGGCCGAGTCCGACACGCAGCGGCAGCGCTGGGGCGAGTACCTGCGCGAGGTGCCCTGCCCGGTCTGCGACGGCGCCCGCCTGAAGCCTGAGGTGCTGGCGGTCAAAGTGCACGGCCACTCCATCGCCGAGGTGTCGAACCTGAGCCTGGCCGAGGCCGCCACGTTCATGCAGACCCTCGAGCTCAGTGACCGCGAGGCCAAGATCGCCGCGCAGGTGCTGCGCGAGATCCGACTCCGGCTGGAGTTCCTGCTGCAGGTCGGCCTGGCGTACCTGAATCTGGGCCGTGCCGCCGGTTCGCTCTCGGGTGGCGAGGCGCAGCGCATCCGCCTGGCCACGCAGATCGGCTCCGGGCTCACCGGCGTGCTGTACGTGCTCGACGAGCCGTCGATCGGCCTGCACCAGCGGGACAACCGCCGTCTCATCGACACCCTGGTCAAGCTGCGCGACCTGGGGAACACGCTCATCGTCGTCGAGCACGACGAGGAGACCATCCAGGCCGCCGACTGGGTGGTCGACATCGGACCGGGTGCGGGCGTGAACGGGGGAGAGGTCGTGCATTCCGGGCCGTACTCCGCGCTGCTGGGTGAGACCGCGTCGATGACCGGCGACTACCTTGCCGGGCGGCGGGAGATCACGACGCCCCGCAGGCGACGGAGGATCGACAGGAAGCGGATGCTGCAGGTGGTGGGCGCCCGTGCCAACAACCTGCAGAACGTCACCGTGGACTTTCCGCTGGGCGTGCTCACGGCCGTCACCGGTGTGAGCGGATCCGGCAAGTCGTCGCTGGTCAACGACATTCTGTACCAGGTGCTGGCAGGGCGTCTGAACGGCGCCCGCACCGTGCCGGGCAAGCACACCAGGGTCACCGGGCTCGACAATCTCGACAAGGTCGTGCACGTCGACCAGGCGCCCATCGGACGCACCCCGCGCTCGAACCCCGCCACCTACACCGGCGTTTTCGACCGCATCCGCACGCTGTTCAGCGAGACGCCCGACGCCAAGGTGCGCGGCTACCGGCCCGGGCGGTTCAGCTTCAACGTCAAGGGCGGGCGCTGCGACGCGTGCTCCGGCGACGGCACCATCAAGATCGAGATGAACTTCCTCCCCGACGTGTACGTGGACTGCGAGGTCTGCCACGGCCAGCGCTACAACCGCGACACGCTCTCGGTGCGCTACAAGGGCAAGAACATCGCCGAGGTGCTTCAGATGCCCATCGCCGAGGCGGCCGAGTTCTTCGAGCCCATCCAGGCCATCCACCGCTACATGAAGACGCTCGTCGACGTGGGCCTCGGCTACGTGCGGCTCGGGCAGGCGGCCACCACGCTCTCCGGCGGTGAGGCGCAGCGCGTCAAGCTCGCCACCGAGCTGCAGCGCCGCTCCAACGGCCGCAGCATCTACGTGCTGGACGAGCCCACCACCGGTCTGCACTTCGAGGATGTCCGCAAGCTCCTCGAGGTGCTGAACGGGCTGGTCGACAAGGGCAACACCGTGGTCGTCATCGAGCACAACCTCGACGTCATCAAGTCCGCCGACTGGGTCATCGACCTGGGCCCGGAGGGCGGCTCCGGCGGCGGGCAGGTGCTGGCCATCGGCACGCCCGAGCAGATCGCCGCGATAGAGGAGAGCCACACCGGGCGCTTCCTGGCCGAGATCCTCCCGGGGGCCGCTCAGAGCCGGCGCAAGGCGGGCTGATGGCCGACGTCCTGCCGTACAAGCCTCGGACGGGCGAGATCCCCACCGATCCCGGCGTGTACAGGTTCCGGGATGCCGAGGGGCGCGTGCTGTACGTCGGCAAGGCGAAGAACCTGCGCCAGCGCCTGTCGAACTACTTCGCACCGCTGCGCTCGCTGCACGAGCGCACGCGGCGGATGGTGACCACCGCCGCATCCGTGGAATGGACGGTCGTCGCGACCGACGTGGAGTCGCTGCAGCTGGAGTACATGTGGATCAAGCAGTTCGATCCGCCCTTCAACGTCCGCTACAAGGACGACAAGTCGTACCCCTTCATGGCCATCACCCTCGCGGATGAGGCTCCGCGCGTGATCGTCACGCGCAATCACAAGATCCGCGGAGCGAAGTACTTCGGGCCCTACCCGAAGGTGTGGGCCGTGCACGAGACCATCGACCTGATGATCAAGGCTTTCCCTATCCGCACCTGCAGCGACGCCAGCTACCGGCGCGCCATGCAGACAGGACGGCCGTGCTTCCCCGGCCAGATCGGCAAGTGCGGCGGCCCCTGCTCGATGACCTGCACGATCGAAGAGCACCGCGCGATGGTCGACGACTTCGTCGCGTTCATGTCCGGCGGGGACGAGCGGTTCACGCACGACCTCACCAAGCGGATGCTGGCGGCATCCGCCGCGATGGACTACGAGGCCGCCGCGAGGTACCGCGACAAGCTGGCGGCCATCGAGGCGGTGCTCGGCAAGAGCGCGCTGGTGCTGCCGGCCGACGAGAACGCGGATCTGTTCGGCATCGCCGAGGACGAGCTGTCGGCCGCCGTGCAGCACTTCGTGATCCGCGGCGGACGGGTGCGAGGCGTGCGCTCGCTGACGCTCGACAAGGAGCTCGACATCTCGGGCGGCGACCTGGTCGACCAGGTGCTGCAGCGCGTGTACGGCGATTCCGACGACGTCCCGCGCCGCGTGATCGTGCCGGTGCTGCCCGATGACGCGAGCGAGATGGAGCAGTGGCTGCGTGAGCGCCGCGGCAGGAAGGTGTCCCTGGCCGTTGCGCACCGCGGCCTGCGCGCGGACTTCATGCGCACGGCGACCCTCAACGCGCAGCAGGCGCTGCTGCGGCACAAGACCCGCCGCACCAGCGACTACGTGGCCCGCACACAGGCGCTGACCGATCTGCAGGAGGCGCTGGGGATGAGCGAGGCGCCGCTGCGGATCGAGTGCTATGACATCTCGCACCTGAGTGGCACGAACGTCGTCGCATCGATGGTGGTGTTCGAGGACGGACTGCCCCGCAAGGACCAGTACCGGTCGTTCAACATCCCCGAGACCACCGACGACACCGACTCGATGTACCAGGTGCTCATGCGCCGGCTGGCGCGCGTGGACGAGGCGCAGAACCACGGCGCTGCCTCCACCGACGGGGTCGCTGAGCCTGTCGAAGCGTCGAAGAAGCCGCGATTCGCCTACCGCCCGCAGCTGCTGATCGTCGACGGCGGACAGCCGCAGGTGCACGCGGCCGAGCGGGCGCTGCGCGACAGCGGCCGCACCGACATCGCGCTGTGCGGCATCGCCAAGCGGCTCGAGGAGATCTGGCTGCCCGGCGATGACTTCCCGGTCATCCTGCCGCGCACCAGCGAGGCGCTCTACCTCGTGCAGCGCCTGCGCGACGAGGCGCACCGCTTCGCGATCACGCATCAGCGTCGTCGTCGTCGGCGCGACATCACGACGGTGCTCAGCGAGATCCCCGGTCTCGGGGCGGCCCGGATCAAGGGCCTGCTCAAGCACTTCGGCTCCGTGGCGGCGCTGCGAGGGGCCTCGCCCGAGCAGATCGCCGAGGTCAGCGGGATCGGCCCGACCCTGGCCGCGACCATCCACTCCCACCTGGGCCGCGAGCGAACCGGCGCGAGTGGATAGGGTGGAGTCCGGGGAAGGGAGAGCACGATGACGGCCGCAGATGAGGGCGAGTTCCTGATCGTCACAGGCATGTCGGGCGCGGGGCGCACGACGGCCGCCAACGCGCTCGAGGACCTCGGATGGTACGTGGTCGACAACCTGCCGCCGCAGATCCTGCGGCCGCTGCTGGACCTCACGGACATGGGCGGTGCGAGCCTGCCGAAGATCGCCGCCGTGGTCGACGTGCGCGGCCGCAGCCTGTTCGACGACTTCCCCGGTGTGGCCAACGCGCTGCGTGACCGCGGCGGAGTCAAGGTGCTCTTCCTGGACGCCTCCGACGACGTGCTGGTGCGCCGGTTCGAGTCGGTCCGCCGCCCGCATCCGCTGCAGGGCGACGGCACGCTGCTGGACGGCATCCGCACCGAGCGCACGCGCCTGGCACCCATCCGCGAGGCCGCAGACCTGCTCATCGACACGTCGGCTCTGAACATCCACCAGCTGGCCACCCAGGTCTCGGAGATGTTCTCCGAGGAGGGCGCGGCCCGTCACCGTCTGACACTTCTCAGCTTCGGCTTCAAGTACGGCATCCCCACCGATGTCGACCACGTGGCCGATATGCGGTTCCTGCCCAATCCGTTCTGGCAGGAGGAGCTACGTGCGCACAGCGGGCAGGACGAGGACGTACGCGACTTCGTTCTCTCCAGACCGGGGGCGAAAGAGTTCCTGGACTCGTACGAGCAGGCGCTCCGGCCTGTGCTGGAGGGCTACCAGCGCGAGAACAAGAGTCATTCCACGGTCGCCGTCGGCTGCACGGGCGGGAAGCACCGCTCGGTGGCGGTCGCCGAGGAGCTGGCACGGCGGCTGGCGGATGTCCCTGGCGTCGCCGTCAACGTGCGCCACCGCGATCTCGGACGCGAGTGACGGCTCTCGAAGCGGTGGAAGGTCCCGCGGCCTTGTAGGCTGGTTCCTTGCGTCGCGATCCGACGCCAGGATCGTGAGAAGGAGTCCCGTGGCACTAACCACCGACGTCAAGGCCGAACTCGTCAGCATTCGCAACGCGCCCCCCGCGGTGCGCGTGGCCGAGGTGACGACGATTCTGCGCTTCGCAGGTGGGCTGCACTCCATCGCCGGTCGCGTGGCGGTCGAGGCAGAGGTGGATGCCGAGCTGCTGGCCCGTCGGGTGGCCAGGGACCTCGCCGAGATCTACGGCGTCCGTCCGGACATCGCGCAGGTCAAGGCCAGCGCCGCGCAGTCCGGTGACGGCGCGCGCTGGGCCGTCCGCGTGATCGGCCCGGGGGAGACCCTGGCCCGCCAGACCGGACTGCTGGACGCTCGACGCCGCCCCGTGCGAGGCCTGCCCAACCGGCTGACCACGGGTGCTCCGGAGGAGCTCGCCGGCATCTGGCGCGGCGCCTTCCTCGCCGCCGGCACGCTCAGCGACCCCGGTCGCTCCGCCATGCTCGAGGTGGCCTGCCCTTCCGGCGAGGCCGCGATGGCGCTCGTCGGCGCCGCCCACCGCCTGGGCGTCACGGCCAAGGCCCGCGAGGTCCGCGGCATGCCGCGCGTCGTGGTGCGCGAGGGTGAGGCCATTCGCGCCATCCTGGCAGCCATGGGCGCCCGCCGCACCGCCACCGCCTGGGAGGAGATGCGCCAGCGCCGCGAGGTGCGCGCCGGCGTGAACCGGCTGGTGAACTTCGACGACGCCAATCTGCGCCGTTCCGCGCAGGCAGCCGTCGCCGCCTGCGCACGCGTCGAGCGCGCGCTGGAGATCCTCGGCGACGACGTGCCCGATCACCTGCGCACCGCGGGGAACCTGCGTCTCGCGCACCGCGACGCGAGCCTGGACGAGTTGGGCCACCACGCCGAGCCGCCGCTGACCAAGGACGCCGTGGCCGGCCGCATCCGCCGCCTGCTGGCGATGGCCGACAAGCGCGCCGCGGCGGACGGTGTCCCCGGCACCGAGGCTGCCGTGCCCGCCGGTCTCGACGTCTGAGCGGGAAGGATCCTGACGCAGGGTCGGTTGTCGTCAGTAGGATGTGAAACGTCTGCTCTGCGGCGCACACGGTGCCGCAGAGAACGCAAGCGCCGCGGCGCGGCGCGGATTGGATGAAATCGACATGGCGACTTATACGCTGCCCGACCTTCCCTATGACTTCGCGGCACTCGAGCCTCACATCAGCGGCAAGATCATGGAACTCCACCATGACAAGCACCACGCGGCGTACGTCGCCGGCGCCAACGCAGCCCTCGACGGCCTGGCGGAGGCCCGTGAGACCGGGAACCTGAAGAACGTCAACAAGCTGGAGAAGGACCTCGCGTTCAACCTCGGCGGTCACGTGAACCACTCGATCTTCTGGACGAACCTGTCGCCGAACGGCGGCGGCCAGCCCGAGGGCGAGCTGAAGGCCGCCATCGACGAGTACTTCGGCTCGTTCGAGAAGTTCCAGGCCCACTTCGCCGCGGTGGCGGCCGGCATCCAGGGCTCCGGCTGGGCCGTGCTGAGCTGGGACCCGATCGGCGCGCGCCTGATCATCCAGCAGCTGTTCGACCAGCACGCCAACGCCGCCCAGGGCACCGTCCCGCTGTTCCAGCTGGACATGTGGGAGCACGCCTTCTACCTGGACTACCTCAACGTGAAGGCCGACTACATCAAGGCTGTCTGGAACATCGCCAACTGGGAGAACGTCGCGCAGCGGTTTGAAACAGCGCGCGAGAAGACCACTGGTCTGCTGGTACTGTCGTAAAAGATGGGCGTCCTGATGGGCGATCAAGCCCATCAGGACGCCGTTGTCCACGCAATCCGCGAAATTTACGCATTTCCTTGATTAAGAACCAGGAGACTTTCGTGTCTGTCAAGATCGGTATCAACGGCTTCGGTCGTATTGGACGTAACTTCCTCCGTGCAGCACTCGCACAGAACGCTGACCTGGAGATCGTCGCTGTCAACGACCTCACCGACAACGCCGCTCTGGCGCACCTCCTGAAGTACGACTCCGTCGGAGGTCCCCTGGGTGTCGAGGTCTCCCATGAGGGCGACGTCATCACGGTCGGAGGCAAGGCCATCAAGGTCTTCGAGGAGCGTGACCCCGCTGCTCTGCCCTGGGGCGAGCTCGGCGTGGACATCGTCATCGAGTCGACCGGACGCTTCACCGACGCCGCCTCCGCAGGCAAGCACATCGCCGGCGGTGCCAAGAAGGTCATCATCTCCGCCCCCGGCACCGGTGTGGACGGCACGTTCGTCATGGGCGTGAACGAGGACACCTATGACTCGGCCACCCAGAACATCATCTCCAATGCGTCGTGCACCACGAACTGCCTGGCCCCGCTGGCCAAGGTGTTCAACGACACGTTCGGCATCCAGCGCGGCTTCATGATGACCGCGCACGCCTACACCGCGGATCAGAACCTGCAGGACGGCCCGCACAAGGACCTGCGCCGCGCCCGCGCCGCCGCGATCAACATCGTCCCGGCCTCGACCGGCGCCGCCAAGGCCATCGGCCTGGTGCTACCGGAGCTGAACGGAAAGCTCAGCGGCTCCTCGTACCGCGTGCCCGTGCCCACCGGCTCCATCGTCGATCTGACCATCATCTCGGACCGCGACGACCTGACGGTCGACGAGGTCAACGCTGCGTACCGCGCCGCCGCCGCCGATGGTCGCCTGAACGGCATCCTGGAGTACACCGAGGACCCGATCGTCTCCAGCGACATCCAGCAGAACCCGCACTCCTCGATCTTCGACTCGGCGCTGACCAACGTCAGCGGCAACCTGGTCAAGGTCTCGAGCTGGTACGACAACGAGTGGGGCTACTCCAACCGTCTCGTCGACCTGACCGAGTACGTCGCCGAGCGCCTCTAAGCTCATACGCATGACTCTGCGCACCCTCGACACCCTGGGGTCGCTTCAAGGCAAGCGCGTCATCGTCCGTTGTGACCTCAACGTCCCGCTCCGGGACGGGGTCATCACGGACGATGGCCGCGTTCGCGCCTCGCTGCCGACCCTCAACGCTCTCATCAATGCAGGTGCACGTGTCGTCGTGTGCTCGCACCTGGGTCGCCCCGACGGCGCGCCCGACCCGCAGTACAGCCTGGAGCCGGTCGCGCAGCGACTGTCCGAGCTGCTCGGCAAGCCGGTGGCCTTCGCCCGGGACACCGTGGGCGAGTCCGCTCGCGGCGCGGTCGCCTCCCTCGAGGACGGCGGTGTCGTGGTGCTGGAGAACCTGCGCTTCAACGCGGGCGAGACCGCCAAGGACGAGGCCAAGCGTCAGTCGTTCGCCGACGAGCTCGCAGCCCTGGGCGATGCCCTGGTATCCGACGGGTTCGGCGTCGTGCACCGCAAGCAGGCCAGCGTGTACGAGCTGGCGAAGACTCTGCCGTCCGCGGCTGGACTGCTGATCGCCACGGAGCTGGATGTGCTGGACCGGCTCACGGAGAGCCCGGAGCGCCCCTACACCGTGGTGCTCGGCGGGTCGAAGGTCAGTGACAAGCTCGGCGTCATCTCACACCTGCTCCCGCGCGTGGACCGGTTGCTGGTCGGCGGCGGGATGCTGTTCACGTTCCTCGCGGCGAAGGGCCATGCCGTGGCCTCCAGCCTGCTGGAGCACGATCAGCTCGACACCGTCCGCGGCTACATCGCCGAGGCGGCGGAGCGCGGTGTGGAGCTGGTGCTCCCCACCGATGTGGTGGTCGCCGCATCGTTCGCCGCGGATGCCGCGCACGAGACCGTCGCAGCGGATGCCATCGAGTCCAGCTCCTTCGGCGCCTCCGGCATCGGCCTGGACATCGGACCGGACACCGCAGCCGCATTCGCGGACGCCATCCGCGGATCGCGCACGGTGTTCTGGAACGGTCCGATGGGCGTGTTCGAATTCCCGGCGTTCGCCGCGGGCACCAAGACCGTCGCACAGGCGCTCACCGAGGTCGACGGCCTCGGGGTCGTCGGCGGCGGAGACTCGGCCGCCGCCGTGCGCCAGCTGGGTTTCTCGGACGACCGGTTCGGGCACATCTCCACCGGCGGCGGCGCCAGCCTCGAATTCCTCGAGGGCAAGAACCTACCTGGACTGGAGGTCCTCGGATGGCAGTCTCTATGAGTTCGTCTGCTACGCAGAACCGGAGCAGCAGAACCCCGCTGATCGCGGGCAACTGGAAGATGAACCTCGACCACCTGCAGGCGGTCGCCACCGTGCAGAAGCTGCACTGGACGCTGAAGGATGCCGGTCACGAGACCGGCTCGGTGCAAGTCGCGGTGTTCCCGCCGTTCACCGACATCCGCTCGGTGCAGACACTCATCGATGCCGACAAGATCCCGTTCGAGCTGGGTGCGCAGGACCTGTCCGCGTACGACTCGGGCGCTTACACGGGTGAGGTCTCGGGCGCGTTCCTGGCCAAGCTGGGCGTGGGTCTGGTGATCATCGGACACTCCGAGCGCCGCGCCTACCATCACGAGGGCGACGACGTCGTGGGCGCCAAGGTGAAGGCTGCGCTGAAGCATGGTCTGACCCCGGTGATCTGCGTCGGTGAGACCGCCGAGGACCTGGAGCGCTTCGGCGGCAGCGCCGTTCCGGTCTCGCAGCTTGAGAAGGCGCTGGAGGGCGTTCCGGCCTCCGCCGACATCGTCGTGGCGTACGAGCCGGTCTGGGCCATCGGCTCCGGGCAGGCGGCGACTCCGGCGCAGGCGCAGGAGGTCGCGGCCGCTCTTCGCGGTGTGCTGGCACGGGTGCTGGATGACGATGCCGCGGCTCGCACGCGCATCCTGTACGGCGGTTCCGTCAAGTCGAGCAACATCGCCAGCTTCATGCGCGAGCCCGATGTGGACGGTGCGCTGGTGGGCGGGGCGAGTCTCGTCGTGGACGAATTCGCGGCCATCGTGCGCTATCAGAAGCACGTCGGAGTGTGAGTCGGCGGGGCGCATCCCGCGCCTCGTCCTATAATCGACTGCTAGGCGGGTCTTCTCGGACCCTGGCGAAAGGCTTCATCCGTGGTGGTTCTCGAGTTCGTCCTGCAGGTGGTGCTGGGCATCAGCAGCGTCCTGCTGACGCTCCTCATCCTGCTTCACAAGGGTCGCGGTGGCGGTCTGTCCGACATGTTCGGCGGTGGCATGACAGCCGCCGTCGGATCGTCCGGGCTCGCCGAGCGCAACCTCAACCGGTTCACTGTGGTGCTCGCGCTGATCTGGTTCGTGACCATCGTGGCACTCGGCCTCATCACGAAGTTCACGGCGATCTGATGGCTGCAGGAGGAAACGCGATCCGCGGCACACGGGTGGGTTCCGGCCCGATGGGGGAGCAGGACCACGGCTACCACGCCGACCGCGTCGCGGTCTCGTACTGGGATGCGCTCGGCAACGAGACGGTGCGGTACTTCGCCGCCGGCGTGCCGGACGAGGAGATCCCCGAGACCATCGACCACCCGCACACGGGTCTTCCCGCCGGGCGCGATCAGAAGAACCCGCCGGCGATGTCCAAGGCCGAGCCGTACAAGACGCACCTCGCCTACGTGAAGGAGCGTCGCACCGACGAAGAGGCCGAGCAGCTTCTCGCCGACGCGCTCACGCAGCTGCGTCAGCGCCGCGGCCAGGCCTGACACGCAGCATCCCGAGGCTGGGTGGAGCCGCTGTGGGATTCCTCACGGCGGCTCCGCTGTCATCTCGGGGAAGTGGAGATCGTGCATTTTGGATTCGCGCCCAGCAATCCCAAGCTTGCGGTCGCGACGAGCCAGTCCGAGGTCCATCCGCCTGGGCCGATGAGCCGGATGCCGAACGTCTTCGTCGCCCCGAGGAGTCCGGAGAGCAGACCTCCGTTGATGACTGTGACGTAAGCGGAAGACGTGCCTGTCGTGTTCACACTCCCGAGAAGATCACTCAGGATCGGCTCCAGGAGCCCCTGGTTGACGATCTGCCCGTATTCGGCGTTGTCCTTCGTATAGCCGTCGGCACCGGCGGGAATTCTCCAGTAGATCGTGACTGTGGGATTCGCGCCCAGGACAGAGCTGGTCGTGCACCCCGGTGTCTGGGAGGTGATCGGCTCGGGGATGTCGATGGCCGTCACTTGCGACTGGGCTGCTTGGCTCCCCGTCCACTCCGCCGCGGTTGAGGCTGGGCGCATCGGGCCGCACAGTGCTGTCAGGACAGCGACCGCTCCTGCGGCTGACGCCAGCATCCGAACTCTCGTCATCGTGGCTTCTTCCGCCTGACACGTACGATGAATGCCGCGCCCAGCCCGACCAGCACTGCTGCGGGCGCTGCCAGCATCCCAGACGACGTACCGCCAGTGCGTGCGAGGGTCGTGCCGCCGACCGTCTGCTCCACGCTGGTCTGCGCGGCAGTGGCACGCAGCGTGAGAGTGGCGGTGCCCGCGGCGCCGGAACCGGTCACCGAGATCCGCAGGTGCACGGTCGATGGTGTCGCACGACGGATCAGCTGCTGCTCCGTGCTGTCCAGCGCGAGGGTTCTCGCAGCGTCGACCTCCGTCGTGGTGCCTCGGCAGCCTGAGGCATCCCAGGGCATCGAGCACGTCCGCGCCACGGTGAACAGCTGCAGGCCCTGGCCCTCACCGCGGAGCGTGATGGTCAGGTCGCCGTCGTCCGGGGCCGCGCGGGCATCGATGTCGAGATCCCAGTCGTAGGGGATCACCGGATCGAGCGCATGCGTGCCGCCGCCGTTGGACGCGATCGAGACGAGTCCTGCCGCATCCGCCGCAGGGGCGGAGCCGAGAGTCGGAAGCGCGACGAGTGCTCCGATCGCGATGCAAGAGGTCACGTTCCGGCTGAGGCGGCGCTCGCGGCGCGTCGAAGGCTCGGGCGCTGCGGGGTCGTCGTCCGCTGCGGACGTCGCATCCTCGGCATCCGGAGTCTCCGGCCTGGGCGAACGCGGCCAGAACGCCCAGGTGACCAGCAGCGCTGCCGCCACGGTGATGGCCCCCAGCACCCACGGGTTGCCGAACCACACGATGACGTACGCGAGCCCCGGCACCGAGCCGCGCACGATCCGCACCTGAGAGACCGTGTACGGCGCGGGGTCCGCGCTGTCGTTGGCATCGCCTTTCATCGTGATCACGCGCGTCTCCGCAGTGGGTCCTGGTGAGACGCCGATGATGCGGTGCGTGATGGGCAGCTCACCGGCCCGGTCGACGGTGGTCACGTCGCCTATGGCGATCTCGGATGCCGGGATGCTCTGCACCAGTGCGACGGACCCTGCGGGGATCGTCGGCGACATGGATCCCGTCTTGAACATGATCAGCGAGAAGCCGCCGGCGAACGCCATGATCGTCAGCACGATGCAGATCACTCCGCCGATGGCGGCGAGGGTCAGCAGAGCCTCCCGGAGCGCGCGGCCCACCTTCGCTACGGCGTTCAACCGGCTGCCCCCGCTGTCCCCGTGAACGTCCACACCGGTGTGACGGTGCCGCCCTGAGCAGTCGTCGGTGCGCCGGCGGAGAGTGTGAGCACGACGCAGTACGTCACCGCGTTCGCGCCATTTCCCTGCACCATGACCGGTGGCAACTGGGTGCTCGTCGGGACCGCCGACAGTGCCAGAGACGTTCCCCCAGTCGCCGTCGTGGTGCAGTCCGAGGGCTGGGTGACGGTGAAGATCCGCGCCGACAGGGCGCTGAGCAGCGCCTGATCTGCCGCCCCCGTCGCCGTCGCCGTCACACCGCTGAGCGTGACAGCGCCGCCCAGCGTGCCGGACGTCCGCAGCTGGATCCAGCCGGCCCGGCTCACTCCGGGATACAGCCCGGTCGCATCCAGCCCGAGAGAGGCGGTGCTGCCCTCGGGATGCGAGCCGAGCGGGCTGTCCCTCGTCTGCGACACGAGCGAGAACGTTCCCGCCTGGACGGTCGTGGAGGCGACCTCCTGATCCGTCCAGGCGGCGAGCGTCATCGTGAGACCGATGCCGAGCACCAGCCCACCTGCGAGCACTGCTCGCGTGCGGGTGAACGGCGCACGAGCGTAAGCGCGATACCGCATTCGAGCCCTCCCTCCGACGCGGTGCCGTCAGGATCGGCTACTGCGACACGGCATCCCATCTCCAGGTGACTGCACTCGTCGCTCCCTGAGTGGGGGAGGCGCCGACGGTGGTCTGCAGGCAGAGATTGATGACGTCGCCGGGCTGCATCGTCGTGGGCACCGCAGTGCCCGCAGTGAATGCGGCCTGGTCGCATCCGAACGTCGTCGTGGACACGGCGGCGAACGTCAGCGAGCTGCTGAGCGTGCCTGTGGCAGCCGGCGCCGTCGCTGTGATCGCGGCCGGCGACGAACCCGTCAGCTTGAGGGCGTACGGGGCGTAGACGACCGCTCCGGGGGACAGGTTCGCCGCATTCGACTGGAACGTCAGCGTTGCGGCCCCCGCGTCGGATGCGTGATCCGTGAAGGTGGAGCCGTCCGTGGATCCCTGGAACACGAAGGACCCGGTGGTGAACGTGCTCTTCGCGAACTCGGAGTCGTTCCATGCGGCGAGCGTGACTGCGGCGCCGACGCCGAGGACGAGGCCCCCGGCGAGCAGGGCGTAGATCCTGCGCCGGTGCAGGGCCCTGCGGTCCGCGGATACGACGGATGACTGGCTCATGAGATTCCCCTCTCGACAGCGTGTGGGTAGCACGCTTGCGCGTCATCGTAGTAGGCGACGGGTTCGCCAGGAAGGGCTAACGAGCCGATCCGTCGAGAAACTACCAAGAAGCGGAGAAAAGCCCCCACCTGTTGGTGGAGGCTCTCCCATGTTGCGAGGGGCTGACGGGAATCGAACCCGCGTCATCAGTTTGGAAGACTGAGGCTTTACCATTAAGCTACAGCCCCGCTCGGACGCCCGCTGAGCTGAGCGCCTCGTAAAGCATAGCGGACGTCGCGGGCTGCTCCGTCCGTTAGACTCGTCAGGGCCGTTCCCGTGCGCGCGGGTTCAAGCCGGGGCGTAGCTCAGCTTGGTAGAGCGCCCGCTTTGGGAGCGGGAGGTCGCAGGTTCAAATCCTGTCGCCCCGACCACGGCAACAGACTTCATGCCCGCGCCGTCCGCGCGGAAACCACAAGGAGATACACCAGTATGGCCAACAGCACCGTCGAGAAGCTTTCCCCGACTCGGGTCAAGCTCAGCATCACGGTCACCCCTGAGGACCTCGAGCCCAGCATCAAGCACGCCTACGAGCACATCGCTCAGGACGTGCAGATCCCCGGCTTCCGCAAGGGCAAGGTCCCTGCTCCGATCATCGACCAGCGCATCGGCCGCGGCGCCGTCATCGAGCACGCCGTCAACGAGGGCCTGGACCGCTTCTTCCGCGAGGCCGCCGCCGAGCACAATGTGCGCATCGTCGGCCGTCCCGCCGCCGACATCACCCAGTGGCCGAACGAGAAGGACTTCTCGGGCGACCTGCTCGTCGACGTCGAGGTCGACGTGCGTCCCGAGATCGAGGTCCCCTCCTACGACGACATCACGATCACCGTCGACGCCGTCGACGCCGATGACGCCGCGATCGACGCCGAGCTGGACAGCCTGCGCGCCCGCTTCGGCACCCTGGTGCCGGTGGACCGCCCGGCCGCCCAGGGCGACTTCGTCGAGCTCGACCTGATCGCCACGATCGACGGCGCCGAGATCGACCGTGCCGACGGCGTGTCGTACGAGGTCGGCTCGGGCGAGCTGCTCGAGGGCATCGACGAGGCCATCGACTCGCTGACCGCCGGTGAGCAGACCACCTTCCGCTCCAAGCTCGTCGGCGGCGACCACGCCGGCGAGGAGGCCGAGGTCACCGTCACGGTCAAGGGCGTCAAGGAGCGCGAGCTGCCCGAGGCCGACGACGACTTCGCTCAGATGGCATCCGAGTTCGACACGCTGGCAGAGCTGCGCGACAGCCTCGCCGAGCGCGTCGGCCAGCAGGGGGTCTTCACCCAGGGCGCCGCCGCTCGTGACCAGCTGCTGGACGCGCTGCTGGCGAAGGTCGAGATCCCGGTCCCGGCTCAGCTCATCGAGGACGAGGTGCACAACCACCTCGAGAACGAGAACCGCCTGGACGATGACGTGCACCGCGCTGAGGTCGCCGAGGCCAGCGAGAAGCAGTTCCGCACGCAGGTGCTGCTGGACACGATCGCCGAGGGCGCTGACGTGCAGGTCTCCCAGGAGGAGCTGAGCCAGTACATCGTGCAGTCCGCCGCCCAGTACGGCATGGCTCCGCAGGAGTTCGTCGAGGCCCTGCAGGGCGCCGGCCAGCTGCCCGCCCTGGTCGGCGAGATCGCCCGCAACAAGGCCCTCGCCTCGGTGCTGGGCAAGGTCAAGGTCGTCGACAGCAAGGGCAAGGCCGTCGACCTGTCCGAGTTCATCGGCGACGCCGACGACGACGCCGAGGAGACTCCCGTCGAGGAGAAGCCCGCCGAGAAGCCCGCCGCCAAGAAGGCTCCGGCCAAGAAGGCGGCTGCGAAGTCCGACGACGCCGAGGAGAAGCCCGCCAAGAAGGCCCCGGCCAAGAAGGCTCCGGCCAAGAAGGCGGCTGCGAAGAAGGACGAGGCCGACAAGGCCGAGTGATCGCGGGTCGGCTCCGAGGGCCGATCGAATCTGGGAGAAGGCGGATGCTGCGGCATCCGCCTTCTCCGCATCCAGGAGGAATCATGACAGTGGACTTCGACGACTGGCAGCACCGTGCGGATGCGGTGTGGCAGGACGGCACCCTGGACGACGACGCGCGCATCGCCGCCATCGACGCGCTGGCGGCCGAACTCGGGAACGAGCATCCCGTCGCGCTCTTCGAACGCGCCGGAGCCCGCGACAGCGCCGGCCGGGAGCTCGAGGCCGAGCCGCTGTACCGTGCGGCGCTGGCAGCCGGCCTCGATCCGGTGCGGCGCACGCGCGCCGTCATCCAGCTGGCCAGCACCATCCGCAACCTCGGAAAGGTCGACGAATCGCTGGCGATGCTGCGCGACGAGTACGAGGCCACCCGCGGAAGAGAGATGGCCGACGAGGCCGCGGCGTTCTACGCGCTGGCGCTTACTTCTTCCGGAGACGCGGTGCGCGCGGCATCCGTCGCATTGACGGCGCTGGCCCCGCACCTGAACAGCTACACGCGATCCGTGACGGGCTACGCCGCCGAACTGCTGGCGAAGTCGGGGGAGTGACACGCTCTGTGCTCAGGGCGAACACGGCCGAGCGCCTGCGCGTGCGCCGGTAGATTCGAATCACCGAAACACGACAAACGGGAGCTGACATGGCTGAACCCCTGATGGCGACGAGCGTCTTCGACAGGCTGCTGAAGGATCGCATCATCTGGCTGGGCTCTGAGGTGCGCGATGAGAACGCGAATGAGATCTGCGCGAAGATCCTCCTTCTCGCCGCCGAGGATCCCGAGAAGGACATCTACCTCTACATCAACTCGCCCGGCGGATCGATCACCGCGGGCATGGCCATCTACGACACCATGCAGTTCGTGCCCAATGACATCGTCACGGTGGGCATCGGCATGGCTGCGTCCATGGGCCAGCTGCTGCTGACCAGCGGCACCAAGGGCAAGCGCTACATCACTCCGAACGCCCGCGTGCTGCTGCACCAGCCGCACGGCGGCTTCGGCGGCACGGCCAGCGACATCCAGACGCAGGCGCAGCTCATCCTCTCGATGAAGCAGCGTCTCGCCGAGATCACCGCGGGACAGACCGGCAAGAGCGTCGAGCAGATCAACGAGGATGGGGACCGCGACCGCTGGTTCACCGCCGCCGAGGCGCTCGAGTACGGATTCGTCGACCACATCCGCGAGCACGCCAGCGACGTGCACGGCGGCGGCGGCACCGGCGCGGACAAGTAAGGAACACGACACATGTACACACCCACGTTCCGCTCCGCCGGCACCCTTCCCTCCAGCCGTTACGTGCTCCCGCAGTTCGAGGAGCGCACCGCCTACGGCTTCAAGCGCCAGGACCCGTACAACAAGCTGTTCGAGGACCGCGTGATCTTCCTCGGCGTGCAGGTCGACGACGCCTCGGCCGACGATGTGATGGCGCAGCTGCTGGTGCTGGAGAGCCAGGACTCCGAGCGCGACATCACCATGTACATCAACTCGCCCGGCGGCTCGTTCACCGCGATGACGGCCATCTACGACACCATGCAGTACGTGGCGCCGCAGATCCAGACCGTGGTGCTCGGCCAGGCGGCATCCGCGGCATCCGTGCTGCTGGCCGCCGGCGCCCCCGGCAAGCGCCTCGCACTGCCCAACGCCCGCGTGCTCATGCACCAGCCGGCGATGGGAGAGGCCGGTCAGGGCCAGGCATCCGACATCGAGATCCAGGCCAAGGAGATCCTGCGCATGCGCACCTGGCTCGAGGAGACCATGTCCCGTCACACCGGCAAGCCCGTCGAGCAGGTGAACCGCGACATCGACCGGGACAACATCCTCTCGGCCGAGCAGGCCAAGGAGTACGGCATCGTCGACCAGGTGCTCAGCTCGCGCAAGCGCGCCTGAGTCACCCGTCGCAGAAGAGCGGTCCGGCATCACGCCGGGCCGCTCTTCTGCGACGTGCGGGCAACGGATGCGCATCCCGACCGCGTCTGCTGCTCATCTGAGCAGACCCGTGCGCGAGCGTCGGCGTCCTCCTAGGCTGGAGGCGGAAGGAGGACGCTGTGGACGACGAACTGCTCATGGTGCGTGTCGCCGAGCTCTCGTACGACGAGGGCAAGACGCAGGACGAGATCGGCGCCCTCCTCGGCATCTCGCGCTGGAAGGTCGGGCGGCTGCTGGTGCAGGCGCGCGAGCGTGGTGTCGTGCGCATCGAGATCGTGCATCCGCGAGCCCGCAGACTGGGAGCAGAGCGCGCGCTGATCGAGAGATTCGGGCTGAAGGACGCCGTGGTCGTGCCCGCACCGGACGAGCCCGGCGCCGTGCTGGAGCGCGTGGCCAGAGCCGCCGCCGACATGCTCACGGCCCTGCGCCCCGTGCCCCGCACGCTGGCCGTCAGCTGGGGGCGCACGCTCACCGCCATCGCCGAGGCACTGCCCGAGGGCTGGGCGCACGGCGTCACCGTGGTGCAGGCCAACGGCGGTGTGAGTCTGAACAGGCGATCCGGGGGAGCGGCATCCGTCGCCGCCACGATCGCGCAGCGCGGTGAGGGCCAGGCCGTGCTGCTGCCCAGCCCCGCCATTCTCGAGCGCGTGGAGACCAAGCAGGCCATCGAGGCCGACCGCACGGTCGCGGCCATCCTCGATCAGGCCTCGCGCGCGGGCACATTCCTTTTCACCGCGGGGCCGTGCGACGCGGCATCCGCTCATGTCGAGAACGGCTACCTGACCGCAGCCGACATCGCCGAGCTCGCCCGACGCGGCGCCGTCGGTGATCTGCTGGGCCGCTACATCGACGCCGAGGGCAACATCGTCGACCCGCAGCTGGACGCGCGGACCGTCGGCGTGAGCCTCGAGCGGGTGCGCTCAGCACCCCGATCCATCTTCGTCACCGCGGGTGCCGCCAAGCACGACATCGCGCGTACAGTCGTCGGCAACGGGCTCTGCACCGTACTGGTGACCGACGAATCCACAGCACGAGCACTCTTGGAGGAGATGTGACCACCACAGAACTGAGCCGTCGCGCGGCTGTCGACGTGCTGGGCGGTGAGCCCGACGACGCCACCCTGCGCCGCTTCCTGCATGGACTGCCCGGTGTCGACGCGGTGGGCCTGGAACAGCGCGCCGCCGCTCTCGGCACGCGCTCGATCAAGACGACCTCGAAGGCAGGGGCGCTGGACAAGGTGATCTCGCTGATCGACCTGACCACCCTCGAGGGCGCCGACACCGCAGGCAAGGTGCGCTCGCTGGTCGCGAAGGCGAAGACCCCGGACGCCGCCGACCCGAGCACCCCGCGCGTGGCCGCGGTGTGCGTGTACGGCGACATGGTCCCGCACGCCATCGAGGCGCTCGGCTCCGCGCACGGCGATCCCGACGACGGGGGCATCCACGTCGCCGCCGTCGCGACGGCCTTCCCGTCCGGCCGTGCGTCGATGGAGGTCAAGCTGGCCGACACCGCGGATGCCGTGGCCGCCGGCGCCGACGAGATCGACATGGTCATCGACCGCGGCGCGTTCCTGGAAGGGCGCTACGGGTTCGTGTTCGACCAGATCGCCCGGGTCAAGGAGGCCTGCCGCCGCGAGGACGGCAGCCACGCCGCGCTCAAGGTCATCATGGAGACCGGCGAGCTGAACACCTACGACAACATCAAGCGCGCCTCGTGGCTGTCCATCCTGGCCGGCGGCGACTTCATCAAGACGTCCACCGGCAAGGTGCAGCCCGCGGCCACCCTGCCCACAACGCTGCTCATGCTCGAGACCGTCCGCGACTGGTACCGAGCCACGGGGGAGAGGATCGGCGTGAAGCCCGCCGGCGGCATCCGCTCGTCGAAGGACGCTATCAAGTACCTCGTCACGGTCGCCGAGACCGCCGGCGAGCAGTGGCTGCAGCCGCACCTGTTCCGCTTCGGCGCGTCGAGCCTGCTCAACGACGTGCTGCTGCAGCGCCAGAAGATCACCACCGGTCACTACTCCGGTGCCGACTACGTGACCATCGACTGAGGACGAGACATGTCATTCCTGGAATATGCTCCGGCACCGGAGTCGAAGACGATCCTGAACCTGAAGGACAGCTACGGCCTGTTCATCGACGGCGAGTTCGTCGACGGCTCCGGCCCGTCCTTCCACACCATCTCGCCAGCGGATGAGAGCCGCATCGCCGAGATCTCCTCGGCCTCCGATGAGGATGTCGACCGCGCCGTCGCAGCCGCACGTCGCGCCTACGACCGCGTCTGGTCGAAGATGAGCGGCCGAGATCGCGGCAAGTACCTGTTCCGCATCGCACGCCTCGTGCAGGAGCGCGCCCGCGAGCTGGCGGTGGCCGAGAGTCTGGACAACGGCAAGCCCATCAAGGAGAGCCGCGACGTGGACGTGCCGCTGGTGGCGGCCTGGTTCTTCTACTACGGCGGGTGGGCCGACAAGCTCGACTACGCCGGCCTCGGCGCCGACCCGCGCTCGCTGGGCGTGGCCGGTCAGATCATCCCGTGGAACTTCCCGCTGCTCATGCTGGCGTGGAAGCTCGCCCCGGCTCTCGCCGCGGGCAACACGGTGGTGCTCAAGCCCGCCGAGACCACCCCGCTGACGGCGCTGATCTTCGCGGAGATCCTGCAGCAGGCGGACCTGCCCGCCGGCGTCGTGAACATCATCACCGGTGCGGGCGCCCCCGGCGCCACGCTGGTGCGGCATCCGGATGTCGACAAGATCGCGTTCACCGGTTCCACGGCGGTCGGCCGCGACATCGCGAAGGCCATCGCCGGTACCGACAAGCGCGTCACGCTGGAGCTGGGCGGCAAGGCCGCCAACATCGTGTTCGACGACGCGCCCATCGACCAGGCCGTCGAGGGCATCGTCAACGGCATCTTCTTCAACCAGGGGCACGTGTGCTGCGCGGGCAGCCGTCTGCTGGTGCAGGAATCGATCCACGACGAGGTCGTCGACCGGCTCAAGCACCGGCTGTCCACGCTGCGCCTGGGTGACCCCCTGGACAAGAACACCGACATCGGCGCCATCAACTCCGCTGCCCAGCTGTCCCGCATCCGCGAGCTCAGTGACATCGGCGAAGCCGAGGGTGCCGAGCGCTGGACCGCCGACTGCGCACTGCCGGAGAAGGGCTTCTGGTTCGCACCGACGATCTTCACCGGCGTCGAGGCCTCCAGCCGCATCGCCCGCGACGAGATCTTCGGACCGGTGCTGTCGGTGCTGACCTTCCGAACGCCCGCGGAGGCCATCGCGAAGGCCAACAACACCCCGTACGGGCTGTCGGCCGGCATCTGGAGCGACAAGGGATCCCGCATCCTGGCCGTCGCCGACCGGCTGCGCGCCGGGGTGGTGTGGGCCAATACCTTCAACCGCTTCGACCCGGCAAGCCCCTTCGGCGGCTACAAGGAGTCCGGCTACGGGCGCGAGGGCGGCCGCCACGGCCTGACCGCGTACCTGAAGAGCGGCTCCTCCTCGACTCGTGCGATCACCGCGAAGCCGGCCAGGGCCGTCACCGCGAAGACTGCCAAGCCCGCCAAGAAGGGAGCCGCGGCATGAGCGCGCGTCTGACCATTCCGAAGACCTACAAGCTCGCCATCGGCGGAAAGTTCCCCCGCAGCGAGTCGGGGCGTACCTACGAGGTCGTGTCGGCCAAGGGTGCGTTCCTCGCCAACGCCGCGAAGGCGTCGCGGAAGGATGCCAGGGATGCCGTCGTCGCGGCCCGCGCGGCCGTGAAGGGCTGGTCCGGCGCCACCGCGTACAACCGCGGTCAGGTGCTGTACCGCGTCGCGGAGATCCTGGAGGGCCGCAGGGCCCAGTTCATCGACGAGATCGTCGACCAGGAGGGGGTCTCGGCCGCCGTCGCCGGCGCGCAGGTGGACGCAGCCATCGACATGTGGGTCTGGTACGCGGGCTGGTGCGACAAATATGCGCAGTTCGCCGGCAATGCCAACCCCGTCGCGGGCCCGTACTTCAACATCTCGGTGCCTGAGCCCACCGGCGTGGTGGCGGTCGTCGCGCCGCAGGACTCCGCGCTGCTGGGCCTGGTCTCGGTCATCGCCCCGGCGCTGGTCACCGGCAACACCGTGGTCGTGATCGCCAGTCGACGGCATCCGCTCTCCGCGATCAGCCTGGCCGAGGTGCTGGCCACCAGCGACGTGCCCGGCGGGGTCGTCAATGTGCTCACCGGCGACCCTGCGGAGGTCACGCCGTGGCTGGCGTCGCACGCCGACGTCAACGCCATCGACCTGGCGGGTGCGGGAGACCTGGACTGGGTCGATCTCGAGATCGCCGCCGCGGACACGCTCAAGCGCGTGCTGCGCCCCGGCGAGGTCGAGCAGAGCCTGGACCGCATCACCGCGTTCACCGAGACGAAGACCGTCTGGCACACGAAGTCGATGCTGTAGGGCTGGCTGCGAGGGCCCGGTTCCGCTGTCGGTGGACCCGGGCCCTTCGCATGCGTGCCAATGCGGCCCGGTGTCGGTGCGTGCGGTTAGGCTCGAAAGGCGGCATCAGGCCCCCGCCTGATCCACGGCTTCGAGGAGGACGCGCATGACACGCATCGGTGAGAGCGCCGACCTGTTCAAATGCTCTTTCTGCGGAAAGAGTCAGAAGCAGGTGCAGCAGCTGATCGCCGGCCCCGGTGTGTACATCTGCGACGAGTGCGTCGAACTGTGCAACGAGATCATCGAGGAGCGGATGGCCGAGGCCGGCACCGGTCCGGTCGCCGAGTTCGACCTTCCCAAGCCGCGTGAGATCTTCTCCTTCCTCGAGGAGTACGTGGTGGGGCAGGAGCTGGCCAAGCGCTCGCTGGCCGTCGCCGTGTACAACCACTACAAGCGCGTACGCGTCCGCGGCACCCTGCAGACCGCCGAGCAGAAGGCCGAAGAGGTCGAGGTCGCCAAGAGCAACATCCTCATGCTCGGCCCGACCGGCTGCGGCAAGACCTACCTCGCGCAGACCCTCGCCAAGCGGCTGAATGTGCCGTTCGCCGTCGCCGACGCCACCGCGCTCACCGAGGCGGGCTACGTCGGCGAGGACGTCGAGAACATCCTGCTCAAGCTCCTGCAGGCCGCCGACTACGACGTCAAGCGCGCCGAGACCGGCATCATCTACATCGACGAGATCGACAAGATCGCCCGCAAGGCCGAGAACCCGTCGATCACCCGCGACGTGTCGGGTGAGGGCGTGCAGCAGGCGCTGCTGAAGATCCTCGAGGGCACCGTCGCCTCCGTGCCGCCGCAGGGCGGGCGCAAGCACCCGCACCAGGAGTTCCTGCAGATCGACACCACCAACGTGCTGTTCATCGTGGCCGGTGCCTTCGCCGGGCTCGAGGACATCATCTCCGCCCGCGTGGGCAAGCGCGGTGTCGGCTTCGGGGCGCCCCTGCACGACAAGGACAAGGACCTCGAGCTGTTCAGCGAGGTGCTGCCCGAGGATCTGCACAAGTTCGGCCTGATCCCCGAGTTCATCGGTCGCCTGCCCGTCGTCACCTCGGTGTCGCCGCTGGACCAGGAAGCCCTGATCGACATCCTCACCGGCCCGCGCAACGCCCTGGTCAAGCAGTACCAGCGCATGTTCGAGATCGACGGCGTCAAGCTCGAGTTCGAGGACGACGCGCTGCGCTCCATCGCCGACCTGGCCGTGCTGCGCAAGACCGGCGCCCGCGGCCTCCGAGCCATCCTGGAAGACGTGCTCGGGCCCATCATGTTCGAGATCCCGTCCGCGGAGGACGTCACGAAGGTCGTCGTCACCAAGGCTGCCGTCGATGACGGCGCGCCACCGACGGTTGTCCTGGCCCGTAAGCGCAAGAGCGCCTGATCGTGAGTCGGACGAGGGGCGAGAGTGCCGCTGCTCCGTTCCGGGGCATCCGCAGGGTGGCGTTCATCGTGGCGATCGCATCGCTCGTGATCGCTGCAGTGATCGGAGTCGTCATGATCCTCACCGGCGACGCCGACGAGGTTCGTTGGCGGATCATGGGGACGACGCTCGTCGTCGGTGCTCTCGGCATCGTCGCCCTCGCCGATCTGACCCTGGTCGGGCGCGATGTGGGCTGGGTCGGCTGGCTCGGCGTCCTCTTCGCCACCATCGCCGCCGGGCTCGCCATCGACTCGATCTGGAGCGGGGGTGACGGCCCGGAGTTCCTCTTCCGCGTGCTCTCGTCGACGTCGATAGTGGCCGTAGCGCTGGCCCTCACCTGTCTGCTGCTGCCGCTGATGAGCCATCGCCACCGCATCGTGCGTCGACTGCTGCCCGTCGAACTCGGGCTCATCGCCGCCACCACGCTCATGCTGGTGCTGTCCGCCGCGACCGACGGCGAGATCCCGGGAGCTGGCGGCGACTGGTACTGGCGGATGTTCTGGGCGTTGCTCATCCTCGCCGTGCTCGGAGCAGTGGTGCTGCCGATCCTGGGCCCGATGCTCCGCGGCCAGAGCCCGGATGCCTCGACCGCGCTGACCGTGCAGCTCCCGATCGATCTCGTGGATGCGATCGTGGCCAGGTCGGCGTCCGTGGGGCGCAGCCCCGCCGACTATGTGATCGACACCGTCCGCGCCGACCTCGGCGAGTCCACCGTGATCAACGCAGACGACTGAGCCGACCGCGCACGAGGGCCGCCGGCGGGCATGACTGCACTGAGACCCGCCGCGTCAGTGATCCAGACCACGCCTCTTCAGCAGCGGCGCGATCTCGGCATCCCGGCCGCGGAAGTCGCGATACGCCTCCAGCGGATCCTTCGATCCGCCCACGCCCAGCAGCAGCGAACGGAACCTGTCACCGTTCTCGCGGGTCAGCCCGCCGTGCTCGTGGAACCACTCCACGGTGTCGGCGTCCAGCACCTCGCTCCAGATGTACGAGTAGTACCCGGCGCTGTAGCCGCCCGAGAACACGTGCGCGAAGTACGTCGACGAGTACCGCGTCGGCACCACCGGGTTGAGCAGGCCGATGTCGGTCAGCGCCGCCTGCTCGAACGACGCCACATCGCCGGGCCCCTCACCCGCGCCGAGCAGGTGCCAGGCCTGGTCCAGCCATGCCGCGGCAAGGTACTCGCTGGTGGCGTGCCCCTGATCGAACGCCTCGCTCTCGCGGAGCCGCTGCACGATCACGGCATCCAGCGGCTCTCCGGTGTCGACGTGGCGGGCGTAGTTGTCGAGCACCTCGCTCCACAGGATCCACATCTCATTGACCTGGCTGGGGAACTCCACGAAGTCGCGGAACACGTTGGTGCCGGAGAAGTGCGGGTAGGTGACGCGGGCGAACAGCCCGTGCAGGGCGTGCCCGAACTCGTGGAAGAGCGTGGTGACCTCGTCCAGGGTGAGCAGGGTGGGCTCGCCGTCGCCGGGTTGCGCCACATTGAGGTTGTTGACCACCACGGGCAGGGTGCCGCGCAGCGCGGACTGGCTGACGATGGGGTTCATCCAGGCACCGCCGCGCTTGGAGTCGCGGGTGTACAGATCCAGCACGTACAGGCCCACCGGCGAGCCGTCGGCGTCATGCACCTCGAACACGCGCGCGCCCGGATGATAGGCGACCAGGTCAGCCCTCTCGGTGAAGGTCACGCCGTACAGCCGGGATGCGGCGAAGAACACGCCGTCGCGCAGCACGCGCTCGGCCTCGAACCAGGGCCGGAGAGCTGCCGTGTCGATGTCGTAGCGCGCCTGGCGCACCTTCTCGGTGTAGAACGCCCAGTCGTGAGCCTCGAGCTCGAACGGCTCGGACTCGGTGGCGTCGATGATCTCCTGCAGGGCTGCTCGCTCGCGCTCGGCGTTGCGAGCGGCGGGAGCGGCCAGCTCGCGCAGCATCCGCTCGACGGCATCCGGGGTCTTCGCCGTCTCGTCAGCCGTGATGTACGCGGCGTGCGACGGGTATCCCAGCAGAGCCGCGCGCTCGGCGCGCAGCCTCACGATCTCCGTCAGCACCGCGCTGTTGTCGTTCTTGTTGCCGCGGGATGCCCGAGACAGCGACGCTGCCATGATGCGCCGTCGGCTCTCGCGCGCGGTGAGGGATGCCAGGTACGGGTGGCCGCTGAACAGCGTGAGCCCCACGAGGTGCTTGCCCGCCTCGCCGCGGTCGGCGGCGGCGCGCGCCGTGGCGCTCAGCTCGCCGGAGGTGAGCCCGTCGAGCTCGGCGGCGTCGTCGAAGAGCACAGCGAGTTCGTTGGTGTCGTTCAGCAGGTTCTTCTCGAACGTGGTGCTGAGCGTGGACAGCCGCTGGTTGAGTTCCGTGAGCCTGGCCTTGGCCGCATCGCCCAGCGCCGCTCCCGCGTGCGTCATCTCGCGGAAGTGGCGCTGCACGAGGTAGCGCTGCTCGGCATCCAGGTCCAGCTCGTCCATCTGCGCATGCACCTGCGAGACCCGCCAGTACAGCTGCGAGTCCAGCCGGATGGCGTCCTCGTGAGCCGACATGAGAGGTGCCAGCTCCTCGTCGATGGCCTGGATGTCGGCGGTGGCGTCGGCCGACGCGACCGTGTAGAACGCTTCCGCCACGCGCTCCAGCATGCTGCCGGCGCGCTCCAGCGCGACCAGCGTGTTCTCGAACGTGGGCATCGACCGCACCATCGTGATCGCCCGCACCTCGCCCAGGTGCTCCTGGAACGCCGCCTGGAACGCCGGCAGATAGTGCTCCGGGCGGATCGCCGCATAGTCGGGCAATCCGTACGGGAGCGCGGAGGGGGACAGCAACGGGTTCGTGGCCTCGGTCATCCCTTGAGCCTAGACGCAGGCGTGTCACCATCCGCGAGCCGTGCCATCACGCGGGTCAGCGCCTCGATCACGAGCCGTACCGAACTGCGGCGCAGGTTCTCGGGCCGAGTGAGCACGTCGATGGTGCGCAGTGTGTTCACGCCGCGCAGCGGCAGGCGCACGAGGTCGCGGTCGTCCACGCTGCGCGAGGTGTAGCGCGGCAGCAGGCCGATCGCGTCGCCGGCGGCGATCACCGCGGCCACCGCGCCGTAGTCGTTGATGCGGTGCTGCACCTGCACGGGCCGGTTGGCGATGGCCGACACCGCCCGCAGCACGTCGTCAGGGGAGTAGCCGACGCGGCTGGTCACCCATCGCTCGCCGGCCACGTCGGCCGGGGAGAGAGATCGGCGGGAGGCCAGCGGATGCTGCGCTGCGACCGCCACGTCCAGCGGCTCGCGCACCAGGGTCACGCTGCGGATGCCGCTGGTCGGCCACTGCGCGGAGTGCTCCATCCGGTGCGCCAGCACCAGGTCGTAGCGGGCGGTCAGCGCGGGGAACTCGCTCTGCGCGACGTCCTCGTCGGTGAGGTGCACGGCCGGCGCGGGGTCCGATGCCGCCAGCTCCCGCGCCAACGGTCCGAACAGCGCCTGGCCTGCACTGTGGAAGCCGCTGAGGCTCACCGCGCGGGCAGCATCGTGCTCGAACTCGTCCAGCGCATTGCGAGCGGCGGCCATGGCGTCGATGGCCTCCGCGCCCGCCGCGGCGAGGACTTCGCCGGCGGGCGTCAGCGCCAGTGTGCGCCCCCGCTTTCGCGTGAGCGGTGTGCGGAATCCACGCTGCAGTGCCGCCAGCTGCTGCGACACGGCGGAGGGCGTGACGCGCATCGCCTCGGCCACGGCAGTGACGCTGCCGAGCGCCCCGAGTTCCCGCAGGATCTGCAGCTGATGGAGTTCCACGACTCCGATCTTATTGTTAAGCATTAACTGAAAGAACTGTGCAGGAGAAGGCTGTTGCTCTACAACGTCGGATGCGGTCAGATCGAAGCATGAAGGCTCTTTTCAAGCCCGCCGCTGCCGCCGGCCTCGAACTCACCGAACGCCCCGATCCGGTCGCCGGGCCTGGGGACGTCATCATCCGCGTGCTGCGCACCGGCATCTGCGGCACGGATCTGCACATCCGCCGCTGGGACGAGTGGGCGGCATCCGCCGTCGCAGCTCCCCTGGTTCCCGGCCACGAGTTCTACGGTGAGGTCGTCGAGATCGGCGAGCAGGTGCGCGACATCGCCGTCGGGGACCGGGTCTCCGGCGAGGGGCACATCGTCTGCGGCACGTGCCGCAACTGCCGCGCCGGGCGTCGGCAGATGTGCATCCGCACCATCGGCCTGGGCGTGCAGCGTGACGGGGCCTTCGCCGAGTACCTCTCGCTGCCGGCCACCAACGTGTGGAAGCACCACGACGACGTGACACCCGAGCTCGGCGCCATCTTCGACCCGCTCGGCAACGCCGTGCACACGGCGCTGACCTATCGCGTGGTCGGCGAGGACGTGCTGGTCACCGGCTGCGGCCCGATCGGGTTGATGTCCATCGCCGTCGCCCGGCACGCCGGCGCCCGCTTCATCACCGCCACCGACGTCAGCGCGCCGCGCCTGGAGATGGCGAAGGCCATGGGCGCCGACCAGGTCATCGACGTCTCCCAGCAGGACATCCGCGAGGCGCAGGCCGCTCTCGGCATGCGCGAGGGCTTCGACGTCGGCTTCGAGATGAGCGGTGCACCGCAGGCGCTGCCGGCCATGATCGACAACATGAACCACGGCGGGCGGATCGCCATGCTGGGCCTGCCGAGCGCCGGGTTCAGCATCGACTGGGGCAAGCTCGTCACGCACATGCTCACCATCAAGGGCATCTACGGCCGCGAGATGTTCGAGACCTGGAACGCCATGGGTGCGATGCTGCAGACCAGCGCGACGCTGCGCGAGTCGATCAGCCGCGTCATCGCCGAGGTCATCCCCGCGCGAGACTGGGAGAAGGGCTTCGACGCGGCGGCTGCCGCCGGCACGGGCAAGATCATCCTCGACTGGACCCAGCTTTAAGGAGCACTGCGATGTACACGACCTTCAAGGACCACCTGGCCACCGAACTCGCGGGCATCGAGGAGGCGGGGCTCACCAAGCGCGAGCGCGGCATCCGCGGCCCGCAGAGCGCCGAGATCACCGCCGATGGCGCCGAGGTGCTCAACTTCTGCGCCAACAACTACCTGGGGCTCGCCGACGACCCGCGCATCCTCGCCGCAGCCAAGGACGCGCTGGACGAGTGGGGCTACGGCATGGCCAGCGTGCGCTTCATCTGCGGCACGCAGGAGCAGCACCTCGAACTGGAGCGGCGCCTGGCGGCATTTCTCGGCACCGAGGATGCCATCCTGTACTCGTCCTGCTTCGACGCCAACGGCGGCGTGTTCGAGACGCTGTTCTCGGCGGAGGACGCGATCATCTCGGACGAGCTCAACCACGCGTCGATCATCGACGGCATCCGCCTGTCCAAGGCCCAGCGCTACCGCTACCGCAACAGCGACATGGCCGACCTCGAGCAGCAGCTGAAGGATGCGGCGGGCGCCCGCTTCCGCGTGATCGTCACCGACGGCGTGTTCTCGATGGACGGCTACATCGCCAAGCTGCCGGAGATCTGCGATCTGGCAGAGAAGTATGACGCGCTGGTCTTCGTCGACGACTCGCACGCCGTCGGCTTCATCGGCGCAGGCGGCCGCGGTACGCCCGAGCTGTGCGGCGTGAGCGATCGCGTCGACATCTACACCGGCACCTTCGGCAAGGCGCTGGGCGGCGCATCCGGCGGGTACGTCGCCTCGCACCGTGACATCGTCGCCCTGCTGCGCCAGCGCTCCCGTCCGTACCTGTTCTCGAACACTCTCGCGCCGGCGATCGTGGCCGGCACACTGACGGCTCTGGACCTCGTGGAGGGCTCCGCCGACCTGCGCGCGCGCCTGCGCGAGAACGCGGAGCTGTTCCGCACTCGCATGACCGAGGAGGGCTTCACGCTGCAGCCGGGGGAGCACCCCATCGTCCCCGTCATGTTCGGCGAGGCCGCGCTGACCGCGCGGATCGCCGCCGAGATGCAGAAGCACGGCGTGTACGTGACCGCGTTCAGCTTCCCGGTCGTGCCCCGCGGCCTGGCGCGCATCCGCGTGCAGCTGTCGGCCGCGCACACGCCCGAGCAGGTGGAGCGCTGCGTTGCGGCGTTCGTCGCGGCCCGGGATGCCGTGAGCGACTGACGCCCGGTCCTCTTTCGCCGAGACCCCGGCCTGCCGCCCATACCCCGTGATGCGGACGTCTGCCGGCAGGGGTCTCGGTGATAAGGCGGGGTCTCGACGAAGGAAGGCAGATCAGGCGGAGTGCAGAAGACTCTCTGCAAAGAAGTACTTGCAAAGAGATCGTTGCAAGGGTATCTTTGCATGCATGACGGAGAACGAAGAAGGACGGACGCTGGATGCCGGAGCGTTGAAGGCGCTCGCGCATCCCCTGCGCGTGCGCATCTACGACCTGCTCAGTGAGCGAGGGCCGCAGACCGCGAGCACGCTCGCTGCGATCATCGGCGAGACCTCCGGGGCCACCAGCTACCACCTGCGGGCGCTGGCCGCGAAGGACCTCATCCGCGAGATCCCGGATCGCGGCACGGCGCGCGAGCGCTGGTGGGAGCGCCCGAAGGGTCGCATCAACCTCCCCGGACCTGACGACTCGATGTCGCCGGCAGGTCGGGCGGCAGCGGAGATCGTCACCTCTGAGTTCTTCCGCCTGCGTCATCAGTCATTGATGGAGTACCTCAACCGCCCGACATCCGAGCAGCCGGAGGAATGGCGGGATGCCGGACTCGTGATGACCACGATGCTCGATCTCACGCCCGAGCAGATGCTCGAGGTGCGCCGGGAGCTCTCCGAGCTGGTGGATGCCATGGTGGAGCGCTATCGCGGCCAGGAGTCCCAGCCCGACACCCGGCGCGTGTCCCTTCGCGCCGAGATCTTCGACCTGCCCGTCTCGACCGAGAAGGAGAATCGCTCATGACCGCCGCCACGCTTCACCTCGCCACACCGACCGCCGTCGAGCGCACGCTGCTGCGCCTCGCCGACGCCATCACCGCGTATACCGAGCACCGCCGTGAACTTCGCGCCGACCGTCACGAGATCGCGCTGGACATCCTGCGCGAGCAGCAGTCCCGCAAACAGGACCCTCGCGCGCTGGACACCGCGATGCTGGCACTGGGATCCCGCCCGCGTCGCTAGATGCTCGACCTCTTGGAGGGGTCTCGACGAAGGAGTTCAGTCCTCGAAGGGGCGGGCGATGACTTCACCGGATGCCGTGAGCAGGACCTCCCACCCGGCATCCAGTTCGGCCAGCGGGCGGCCCTCCAGCCAGGTGAGGGTCCAGTTTCCGCCCTTCGACAGGCTCAGGGACCCAGTGGTGGAGCTCAGGGATCCAGTGAGGGTCGCCTCCACCTCGGCGATCGCGGGGCGGAGGGCCGCGGGGACGGATGCCGGGGGCTCTGCGCCCACGGCCCAGCGCGTGCCGAGCTGCATGATCAGGCCTCCACCGGGGCAAGCTCGATGGCCGTGACGGCCAGCTCGTCGGCCTCCGCGAACGACAACTCGGCGATGCGGCCCACGGCGCGCAGGTCTTCGGCAGCCGCGCGCAGCGCCTCGAGCTTCGCAGCGGGCGCCGAGATGGTCGCGGTGGCCACCGGCGTCTTCTGCGAGGCCTTGGCCTCGGTCTTCGCCCGGCGGATGCCGATCAGCGCCTCGCTGGCCGTGGCGAGCACAGCCGGATCGCCCTCGATCGCCAGCGGCTCCGGCCATGCGGCCGTGTGGATCGAGCCCTCCTCGAACCAGCTCCACGCCTCCTCGGTGGCGAACGCGATGATCGGCGCCAGCAGCCGCAGCAGCGTCGACAGCGCCAGGCGCAGCGCGAGCGCAGCGGATGCCTGCCCCACGTCGGTCCGGTCGTAGGCGCGCTCCTTCACGAGCTCCAGGTAGTCGTCGCAGAACGTCCAGAAGAACGACTCGGTGACCTCCAGCGCCTTGGCCTGGTCGTAGTTCTCGTATGCGGCCGTGGCCTCGCGCACCACCTGGTCGAGGGTGACCAGCATCGAGGCATCCAGGGCGTGCGTGATCTGCGCGCCCTCGGGGACGGGGAACGACAGCACGAACTTCGCCGCGTTGAGGATCTTGATCGCCAGGCGGCGGCCGATCTTCACCTGCGTAGGGTTCTGCGGGTCGAACGCCGCATCCATGCCCAGCCGGCTGGACGCCGACCAGTACCGCACGGCATCCGATCCGTGCTTGTCGAGGATGTCGGCGGGGGTGACCACGTTGCCCTTGGACTTGGACATCTTCTTGCGGTCGGGATCCACGATGAAGCCGGAGATGGCGGCGTTGGCCCACGGGGCGCGCTGGTCCTCCTCCGTGGAGCGGAGCATGGTGGAGAACAGCCAGGTGCGGATGATGTCCTGGCCCTGCGGGCGCAGGTCGAACGGCGCCACCGTGTTCCACAGCTCCTCGTCGCGCTGCCAGCCGCCGGCCAGCTGCGGGGTGAGCGAGGAGGTGGCCCAGGTGTCGAAGATGTCCTGCTCGGCCACGAAGCCGCCGGGCACGCCGCGCTGCTCCTCGGTGTAGCCGGCCGGTACCGAGCTGGTCGGGTCGATCGGCAGCTCCTCGTGCGACGGGGTCAGCACACGGTCGTAGTCGCGCTCGCCGTTCTCGTCCAGGCCGTACCAGATCGGGATCGGCACGCCGAAGAAGCGCTGGCGCGACACCAGCCAGTCGCCGGTGAGCCCGCCCACCCAGTTCTCGTAGCGCACGCGCATGAAGTCGGGGTGCCAGGCCATCTGGCGGCCGTTCTCCAGCAGCTGGTCGCGCAGCTGCTCGTCGCGCGCGCCGTTGCGGATGTACCACTGGCGCGTCGAGACGATCTCCAGCGGGCGGTCGCCCTTCTCGAAGAACTTCACGGCGTGGCTGAACGGCTTGCCCACCTCGACGAGCTCACCTGATTCGCCCAGCAGCTCCACGATCGCCTTGCGGGCGCTGAAGACCGTCTTGCCGGCCAGCTGCGCGTACGCGTCACGACCGGCATCCGAGGTGATCGCCTCGGGAGCATCGGCCAGCACGCGGCCGTCCTTGCCGAGGATGGTGCGGTTGGGCAGGTCCAGCTCGCGCCACCACACGATGTCGGTCACATCGCCGAAGGTGCAGATCATGGCGATGCCGGAGCCCTTGTCGGGCTGCGCGAGGTGGTGCGCCAGCACGGGCACCTCGACGTCGAAGATCGGGGTGCGCACGGTGGACCCGAAGTACGGCTGGTAGCGCTCGTCGTCGGGGTGCGCGACCAGCGCTACGCAGGCCGCCAGCAGCTCGGGGCGGGTGGTCTCGATGTGGATATCGCCGGAGCCGTCGGACTTGTGGAACGCCAGCCGGTGGTAGGCGGCCTGCTGCTCGCGGTCCTCGAGCTCGGCCTGCGCGATGGCGGAGCGGAAGTCGATGTCCCACAGCGTGGGGGCCAGCGACTGGTACGCCTCGCCGCGCTCCAGTCCGCGCAGGAACGCCAGTTGGCTCTGCCGGATGGTGTCGTCGGAGATGGTGCGGTAGGTCTGCGTCCAGTCGACACTGAGGCCGAGCTGGCGGAACAGCGCCTCGAACTGCTTCTCGTCCTCGATGGTGAGCTCTTCGCACAGCTCGATGAAGTTGCGGCGGCTGATGGGCAGCTGGTCGGCCGGCTTCAGGCTCTTCGCGTCGCCGTGGAACGGCGGGGTGAAGTCCGGGTCGTACGGCAGGGACGGGTCGCAGCGCACGCCGTAGTAGTTCTGCACGCGGCGCTCGGTGGGCAGGCCGTTGTCGTCCCAGCCCATCGGGTAGAAGACGTTCTTGCCGCGCATGCGCTCGAAGCGCGCCTTGATGTCGGTGTGCGTGTACGAGAACACGTGGCCGATGTGCAGGCTGCCGGATGCCGTGGGCGGGGGAGTGTCGATGGAGTAGACGCCCGTGCGGCCGGATGCCGTGGCCTTGGCGCGATCGAACAGGAAGGTTCCCTGCTCGTTCCAGCGCTCACCCCACTTCGCTTCGAGACCTTCGAGCGCGGGCTTGTCGGGGATGGCGGACATGAAGGTCTCCTTGAGCGATGTGTGCGGCACTGTGTGAGCGTGCCTGAGTGTGGGTTGTGGGGAGATTCTATCGGCTGAATCTGGAGGGTGCGTAGATCGACCGCGTCCAAGAACCGCCGGTACGATGGAGGCACACCCCTTTTCCCGCACTCTTCCGAGGTTCCCGAATGCCTTCTCTTCCCGTGCGCCGTCTTCTTCCCCTGGCCGCTCTCGCCGCAGCATCCGCTCTCGTGCTCAGCGCGTGCGCAGGACCGGCATCCGATTCCGGCGCGAAATCCGGTGCGAATCCGGATGCCGAGATCACCTGGGCCGTCGAGGGCGCCAACCTCTCCAACGGCAAGATGGACCCGCAGTCCAGCCAGCTCGACTCCACAGCCATGGTGCAGCGCCAGGTGCTGGACTCGCTGGTCTACCAGGAGGCCGACGGCACGTTCTCGCCGTGGCTGGCCAAGAGCTGGAAGGTCTCCGACGACGGGAAGACCTACACCTTCACGCTGCGCGATGACGTGACCTTCACCGACGGGACCGTGTTCGACGCGGCAGCGGTCAAGGCCAACTTCGACCGCATCGTCGATCCCAAGACCGAGTCCGCGCAGGCCGCGGCCATGCTCGGCGGCGAGCTGTACGCCGGGACGAAGGTCATCGACCCGCACACCGTCGAGGTCGACTTCACGAAGCCCTACGCCCCGTTCCTGCAGGCTGCCAGCACCGCGCAGCTCGGGTTCTGGTCGCCGAAGGTGATCAAGAGCGCAGGCGACCAGATCAAGGCCGGAGGACCCGACGTCAACGTCGGCACCGGCCCGTTCACGATGACCTCGTACACCGCGAACCAGGAGATCGTCTACACCCGCAACGACGACTATGCGTGGGGTCCCGACGGCGCCAAGAAGCCTGCGATCAAGACCCTGCGCGTGGAGCTGCTGCCCGAGGCATCCGTCCGCGCCGGTGTCGTCGGCTCCGGTGAGGCGCAGATCGCGAGCAACCTGCCGCCGAGTGCGGTCAAGAGCCTGGGCAAGGCCATCACCGTCACGGCCAAGGAGTACCCCGGCCTGCCGTACTCGCTGTTCCTCAACGAGAAGTACGGCGTGTTCGCCGACCAGAGCGTGCGCCGTGCGTTCGAGCTGTCCATCGACGTGGATGCCGCGGTCAAGCAGATCTTCTTCGGCCAGTTCCCCCGTGCCTGGAGCATTCTCGGCCCGACCACGCCCGGCTACGACGCCTCGCTCGAGGGCACCCGGACCTTCGACCCTGACAAGGCGAACCGGCTGCTGGACGAGGCCGGCTGGACAGCCCGCGACTCCGATGGCTACCGCACCAAGGACGGCAAGCGCCTGTCCGCACGCTGGATCGCGTGGACCCCCGTCTCCGACGAGCACACCGCCATGGCCAACGCCATCCAGTCCGACCTGAAGAAGGTCGGCTTCGAGATCAAGCGCGAGACGCTGGAGCCGGCCGCGTACAACGAGCAGTACGGCCCCAGGACCTACGACATCACCGACTGGGACTTCTCGGGCGTCGACCCCGACCTGCTGCGCAGCCACCTGGGCACCGACGGCTTCCAGAACGCGTCCGTGGTCAGCGACCCCGCCCTGGACAAGCTGCTGCAGGACGGACTGTCCGCCACCGACGCGGCCGCCCGCGCCACGATCTACCAGCAGGTGCAGCAGTGGAACGCCGAGAACGTGGCCATCGTGCCGCTGTACGTGTCCTCGGCCATCACGGCCACGTCGAAGGACGTCAAGGGACTGACCTACGACCTGTACGGCCGTCCGCTGTTCTACACCGTGAGCCTCGCCGGCTGAGGCCTGCGTGCCACGCGCTCTGACCCGGATCGCCGGGATCGCCTCATCCGCCGTCATCGTCCTGTGGGGCGCGGCGACGCTGGCGTTCCTGGCGTTCCGGATCATCCCCGGAGATGCGGTCACGGCCATGCTGGGCCCGCAGTCGCAGGTCAGCGAACAGGTCAAGGCCGGCATCCGCACCGATCTGGGGCTGGACCAGCCGCCGCTGGTGCAGTACCTGTCGTATCTGGGTCGGCTGCTGCACGGCGATCTCGGCCAGTCCTACCAGCTGCGGATGCCGGTGACCGAGGTCATCGGCCGCCAGCTCGGACCCACGCTGCAGCTGACCGCGCTGGCGCTGCTGATCGCGGTGGTGCTGGCACTGGCCGGGGCGCTGTTCGCGCGCCGTGGGATCGCCCAGGGGATCGTCGTGGGCCTCGAACTGGTCGTGCTCTCTTCGCCGGTGTTCTGGATCGGCATCCTGCTGCTGGCGGTGTTCTCGTTCTGGTTGGGCTGGTTCCCGGTCGCGGGATCCCGGACGCCGGCGACGCTCGTGCTGCCCGCCGTGACGCTGGCACTGCCGGTGGCGGCGCTGATCGGGCAGGTGCTGCGCGACGGCATCGACCGGGCCGAGCGGCAGCCGTTCGCCGAGACGGTGCGGGCGCGCGGTGCGGGACCGGCGCGGCTGGTGCTTCGTCACTCGCTGCGGCACGGCGCTGCCAACGCGCTCACGCTGGCCGCCTACCTGACCGGGTCCCTGTTGGGCGGCGCCGTGCTCGTGGAGACCGTGTTCGCCCGCCCGGGCCTCGGGCGCATCACGCTGGCTGCCATCCTCAACCGTGATCTGCCCGTGGTGGCGGGCGTCATCATGCTCAGCGCCCTGGTGTTCGTCATCGTCAACACGCTCGTCGAGCTCGCGCATCCTCTGCTGGATCCGCGTCTGCGTGCGAGCCGGCGGGTCTTCGTCGAACGCGCCGCCGACGCGGTGATGGAGGAACGGTGATGAGGGGGGTAGGGCTGTGGCTGGCGGCGGCGTTCCTCGCGCTGGTCGCCGTCGCCGCGTTCGCTCCCGACCTGCTCACCTCCCACGACCCGCTGCAGACTGACGTGCGAGCCGCGCTGCAGCCGCCGAACGCCGTGCACCTCTTCGGCACCGATCAGTCGGGCAGAGACGTGCTCTCCCGCGTGGTGCACGGCGCTGCCCGCTCGGCCGGCATCGGCCTGCTGGCCACCGCCCTGGCCCTCGTCATCGGGCTGGCCATCGGGGCGCTGTCCGGCGTCGCTCCGAGACTGGCGGATGCAGTGCTGATGCGCGTGACGGACGTGCTGATGGCATTCCCGGAGTTCCTGGTCGCGCTCATCGTGGTCGCCGTCCTCGGCCCGGGCGGCGTCAACGTCGCGATCGCCGTGACCATCGCCGCGGTGCCGGTGTACGTTCGGCTGGCACGCACGCAGACACTCACGCAGCGCTCCGCCGAGTACGTCGAGGCCTCGCGCATCGTCGGCGTCGGGCGGATACGGGCCTTCCGTCGCCACGTGGTGCCGAGCGTGCTGGGCGCACTGAGCGTGCTGGCCACCATCGGCATCGGCTCGGCCATCCTCTCCGCGGCCGGCCTCAGCTTCCTGGGGCTGGGGCCTGCCGAGCCCGACCCGGAATGGGGACTCATGCTCTCCGGCGGGCGCAACGTGCTGGGGCAGGCCTGGTGGATCTCGGTGTTCCCCGGGCTGGCCATCACGCTCACCGTCATCAGCGCGACGGTGCTGGGCAGGGCGCTGCGCCGCAGGCTGGACGGAGGCGCGGCATGAGCGCCGTCGACCTGCAGGGACTTCGCATCACGATCGGCGGGCGCTCGGTGGTCGACGACGTGTCGTTCACCGTCGAACCGGGCGAGTGCGTGGCCATCGTCGGCGAGTCCGGCGCCGGCAAGTCGCTCACCGCCCGCGCCCTGCTGGGGTTGCTGCCGGCGGGCGCGGTCTCACGAGTGGAGCGGCTGTGGATCGCGGGGACGGATGCTGCGCAGCTGGGCCCTGCGGGCTGGCGTCGGATGCGCGGACGCAGGATCGCTCTGGTCTCGCAGGATGCGCTGGCAGCGCTGGACCCGTTGCGGCGGATCGGCGATGAGATCGCGGAGCCGATGGAGATCCACGGCCTGCATCCGCGAGATCGCCCGCAGCGGGTGCTCGACCTGCTGACCGCAGCAGCCATGCCCGAGCCCGAGCGGCGTGCGCGCAACCATCCGCACGAGCTGTCCGGCGGGCTGCAGCAGCGCGCGCTGATCGCCTCCGCGCTGGCCGCGGATCCCGCGGTGCTGGTGGCCGACGAGGCGACGACGGCGCTGGATGCCACCGTGCAGGCCCGCATCCTCACGCTGTTGCGGGGCATCGCCGACGGCGGCACGGCGGTGGTGTTCATCAGCCACGACTTCGCCGCCGTGCGACGCGTGGCCGACCGCGTGCTTGTCATGCGCGACGGGGCGGTCGTCGAGCAGGGCGCCGTCGAGGAGGTGATGCGCGCCCCGCGCACCGAGTACGCCAGGGAGCTGATCGCTGCCAGCACGCCGGCACCGCGCACTGCGGTGGCGGCGCCGGGTGCGCCCCTGCTGCGCGCGCTCAGCGTCTCGAAGTCATTCGACCGCCCAGCCGTGGTCGACGCGACGTTCGCACTCGGTGCCGGCCGCACGCTGGGCATCGTGGGGGAATCCGGTTCGGGCAAGACCACGCTCGCCCGCATGATCGTCGGGGTGCAACGTCCGGATTCCGGGACACTGGAGTGGGCCTCGCCGCAGCGGGTGCAGCTCGTGCACCAGAATCCGCTGGGCGCGTTCGATCCGCGCTGGCGCGTCGGGCGCTCACTGCGCGAGGCGCTGCAGGCCGCCGGGGTTCCGCGGCGCGAACGCGGAAGGCGGGTCGCGGAGCTGCTGACGGAGGTGGGCCTGGATCCGGCGCTGGCGTCTCGCCGTCCGCGGGAGGTCTCCGGCGGTCAGCGTCAGCGCGCGGCCATCGCCCGGGCGCTCGCCGCCGACCCGCAGGTGATGGTGCTCGACGAGCCGGTCTCCGCGCTGGATCCGACGGTGCGGCAGCACGTGCTGGACCTGCTGGCGCGTCTCCAGCGCGAGCGCGCGCTGACCATGGTGTTCGTCTCGCACGACCTCGGCGTGATCGCCTCGGTGTGCGACGACGTGCTGGTCATGCAGAAGGGCGTGATCGTGGAGCAGGGGCTGATCACCGACGTGTTCGCCGATCCCCGGCATCCGTTCACCCGCGAGCTGCTGGCCGCAGGTCAGTAGCGGTACCGGCAGGCTGCGATGCGCACCTCGTCGTCCAGAACCCGGTAGATCAGCCGGTGCTCGGCGTTGATGCGTCGTGACCAGTACCCGGAGAACCCGTGCTTCAGAGGCTCGGGCTTGCCGATTCCCTCATTGCCGTTGCGCGTGGCATCGGTGATGAGCTGATTGATGCGCTTCAGCAGCTTGCGGTCCTGGGCCTGCCACCAGAGACAGTCCTCCCAGGCCTCGGGGCTGAAGACGATCTTCACTCGAGCAGTTCCCGGGCGGTTCCCTCACCGGATTCCAGCGCTTCGATCGACGTCAGCAGACGACGGGCGTTGGCGGGACTGCGCAGCAGGTAAGCAGTCTCCTTCAGGGACTCGTAATCGTCGAGGGAGACGATCACGGCGGGCTCGCGGCCGGCACGCGTGATGACGACCTCTTCGCGTCGTTCACGACGCTGTCCAGCACCTCCGCGTACCGTGCGCGCGAATCGCTGTAGCTCATGGTCTTCATCTCTGCACCCTCTCGACGTACGTACTGTTGTACGTCACTGAGATCAGTCGCGCACCGAGATGCCGGCGGATGCCGCGAACACCGGCGCCAGCTGCTCGACCTGCGCCACGGTCAGCGTGGTGCCTCGCAGCGAGTTCACGTCGAGGAACGCCAGAGCATCCAGACCGCGCAGATCGACGTGCTCGGCGCGCAGGCCGTGCGGGTCGACCTCGTCGCAGCGGGTGTCCGTGAACGCGATGCGGGTGAGCGTGCTGCCGGGCAGATCCAGCGTGGTGATCTGGCAGTGCTCCACCAGCACGTCGGTGGCCTTGGCACCGCCCAACGTGAGGTAGTCGATGCGCACGCCCTGCAGCTCCAATTCGTGGATGCGCGTGTCGGTGAGGTCCAGCGTGCCGATCCGGCCGCCGGTGAGGCGCACGCGCCGCAGGTTCGCGTCGCGGGCGGCAAGGGTCGTGACCTGCACGTTCTGCAACTCGACGTCCATCAGAGTCGCGCCGCGCAGTTCGAGGGCGCCTGAGCTACCGGTCAGCACGCACTGCTCCAGTGTGGAGTGCGAGAGTTCGGCATCCCCGCTCAACTCGATGCGCGACGCATGCAGATCCGTGCTGCGCCGGGGATCCGCCTGCTCCAGGTGCGGTGGCAGATCCGGAGCGGTGACCAGGGGCGGGCGGAGATCCTCGCTGCGACGAACCATGCGTTCGACTCTAAGGGGAGGGGCCGACGTCTGCCCTCCGTGCACGTCGCGCGGAAGGATGCGCTTCGCGCGGACGGATGCCGGGAATCCGTCCGCGGGTGATGCATATCCCCGCGCGAAGCGCCCGAGGCCCGGGCCGGCGGCACAGCGAGCAGTGACCAGATGCGCGTAGAATGGCCGAATCAGCACTGATCCGGCCATCACCGGGGAGCTCTCGGAAGAACGCTTCGACAGGCTCAGCGACCCAAGGGTCGTTGAGCAGGCGGGGTCGGTAGAACCGAGCGGGGCAGGCCCGTCATCGCCGCAGTGAGAGTGATTGCTTCGACCCTTCGACTGGCTCAGGGGCCCAGCAGTACGTGAGGTGGTACCGCGGTCCGCGCGAGAGCACGGGTCGTCCTCGCAGCAGCATCCGCCCACGACCACTGCGAGAGACGATGACATACCCGCGCCCTTCACTTCGACTCGCTGACGCTCGCTCAGTACAAACGACAAGCTCAGGGACCGATGCCGGCGCCGCCTTCGGCCCGGCCGCCGTCACCCCGAGTCCGCGATTCCCCGAGATCGAGACCGAGGTGCTCGAGTTCTGGAAGAACGATGACACCTTCCGGGCGTCCATCGCGCAGCGCGAGGATGCCGAGGAGTGGGTCTTCTACGACGGCCCGCCCTTCGCCAACGGCCTGCCGCACTACGGCCACCTGCTCACCGGCTACGCCAAGGACCTGTTCCCGCGCTTCCAGACCATGCTGGGCAAGAAGGTCGACCGTGTCTTCGGGTGGGACACCCACGGTCTGCCCGCCGAGCTCGAGGCGATGAAGCAGCTCGGACTCACCGAGAAGCACGAGATCGAGGACATGGGCGTCAACGTCTTCAACGCGAAGGCGCGCGAATCGGTGCTGGCCTACACCCGCGAGTGGCAGGACTACGTCACCCGCCAGGCCCGCTGGGTGGACTTCGACCGCGGCTACAAGACGCTGGACCTCGGCTACATGGAGAGCGTGCTGTGGGCGTTCAAGACGCTCTACGACAAGAACCTCGCCTATGAGGGCTACCGCGTGCTGCCATACTGCTGGCGCGATGAGACCCCGCTCTCCACCCACGAGCTGCGCATGGACGACGACGTCTACCAGGACCGTCAGGACCCCTCGGTCACCGTCACGTTCCCCCTCACCGGCGCGAAGGCCGAGACCCTGGGCCTCACGGCGGTGCGCGCCCTGGCCTGGACCACCACGCCGTGGACCCTGCCCACCAACCTCGCCCTGGTCGTCGGGCCCGAGATCGAGTACGCAGTGGTGCCCGCGGGTCCGAACGGTGCGACTGACGTGGTCGCCGGCGACGACCCCGCCGAGACGGCCGCGCACCGCTACCTGATCGCCCGCGAACTGCTGGGCAGCTATGCCAAGGACCTCGGCTACGAGTCCGCGGAGGACGCGCTCGCCGCCGTCGAGGCCATCCATCGCGGCAAGGATCTCGAGGACATCACCTACGACCGCCTGTTCGACTACTACGCCGACACCGAGGTGTGGGGCACCGAGATGGCCTGGCGCATCCTCGTCGACGACTACGTCACCACCACCGACGGCACCGGCATCGTTCACCAGGCTCCCGCCTACGGTGAGGACGACCAGCGGGTGACGAACGCCGCCGGCATCCCGACCATCCTCTCCCTCGACGACGGCGGGAAGTTCCTGCCGAACATCACCGAGGTCGCGGGGATGCTCTGGATGGACGCCAACCGTCCGCTCATCCGGCTGCTGCAGGCTGACGGGCGGCTGCTGCGCGAGCAGAGCTACGTGCACTCCTACCCGCACTGCTGGCGGTGCCGGAACCCCCTCATCTACAAGGCCGTGTCCAGCTGGTTCGTGCGCGTCACGGACTTCAAGGACAGGATGCTGGCGAACAACGAGCAGATCGCCTGGGTGCCCGAGAACGTCAAGCACGGCCAGTTCGGCAAGTGGCTCGAGGGCGCGCGCGACTGGTCGATCAGCCGGAATCGGTACTGGGGCTCGCCCATCCCGATCTGGAAGAGCGACGACCCCGAGCACCCGCGCGTGGACGCGTACGGCTCGCTGGCCGACCTGGAGCGCGACTTCGGGCGTCTGCCGCACAACGCCGACGGCGAGGTGGATCTGCACCGCCCGTACATCGACGAGCTCACCCGGCCGAACCCGGACGACCCCACCGGCAAGAGCACGATGCGCCGCATCGAGGACGTCTTCGACGTGTGGTTCGACTCCGGCTCGATGCCGTACGCGCAGGTGCACTATCCGTTCGAGAACCAGGAGTGGTTCGACTCGCATGCGCCGGCGGACTTCATCGTGGAGTACATCGGGCAGACCCGCGGCTGGTTCTATGTGATGCACGCGCTCTCCACGGCGCTGTTCGACCGCCCCGCGTTCAGCGGCGTGGCCTGCCACGGCATCGTGCTGGGCAGCGACGGGTACAAGATGTCCAAGTCGCTGCGCAACTACCCCGACGTCAGCGAGGTGCTCGACCGCGACGGCTCCGACGCCATGCGGTGGTTCCTCATGTCGAGCTCGGTGCTGCGCGGCGGCAACCTCGCCGTCACGGAGGAGGGCATCCGCGCAGGGGTGCGGGAGTTCCTGCTGCCGCTGTGGAACTCGTGGTACTTCTTCGCGACGTACGCGAACGCGGCGACCCCCGAGGGGTACGAGGCCGCGTGGCGCACGGACTCCACCGATGTGCTGGATCGCTACATCCTGGCTCGGCTCGGCGATCTCATCCGCGAGGTGCAGGCCGACCTGGAGGGGCTGGACTCGACCACGGCATCCGCTCGTCTGCGCGATTTCGCCGAAGTGCTGACGAACTGGTACATCCGCCGCTCCCGCGACAGATTCTGGGAGGGGATCGACCCTTCGACGGGCTCAGGGATCGACGCGTTCGACACGCTGTACACCGTGCTGGAGACGCTCACCCGCGTGGCGGCGCCGCTGGTCCCGCTGATCAGCGAGCGCATCTGGCAGGGCCTGACCGGCGGACGCAGCGTGCACCTGACGAACTGGCCGGATGCCGATCTCTTCCCCGCTGCGGACGACGTCCGCGACGCCATGGATGCCGTGCGCGAGCTCTCCAGCGTGGGCAACGCCCTGCGCAAGAAGGAGAAGCTGCGCGTGCGCCTGCCGCTGGCGCGGCTGACCGTCGTCTCGCCGCTCGCGTCCGATCTGGCGCAGTTCGAGGACATCCTGCGCGAGGAGCTCAACGTCAAGTCCGTCGAGTTCATTCAGCTGGGTGAGGACACCGCGACCGAGTACGGCATCAGTCATCGCCTCAGCGTCAATGCCCGTGCCGCCGGTCCCCGTCTGGGCAAGGACGTGCAGCGCGTGATCGCTGCCGCCAAGTCCGGGCAGTGGCGCGAGTGGAAGGGACAGGTCGTCGCCGGCGGTGTCGCGCTGGAACCGCAGGAGTACGAGCTCGTGCTGGAGACCGCCGGCCGCCCGGATGGCGAGGCGCTTGCGCTCGTGCCGGACGGCGGCTTCGTGCTGCTGGACACCACGACCACGCCCGAGCTGGAGGCCGAGGGTCTGGCCCGCGACATCATCCGCGCCGTGCAGGACACTCGCAAGAAGGCCGGCTTCGACGTCAGCGACCGGATCCGCCTGCAGCTGCGGTTCGTGGATGATGCGGATGCAGAGGCCGTGCACCAGGCGTTCGAGCTGGCGGATGTCGCCGGCGAGACACTCGCACTCGAGCACAGCCTGCTGCGCGCCGGCGATGAGCTCGCTGAGAGCGAGTACGCCGCCGAGATCGGCAAGGGCACCTACGCCAACCGCGATGCCTTCACCGTGGCCGTCAGCCGGATCGGAGGTGGCGCATGAGTGACGTTCAGCGCGCCGACGCCGTCTACGACAAGCTCCTGGAGCGCGCGGGGGAGCGCTGGGTGCAGCCGCGCAAGGAGCGGGTCGCCCGCATCCTGACGCTGCTGGACGACCCGCAGCGCACCTACCGCGTCGTGCACATCACCGGCACCAACGGCAAGACGTCCACGGCCCGGATGATCGAGAGCCTGCTGCGCGCCCACGGGCTGCGCACCGGCCTGTTCACCAGTCCGCACCTGAAGCGCTTCACGGAGCGCATCATGATCGACGGCGAGCCGATCGCGGATGCGGCGATCGCCGACGCGTGGGACGAGATCGAGCCGTTCGTCTCGATCGTGGATGCCGAGCTCGAGGCGGCGGGCGACGCTCCGCTGACGTTCTTCGAGCTGCTCACGGTGCTGGCGTTCGTGGCCGTGGCCGACGCGCCGGTCGACGTGCTGGTGCTCGAGGTCGGCATGGGCGGCGAATGGGATTCCACCAACACCGCCGACGGCGATGTGGCGGTGTTCGCGCCCATCGACATGGACCACGCCGACCGGCTCGGGGACACCATCGAGAAGATCGCGACCGTCAAGGCGGGCATCATCAAGGAGGGCGCCCTGGTCGTGTCGGCCGAGCAGCGCCCCGAGGCCGAAGCCGTGCTGCGGCGCGTCGCTGCGGAGAAGAACGCCCCCATCGCCTTCGAGGGCGACCGGTTCGGACTCTCCGCGCAGGCGCTGGCCGTGGGCGGTCAGATGATCAGCATCCGAGGCCTTGCGGGGGAATACCCCGACGAGTACCTGCCGCTGTACGGCGCGCACCAGGGCCACAACGCAGCCCTCGCGGTCGTCGCGGTCGAATCCCTGATCGGGGCCGGCGAGCAGCGCATCGCCGCCGACATCGTCTCGGACGGGCTGCACGGCGCGACCTCGCCGGGCCGGCTGCAGCTGCTCGGCGTCTCGCCCACCGTCGTGGTGGACGCCGCGCACAACCCGCACGGCGCCGCGTCGTTGGTGCGCGCACTGCAGGACAGCTTCGACTTCGACGAATGGGGTCTGGTGCTGGGCATCTTCGCCGACAAGGACACCGCGGGCATCGTCGATCAGCTGCTGCCGGTGGTCGCTGAGGTGTTCACCACCACGGTCGACTCCGTGCGCGCCGAGGAGGCCGACGCGCTCGCCGACCTCGTCGAGGAGCGCGGGCGCCGCGCCAGCGTGCATCCGACCCTTGCGGATGCCGTGGACGCGGCCCGCGAGTGGGCCTCTGCCTCCGAGCGTCGCGCCGTCGTCATCGCAGGCTCCATCCACCTCGCCGGGGAGGCGATCCTGCTCTCCGAGGAGGAGGACTGGAAGAGCGGATGGCACGGATGAGCCCTCGCACGCCGAAGACGCGCGCGCCGCGCACGCTGGCCCAGAAGCTCGGCGCCATCGTGCTGGGCTTCGAGTCCGTCGTGGTCTTCCTCGCTGGCCTCACGGTCTACGGCCTGAAGGCGTTGCCGCACCCGGTCCCGGACTGGTGGGGGATCGTTGGCGGTGTTGTCCTGGGCGTGCTGCTGATCGCCGTGGCGGGTGCGATCGCGCGCCCCGGCGCCATCATCGCAGGCTGGGCCCTGCAGCTGATCGTCGTGGCATCCGCCGTCCTCGTGCCCGCCATCGCGCTGGTCGCCCTGATTTTCGGCGGCATGTGGGGATATGCGACGATCGTGGGGGCCCGGATGGACCGCAGGCAGACCCCGCCGCAGAAGACCACCGAGTCTCAGACAGGAAGCGAATGACATGGCCACTGAAGAAACCCTCGTCCTCGTCAAGCCCGACGGCGTCGCCCGCGGGCTGACCGGCGCGATCCTCGCCCGCATCGAGGCGAAGGGCTACGCGCTCGTCGACATCCGCCTGGTCGAGCCCGACCGCGACGTGCTCGCGAAGCACTACGAAGAGCACCAGGGCAAGCCGTTCTACGAGCCGCTCATCGAGTTCATGATGTCGGGCCCGTCGGTCGCGATCCGCCTGGCCGGCAACCGCGTCATCGAGGGCTTCCGGTCGCTCGCCGGCACCACCGACCCGACCTCGGCAGCACCCGGCACCATCCGCGGCGACTTCGGCCGCGACTGGGGCCTGGCCGTGCAGCAGAACCTCGTGCACGGCTCGGACAGCCCCGAGTCCGCGCAGCGCGAGCTGGGCATCTGGTTCGACTGACTCGATGCTTCGACGGGCTCAGCAACCCATGATCGTGGGTTCCTGAGCCCGTCGCTCGTGCTCAGCGAGCGTCAGCGAGTCGAAGTGAAGGGCCGTCAGCACGTCACAGCATCCGCGCGACCTCGCCGAGCAGATCGACGCCGGCGAACTGCGCGATCGCCACGATGACCGCGAACACGACGATGGATGCCAGGGGCGTCCAGGCCATCAGGCGGCCGAAGGCATCCTGCACTGGCTTCCTCTTCGAGAGCGTGCCGTTGCGGCCCAGCTCCACGACCGTCGCCAGGAAAGTGGGGATCACGGCGAGGTAGGTCACCCCGCACCAGGGGCACAGCGTGTGCAGGTCGAAGAAGCTCTGCCCGATCAGCCAGGCGATGAACACGAACGAGAACAGGATCCCCAGGCCGAACAGCCCCCAGAACCAGCGTGGGAACCTCACGCCGGCGATCACGGCCACGCCCATGACGAGCACCGCCATCCAGCCGGCCACACCGATGATCGGGTTCGGGAAACCGAACACCGAGCCCTGCCAGGACTCCAGGTTCGTGCCGCAGGACAGGAACACGCTGATGTTGCAGCCCAGAGCGGCGTTCGGGTTCTCCAGAGTCGCGAACTTGTCCATCGTGAGCTGGAACGCCGCCCACCAGCCCGCGAGACTGGCGATGATCAGCCAGATGCCGTAGCCGACGTGACGTGTCTTCTGCGCGCTCATATCGGGATTATCCCAGCGCGGGCTATGCGATCGGCGTGAGAGCAGACGCGCGCGTGTCGTGGTGATGCGGCGTCAGCGCGATCGGGATGCGATAATGGACGAAGGTGTCGTCGCGAGGAATCGCGATCGCATCGACAAGACTTCGGGGCGGTATGCCCCACGTGATCCGGCGACAGAGCCGATCGCATGCCGATTGAGTTCGCGGCCGCAGTACAGCCGCACGAGTTTCCGCGGCGCACGCAGTGCCCGCGCAGGGAGTCCGCCCGAGATGGCCGATGAGAATGATGACAAGACCACCCCTACCCTCGACGAGACGCCGGCGCAGCCGGTAGCCGAGGAGTCCGCTGAGATCGTGGTGGACGAGTCCGCTGCGACGGAGACGGATGCCGTGGAGCCCGCCAGACCGGCCGAGCAGGAGACGCCGGCCGAGCCGGAGACGCCGGCCGAGCCGGAGGAGCCGAAGCCTGTCACGGCCGTGACACTGGGGCTGCTGCCCGAGGTGTTCGTCTCGCAGGTCTCCACGCAGCTGCACTTCTACGCGCCCGAGATCGTCGCCCTTCCTGCGGTGGAGCACCACCGCGGCGAGGACGACGATGACAGCGGATCGGCGTTCTCGCGCCGCCGCAGCCGTCACCGCGGATCCGACGGCGAGGGTCGTGAGGGTCGTGACGACCGCCGTCAGCGCCAGCACACCGTTGAGTACATCACCGAGCCGAAGGCGATCAAGGGCTCCACCCGCCTGGAGGCCAAGAAGCAGCGCCGCCGTGACGGGCGGGATGCCGGACGCCGCCGCCCCGTGGTCACCGAGGCCGAGTTCCTCGCCCGCCGCGAGGCGGTCGACCGCATGATGGTCGTGCGCGCCAAGAACGGCCGCACTCAGATCGGCGTGCTCGAGGACAATGTGCTCGTCGAGCACTACGTCGCGCGCAACCAGGACGCGTCGCTGATCGGCAACGTGTACCTCGGCCGCGTGCAGAACGTGCTGCCCAGCATGGAGGCGGCCTTCGTCGACATCGGCCGCGGACGCAACGCCGTGCTGTACTCCGGCGAGGTGGACTGGGATGCCGTGGAGACCGGCAACCAGCCGCGACGCATCGAACTCGCGCTCAAGCCGGGCGACCGCGTGCTGGTGCAGGTCACCAAGGACCCGGTCGGCCACAAGGGCGCCCGCCTGACCAGCCAGGTCTCGCTGCCCGGCCGCTACCTCGTGTACGTGCCGGGCGGCTCCATGAACGGCATCTCCCGCAAGCTCCCCGACAATGAGCGCGCGCGCCTGAAGCGCATCCTCAAGGAGGTGCTGCCGGAGTCCTCCGGCGTGATCGTCCGCACCGCGGCCGAGGGCGCCACCGAGGAGCAGCTGACCCGCGACGTGCAGCGCCTGACCGCTCAGTGGGAGCACATCCAGAAGCTCGTGCAGAACCAGCAGGCCCCGTCGCTGCTGCACGCGGAGCCGGACCTGCTGGTCAAGATCGTCCGTGACGTCTTCAACGAGGACTTCGCGCGCATGACCATCCAGGGCGACGACGCGCATCGCACCATCAGCGCCTACCTGGAGAGCGTCGCTCCCGACCTGCTGGAGCGGGTGGAGACCTACACCGACGACGTCGACCCGTTCGACGCCTACCGCATCACCGAGCAGATCGAGAAGGCGCTGGACCGCAAGGTGTGGCTGCCGTCCGGCGGCTCGCTGGTGATCGACCGCACCGAGGCCATGACGGTCATCGACGTGAACACCGGCAAGTTCGTCGGCACCGGCGGCAACCTCGAGGAGACCGTCACCAAGAACAACCTCGAGGCGGCTGAGGAGATCGTCCGCCAGCTGCGCCTGCGCGACGTCGGCGGCATCATCGTCGTCGACTTCATCGACATGGTGCTCGAATCCAACCGCGATCTGGTGCTGCGCCGTCTGGTCGAGTGCCTGAGCCGCGACCGCACCAAGCACCAGGTGGCCGAGGTCACGTCGCTCGGCCTGGTGCAGATGACCCGCAAGAAGCTGGGCCTGGGCCTGCTGGAGACCTTCAGCGAGGCGTGTGAGGTCTGCGCGGGCCGCGGCGTGGTCGTGCACCACGATCCTGTGGTCAAGCACCGCGGTGGCGGCTCGTCGAACAACGGCGGCAACCAGGGGCGTCGCTCGCGTGGTGGCTCGCCCTCGTCGTCGCAGCAGTCCGCCGCGCCGGCGCCCGCGCAGGCTCCGGCCGCAGTCAGCCCGCACGGCATCACCGAAGGCGCGAAGTCGGCGCTGGCCGCGATCGCGGCTTCCACCATCGCCCCCGTCTCCGGCGAAGCCCCTGTGGCCGTCGCCGAGCAGGCCGAGGAGCCCGTCGTGCACGATCGCCCCAAGAAGAGCCGCAAGAAGCGCGGCTCCGACCGCAAGGGGCCGAAGACCGAGGCAGAGCAGCTGCTGGACTCCGTCCTGGACGCGCTGCCCGAGCCGAAGGCCCCCGGACAGGGACGCAACCGCCGTCGCGTCACCACGGCCATGCTCACAGCAGGCGCCCACGCCGCGGCATCCGACTCAGTGTCGCTCCCGAGCTCTGACGCGCAGTCCTGAGGCGATCAGACGCCTGGTGAGCTCCTTGCCGCCCACATGCTGCGCACCGACGGCGAGGAGCCTCGGCAGCGCGTCTGCCGGAACGTCGTAGTGATCGCGGTCGAACGCCCGCCGGGGGATGCCCGCGGCCGCAGCCAGGGCGTGCAGCTCATCCAGGTCGCTGTCGCTGACCAGGTGCGCCCAGAGTCGACCGTGCGCAGGCCAGACGGGGTCGTCGACGAGAACGGTCATATCGTGATCCTAGGTCCGACACACCACGGTGCTCACTTTGCGGCATCCTCCGCATTCCGGTAAAGTAGTCCTTTGGTGCGAGACCCCTGTCTGCCCACCCGGCGACAGAAGTCTTGCGTCCGCACCCTTCGCGAAGGCGTCGTACGCAAGCAGCAGTCTTCCCGTGAGATTCCCGGAGCAGTCCGCTCCCCAACGAAACAGGTATGAAGTGGTTTACGCAGTAGTGCGCGCCGGTGGACGGCAGGAGAAGGTCGAGGTCGGCACGATCGTTCAGCTCGACCGTGTTCAGGCCGCCCAGGGCGAGAAGATCGAGCTTCCTGCCGTGCTCCTCGTCGACGGCGCCACGGTGACCACCGACGCGGACAAGCTGGCAAAGGTCAAGGTCACCGCTGAGGTTCTCGGCAACCTCCGCGGCCCGAAGATCGTCATCCAGAAGTTCAAGAACAAGACCGGCTACAAGAAGCGCCAGGGGCACCGCCAGGACCTCACGCGCGTCAAGATCACCGGCATCAAGTAAGCACGAAGAGGAGCTGAGAAATGGCACACAAGAAGGGTGCGAGCTCGACCCGCAACGGTCGTGACTCCAACGCACAGCGACTCGGCGTGAAGCGATTCGGCGGCCAGGCCGTCAACGCCGGCGAGATCATCGTCCGCCAGCGCGGCACGCACTTCCACCCCGGTGCGAACGTCGGACGCGGCGGCGACGACACGCTGTTCGCCCTCGAGGCGGGCGCTGTCGAGTTCGGCACGAAGGGCGGCCGCAAGGTCGTCAACATCGTCGCTGCCGCTCAGTAAGCACAGCAGACTTTCTCGGAAGGGGGCGGGCTTCGGCTCGCCCCTTTCCTGCGTATGGGCCCGTTTCGACGAGCTCGGGAACCCGAAGGAGCGACATGGTCACGTTCGTGGACACCGTCACCCTGCACCTGCGAGCAGGCAAGGGCGGCAACGGCTGCGTCTCGGTCAAGCGCGAGAAGTTCAAGCCGCTCGGCGGACCCGACGGCGGCAAGGGCGGTGACGGCGGGGACATCGTCCTGGTCGGCGACCCGCAGGTCACGACCCTGCTGTCCTACCACCACTCGCCGCACCGCAGCAGCGGCAACGGCGGCTTCGGGATGGGCGACTACCGCTCCGGCTATGACGGCGAGACGCTCGAGCTGCCCGTGCCGCTGGGCACCGTGGTCAAGTCGCCCGAGGGCGAGCTCATCCACGACATGGTCGTCCCCGGCGAGCGATTCGTGATCATGGAGGGCGGTCGCGGCGGGTTGGGAAACTCGGCGCTGGCCTCGCCCAAGCGCAAGGCTCCGGGCTTCGCCCTGCTGGGCACGCCCGGCCAGGAGGGCTCGGTCGTCCTCGAGCTGAAGACCGTCGCCGATGTGGCCCTGGTCGGCTATCCCTCCGCCGGCAAGTCGAGCCTGATCGCCGCGATGTCCGCTGCGCGTCCGAAGATCGCGGAGTACCCGTTCACCACACTGCACCCGAACCTGGGCGTCGTGCAGGCGGGCGAGCGCCGCTACACGGTCGCCGACGTGCCGGGACTCATCGAGGGCGCCAGCGAGGGCAAGGGCCTGGGCCTGGAGTTCCTGCGTCATGTCGAGCGCTGCAGTGCGCTGCTGCACGTGCTGGACTGCGCGACGCTCGAGCCCGGTCGCGACCCGCTCTCCGACCTGGACGTCATCCTCGCCGAACTCGCCGCCTACGAGGTGCCGGAGGGGCAGATCCCGCTGCTGGAGCGCCCGCAGCTCGTCGCGCTGAACAAGGTCGACGTGCCCGAGGCCCGCGACCTGGCCGACATGGTGCGCGCCGACATCGAGGCGCGCGGCTTCCGCGTGTTCGAGATCTCCACGGTCTCCCGCGAGGGTCTGCGCCCACTGAGCTTCGCACTGGCGGAGCTCGTCGAGGAGCACCGCCAGGCCGTCGCCGTCGAGGCGCCCGCCGAGCGCATCGTGATCCGCCCGAAGGGCGCGCAGGCCGACTTCACCATCCGGGTCGAGGGCGGCACCTACGGCAACGTGTACCGCGTGCTGGGCGAGAAGCCGGTGCGCTGGGTGCAGCAGACAGACTTCCAGAACGAGGAGGCCGTCGGCTACCTCGGCGACCGGCTCGAGAAGCTCGGCGTCGAGGACGCGCTGCTGAAGGCCGGCGCGGTCGCCGGATCCACGGTCGTCATCGGCACGGGCGACAACAGCGTCGTGTTCGACTGGGAGCCCTCCATCGCCTCCACCGCCGAGCTGATGACCTCGCCGCGTGGCACCGACATCCGCATCGGCGGCACGAGCCGGCGCACCACCGGCGAGCGACGGGAGCGGTATCACGAGCGGATGGATGCCAAGGCGGCCGCCCGCGCCGAGCTGGAGCAGCAGCGTCTGGCATCCCGCGAGGGCGAGGAATGAGCGCGCGCGATCGCGCAGACCTCGCCACGGCCACGCGCATCGTCGTCAAGGTCGGATCCTCCTCGATCAGCGGTGAGGCGTCCTGGCGCATCCCGTTGATCGTGCAGGCGCTGTCCATGGCGCATCGTCGTGGCGTCGAGGTGGTGCTGGTGTCCTCGGGCGCCATCGCCACCGGCATCCCGGTGCTCGATCTCGGCTCCCGCCCGAACGATCTCGCGACGCAGCAGGCCGCTGCGGCTGTCGGCCAGAACATGCTGGTGTTCCGCTACCAGGAGGCGCTGCGGCCGTTCCGCATCGTCGCCGGACAGGTGCTGCTGACCACCGGCGACCTGGAGAACCCCACGCCGCGCAGCAACGCGCGTCGCGCGATGGACCGGATGCTGGCGCTGGGCGTGCTGCCCATCGTCAACGAGAACGACACGGTGGCCACGCAGGAGATCCGCTTCGGCGACAACGACCGGCTCGCGGCCCTTGTCGCGACGCTGCTGCATGCCGACGCGCTGGTGCTGCTGAGCGACGTCGACTCGCTGTACACCAAGCCGCCGATGGATCCGGATGCGGAGCCGATCGACGTCGTCGCCGCGGACGCCGACCTGACCGGGCTCGAGTTCGGCGCGTCGGTCGTCAACAGCGTCGGCACCGGGGGAGCGGCCACGAAGGTGTCCGCCGCCCGCATGGCCGCGGCGGCCGGGATCGGCGTGCTGGTCACGAGCGCGGACCTCGTCGGCAAGGCGCTCGAGGGCGCCCCCATCGGCACCTGGTTCGAGCCCGTCGTCACGGACTGAGACGCCGCCGGTCATACGGCCCTCGGCGACGTCGAGCGCCGATACACTGACCGCATGACCTCATCCGACCTCGCCCCGGCACCTGTCGAGACCGCGCAGGACCGCCTCGCGCGCGCCAAGGAGGCGTCGCGCGAGGTCGCACGCCTGACCAGCGGCCAGAAGGAGCAGGCGCTCGAGGCCATCGCCCGAGCCATCGAGGCGGATGCGGAGCGGATCATCGCCGCCAACGAGCGCGACATCCGGCGCGGACGCGAGGGCGGCATCGGCGATGCGCTCATCGACAGGCTCCGTCTCGACGAGAAGCGCGTCGCGTCGCTGGCATCCGCTGTGCGCGAGGTGGCGGCGCTGCCCGACCCGATCGGCCAGGTGCTGGGCGGGCACCGGATGCCGAACGGCGTGGCCCTCGAGCAGGTCCGGGTGCCGTTCGGCGTTGTCGGCGCCATCTACGAAGCGCGTCCCAACGTCACCGTCGACATCGCGGCGCTCGCGCTGCGCGCCGGCAACGCCGTGGTGCTCCGAGGCGGCAGCGCCGCCAAGGAGTCCAACACCGTGCTGGTGGAGCTCATGCGCGAAGCGCTGGCATCGGTCGGCGTCGATCGCGAGGCCATCCAGACCGTCGACGACTTCGGCCGCGACGGCGCGAGGGCGCTCATGCACGGGCGCGGCTTCGTCGACGTGCTGGTACCGCGGGGGAGCGCCGCACTCATCGAGACCGTCGTGACCGAGTCCACCGTGCCCGTCATCGAGACCGGCGCGGGAGTGGTGCACATCGTGCTGGACGAGTCCGCCCCGCTGGACTGGGCACGCGACATCGTCGTGAACGCGAAGGTGCAGCGCCCCAGCGTCTGCAACGCCGTCGAGACGGTGCTGGTGCTGCGACAGGCCGCGCCGCTGCTCGTTCCCGTGGTGGCCGGCGCGCTGCAGAGCGAGGGCGTCGCGATCCACGGCGACGACATGGTCGCCGGCCTCGTCACCGGCGTGATCCCCGCCACCGAGGAGGACTGGTCCACCGAGTACCTGAGCCTGGACATCTCGATGAAGGTCGTGGACACGCTCGACGACGCGCTCGCGCACATCCGCCGGTACAGCACCGGCCACACCGAGTCGATCATCACGACCGACTCCCGCAACGCGGAACGCTTCCTCGCCGAGGTGGACTCCGCGGTGGTGATGGCCAACGCGTCCACCCGGTTCACCGACGGCGCCGAGTTCGGGTTCGGTGCGGAAGTGGGCATCTCCACGCAGAAGCTGCACACCCGCGGACCCATGGGGGTCTCCGAGCTGACCAGCACGAAATGGCTGGCCAGGGGGTCAGGTCAGACCCGCGGCTGAGCGCTAGACTGGACAGGCGCTCGCCCGACCGCCCAGAAACGGAGCCAGAATGAACCTCGTCGCACAGATCGCGATGGCCGCGGCCGAAGCCCCAGGACACAACGTGATGGCTCAGACGGTCATCGCCGGCATCATCGCGGCCGTGATCTTCGCCGCTCTGGCGCTGGTCACCCTCTCGTACCGCAACGTCGCCAACCGCCACTCGGCCAAGGCCGAGGCATTCGCCGAGAAGCACGGCGAGGACGGGCACAGCCACTAGGCGCATGCAGGATTCCTCTGCTCGGGCGCCGCGCATCGGAGTGATGGGCGGCACGTTCGACCCGATCCACCACGGCCATCTCGTCGCGGCCAGTGAAGTGGCGCATTCCTTCGACCTCGATGAGGTCGTGTTCGTGCCCACGGGCCGCCCCTGGCAGAAGCAGAACGTCTCGCCCAGCGAGCACCGCTATCTGATGACGGTGATCGCCACGGCATCCAATCCGCAGTTCACCGTCAGCCGCGTCGACATCGACCGCGACGGTCCCACCTACACGATCGACACTCTGCGCGACCTGAAGCGCGAGCGCCCGGGAGCGGAGCTCTTCTTCATCACCGGAGCGGATGCCGTGGCGCAGATTCTCAGTTGGAGGGACCATGATGAACTCTGGGACCTCGCGCATTTCGTGGCGGTCTCACGCCCCGGACATGTGCTGAGCACCGCCGGGCTGCCCACGGATGACGTGAGCCAGCTCGAGGTGCCGGCGTTGACGATCTCGTCGACGGCGTGCCGCGACCGGGTCGAGAACGGACAGCCCGTCTGGTACCTGGTGCCGGACGGCGTGGTCCAGTACATCGCAAAGCATCATCTGTATCGGAGCAGGGCATGAGCACATCGGAAGAGAACGGGAAGGTGCAGCTGACTCGCAAGCAGCTGCGCGAGATCCGTCTGACCGGCTCCACGCCGGTCATCAGCGAGGAGGAGGCGGCTGCGGCCGTCGTGCCTCCGACGACCGTCCTGCCGCGTGCCGCAGAGCCGATCGAGATCGCCCCTGCGCCGGTCGAGGAGCGGCCGCACCCGAGTGCACCCCTGACGCGTCGCCAGATCCGCGCGCTCGAGCACGCCGCGGCGGCCGCCGAGCACGCTCCGGCGGCTGACCAGGCGGCTCCTGCTCCGGTGCCAGCCCCGGTCGCGCCCGAGCATGTCCGCGAGACCGTTCCGCCGCAGAGCGCGGGACTCGTCTCAGGCCTTCCGACGTTCACGGATGCGCCCGCCCCCGCACCGCGGTTCGATGCCGTGACCGAGGCGACGCCCGTTGCGGACCCCGCGCCCGCCTCCGTGGATCGCGACCGGGTCGCCGCCATGTTCGAGCGACCTGTCGAGGACGAGCAGACTCCCGCGGCGACCGCGGCGCCCGCCCCGCGCAAGCGCATCGTCCCCGAGGTGATGGGCCGGGGCCTGATGCTTCCGGGACATGTCGCCGATGAGGTCCGGGTCAGCGAGCAGCCCGAGCCCGAGCCCGTCGCGCCCGCGGGTGCTGAGCCCCCGGCTGCCGAGCCGGCGGACGTCGAGCCCAAGACCGTCGAGCCCGAGGGCGTCGAGACCGAGACCGTCGAGCCCGACGGCGTCGAGCCCAAGGGCGTCGAGCCCGATCGCCCGAAGGTCGGCGCTGCATTCGGCATCGGCGTGCAGGCGCGGCGCACCGATCCCGTCGCCGGTGCGCGCTTCGACGACGTGCTCGACGGCACGGCCTCGAACTCCCAGCACGGGGCATCCACGGCGCTGATCTTCACCCCTTCGCCGGGGCTCGGCTCCCTCTCCGGCCCGATCGCCTCCACCGGCGAGATCCTCGTCACGGGCACGTATGCGCTGCCCGAGGGGCTGGGCTCGCAGGGACACGCTCTCGGCGCCGCCGACGGCAGGGCCGCCGACGCGGGATTCATGGACAGCGAGCTCGCCCCGGCGTCCTCGCCCACGCCCATCGCCGCCAGCTCCGCCGTGAGCACCTCCAAGCCCGCGGGCGAGGTCATCCGCCCGCCGGCACCCGACAAGAGCAACAAGCTCATGATCACCCTGGCGATCGTCGCCGGTGGTCTGGCCATCGTCCTCGCCACGACGCTGGTCATCGCCTTCATCACAGGAGTCTTCGGTTGATGCAGTCCCCCCAGAACGCCCTCGAGATGCTCCAGATCGCCGCGAACGCGGCGGACTCCAAGGGCGGTGAGGACCTCGTCGCGCTGAACGTGTCGGAGCCGCTGCCGCTAGTCGACATCTTCCTGCTGGTCACCGGCAACAGCGAGCGCAACGTCGCCGCCATCGCCGACGAGATCGAGGACCAGCTCTTCGAAGCTGGTCACAAGCGCGTGCGCCGCGAGGGCCGCGCGGAGGCACGGTGGGTGCTGCTGGACTTCGGCGACCTGATCGTGCACGTCTTCCACGCCGAGGAGCGCAGCTACTACGGGCTGGAGCGCCTCTGGAAGGACTGCCCCGTCGTCCCGATCGAGATCGCGGAGCGCGTCGCCGGGGAGTAGTCCCGCCGTGTCTCATCGCGCGTCGTCAGCCGGGTGGCGCAGCTCGCGGAGGAGCTCGAGCTGGAGCCGGTTGATGGCCATCAGCTCCTCGATCCCCTTCTTGGCGGCGAGGTTCGTCTCGTAGTCGTGCTGCGCGAGCGCAGCGGCGATGGCATCCTGCCGTTTGGCGGCGATGAGCAGGATCGCGCCCTGGAGACCCGCGAGCATGCTCAGGAACAGGTTCAGCAGGATGTACGGATACGGATCCCATGCCACCGCCGTGAGATTCACCACTGCCCAGGCCAGCATGAGCACGACGAACGCGGCGATGAACGCCCACGAGCCCATCCCGTTGCGCAGGCGGTCCGCTGCGCGCTGACCGCCCGTCAGACGCTCGGCGTGCGAAGTGTGCCAGTTGGTCAGCGGCCGGCTCGTGCCATCAGAGGTCATGTGAGAAATATAGGCGCGCGACACTCCCGGCGATCGCCCGCGATTGGCGATGGTCTGAATCTCCGTAGTATGCTGAACAGGTTGCCGGGCCACAGGCCCCGCAGCGCAGATGGGCCTGTGGCGCAGCTGGTAGCGCACCTGCATGGCATGCAGGGGGTCAGGGGTTCGAGTCCCCTCAGGTCCACCATCGAGGAGCCCCGCGAGAGATCGCGGGGCTTCTTCCGTCCCGGGAATACGATCGTAGGGATCGACATGGGGAAGGAACGACAATGACGACTGCTGTGGACTACGGGGTGCACTCCGAGGTCGGCCGGCTCCGCAAGGTGCTGGTGTGCCGCCCGGGGCTCGCGCATCACCGGCTCACGCCGTCCAACGCCGACTCGCTGCTGTTCGACGACGTGCTGTGGGTCGAGAACGCGCAGCGCGATCACGACGCGTTCGTCGCCAGCATGCGCGCGCACGGCGTGGAGGTCGTCGAGCTGCACGAACTGCTGACGGAGACCCTGGCCGTCCCCGGCGCCACCGACTGGCTGCTGGACCGCAAGATCACCGCCGACCAGGTGGGCGTCGGCCTCATCGACCCGACCCGCGCCTTCCTGGCATCCCTCGGCACCGAGCAGCTGGCGGAGTTCCTGATCGGCGGCCTGGCCACGACCGACCTGCCGGCGGACTACCGCAACGGGTTCCTCGCCCTGGCCCGCGAGTCCACCGGCGCCAGCGAGTACCTCATGCCGCCGCTGCCGAACACGCTGTACACGCGCGACACCACCTGCTGGCTCTACGGCGGCCTGACCATGAACCCGCTGTACTGGCCGGCGCGCCGCGACGAGACGCTGCTGATGAAGGCCATCTACTCCTTCCACCCCGACTACACCGGCTCCCGTGTGTGGTGGGGCGATGCCGAGCACGGCTCGGGACCGGCGACCCTCGAGGGCGGCGATGTCATGCCCATCGGCAACGGCGCCGTGCTGATGGGCATGGGCGAGCGCACCTCGCGGCAGGCCATCACGCAGGTCGCCGCATCGCTGTTCGCGTCGGGCGCTGCCGAGCAGGTCATCGTGGCGGGCATGCCCAAGCTGAGATCGGCCATGCACCTGGACACCGTCTTCACGTTCGTGGACAGGGACGCGGTCATCGTGTACCCGCGCATCATGGATGCCGTGCGCACCGTGACCCTGCGCCCCGGCACGGGCTCTGAGGCCCTGCACGTGACCGACCATGGCGACGCGGCCTTCACCGATGTCGTGGCATCGGCGCTGAATCTCGACCGGCTGCGCGTGCTGGAGACCGGTGGCGATGTGTACGAGTCCGAGCGCCAGCAGTGGGACAGCGGCAACAACGCCGTGGCACTGGAACCAGGCGTGGTCTACACCTACGACCGCAACACGAAGACCAACGATCTCATCAGCAGCGCCGGGATCGAGGTCATCCCGATCGTCGGCGCGGAGCTCGGTCGCGGCCGTGGCGGCGGGCACTGCATGACGTGCCCGATCATCCGCGACGCCGTCGATTTCTGATCTCCCCCTGTTGCGCTCTGCGCACAGCCGGGGCGAGGATGGTCAGCGTTGTGCGCAGCGAATGAGGGACGATGACGTTTTTCGCCAGGCGGGCCCGAGAGCATCTCGGCCGACTGTCGCTGATCGTGCTCATCGTCGTGCTCGCGGTGGTCAGCATCGGCGCGCTCGACGCCGTGGCGCAGCGGATGCTGGCCTCCGGCGCCTCGGAGATCTTCGCCCGTGCCGAACCCGACGCGCAGACAGCGAGGGTCGTCGCCTATCAGGCCGCTGACCCCGCAGCCCAGGACACCCGGGTGCGCAAGGCCGTCGCAGAGGCGTTCACCGGCGCGGATGTCGATGTGTCGCGTCAGGTCGAGGTGGAGGCGCGGGTGCAGTCGGCGCAGGGCGAGCAGCTCTCGCTGCGGCTGCTGCAGGACGACCGCATCATCCGACTCGGTCGCCTCGCCGAGGGGACCTGGCCGACGTCGGGCGGACAGTTCGCACTGACCGCGCCGGCTGCGCGCCGTGCGGATCTCACCATCGGAGATGCCGTCACCCTCACCGACGGCGGAACGCCGCTGACCCTGGCCGGCACCTGGAAGCCCGGCGACCCGGCCGACCCGGCATGGCTCGGCGACCCGTCTGTCGCATCCGGCGAGAGCGACGGGGTCATCGGGCCTGCCGTCGTAGACGCGGCGGCTTTCGCCGCCGTCCAGGACACCCCCACCGTCACGTGGCAGATCACGCCGACGCGGACGGCGCCGGCAGACATCCCCGGGCTGCAGCGCGCACTCACGGCGCTGCAGGACCTGCCGGATGCCGTGGACCCCCAGCACCACGACAACGTCCGCATCGACGGCGAGCTGGGGGCGACGCTTGAGCGCCAGGCCGCTGCGCTGGCGGGCACGCGGGGTCTGCTGGTGGCCCCGCCGCTGATCCTCGCCCTGCTCGGCGCCCTCGTGCTGGGGGTCGTGCTGCGCACGCTGGCGGTGTCCCGCCGTGAGGAGCTCGCGCTGCTGCGGGCGCGCGGAGCCTCGAGCATCCGGCTCGCATCGACCGCCGCCGCGGAGATCGCCGTGGTCGCCGCTGCGGGAGCGCTCCTGGCACTGGCCGCGCTCGCGCCGAGCGTCGGCATCACCGGCACCGGCGTGCTGGCGGCAACCGCTGCGGTCGCACTTTCCGCCGTCGCCGCAGCGACATTCACCGTGCGCAGCGGGATGCGGCCGGACACGGCGCGGTCCGACGCGGGCCTGCGCTCGCTGGCGGCCGTGCTGCTGCCGGCCCTCGTCGCCGCGGGAGCGGCGGCCCTGCCTGCCTGGCAGCTGTTCGGAGCCGGCAGTGTTGTCCGCGAAGACGGCACTGCGGATCCGCTCGCGGCGGCTGCGCCCGCCCTGCTGCTGATCGCGGCGTGCGCCCTCGCACCCGCGGTCGCGGTGCCGCTCGCGGGGCTGGCCGAGCGGCTGCTGCGTCGCACCCGCGGCATCTCGCCGATCCTGCCCCTTCGCCAGCTGGCCCGCCGGATGGGCGGTGCGGCGATCGCGATCCTGTGCCTGGCCCTCGCCACGGCATCCGTCGCACTCGCCGTGGCTGCGCCCTCGGCCGCCCGATCCGCCGAGCAGGGCACGCGGATCGCGCAGCTGGCGGGCGACGTGCGGATGATAGCCGACGATGCCCTGGACGTGCGGGCATCCGAGGTCGCGTCCTGGCCCGGGGTGAGGAGCGTCTCTCCGGTGCTGCGCACGCGGCTGGTCGTCGGCAGCGATGAGGCCGTGCTGCTGGCCGCGCCATCGCACGAACGGGTCGGCGGGATGAAACTTCCCGTCGGCTCCGACGGCGGCATCCCCGTGGAGGTCACCCGCAGCCTCGCCGACCGGCTCGAGGCCGCCGGCGGCACGGTGTTCACGGGCGAGGTGCGCTTCAGCGCCCAGGCTGTGCGATTCCGCGTCGCCCGCATCGTCGATTCCCTGCCGACCGTGGGAACCGGCTGGGGGGTGGCCGTCGCCGCGGAGCAGCTGAGCCTCACCGGCGCCGACATCGCGCCTGACGAGCTGTGGGTGGACAGCAACGAGCCGGCGGACACCGTGCGCAGGCTGCGGGCGGCGACCGCGCACCCCGCCCGCCTCCTCACCGCCGCGCAGGTGAGTGCGACGCCGGTGACGTCCGTCGCTCCCACTGTGCTCAGCGCCGGTGCGCTGGCGGCTGCCGCGCTCGGGGTCCTGGGCTTCCTCGCCGCGGCTTCGGCGATGGGCGGCGAGCGCCGCGGCGAACCCGTGGTGCTGCGCGCGCTCGGGCTGTCGCGCCGCCGTCAGCGTGCGATGAGAACGGGGGAGACGGCGGGGGTGGCGATCTACGCGGTGCTCGTCGGCGGCGCGCTCGGCGCGGTCGTGGCCTGGCTCGTCCTGCCCGTGGTACTGGGAGCGGGCGCATGAGCGGGCGGACGCGGCTGCTGACCCGGGGCGCGGCGACCACGCCGCTGCTGTCGCTGCTGGTCATCGTCGTGATCGCGGTGCTCTCCGCACTGGCCGTGGCGGCGCCCGCGCTGCTGTCGGACGGGCGCACGGCCACCATCCGCCGCGGCGTGGCATCCGTCCCCGACCTCACGCGCTGGCCGTCGGCGACCGCACCGGGGCTGCCGCTCGCCAGTCGCACGTCCGACGACGGCCTCGGCGTCTGGGGCGGTGCGCTGGCGGCGGTCGAGCAGGTGCGCCGCACCCAGCCGGAGCCGCTGCGCAGCCTGTTGGGCACGCCGCGCATCACCGTCGGACTGGATCCGTCCGCGACGGTCGACGACGACCCGCAGCGCACCACCCCGGTGCCGCTGAACCGCGTCGGGTTGATCTCCGACCCGGGTCTCGCTGGGCGTGTGGATCTCGCCGAGGGACGGATGCCGGGAAAGACCGATCCCGCCGACGGCGTCGAGATCGTGTTCACCCGCGAGGTCGCCGACGAGCTGAAGTGGCGGGTCGGTGAGCGGCGCCGCTGGGACCGGCTCGAACTGACCCTGGTCGGCATCGTGACGCCGAACGGCAAGGATGCCGGGGACTGGACCTTCATCGGCGGATCGGCGACCCCGCGCGTCGAGGTCGACGGGGGCGGCAACCGCATCCTGATCGGCGCGGCGTTCATGCAGGTCGACGAGGCCTCGCTCCTGGACGAGTGGACCAGGAACGCCAAGATCAACTCCTGGATGCCGTTCTGGACCACGGGAGTGGACGTGACCACCGCCGAACGCGCCTCCGCGCAGCTGCGCCTGCTCTCGGCCGACGTGGTCGCGATCCGCATGCCGGACAACGGCTTCTACAGCCGTGGTCTGCAGTTCCACTCCGCGCTGCCGCAGGCGCTGGATGCCGGCATCTCCCGCGCGAACGCCATGACGCCCGTCGTCACCGTGGCGGCGGTCGGCCCGATGATGGTGGCGCTGGTGGTGCTGACACTGGTGGCCCGGCTCATCGCGGTGCGGCGGGTGGCGGGCATCCGCGTGCTCCGCGCACGAGGCGCCTCCCTCGGACGGCTGATCGCCCTGCTCGGCGGGGAGGGTGCGCTGCTGGGCGTGATCGGAGCCGCGGTCGGCGTGGGCGGCGCCGCAGCGATGTGGGGCCTGGACGGCGGCTGGGTGCTGGCCGTGCCCGTCGTCCTCGCGCTCGTCCCGGCTGTCGCCCTGCCGTGGAGCACGCTCGCGGACGCCGCCGCCGAGGGTCGCCGTGACCTGGGCGAGAAGCACGGCCGCGGGACCGGGAGGATCGCGCTGGAGCTGCTGGCGCTCGCGGCGACAGCCGCACTCGGGATCCTCGTGATGATGCGCGGGCAGGGCGGCGGCGCGGATCCGGTGCTGCTGGCGCTGACCGTGCTGCTGGGCGTCGCGGGCAGCATCCTCACCCTGAGACTGCTGCCCGTGCTGCTGAGGCTGGCAGAGCGCCGCGGGGCGCGCCGCGCATCGCTGGAATCCCTGCTGGGCCCGGCACGCGCGCGCCGGGAGTCGGCCGTGCGCACCGCACCCGTCTTCGGCGTCGTCGCCGGGCTCGGCGTGGCCGTCTTCTCCATCTCCTTCGCGGCGACGGTCTCCGGCGGCATCGTGCGGGCGGCCGACATCGACGTCGGAGCCGACGTGCGGGTGGATGCCGCCTACATCACAGATGCCGCGGTGAAGGACGTCGCAGCGCTGGACGGCGTGGCCGCGCTGGCGGCGACGCAGGACGGCGGCAACGCGCAGATCTCCGCAGGCACGACCGAGCAGCAGACCAGGGTGTACGTGCTGGACCGTACCGCGTTCGCGCGCGTGCAGCAGGGATTCGACACGCGCATCCCGCTGCCGGCGTCACTGGGCGAGCGCGCGGACGGACCCGTGCCGGTGGTCATGTCGCAGGGGCTGTGGAACGAACTGGGTGGCGCGGGCGCGAAGCTCAAGATCGGCCGGACGCCGGTTCGGGTGGTGGGCGTCGTGACGTCGGACGTGCCCTTCGGCAGCACCGACGAGTGGGTGATCGTCGATGTGGGGGGTGCGAAAGCCGTCGGGCAGGACAGCACCGGCTACTCCCAGCTGTATCTCGCGACCGAGCCCGGCTCCGACCCGGATGCCGTCGGCGCCGCGGCCGTCGCCGCAGCGGGCGGCAATGCCGTGTTCACAACCCCCGAACGCGTCGTGGCTGCGCACGCCGAGGATCCCGGCTACGCCGTCGTGCGCGGCGCGCTGCTGGCGGCCAGTGGGATCGTGGCGGTGCTGCTGACCGTCGCGATCATCGCCACGCTCGCACTGGGGGCGGACACGAGGGCGCGGATGCTGGCGATCCTGCGCACGCTGGGGAGCGTCCGCCGCACGGCGGGCCGCCTGGTGGCCTGGGAGGTGGCGCCTGCGCTGCTGCTGGCACTGCCGTTCGGCGTGGGCGCGGGAGTCGCGACGGCGATGCTGGTCATCCCGCAGCTGGATCTGCGGGGTTTCGTGGGAGGGTCGGCGCAGCCGCCGGTGTCGCTGGGCGGCGTGTGGGCGCTCGCGGCCGTGGTCGGATTCGCACTGGTCGCCGCGTTCTCCGTCGCGGTGGCCGCAGGACTGGCCGCACGGCTGGATTCTGCGGACGCGATCCGCGCGGGCGATGAGCGGATGCCGTGAGCCGGAGGTCGGGAGAGGATGAGTGACATGTCGGATGGTGCGATCGTCTGCGCGGGCCTGGTGCGGATCTTCACCGCGCAGGGCGTGGAGGTGCAGGCGCTGCAGGGACTCGAGCTGCGGGTGGCGACGGGCGAGATGGTGGCGCTGATCGGCGCCTCCGGATCGGGCAAGAGCACCCTGCTCGGCATCCTGGCCGGGCTCGACAGGCCGACGGCCGGCTCGGCGCGCGTGGCGGGGCACGATCTGGTGACCATGCGCAGCGCGGAGAGGCTGAGATACCGCCGCAGCAGTGTGGGGTTCGTGTGGCAGCAGTCCGCCCGCAATCTGCTGCCGTACCTCTCGGCACGGGAGAACATCGCCATGGTCCACGAGATGGCGGGCGTCGTGCCACGGGGGGAGCGGGGGGCTCTCGCCGACGAGCTCCTGACGCAACTGGGCGCCGCGGACTTCGCGGACAAGCGTCCCGCACAGCTCTCGGGCGGGCAGCGGCAGCGCGTCGCGATCGCCGTGGCTCTCGCCAACCGGCCGCGCGTGCTGCTGGCCGACGAGCCCACGGGCGAGCTCGACGATCAGACCAGTGCCGAGGTCCTCGCGGCGATGGAGATCGTCAATCGCGAGCGCGGCGTCACCACGCTCATCGTCACGCACGATGCCGGTGTGACCGAGCACGTCGAGCGCACCGTGCGCATCCGCGACGGGCGCACGTCGACGGAGACGCTGCGCAGCCGCAGCACGGGTGAAGACGGCGTCGCCGTGCGCACGGCCAGGGAGTACGCGGTGCTCGATCGTGCGGGACGGATGCAGCTGCCGGCCGACTTCGTGTCGGCCCTCGACCTGCGCGAGCGGGTGAGGCTGAGCCTGGAGCCCGATCATGTGCGCGTCGCGCCCGACCGCGAGGAGGATTCCTGATGAGCGCCGTGCTGGAGGCCGAGGCGCTGTCCCGGGTCTTCCCGAGCCCGTCGGGCGACGTGGCGGCCGTGCGCGAGGCGGAACTGTCCGTGCGGGCGGGAGAGCTGGTGGTGGTCGCCGGCAGGTCGGGGGCGGGCAAGACCACGCTGTTGACGATGCTGGGCGGTCTGGACCGTCCCACGTCCGGTCGGGTGCTCGTCGACGGCGCCGACCTCGCTGACGCCTCCACCGACGTCGCCGCTCTGCGCGGATCGCGCATCGCCTCGATCTTCCAGACTTCCGGGCTCATCCCGGTGCTCTCGGCGGCCGAGAACGTCGAGGTGCCGCTGCGCATCCGCCGGATGGCGCCTGCCGAGAGGGATCGCCGTGTGGCGGACGCGCTGCGCGACGTGGGCCTGGCCGATCATGCCGGGCAGCGTCCAGGGGAGCTGTCCGGCGGCCAGCAGCAGCGCGTCGGGATCGCCCGCGCACTGGTGATGGCACCCGGCATCCTGCTGGCGGACGAGCCGACCGCCCAGCTGGACAGCGAGACCGGTGCGCAGATCATGGAGCTGATCGCCCGCCTCGTGCACGAGAACGGCACGGCTGCGATCGTCGCCACGCACGACGCCGCGATGGCGGCGCGCGCCGATCGCGTGCTGGAGCTGCACGACGGAGTGCTGCGCGACCGTCGGGGCTGAGCTTCTCACCCGGATCGGGAGCACAATGGAAGTACCGGGAGCAGCGCGAAGGAGCAGACCATGGTGGACACGATCGAGGCAGAGCAGCAGGCGGACCGCATCAGGACCGCCATCGAGGCGCCGATCGCGATGGGACCCGGCTTCCTGCGCGGCGACATCGATGTGCAGGACATGACGGACGCCATGATCGCCGCGGTGCGCGGCTACCAGGCGCAGGAGAGGGAGGCCGGCCGTGACCTGGCGCCTCTGGGCGCCCGATCGAACGAACTCATCCCCGTGCTCAAAGAGCTCATCACCTGCGGGGGCGGCTATCAGGCCGGGCGGTGCGATGCGGACTGCGTGGCCCGCACCATGACCTATCTGGTGGGGGAGTTCGGCACCGCCGAGAAGGCGTGAGCACAGGCCCGCCGACCGGCGCTCAGGCGAACACGCTCAGCCCGTACAGCACGAACACCAGCAGGTGCACCGCGCCGTGCAGCGGCGTGAGCCTGCGGGCCGAGTACGTGGCCAGCGTCAGCAGCAGCGAGGCGCCCAGCAGCACCAGGTTCACCGGAGTCTCGGCGAGCAGCACGTGCTGCCCGGTGAGCAGCCCGATCGTCAGCACCGCGGGGATCGTGAGTCCCGCCGTCGACACCAGCGCACCGTGGCACAGGTTGCTGACCCGCTGAGGCTCACCGCCGGCGGCCGCGCGGATGGTGGTGATGGTCTCGGGCAGGAAAACGATCATCGCGATGAGGATGCCGGAAAGCGCGACCGGAGCCCCCAGACGATCCAGTCCCTCGTCCAGCAGGACGGCCATGTCGTGCGAGAGCAGCACGATCGGCAGCACCATCGCGATCAGCAGCGCGGTGCGCGCTGTCAGCTCGGCGCGGTGCTCGGAGAGCACCCGCGGGATCGGCGGACGAGCGGGAGCGGATGCCGGTGGCGAGGCCTCCTCGATCTCCTGGAAGTCCGTGCGCTGCGCGCCCATCTGCCGCACCAGGAAGAAGGCGTACACGCCCACGGTCAGCATCACCACGATGATCGCCTGCGCGGGCGTGTAGGCCCCCGTGCCGTCGCCGATCAGCCCGGGGAGGGCGAAGGCGACGGTCAGCAGCACGATCAGCATCCCGAGATACAGCGAGACGCCCGTGCTGTTGGCGCGCCGATCCGGATGCCGGTACCCGCCCACCAGCAGGGAAGCGCCGATCACCAGGTTCATGATGATCATCGACACGGCCATCACCGAATCGCGGGCGATGGTCGCATGCTCACCCGGCCCCAGCATGACGGCTGAGATGAGGATCACCTCGATGGCGGCGATGGACAGGGTCAGCACCAGGGTGCCGTAGGGGTCGCCCAGGCGGTCGGCGAGATGCTCGGCCTCCGTCACCACGCCGAACGCGCTGACGGTGATGACCGCGACGATGCCGGCCAGTATCAGCCACAGCAGCCAGACCGGGAGCGGACCGGCGAGCAAGGGCGCCAGCACGAGCAGCAGGAGGAAGGAGCCCCAGCCCAGCACCAGCCGCAGGACGGCGATGGGGGTGAGGGTGGAGCGCAGCAGGGTTCGCATGGCGGATGCCGAATCCGCAGGGCCGTCCCCGCCTGTGATCTCTCCGCCGGGTCGTCCCGGCGGTCGCTTGCCGGCCAGTGTAGCAAGGGAACATCCGCACCCTTCCGGGCGTTGGGCCGCGGTGTGAGCATCCTTCAGAGCATCGTGATCGGAGCCGGCCAGGCGGGCCTGTCGACGTCGTACCACCTGAAGCGACTCGGCATCGGGCACGTCGTGCTGGATGCGAACGAGCATCCCGGCGGGGCCTGGCAGCACCGATGGGACGCGCTGACGATGCTCGACGTGCACGGCGTCGCGGAGCTGCCCGGCGACAGCCCGCCCGCGCACACGACGGAGCGCGCCAATCAGGCCGTGCCGCGCACCTTCGCCGCCTATGAGCACGAGCACGGCCTGCCGATCATCCGGCCCGTGACCGTGCGCGAGGTGAGTGACGACGGGGGGATCCTCGTGGTGCGCGCCGCCCGGGCCACCTGGCGCACGCGCACCCTCGTGAACGCCACGGGCACCTGGTCGAAGCCTTTCCTGCCGCACTACCCGGGTATGGAGACCTTCCTCGGCGAGCAGCTGCACACCGTCGACTACCCGGGCCCTGAGCACTTCGCCGGCAAGCGGGTGCTGGTCGTGGGCGGTGGAGCCTCTGCCGTGCAGTTCCTCGGCGCGCTGGCCCCGATCACCGATACCGTGTGGGTGACGCGCCGTCCGCCGGTGTGGCGCACCGATGACTTCACGCCCGAGGCGGGCGCCGCGGCCGTCGCCCTCGTCGAACAGCGCGTCGCGCGGGGCCTGCCGCCGCAGAGCGTGGTGAGCGTCACCGGACTCGTGCTGCGTCCGCAGGAGCGCACGGCCGAACGGCTCGGCGCGTACGCTGCCCGCCGTGAGATGTTCCAGAGCATCGAGCCCGACGGCGTGCGCTGGGCGGACGGATCCTTCGAGCGGGTCGACGTGATCCTGTGGGCCACCGGTTTCCGTCCCGCCATCGCACACCTGGCGCCGCTGCATCTGCGCAGCCCGCAGGGCGGCATCCAGCTCGCCCGGAACGGCCGGGGGACCACTGCCGTCGCGGATCCTCGGATCCAGCTGGTGGGCTACGGCCCCTCGGCCAGCACCATCGGCGCCAACCGCGCGGGGCGCTCGGCGGCCAAGGGCGTGCGGCGCAGTCTCGACGGACTCGAAGCAGGGCCCTTCGACAGGCTCAGGAACCCATCAGTGGGAGTTGTCAGCGTCATCGCCTAGAGTCGCAGGCATGCGCAGATCCGCCTGGGGCACGGCGATCGCAGCGCTCGCCGTGATCGCCCTGGTCGGCTGCGCGCCCGCAACAGCTCCGGCCGGGCCGACGGGATCACGGGCCGCGTCGCCGACCGCGACCCCCACCCCGACTCCGACCCCGGATCCCGTGCAGGCGGCAGTGGCGCGGATGAGCCCCGCCCAGCAGGCCTCCAGCGTCGTGATGGGCACGATCCCGGGAACCGACCCCGCCGCCCTCCGCGCATTCATGGCCTCGGGTGCCGACGGCGCGCCGCTGGGCGGCTTCATCCTGATGGGCGACAACATCGCCGCTGACGCCGCCGCCGAGCGCACTGTGACGGACGCCCTCACGCTGGATGCCGACCTGCCGCCGCTGATCGCCATCGACCAGGAGGGCGGCTACATCTCCCGGCTGCCGTGGGACACGCTGCCCGGTGGAAGGGGACTCCAGGCCGACGATCCCGCTCGGGTGCAGCAGGTCTTCGCACAGCGAGCGAAGATGGTCGCCGAGATCGGCGCGAACCTGAACTTCGGCGTCATCGCCGATGTCCCCGCCAATCCCACGGCGTTCATCGCGCCACGCGCGCTGGGTGCGGATCCGTCGTCCGCAGCCGCGCGCGTGACCGCGGCCGTGAACGGTGAGAAGGGCGTCGTGCTGTCCACGCTCAAGCACTTCCCGGGTCACGGAGCGACGCCGGGTGACTCGCACGTCAGCATCCCGCACACAGACCTGGCACTGGCGCAGTGGCGGCAGGGCCCGGCGGTGCCGTTCCAGGCCGGCATCGCCGCCGGAGCCGAGGTGCTCATGTTCGGCCACCTGGCGTACGCCGCCGTGGACTCCGCCCCCGCCTCGCTGTCGCCGCGCTGGCACGAGATCGCCCGCGACGAGCTGGGCTTCGCCGGGCTCACGATCACCGACGACATCGGCATGCTCACCTCCTCGGGGGTGCCGGCCTACCGGGGCCTGGTGGCCGACGGCGTGGCGGCGATCGCGGCCGGCAACGACATGGTGCTGGTCATCGCGGGCTCCACGCCGCAGACGGCCGGGCAGATCGCCCGGGCCATCGTGCAGGCCGTGCAGGACGGTAGACTGCCCGCCGCGCGACTGCAGGATGCCGCCGAGCACGTCATGGCGCTGCGCATGCAGCTGGCGACACTTCGACCGGCTCAGTGACCCCGTCAGGTCAGTGCCCCAGTCAGGTCAGTGCCCAGCCAGGTCAGTGCCCCAGCCAGGCCGCCAGCATCCGCTCCCGCATGACCGCGCCGCGCTCGGCGAAGCCGCGCTGGCGGCGCACGTACTCGGCCTTGCCCTCCGGCGTCTCGATGCGCACCGGCTGCACGCCCCACTCCGACAGATCGTAGGGCGCGGCCTCCATGTCCAGCAGGCGGATGTCCCGCGCCAGCTCGAAAGCGTCCAGCAGCAGCTCGCCGGGAATCAGCGGCCCGAGCTTCACGGCCCACCTGTACAGGTCCATGCCCGCGTGCAGGCAGCCCGGCTGCTCCAGATCGGGCTGCGAGTCGCGCGTGGGCGACAGGCGGTTGCGCGGCACGGCATCCGGCGTGAAGAACCGGAACGCGTCGAAGTGCGTGCAGCGCAGTTCGTGCGCCTCGACCACGGCATCCGTGCCCGCCTGGCCCAGTCGCAGCGGCGCCGGATGCCGGTGCTCGGCCTCGCGGTAGACCATGGCCCACTCGTGCAGGCCGAAGCAGCCGAACTGCCCCGGGCGAGACGCTGTGCGGCGCAGCATCCGCTCCACCAGGCCCGCCAACTGGGGCTTCTCGGTGCGGAAGGCCTCGGGATCCGGCATCACGGCATCGCCGAGGCCGGCGGGGGTGTACCAGCGCCACCCTGCGCGCTCCGGTGCGTCCTCGAGCACGATTCCCGAGCCCGGATGCCAGCGGCGCAGCAAGGCGGGCTTGTAGCCGTAGTACGTGAACAGGAAGTCCCACACCGGGTGCTTCTCGCCGCGGGCCGCGCGCTCGCGGTGCGCCGCGGTCAGGGCATCCGCGCGCTCCTGATGCACTCCGGCGCGCTGCATCCACGCGTCGCGGGGCAGTCTCATGACGCGGTGTCGATGATGCCGGCCTCGCGCAGCCGATCCCGCAGGCCCGCGCCGTCCTCGGCGCTCACCCAGGGTACGGACCCTGCCACGTGCTGGACAGTGGCGCGGCCACCGGCCAGCACCGCCTCGGCGGGCAGCAGGCGGCGGATGGCGACGCCGGCGACGGACCCGGGATTGCGCTCGAGGAAGTCGGAGTAGATGGACTCGTCGTGCTGCCCGTCGTCGCCGATGAGCAGCCACCGCACGCCGGGGAACTCCTCGGCCAGTCGTTGCAGGTTGCTCGTCTTGTGGTCGCGGCCGCTGCGGAACCAGCGGTCATGGGTGGGGCCCCAGTCGGTGAGCAGCATGGCCCCCGCGGGGAACAGGTTCCGGGAGAGGAACCTGCGCAGCGTGGGCGCCACGTTCCACGCGCCCGTGGACAGGTAGATGATGGGTGCGCCGGGGCGATCGCGGCGCAGCTGCTCCAGCAGCACGGCCATCCCGGGCACGGGTGTGCGCGCGTGCTCGTCGAGCACGAAGGAGTTCCACGCGGCCACGAACGGCCGGGGGAGGGCTGTGACCATGACGGTGTCGTCCACGTCGCAGACCACGCCGAAGCGCGCATCGTCGGCGACGATGAACGCCGTGGCCTCCACGGGCTCCCGGCCTTCGACGGACATCGTGAAGGTCTGCCAGCCGGGAGAGAGGTCCGCGGGAATGACGGTGTCGATCACGCCGCCGCGGTCGGCGACCACGTCGTGCGTGCGTCCGCCCACGTGCACCTGCACGGCCGCGTAGCCGACCGGGATGCCGGCGAATGCGCGCCAGCCGCGTGCGCCGGCCGCCTCGTCGCGCGCCTTCTTCGGCACAGGCGGCAGGATCAGCACCCGCCCGACCACCCGCACCCAGCCGGTTCCGCCGTAGCCCGGAATCGGGACGACGGTCGCCGAACGACCACGTCTGCGGGCGCGGCGTTCGCGCGAGACATGGACGCGGTGTTCGAGTCGGGCGAACCAGTGGATCTTGGCCGCGGAGGCGGAGGGCATCGCATCCAGTCTTTCACGCTTCGTGCTGCGACTCATCCCTCATATGGCGCTCCTCGCGGCGGGCGATGACCTTCTTGACCACCAGCACCCCGATCAGCAGCAGGGCGATGATGCCGACGAACACGTATCCCGCGTAGTGCATGCGCTGGGAGAGCTCGGGGTAGCTGCCCGCGGCGCCTGCGGCCAGGCCCACGTAGGCGGTCGTCCACAGCACGCAGGCCGGCAGCGTCCAGGCGATGAAGCGCCGGTACGCGTAGCCGCTCATGCCCACGGTCAGGGGAACCAGGGAGTGCAGCAACGGCAGGAAGCGCGACAGGAAGATGGCGATGCCCCCGCGCTTGCGCAGGTAGCGCTCGGACCGCTCCCAGTGCTCCTCGCCGATGCGTCGGCCCAGCCAGGAGTGCCGGATGTGCGGTCCCGCCCAGCGGCCCAGCCAGAATCCCAGTGATTCGCCGATGAGCGCGCCGACGATCACGCTGACGCCCAGCGCGATGCCCTGGCCCCACGACGCGACCCCGAGCGCCGCCACGAGCACGACCGTGTCACCGGGCACGATCAGGCCGACGAGGATGCTGGTCTCCAGCATCATGGCGGCTCCGGCGAGCAGCGTGCGCAGGACCGGATCGACGGACTGCACCGTCTGGATCGCCCAGAGCACGAAGTCGTTCACCCCATGAGCGTACGGCCTCCGAGCTCTCGGACGCTGAGAACGGCGCCGTGCGCCCCTACGCTGGGAGACGTGCCCGCTCCCCGCCCTCTTCAGGCTCTGCCGCTGGCTGCCGTCGTCGATGCCGAAGCCGTCTTCCTGCGACTGCTCGCCGACCGGAGCACGGCATTCTGGCTGGATGCCGGCGTTGACGCATCCGAGGGCTGGAGCGTCCTCGGCACCGGCCGTGTCGAGCAGGATCCGACTGCGGTCCGCTCCGTGTCGCTGGACACTGCCGCCCTCGCAGACGATCTGCCGTTCCGCGGCGGCTGGGTGGGCTGGCTCTCGTACGAGGGCGAGGGAGCCTGGATCACGGTGGAGCGCGCGATCGCCGTCGACCACGCCACCGGGCGCGCGTTCGCGCTCGCCGCCGAGGATGAGGCCGACGCCTGGCGTGCGGAGGTCCTGGCTGTCGTGCCCACGGCATCCGCTGCTCCTCCGGCAGAACCCGGGCCGAACCTCGCGAGCGCCCGTCACGGTGTCGACGAGTACATGCAGCTCGTGCAGGAGTGCCGTGCCGCCATCGAGCGCGGTGACGCGTACCAGCTGTGCCTGACGACGCGCTTCACCGCCTCGCGTCCGCGGGATCCGCTGTCGGTCTACCGCCGGCTGCGGGCGGCGACGCCTGCGCACCACGGCGGGTTCATCCGCGTGGGGGAGCGGATGCTGCTGAGCGCCAGTCCCGAGCAGTTCCTCGAGGTCTCAGCGGGAGTGGCGCGGACCAGCCCCATCAAGGGCACCCGGCCGCGGGGTGCGGACGCCGAGGAGGACGCCCGCCTGGCGGCCGACCTGCAGGCGGATCCCAAGGAGCGCGCCGAGAACGTCATGATCGTCGACCTCATGCGCAACGATCTCTCCCATGTCGGCGTGCCGGGGACGGTCGACGTGGAGCGCCTGTGGCAGGTGGAGACGTACCCCGCCGTGCATCAGCTGGTGAGCACCGTGAGCGTGCGGCTGCGCGAGGGCACGACCGTCGGGGATCTCGTGGACGCGGCCTTCCCCGCGGGCAGCATGACCGGGGCGCCGAAGGAGTCGGCCATGGCCATCCTGCGCCGGCTGGAGGGCGCTCGCCGCGGGGTCTACTCGGGCTGCTTCGGGCACGTGGGGCTGGACGGCAGGGTGGATCTGGCCATGGTCATCCGCTCCATCGTCGTCGAACACGATCACGCGTACGTCGGTGCGGGAGGGGGGATCACGTGGCTGTCGAAGCCGGATGCCGAGGCCGCGGAGGTCTCCGTGAAGGCAAGGGCGCCTCTCGCGGCGCTGGGGGCAGGGCTGCCTCACGAGTGGGCGGCGCTCCTCCAGTCGCGATAACCTGGAACATCCCGCTTCTCGCGGGCTCCCTGCATCTTCAGATTGGTCGTTCCTTGTCCGAGCACGCGTCCGAAACCACCACCGAACCCGCTGAGGCGATGTCCGCGCATGACATCCAGGCCAAGTGGCAGCAGTTCTGGGCGGAGGACGAGACGTTCCTCGCCGGTGGTGAGGGCGACGAGCGGCCCCGCAAGTACATCCTGGGAATGTTCCCGTATCCCTCCGGCGATCTGCACATGGGGCACGCGATCAACTACCTGTACCCCGACATCGTGGCGCGCTACTGGCGGCACCGCGGGTACAACGTGCTCAACCCGATCGGCTGGGACTCGTTCGGCCTGCCCGCCGAGAACGCCGCCATCAAGCGCGGCGCGGACCCGCGCGAGTGGACGTACAAGAACATCGACCAGCACAAGGCGGGCTTCCGCGGCTACGGCATGTCGTACGACTGGTCGCGCGTGCTGCACACCTCGGACCCGGAGTACTACCGCTGGAACCAGTGGCTGTTCCTGAAGCTGCACGAGCGCGGCCTGGCATACCGCCGCAAGAGCGCTGTGAACTGGTGTCCCAAGGACCAGACCGTGCTGGCCAACGAACAGGTCGTCGACGGGCGCTGCGAGCGCTGCGGCACCGAGGTCGTGAAGAAGAAGCTCACCCAGTGGTACTTCAAGATCACCGAGTACGCCGATCGGCTGCTGGACGACCTGGACGCGCTCGAGGGGCACTGGCCGCACAAGGTGCTGCAGATGCAGCGCAACTGGATCGGCCGCTCCACCGGCGCCGACGTGGACTTCCGCATCGAGGGCCGCGACGAGCCCGTCACGGTGTTCACCACGCGCCCCGACACCCTGCACGGCGCCACGTTCTTCGTGGTCGCGCCCGACTCCGACTTGGCCGCCGAGCTGGCATCCGGATCCTCCGCCGAGGTTCGCATGCGCTTCCAGGACTACCTGGAGCAGGTGCAGAAGCAGACCGAGATCGAGCGTCAGTCCACCGACCGCCCCAAGACCGGCGTGTTCCTGGACCGTCACGTCATCAACCCGGTCAACGGCGAGCGGATGCCGATCTGGGCGGCCGACTACGTGCTGGCCGACTACGGCCACGGCGCCGTGATGGCCGTGCCCGCGCACGACCAGCGCGACCTGGACTTCGCCCGTGCCTTCGACCTGCCCGTGCGCGTGGTGCTGGACACCACGGCACCCGGCGGCGCGAACGAGGGCGAGGACCTGGCCGAGCTCGACCCGGCGGTCACCGGAAAGGCCCTGACCGGCAACGGCCGCATGACCGGCTCAGGCGACCTCGACGGGCTGGAGAAGAACGAGGCGATCGCCCGCACGATCGAGATGCTGAGCGCCGCCGGCACCGGGCGCGCGGCGAAGAACTTCCGCCTGCGCGACTGGCTGATCTCGCGCCAGCGCTTCTGGGGCACCCCGATCCCCATGCTGCATCTGCAGGATGGTTCGGTCGTGCCGGTTCCCGAGGACCGCCTGCCCGTGCGCCTGCCCGACGTGGAGGGCCTGGACCTGCGCCCCAAGGGCACCTCGCCGCTGGGCGCCGCCGAATCGTGGGTGCGCACGGTCGACCCCGTCTCCGGCGAGCCCGCGCTGCGCGACCCCGACACCATGGACACCTTCGTGGACAGCTCGTGGTACTTCCTGCGCTTCCTGTCGCCGAACAGCGACCAGTTCGCCTTCGACCCGGCGGAGGCCAAGCGCTGGGCGCCGGTGGACGGCTACTTCGGCGGCGTCGAGCACGCGATCCTGCATCTGCTCTACGCGCGCTTCATCACCAAGGTCCTCTTCGACATGGGGCTGATCGACTTCCAGGAGCCGTTCTCCAACCTGGTCAACCAGGGCATGGTCATCATGGACGGCTCCAAGATGTCCAAGAGCAAGGGCAATCTCGTCGAGCTGTCGGACCTGCTGGGTCAGTACGGCGCCGACGCGCTGCGCCTGGGCCTGGCATTCGCGGGCCCCGTGGAGGACGACAAGGAGTGGAACGGCGTCTCGCTCTCCGGGGCTCAGAAGTTCCTCGCCCGCGCCCTGCGTGCCGGAGACGAGACCTCCAGTCCGGTGGGGGCGGATGCCTCCCGCGGCGACGTCGTGCTGCGCCGCATCACGCACCGCCTGCTGGCCGACGCTCCGACCCTTCTCGAGCAGACCAAGTTCAATGTGCTGGTCGCGCGTCTGATGGAGCTGGTCAACGGCATCCGCAAGACCATCGACGCGGGTGCCGGCGCGGCCGACCCTGCCGTGCGCGAGGCGACCGAGACCGTCGCGCTGCTGCTGGAGCCCATCGCCCCGCACACCGCCGAGGAGCTGTGGTCGCGTCTGGGTCACGAGCCGTCGCTGAGCGAGATCGCCTGGCCGGATGCCGATCCCGCGCTGCTCGTGCAGGACACCGCCACCACGGCCGTGCAGGTGAACGGCAAGGTTCGCGCCACCCTCGACGTCCCCGCGGACATCAGCGAGGCCGAGCTGGAGGCCGCCGCCCGCGCCGACGAGAAGGTGCAGCGGGCCCTGGAGGGCAAGGAGATCGTACGCGTCATCGTGCGCGCTCCGAAGATCGTCAACTTCGCCGTCAAGGGCTGACCTCAGGGCCGGGTCGCTGAGCCCGCCGAGAACTCCTGCACATCCCCCCGATGTGCAGGAGTTCTCCACATGCGCCGGGATTCCGGCATCCGCCGTCCGCGCGGGTGCGTAGCGTGACGGAGTGCCCGCATCTCCGCCGTCTGAACAGGACGCCCCGCCGCGTCCTCGTCTGAGGCTGGGCATCGGCGCCGCCGTCACGCTGGGGCTCGTCGTGCTCTCCGCCGCGGTGGGCTGGGGCATCCTGCGAGGGCAGTCGACCCCCGTGGACGCGATCAGCCTGAAGGGCGGCTCGTCCACCTCGACGCCCGCCGACGGCGGGCTGTACGTGCACGTGCTGGGCGAGGTCGAGCACCCCGGTCTGTACATCCTCGACGCCGATGCGCGGCTGGTCGACGCGCTGGCCGCCGCCGGCGGGACACGAGAGGATGCCGACCTGCAGGCCGTGAACCTCGCCCGCGCGCTCACCGACGGCGAGCAGATCATCGTGCCGGCCCGGGGCGTGGCATCCGACGCGGCCGCGGGCGAGGCCGCGGAGTCGGCCATCGGTGCGGACGGGAAGGTCGATCTCAACGCCGCCACGCAGGATGACCTGGAGACGCTGCCGCGGATCGGCCCGGCGCTCGCGCAGCGCATCCTGGACTGGCGGGAGAAGAACGGCAGGTTCCGCGCCGTCGACGACCTGCTGGCGGTGCCGGGCATCGGCGACAAGCTGCTGGCCGGGATGCGCGACAAGGTGCGTGTATGAAGGACCTGCGCACTGGCATCCTGGCGCTGCTGCTCTGGGCGGTGGCGCTGCTGTGCATTCAGCTGCCGGTGCTCACGCTGCCCCTGGCGGGCGCCTGTGGGGCAGGGGCTGTCGGGGTGCTGCTGGCGGGCCGGTGGAGGCGGGGCTTCGTCGTGCTGGTGCTGCTGTGCGCGAGCGCGGTGGGGCTGGTCGTCGCCGGCGCTCAGCCGCAGCGCGCCGTGCTGGCGCAGTCCGACGGGCGGGCGGTGGAGGCCGTCGTGGAGGTCGCATCGTCGGCATCCGTGGGCGAGGACGGGCGACTGTGGTTCGACGCCCAGACCGTGAGCGTGGGGTCACCCGGTCGAACGGAGCCGTTGAGCGCTCGCGTGCGGGTGGGAGTGGAACCCGTCCCCGGCGTCGACATGGGCGCCCGCCTGCGGGTGACCGGTCAGGGCAAGGCCACCGGGCCGAGTGAGCAGGCGGGGCTGGTGATCTTCGGCACAGACGTGGAGGTCGCATCGCCGGCATCCGGTGTCTTCGCCGTCGCCGCCGGCACGCGGGCGACCTTCGTGGCCCGTGCGACTCGGCTGCCCGAACCGGGTGCGGGCCTGCTGCCCGGCCTCGCCGTCGGCGACACCCGGGCGGTCTCTCCAGAGCTGAACGACGCCATGATCGCGTCGGGGCTCTCGCACCTGACGGCGGTCAGCGGCAGCAACTGCATGGTGATCGTCGCCGCAGTGTTCTGGCTGGTCTCGCTGGCGGGCGGCAGCCGCGCGCTGCGGGTCGTGCTCTCGCTGACCGCGCTGGGCGCGTTCGTCGTGCTGGTCACCCCGGAGCCCAGCGTGGTGCGCGCGGCGGTCATGGCGGCGCTGGCGATGCTGAGCATCCTTCTGGGGCGTCCCAGTGCGGGCCTGGCGATGCTGTCGCTGGCGGTGTGCGGACTGCTCATCGCGGATCCCTGGTTCGCCGCGTCGCCCGGCTTCGCCCTGTCGGCGGCGGCCACGGCCGCGCTGCTGGTGCTGTCGAGGCCGCTGCTGCGGGGGCTCGGGCGGTGGATGCCGGCGCCGCTGGCCCTCGCGCTGTCCGTGCCGCTGGCAGCGCAAGTGGTCTGCGGGCCGATCATCGCGCTGTTCTCGGAGCAGCAGTCGCTGGTCGCCGTCGTGGCCAACCTCATCGCCGAGCCCGCGGCGCCCATCGCCACGGTCGTGGGACTGCTGGCATGCCTGACCGCCGGCATCCCGCCGCTGGCCGACCTGCTGGCGGCCGGAGCCTGGCTTCCGGCGGCATGGATCGACACGACGGCGACGGTGAGCGCGGGACTGCCCGGAGCCACGGTCGCGGTGGTGGCAGGCCCGGTTGCGGCTGTCATCGTGGCGGTGCTGAGCATCGCCGTCGTGGTCGTGCTGGCCAGGCCCCGCAGGCGGTGGCTGCGCACCGCATCCGCAGTCGTCCTGATCGTCGCGCTGGCAGCCGCGGGCGGGCGGATGCTGCTCAGCGGCCCTCTGGCGCCGTTGACGACACCGTCGGACTGGGCTGTGGCGGCCTGCGACATCGGTCAGGGGGATGCCGTGCTGCTGCGCTCGGCGGGGATGACCGCCCTCGTCGACACCGGACCCGACCCTGATCTGCTGACGCGCTGCCTGGCGCAGACCGGCGTCTCCCGCGTCGACCTGCTGGTGCTCACGCACTTCGACCTGGATCACGTCGGCGGCACCTCCGCGGTCTTCGGGAAGGTGGGAACCGTGCTGCACGGACCCGTCACCGAGAACGACGAGCGGCGGATGCTGGCACGACTGGCCGACGGGGGAGCGAGGCTGCAGGACGCCAGCACCGGGCTGTCCGGCACGCTCGGCGACGCGCGCTGGCGAGTGCTGTGGCCGGATGCCGATCCGCGCGTCTTCCCCTCGGGCAATGACGCCAGCGTCGTGCTGGAGGTCTCCGGCGGCGGCATCCCGCGCACCGTCCTGCTGGGCGACCTGGGCGCAGGATCCCAGCGGCTGCTGCTGAGCTCGGGCCGACTGCACGGCGCGTACGACGTCGTGAAGGTCGCGCACCATGGCAGCCGCGACCAGGAGCCCGGCCTGTACGAGGCCGTCCGCGCCTCGGTCGGGCTGATCAGCGTGGGGGCGGACAACGACTACGGACACCCGCGTCCGGAGACTCTGGCACTGCTGGAAGCCGCGGGCACCCGGGCGCTGCGCACCGACCGACGCGGCACGATCCTGCTGGGCGAGCGCGACGGCGAGCTGCTGATGTGGTCCACCCGCGCTCCGCCCGGAGAGCCCCCATCCGAAGGGTGACGATGTCTTCACCGCCGATAGGCTGGAGAGCATGGCAGCACCGAAGACCGCGAAGGGCGCGAAGATCCCGCAGATCTCATGGCGCGAGCCTCGCCCCGCACCCATCGTGCTGGTCTCCGGGCCCGAGGAGGTGCTGGCCGAGCGTGCCATCGCCGGCGTGCGCGACTACCTGCGCGCCGAAGACGCGGCGCTGGAGGTCAGCGACATCCGTGCCGACGACTACGCCGCGGGCACGTTGCTGGGACTCACCTCGCCGTCGCTGTTCGGCGAGCCGCGGCTGGTGCGCGTGGCCGGGGTCGAGAAGTGCACGGACGCCTTCCTGCAGGAGGCCGTGAAGTACCTCGAGCACCCGCAGGAGGGCGCCACGGTCATCCTGCGCCACACCGGAGCCACGGTGCGGGGCAAGAAGCTGCTGGACGCCGTGCGCGCGGGTACGGGCGGGGGGATCGAGATCCCCTGCGCGGCCGTCAAGCGCGACAGCGACCGCGTGGACTTCGCGGCGGGGGAGTTCAAGGCCGCCCGCAAGCGCATCGCGCCGACGGCGCTGCGCTCCCTGGTCTCGGCCTTCGCCGACGACCTCACCGAGCTCGCCGCCGCCTGCCAGCAGCTGATCGGCGACGTCGAGGGCGACATCACCGACGAGGTCGTCACCCGCTACTACGGCGGACGTGTCGAGGTGTCGGCGTTCGTGGTGGCCGACACGGCCATCGCCGGTCGCTACGGCGAGGCGCTGGTCGCCCTGCGGCACGCCCTCGCCTCCGGAGCCGACCCGGTGCCGTTGGTCGCCGCCTTCGCCATGAAGCTGCGCACCATGGCCCGCGTGGCGGGCAACCGGGAGCCCAGCCGGCAGCTCGCGCAGCGCCTGGGTATGAAGGACTGGCAGGTCGACCGCGCCCGCCGCGATCTGCGCGGCTGGAACGAGCGCTCCCTCGGCATGGCCATCCAGGCCACTGCCCGCGCGGACGCCGACGTCAAGGGCGCTGCGCGCGACCCGATCTTCGCGCTGGAGCGCATGGTGGCCGTCGTCGCCACCCGCGAGCCGTACGGCGCCTGACCAGCAGACAGCCGGGTTGCTGAGCCTGTCGAAGCCAAGCAGAAGGCCGCCCCGTGAACGGGACGGCCTTCTCGTGTCTGCGGGCTCAGAGAGCGGCGACCTGCTTGGCGATGGCCGACTTGCGGTTCTTCGCCTGGTTCTTGTGCACGACGCCCTTGCTGACGGCCTTGTCGAGCTTGACGGACGCGACCTTGAGGGCGGCCTCAGCGGCCTCCTTGTCACCGGCGATGACGGCCTCGCGGGTCTTGCGGACGACGGTCTTCAGCTCGCTCTTGACGGCCTTGTTGCGCTCCTGCGCCTTCAGGTTGGTCTTGTTGCGCTTGATCTGCGACTTGATGTTTGCCACGTGTGGACGCTTTCTGTCTGGATGGGAATCGGATGCTGCAGACGAGAGAGGGCGCCGACAGCGGTCGTGAGGGGCGAACCCACACGCAAGCCAAGAGTCAATGCTACCAGCACCGGGCGGGTCGGCGCGAAACGGGGGGAGGAGCGCGAGTCGAGGATGATATTCAGTCGCGCAATGCATGAGACTGGGTGCACAATCGGTGTACCCCGATGGACGATGACGTCAAAGGAGCACGATGTCCGCCTCGCAGTCTGCACTCCGGATTCCCGCGAACCTGCGCTGGTCCACAGCCACCTCCGCCTTCCAGATCGAGGGATCCCGCACCGCCGACGGTCGCGGCAGGTCCATCTGGGACGACTTCGTCGACCGGCCCGGCGCCGTGATCGACGGCGGCACTGCGGAGCGGGCCTGCGACAGCTATCGCCGCACGGCGGACGATATCGCGCTGCTCGCAGACCTGGGTGTGAACGGCTACCGCTTCTCGATCCCGTGGGTGCGCATCCAGCCCGGCGGAGCGGGACCGGCGAATCAGCGCGCGCTGGACCACTACGAGAGGTTCGTCGACGCGCTGCTCGAGCACGGCCTCACCCCCGAGCCGACGCTCTATCACTGGGAGCTGCCCGTCGAGCTCGAGGCCGATGGCGGCTGGCTGACCCGCGACATCGTCGACCGCTTCGCCGAGTACGCGGGGCTCGTGGGCGAGCGTCTGGCCGATCGCACGGCGCGCTGGTACACGATCAACGAAGCCGCGATGACCACGCTGCAGGGCTACGGCACCGGCGAGCTCGCGCCGGCCAGGCAGCTGCTGTTCGGCGCGCTGCCCACCGTGCACCACCAGCTGCTGGCGCACGCGCGCGCGGCATCGGTTCTACGTGCCGCCGGAGCTGCGCAGGTGGGGCTCACCAACAACCACACCCTGGTGATCCCCGCGAGCGGGTCGGATGCCGATCTCGCCGCCGCGCACGTCTACGACCTCGTGCACAACAGAATGTTCTCCGAACCCCTGCTGGCCGGCGCGTATCCCGACATCCAGGCTCTCGGGCTGCCGCCGATGCCGGTGCAGGACGGCGATCTGGACGAGATCGCCTCATCCTGCGACTTCTACGGAGTGAACTTCTACAACCCCACCACCGTGGCCGCGGCTCCCGAGGGCAGCCCCATCCCGTTCGATCTGGTGTCCACGCCGGGAGCGCCGCTGACGGGCTTCGGCTGGCCCATCGTCCCCGAGGCCCTGCGCGACTTCCTCGTGGACCTGCACCACCGGCATCCGGACATGCCGCCGATCGTGATCGGCGAGAACGGCGCATCCTTCCCTGAACCCGACGGGTCCGGGCGCGTGCAGGACGACGACCGCATCGACTACCTCGCCCGGCACATCGACGCGGTCGCCCAGGCCATCGATCGGGGCGTGCCGGTGGACGAGTACACGGTCTGGTCGCTGATGGACAACTTCGAGTGGGCCGACGGGTGCACGCAGCGCTTCGGGCTCGTGCACGTGGACTTCGCCACCGGCATCCGCACACCCAAGGCGTCGTACGACTGGTATCGCGACCTGATCCGCCGGTCCCGCACCGCCGCCGAGGGGACTGCCCGATGACCGCGACGGCCAAGGTCGGCGCCCGCTGGATGACGCTGTTCACCTTGGCCTGGCTGGCCATCTGGACCGTGCAGCTCACGCCGGTTCAGCTGCTGCTCCCGCTGCAGCTGAACACCTCCGACGACGACTGGATCCGCGGCGTGGTCTCCTCGGGCTTCGTGCTGGGCATCGGAGGGCTGTTCGGCATCGTCGCGGCGCCGCTCGTCGGTGCGATCTCAGATCGTTCCAGATCTTCGCGCGGACGCCGCCGCCCGTGGGCGCTGGCCGGCGTGTGGCTGGCCGCGATCTTCCTGGTGCTGACCGGACTGGTCGACGGTCCGTGGCTGGTCGGCGCGTGCTGGGTGGGCGTGTCGATCGGCATTTCGGTGGCCTCGGCGGCGTTCACGGCCCTCATCGCCGATCAGCTGCCGCCTGCGCAGCGGGGTGCGGCATCATCCGCCGTCGGGTCAAGCCAGGCCGTCGGCATCGTGCTGGGCGTGGGCCTGGTCGTGCTCCTGGGCTTGGGCGTGCTGGCCGGCTATCTGCTGCTGGCTGTCGTCATCGCCGTGATCGGCACGGGGGCCGCACTGCTGCTGCCGGATCCGCCGGCAGTGGCGTCGGATCTTCCGCGGCGCACCGCGAACCGGGGACGGCTCGCCTCGCTGCGTGATCGCGACTTCGCCTGGATGCTGTGGGGCCGGCTCGTCTCGAACATCGGCAACGCGCTGGGCACGGCGCTGTTCCTCTTCTTCCTGCTGCACGGACTGAACCAGCCCGAGGCCCAGGCGCAGGACAACCTGCTGCTGCTGATCGTCGTCTACACGGTGTTCGTCGTGATCGCGTCGATCTTCACCGGCATCCTCTCCGACCGCACCGGGAAGCGCCGCGGGCTGACTGTGGCGGCGACGTTCGTGCAGGCGGCGTCCGGTGTGGTGGTGGTCATCCTGCCCACGTTCGAGACCACTCTGGTCGCGGCGGCCCTGATGGGCCTCGGCTACGGCGCATTCTCCACGGTGGGCCTGGCGTTCGCCACCGACCTGCTGCCCGACGAGCAGGACCACGCCAGGGACCTCGGCATCGTCAACGTCACCGCGGCACTGGGGCAGCTCATCGGACCCATGGCCGGGGCGGGGCTGGTCGCGCTGGTCGGCGGCTTCTGGCTGGTGTTCCTGATGGCTGCGGTGCTGTCGGTGCTGGGCGGCCTCATGACCGCTCTCGCACGGTCGCCAGAGCCAGCCCCAGCACCGCGTTGAACACGCGCGGCCGCATGGCCGTGACCAGGTGCGTCGTGCGGGGCACGACGATCAGCTCGGCGTGCGGGGCGAGCCGGCGGAACAGCCGCTCGTGCGTGCGCAGCTGGTCGAACTGCCCGTTCACGAACCACAGCGGGATGCGGATGCGCACGACGGCTGAGGCGATGTCCAGCGCAGCGAGGCTCCGGAGCGCGGCATCCTGGGCATCCAGCGCATAGCCGCCGGCGCCGAAGTCCGCGCGCGTCTCTGACGGAATCGTCGCATCGAGGATTCGCTCGGTGATCCAGTCCCCGTGGTCTGGGAGCCTGTTGACGGCTCCCGCGAGCATCCGGTAAGCGGCGAGTCCTGCACCGCGGGGGAGCGCACTGCAGGAGGCCGCGACCAGTCCCGCCACCGGCGGCGTCTGCTCACCGCCCGTGTACGCCAGCGACAGCAGCCCGCCCATCGAGTGCCCCACCAGCAGCACCGGACCCTGCTGCGCGGCGCTGCGGACAGCCGCATCGATGGTGTGCAGCGCCTCATGCAGGGTGAAGTCCTCGTCCATCCGGGTGCCGTGACCGGGCAGATCGACAGCGGTGGCGCGGATGCCCGCCGCCTCGAGATAGGCCAGCTGGGCGCGCCACATCGTCGCAGAGGTGCGGATGCCGTGCACCAGGACGACCTGTTCGCTCACGCTCCCAGCATAGGAAAGCGGGGCCGGTGGATGAACCACCGGCCCCGCGTCCTTCGACGGGCTCAGGAGCCCTTCGTCAGGTGCTTACTTCTCCCAGCCGAAGTTCTCGACGGGCTGGTTGCCGAACAGGTCGAGACCGGAGTACGGCCACGGCGTGAGGTTGGCAAGACCCTTCTTGACGGCGTAGATCATCGGGCCGTTGTAGATCGGGATGATGCCCCACTCCTTGAGGATCTCGGGCTCGAGCTTGTTCGAGGCCTCGATCTGCTTCTCCGGCGTGGTCTGCGACTCGACCTGGTCGTGGATCTTCTGGTCGGTCTCGGCGTTCTGCACGCCGGACAGGTTCAGACCCTGGTCCTGGCCGTACATCTGGAAGAACCAGGCCGGGCCGAACGGGTCGGACGAGGTGAAGCGAAGCCCGACGACGTCCCAGTTCTTGCCGTTGTAGTCGTCGGCGAACTTGTTGGAGGGGCGGACGTCGACCTTCAGATCGATGCCGACCTCCTTCTCCATCTTCTGCAGCGACTGCGCGAGGGCTGCCTGCGTGGGGTCGTCGCTGAAGATGGGGTAGGTGACGGACAGCTTCACGCCGTCCTTCTCGCGGATGCCGTCGGAGCCCTTCGCCCAGCCGGCGTCGTCGAGCAGCTTGTTCGCCGCCTTCGGGTCGTACTTGTAGCCGGCCTTCTCGAGCGAGTTGCTGTAGCCGGGCTGGAACGAGTAGAGGATGAAGGAGCCTGCGGGCTTCTCGGTGTAGTCCAGGCCGTTCCAGGCGATCTTCTTCTGCTGCTCGATGTTGATCGCGGCGAAGAAGGCCTGACGCACCTTGACGTCCTTGAACTGCGGCTTGTCGGCGTCCACCTCGATGAGGGTGTTCGCGGGCTGCTGCGCGCGGTGGATCGTGATGTCCTTCATGTCGGACACCTGGGCCAGGCGGTCCTTGGTGCCCACGTTGACCTGGTCGATCTGGCCGTTCTTGAAGGCGTTGATCGAAGCCTGCGCGTCCATGCCGGTGAAGGTGAGCTTGTCGAGCAGCGGCTTGTCGCCCCACCACTTGGGGTTCGGCTTGAAGGAGATGAAGTCCTTGTTCGCGTCGAACTGGTCCACGGTGTACGGGCCGGCGCCCCACTCGGCGTGCGGGTTGTCGATCATGGCCTTGTTGAAGGTGTCCGGATCGGCCAGCTTCGGGTGGATGACGCCGCCGTTGAAGGGCATCTCGGGCCAGGCGAACTCGCCCTTGAAGGTCACGATCGCGGTCTTGGGCGTGTCGCCCTGCACGACCGACTCGATCTCCTTGTAGCCGTCCGTCGCGTTCGGGACGAAGCCCTCATCGGTGGAGCGGTTGGCCTTCCACGTGGCGTCGATGGCGGTCCAGTCCATCGGGGTGCCGTCGTTCCAGGTGGCCTTGTCCGTGAACGTGAAGGTCAGGACCGTCTTGCCGTCCTTGACCTCGTGCTTCCACTCGGACAGGTAGTTGTCGTTCTTGTACTCGGTGCCGTCCGGCTTCATCAGGATGATCTGCGGCATGTAGAAGGCGGCGATCGTCGCCGTGTCCGCGCTGGCGTCGCCATTGAACGCGTTCAGCTGCTCGGGGATCTCGTTGATCGCGAGGTTGACGGTACCGCCCTGCTTCATGTTCGAGCGGGGCTGGGGGTTGTAGTCCGAGAGATCGGTCTTCGGCGCATCCTTGCCCCCGTTGTCACCGGTGTTTCCGGTGTTGCCTGCTGCACACCCGCTCAAAACGAGTGCGAAAGCGCCGGAGATTGCCAGCGCTCCCATCAGCTTGTGCTGCTTCATGGTGCTCCTTTCGCCTTTCGGCGTGTCATAAGGGAGGTTAGTTCGCATCGCATCCGAATCGGGACGCACGTGAGTGAATCGTGACTAACCGTTATCCGACGGTTACCGCACTGAAATACCGGTGCGGATCAGACGGTCGCCGGGCGCGTGCTCATGGTCTCCGGGTCGAAGATCACGCGCTGGCGCGTGCGCTCGACGTCGGGATCGGGCACGGGAATGGCCGACAGCAGAGCCTGCGTGTACGGGTGCTGCGGGTTGTCGAAGACGTCGTCGACGTCGCCGTATTCCACGAACTCACCGAGGTACATCACGGCCACCCGATCGGCGATGTGCCGGATCACCGACAAGTCGTGCGCCACGAACAGGTACGACAGGCCCAGCTTGACCTTCAGCTCGTCCAGCAGGTTGATGACACCCGCCTGGATCGACACGTCCAGCGCCGACACGGGCTCGTCGAGCACGACGATCTTCGGATTGGTCGACAGCGCGCGGGCGATGCCGATGCGCTGCCGCTGACCACCAGAGAACGCACCGGGGAAGCGGTCGCGGTGCGCCGGGTCCAGGCCCACGAGGTCCATCAGCTCCTGCACACGGGTGTGGATCTCGTCACGGTGCATGCCGATGGCGTGCATGGGCTCGGCGATGATGTCCGTGACCGTCATGCGAGGGTCCAGGGCCCCCATCGGATCCTGGAACACGATCTGGATGTCGTGCCGCAGCTTTCGCTCGGCCTTCCTGTTGTGCAGGCCGTTCACGCTGGTGCCGCCGATGATGATGTCGCCGTCCTCCTGCTTGACCAGATCCATGATCTGCAGCAGCGTGGTCGTCTTGCCCGAGCCGGACTCGCCCACGATGGCCATCGTCTCGCCCTCGCGGACGTCGAAACTGACGCCCTTGACGGCCTGCACCTCTCCGACCTTGCGCTTGAACAGCGCACCCTTCAGCAGCGGGAACGTCTTGCGCATGTTCCGCACTTCGAGGGTGATCGGGCGCTCCTCGCGGGGCATACGGGTCAGGGCGCTGGAGTGCACCGCCGCCGGCGGGTAGACCGGCAGGCCGCCGATGAGTCCGTCGGCGTCGATCTCCTCGGAGCGGATGCAGGCGGCCAGGTGCTGCTCACCGGTCTCCGAGTGCACCGGCACGAGGTCGGGCTCACGTCGGTGGCAGGCGTCGATGGCGATCGGGCACCGTGCGGCGAACGGGCAGGCGTCCGGCAGGTCGATCAGCAGCGGCGGGTTGCCCTTGATCGGGATCAGAGGCTCCTTCTCCACCTTGTCGACGCGGGGGATCGCGCCCAGCAGGCCGATCGAGTACGGCATCTTCGTGTTGTGGAACAGCTCGTGCGCGGGGGCGTGCTCCACCGGCTTGCCCGCGTACATCACCATCACGTCGTCGGCCGTGCGCGCCACCACGCCCATGTCGTGCGTGATCATGATCACGGCGGCGCCGGTCTCGTCCTGCGCCTTCTCGATGAGGTCGAGGATCTGCGCCTGGATCGTGACGTCGAGCGCCGTGGTGGGCTCGTCGCAGATGATCAGCCGCGGGTTGTTGGCCATGGCAATGGCGATCACCACGCGCTGGCGCATACCGCCGGAGAACTCGTGCGGGAACGACTTCATCCGCCGCTCGGGCTTGGAGATGCCCACGACCTTGAGCAGCTCGATCGATCGGTCCCAGGCTGCCGCTTTGGACATGCCGTGATGCGCGGTGAGGGCCTCCACCAGCTGGTCGCCGATGGTGAACACCGGCGTCAGCGAGGTCAGCGGATCCTGGAAGATCATCGCCATGCCGTTGCCGCGGATCATCGACATCTGCTTGTCGGACTTGCCGAGGAGCTCCTGCCCCTCGAACTGCACCGATCCCGTGACCTTCGCGTTCTCGGCCAGCAGGCCCATGATGGCCAGCGAGGTCACGGACTTCCCTGATCCCGACTCGCCCACGATGCCCAGGGTCTTGCCGGCCTCGAGGTCGAACGAGACGCCGCGGACGGCGTCGACGCGACCCGCCTCGGAGGCGAAGCTGACCTTGAGGTCGCGGACGGACAGGACTGTCTTCGAAGTGGGGGTGCTCATGCGCGGCCTCCTGCCGCCGAGGTGGGATCGAGGGCGTCGCGCAGGCCGTCGGCGACCAGCGCCATCGAGACGGTCAGCAGCGTCAGCGCCGCAGCGGGGAAGTAGAACTGCCAGGGCGCGCTGGTGACCGTCGCCGCGCCGTAGCCGATCAGGGATCCCAGCGACACGTCGGGGATCTTCACGCCGAAGCCGATGAACGACAAACCGGTCTCGGTCATCACAGCGGTCACCACGCCGAGCGTGAAGTTGATCACCAGCAGCGAGCCGATGTTGGGCACGAGGTGGCGCATCACGATGGTCATCCCCGGCACGCCCATGTAGCGCGCGGCGTCGATGTACTCGCGCTCGCGCAGCGAGAGCGCCAGCGTCCAGATCACTCGGGCGGGGAAGAACCAGCCGGTGAAGATCATCGCCAGCGAGATCACGCGCCAGTCGCCGCCGGCGTCGTTGGAGATCAGCGCCAGGATCAGGAAGGTCGGCACGACCATGAGGAAGTGGATGATGAGCAGCGTGATCTGCTCCACCCGGCCGCGGAAGTACGCCGCGGCGGTGCCGACGATCGCGGACAGCGCGGTGATGCCGATGGAGACCGTCACGGCGATCATCAGCGAGCGCTGCAGGCCGACCGCGGTCTGCGTCCAGGTGTCGTTGCCGCCGGCGGTGGTGCCGAACCAGTGCTCGGGCGACGGGCCGGTTCCCAGGTTCAGGAAGTCCTGGTCGTCGATCTTGTAGGGCGAGAGCAGCGGGACGACGATCGAGTAGATCACCATCAGGATGAAGATCACGATGCCGGCGACTGCGGGCTTGTTGCGCAGGAAGCGGCGCGTGTACAGCGACCACTTGCTCAGCTGCTTGCCGGGCAGGCGCTCGGCGGTGGTGTCCGGGCCCACGGGGGGCTGGACGGCGGGGTCGATCATGTCGGTGGTCATGTCAGCTCACCCTCACTCGCGGGTCGAGGGCAACGACGGCGATGTCGGCGAGCAGGGCGCCGATGGCGGTCAGCACGGCGCCGAACGCGGCGACGGCGACCACACCGTGGATGTCGTTTCCGTTGATGGTGGTCAGGAAGTATCGGCCCATGCCCTGCCAGGCGAAGATCGTCTCGGTCAGGATGCCGCCGGTGAAGATCGCGGGGATCGAGAACGCCACCTGGGTGGCCACCGGGATCAGCGAGGTGCGCAGCGCGTGGCGGCGGATGGCCTGCTGCTTGGTCAGGCCCTTGGCCCGCGCTGTGCGCACGTAGTCGGCGCTGATGTTGTCCAGCAGCAGCGTGCGCTGCAGGAAGTGGATGCCGGCGTACTGGATGACCACCAGGGCGATGGTCGGCAGAGCCAGGTGCTGGAGGGCATCGATGATCACGGGGAAGAACCCGGTGACGCCCTCGGTCGACGACCCCGTCACGTAGAACACGCGCACGCCGAGCCAGTCGTTGAACGCGATGGCGAGGAGCACGACGCCCAGGCCCGCGACGATGATGTTGATGTTCATCGTGACGATCGAGATGCCCTGCCAGACCCGGTCGCCGAGCTTGTACTGGCGCGACGCCGTGTACACGCCGATCCAGATGCCCAGCAGCGTGGCGATGATCGTGGCGCCGAGCACGAGCTCCGCGCTCACCCACATGCGGTAAGAGACCTCGTTGTTGACCGAGCCGCCGGTCGGGCTGACGCCCCAGTCCCATCGCAGGAGGATGCCGGTGAACCAGGTCCACCATCGATCCAGCAGCGGGACCGTCGCATCGAGGTTGCGGGGCCGGAGCAGACCCTCGATCTGGTCGGGGCTCAGCGGCGGTTTCCGGCCGACGTAGTTGCTGCGCGGATCGAGGAAGGCCCATGCCAGGAAGTAGGTGACATTGGTCGCGACCACGATCATCAGCAGCCAGCCGAGAGTTCGGCGCACGAGATACTTGATCAAGGTGGTGATTCTTTCTCTTCTACAGACGCGCGCGGGATCTGCCGACGCAGCGCTGGGTCGGAATGATTCAAACACCATCCGAACGATTACGCACACCGACAGCCTGCGTCGGCCGTGACGGAGTCCTGTGCCGCGCGACCTCCCGATGGGGCGGCCGGCGGCAACTTCGCGAGACTATCACCGGTCCGCACGAATGCAGGATTCGCGCGCCCTCTCGTAGACTTGCCGGGATCCCTCCTCCCGTTCAAGGACCACATGTCACCCCGCGCACTCACCCCGCTCCCGCCCGCTGCGACGCCCGCGTCGCAGATCCGGAATTTCTGCATCATCGCCCACATCGACCACGGCAAGTCGACCCTCGCCGATCGGATGCTGCAGATCACCGGCGTGGTGTCCGACCGCGACATGCGCGCCCAGTACCTGGACCGGATGGATATCGAGCGCGAACGCGGCATCACCATCAAGAGCCAGGCCGTGCGGATGCCGTGGCAGACGGATGCCGGGACCTACGCGCTCAACATGATCGACACGCCGGGGCACGTGGACTTCACCTATGAGGTGTCCCGCTCGCTCGCTGCCTGCGAGGGAGCCATCCTGCTGGTCGACGCCGCGCAGGGCATCGAGGCGCAGACCCTCGCGAACCTGTACCTGGCACTGGAGAACGATCTGACGATCATCCCGGTGCTCAACAAGATCGACCTGCCCGCCGCCGAACCCGAGAAGTACGCGAAGGAGCTCGCGGATCTCATCGGCGGCAGCCCCGATGACGTGCTGCGGGTCTCCGGCAAGACCGGCGTCGGCGTGGAGGCGCTGCTGGACCTCATCGTCAGCGAGGTGCCGGCGCCCACGGGAGACGCGGATGCCTCCGCGCGTGCCATGATCTTCGACTCCGTCTACGACGCCTATCGCGGCGTGGTCACCTACGTGCGCATGGTCGATGGCAAGCTGCAGCCGCGTGAGCGCATCCAGATGATGTCCACCGGCGCGAATCACGACCTGCTCGAGATCGGCGTGTCCAGCCCGGAGCCGGTTCCCACCCAGGGGCTCGGCGTCGGCGAGGTCGGCTACCTCATCACCGGTGTGAAGGATGTGCGCCAGTCGAAGGTCGGCGACACCGTCACGACCGCCCGGCGCCCGGCATCCGATGCGCTGGCGGGGTACACCGATCCGAAGCCGATGGTCTTCTCGGGCATCTACCCGATCGACGGCAGCGACTACGCGGAGCTGCGCGAGGCGCTGGACAAGCTCAAGCTCTCCGACGCGTCGCTGCAGTACGAGCCCGAGACCTCGGTCGCGCTGGGCTTCGGCTTCCGCTGCGGATTCCTCGGTCTGCTGCACCTGGAGATCATCCAGGAGCGGCTGTCGCGCGAGTTCGGACTCGACCTGATCACCACGGCGCCCAGCGTGATCTACGAGGTCACCACCGACTCGGGGGAGAAGGTCACCGTCACCAACCCCAGCGAGTACCCCGACGGGCGCGTCGCCGCGGTCGCCGAGCCGATGGTCAAGACCGCCATCCTGCTGCCGAAGGACTACGTCGGCACGGTGATGGAGCTGTGCCAGTCGCGGCGCGGGTCGCTGCTGGGCATGGAGTACTTCTCCGAGGAGCGCGTCGAGCTGCGGTACAACATGCCGCTCGGCGAGATCGTCTTCGACTTCTTCGACCAGCTCAAGTCGAAGACGCAGGGCTACGCCTCGTTGGACTACGAGCCCGCAGGCTCGCAGGAGGCCGACCTGGTCAAGGTCGACATCCTGCTGCAGGGCGAGAAGGTCGACGCGTTCAGCTCGATCGTGCACCGCGACAAGGCGTACGCGTACGGCACCATGATGGCCGAGCGGCTGCGCAAGCTGATCCCTCGCCAGCAGTTCGAGGTGCCCATCCAGGCCGCCATCGGCGCGCGGATCATCGCTCGCGAGACCATCCGCGCCATCCGCAAGGACGTGCTCGCCAAGTGCTACGGCGGTGACATCAGCCGCAAGCGCAAGCTGCTCGAGAAGCAGAAGGAGGGCAAGAAGCGCATGAAGATGGTCGGCCGCGTCGAGGTTCCCCAAGAGGCATTCATCGCCGCGCTGTCGGGGGACGTCGAGGGCAAGAAGCAGTAGTTCCGCACGTCGTGCGGGTGCTGTTCAGGCACGTCGAATAGGCTGGGATTCATGCGTCGCGGGACATTCCGAGAAGGCACGGTGGACTACGCCGCGGTCGGGGCCACTCATGCCCCCGACCTCATGCAGTACCCGCCGGAGGGCAGCATCCCCGCGGAGGAGTCCTGGCGGATCGGCAGCGGCGAGGACCGCTTCCGCATCGCCGGTGAGGCGCTGCTGTCGTGGACGGCGCAACGTGCGGGCGGACTGGAGCTGAGCGATGTGCGCCCGGCATCCGGCGAGAGCTACACCGGCGTCAGCTTCGACGCCGAGGGCACTCCGATCGCCCCCAACCGGAGCCAGGTCGAGCAGCGCTTCGACGCCGAGGGCACTCCGTTCGTCGCGCCGGGGATGACGCTCAAGGTGCGCGGCCGCGTCAAGGGCATGCGGGCGGACGCCGAGCTGCGGGTGATCTCCGTCACCGAGGAGCGTCGCCGGATCGGCTTCGTGCTGGGCACCGTCGGCGGCTCGACGGTCAGCGGCGAGGAGTCGTTCGACATCGACTGGCGCGAGGACACCGACGAGGTGTGGTTCACCGTGCGGGCCTTCGACACGCCGACCTCGATGCTGTACAAGCTCCCGGGCATGGTGCGTCGTCGCCGGCGAGAGCTGTTCTCGCGCTATCTTCGGGCCATCTCCCCCCTGTACGCCACTCCCATCTGATGGGCGGGCCTCTTCCCCTGGGCGACCCGGCTCCCGCCGACGGACGCTTTCCCGCGGGGCTCCTCGTCGATCCCGCCGTCCCGTTCTCGGCGTACCTGCACGTGCCGTTCTGCCGCGTGCGCTGCGGCTACTGCGACTTCAACACCTACACGGCCACCGAGCTGCGCGGCGCGAGGCAGGACCAGTACGCGGACACGCTGATCCGCGAGATCGAGCTGGCTCGCGACGTGCTCGACCAGGTCGGCGGAGTGCGTCCGATGGACACCGTCTTCTTCGGCGGCGGCACGCCCACGCTGCTGCCGGCGGGCGACCTGGCGCGGATGCTGCAGGCCGCGACCGACGCGTTCGGCATCCGCGACGGCGCGGAGGTGACCGTCGAGGCCAATCCCGACACCGTGACGCCGCAGGTCGTGCAGACCCTGCTGGAGGCCGGCGTGACCCGGATGTCCATCGGGATGCAGTCCGCCGTGCCGCACGTGCTGGCAGCACTGGATCGCACGCACGACCCCGAGAACGTGACGACGGCCGTGCGCTTCGCCCGCGAGGCGGGACTCGACGTGAGCGTGGACCTGATCTACGGCGCGCCGGGGGAGTCGCTCGCGGACTGGGAGCGGTCGCTGGATGCTGCACTGGCGCTCGAACCCGACCATATCTCCGCGTACGCGCTGATCATCGAGGACGGCACCAAGCTCGCCAGGCAGATCCGCCGCGGTGAGGTGCCCGCACCCGATGACGACCTGCAGGCGGACATGTACGAGCTCGCCGATCGGCGGCTGGCGGATGCCGGCTTCGACTGGTACGAGGTCAGCAACTGGGCTCGGGCCGGGGGACACGAGTCCCGCCACAACCTCGCGTACTGGCGCGGGTCCGACTGGTGGGGCTTCGGCCCGGGCGCGCACAGCCACGTCGCGGGCCTGCGATGGTGGAATGTGAAGCATCCCGCCGCGTACGCCCAGCGACTGTCACTGGGTGAGTCGCCCGCCGCGGGCCGCGAGCGTCCCGACGAGCAGGCGCGCACGCTGGAGCGCGTGCTGCTGCGCAGTCGGCTCGCCGACGGGCTGGACATCGAGGACATCGCCGAGACGCACCGCGAGCGGGTGGCCGAGCTCATCTCCGATGGGTTGGTGGACGCGGCATCCGCTCTGCGCGACCGCCGCGTGCGCCTGACCCTGCGCGGGCGCCTGCTGGCCGACGCGGTGGTGCGCGCCCTCACGGAATAGGCCCGGGGGTAAGATTGGCACTCTAGAGGTAAGAGTGCCAGCGGGAGGGATCATGGTCACAGAACGGGGACTCGAGGTCCTCCGCGCGATCGTGCAGGACTACGTCGCCACTCATGAGCCGGTCGGCAGCAGGTCGATCGTCGAGCGGCACGCGTTCGGCGTCTCGGCGGCGACCATCCGCAACGACATGGCGCAGCTGGAGGACGAGGAGCTCATCGCCGCACCGCACACCTCGTCGGGGCGTGTGCCGACAGACAAGGGCTACCGCGTCTTCGTGAACCATCTCGCACAGGTGCGTCCGCTCTCCACCGGGCAGCGCAATGCCATCGAGGCCTTCCTCGCCGACCCTGCCGATCTCGACGACCTGATGGCCCGCACCGTGCGGGTGCTCACGCAGCTGACAGGACAGGTCGCGCTGGCGCAGTACCCGTCGTTCGCGCGCGCCAGCATCACGCACATCGAGCTGGTCGCACTGACGCCGAATCGGATGCTGGTGATCCTCGTCACCGACGCCGGCGGCGTCTCACAGCGCATCGCACCGCTGCCCATCGAGCTCGACGAGGCGGATGCGGCGGTGCTGCGCGCGCGGCTGGCCTCGCTGATCACCGGGCGTGCCGTCAGCGATGCGACCGACCGCATCCTGTCGCTGGGCGAGCCCGAGCAGCCCGGTGCGCGCCGGCTGCAGCCCGCGCTGCTGGCCCTGGCCGCGGTGATCTCCGAGGAGCTCGCGGAGTTCCGGCAGGAGAAGCTGGTGATGGCGGGGGCCGCGACGCTGGCGCGGCGCGAGCAGGACTTCCGCGGCAGCATCCATCCGCTGCTGGAGGCCATCGAGGAGCAGGTCACGCTGCTGAGGCTGATGAGCGAGATGGTCACGGACGAGCACGGGCTGGCCACCAGCATCGGGCTCGAGAACGCGTCGTTCGGCCTCGGTGAGGCATCGATCGTGACCAGTGACTACGCGGCGCCCGGCGGCACGGCCCGGGTCGGTGTCATGGGCCCCACCCGCATGGACTACCCGAGCAACCTCGCGGCCGCCCGCGCCGTGGCGCGCTACCTGTCGCGCATGCTCGAGGAAGACGGAACGACCCGGTGACCCGGGTGTCAGAAAGGTGATCGTGGCGGACCATTACGAAGTCCTCGGGGTGTCCCGGGACGCGAGCCAGGACGAGATCAAGAAGGCGTACCGCAAGCTCGCCAGGCAGTTGCATCCCGATGTGAACCCGAGCGAGGAGGCGTCCGAGCGGTTCAAGCTCGTCACGCACGCCTATGACGTGCTGGGTGACGAGGAGTCCCGCCGCCGCTACGACATGGGCGGCGACGAGCACGGCAGCGGGTTCAGCGGCTTCGGCGGCTTCGGCGACATCTTCGAGACCTTCTTCGGCGCCGGTGCCGGCGGCGGGCGACAGGCGCGCCCGCGCTCTCGGCGGGAACGCGGCGAGGACGCGCTCGTGCGGGTCACGATGGACCTGGGCGACGTCGTCTTCGGCGCGCACCGCGACATCGAGGTCGACACCGCCGTGCTGTGCGAGACGTGTCAGGGCAGCTGCTGCGCGCCCGGCACCTCGCCGGTCACCTGCGACGTGTGCGGCGGCTCCGGCCACGTGCAGCGCCAGGTGCGCAGCCTGCTCGGCAACGTGATCACCACTCAGCCCTGCGGTACCTGCGAGGGCTTCGGCACGGTCATCCAGGTGCCCTGCGGCGGCTGCGCCGGCCAGGGGCGCGTCCGCACCCGTCGTACGGTGTCGCTCGACATCCCGGCAGGTGTCGAGACCGGCCTGCGCCTGCAGCTGCCGGGCTCCGGCGCGGTCGGCCGCGCGGGCGGCCCCAACGGCGACCTGTACGTCGAGGTGACCGTGGCCCCGCATCCGGTGTTCAGCCGTGAGGGCGACGATCTGCTGGCCACGCTGGAGGTGTCGATGGCGGATGCCATCCTCGGCACCACCACGAGCATCGACGGGCTCGACGGCTCGGTCGACCTGGAGCTGCGCGCCGGCGTGCAGTCCGGCGATGTGCTGACCATCGCGGGCCGTGGCGTCACGCCGCTGCGGGGCAGCCAGCGCGGCGACCTGCGGGTGGGCGTACAGGTGGTCACGCCCACCAAGCTGGACTCCGCGCAGCGCAAGCTCATCGAGGACTTCGCGAAGAAGACCAAGGCTCCGGCCCCCAAGCTCGCGCAGTTCCAGCAGGGGCTGTTCTCGAAGCTGCGCGACCGCTTCCGCAGCCACTGACCCCGACAGGAGCCGCATGGCACTGCACTTCATCGTGCCGGACTGCACGGACGCCGCCGTCGGCGAGGTGATCGCGCTCACCGGCGCCGAGGCCAAGCACGCCTCGGTGGTGCGCCGCGTGCGCGTGGGCGAGAGCGTCACGCTCGGCGACGGCCGCGGCGTGTGGATCGAGGGCGCTGTCGAGGACGTCTCCGCGGCCCGGGTGACCGTGCGCGTGTCCGCGCGGCGCGTGCAGGAGACTCCGGAATCCCGCATCGTGCTCGTGCAGGCGCTCGCGAAGGGCGACCGCGACGAACTCGCCGTGCAGGCCGCGTGCGAGCTGGGCGTGGATGAGATCGTGCCCTGGCAGGCCGCGCGCAGCGTCTCGCGCTGGGAGGGGCCGAAGGCGTCCAAGGGGCGGGAGCGCTGGTCGACGATCGTCCGCGAGGCCGCCAAGCAGGCGCATCGCGCGTGGGTTCCCGAGGTCGCTCCGGTGACCACCACGGCGCAGCTCGCGGAGCGTGCGGCAGAGGCCCGGATGCTGGTGCTGGACCCGTGGACGCAAGCCCGGCTCTCCGGCATCCGCTCCGACGGACGCGACATCGTGCTCGTGGTCGGACCGGAGGGCGGCATCGCCCCGGAAGAGCTGGATCGACTCGAGGGCGCCGGTGCCGAGCGCGTTCGGCTCGGTGACACGGTGCTGCGCACCTCCACCGCCGGACCGGCGGCCATCGCGGTGCTCTCCGCCGCGCTGGGCCGCTGGTAACTAGACTGAAGCCCATGAGTGAGCCCTCGATCTTCACGCGCATCCTGAACGGGGAGATCCCCGGCGAGATCGTCGCCCGGAACGACCGTGTCTTCGCGATCCGCGACATCAATCCGCAAGCCCCCCTGCACGTGCTGGTGATCCCTCGCAGCGAGCAGTACCGTGACGTCACCGAGCTCGCCGCCGGCGATCCGGGACTGATGGCCGACATGGTCGCCATGGCCAAGCAGATCGCCACCGAGCACGCCAACGGCGAGTACCGGCTCATCTTCAACAACGGCGCCAGCGCCGCGCAGTCCGTCTTCCACGTGCACGCCCATGTGCTCGCGAACATCGAGGAGAACAAGCTCGTTGGCTTCTGATATCCCGTCGCCGTCCGACGGCGACGCCCCGCAGTTCCCCGCACGGCCCGAGCGCACCGAGCGCATCTATGCCGACGGGGTCGCCATGGTGCAGCTGCTGGGTCCGCAGGACAGGCTGCTGCGGATGCTGGAGAAGCAGCATCCGCGCGTGCAGGTGATGGTGCGCGGCAACGAGATCACCCTCGGCGGAGCGCATGCCGATGTCGACGCCGCGAAGCGGCTGGTGGAGGAGCTGCTGGAGATGACGCGCGCCGGTGCCGACCTGGTGCCCAGCGACGTGGAGCACTCCGCCCGCATCCTGCGCAGGGATGACGGGCCGCGCCCCAGCGAGGTGCTGGGCGAGGCCATCCTCTCCACCCGCGGACGGGTCATCCGGCCCAAGACACTCGGGCAGAAGGAGTACGTCGACGCCATCGAGCAGAACACGATCGTGTTCGGCATCGGGCCTGCAGGCACCGGCAAGACGTACCTCGCGATGGCGAAGGCCGTTCAGGCGCTGCAGCGCAAGGAGGTCGAGCGGATCATCCTGACCCGCCCGGCCGTCGAGGCGGGGGAGCGACTGGGATTCCTGCCGGGCTCGCTGACCGACAAGATCGACCCGTACCTGCGCCCGTTGTACGACGCCCTCAACGAGATGATGGACCCCGAGATCGTGCCGCGGCTGATGACCACCGGCACCATCGAGGTCGCGCCCCTCGCATACATGCGCGGGCGCACCCTGAACAACTCCTTCGTCGTGCTGGACGAGGCGCAGAACACCACGCCCGAGCAGATGAAGATGTTCCTGACCCGACTCGGTTTCGGAACCAAGATGGTCGTCACCGGCGACATCACGCAGGTCGACCTCCCGCAGGGCGCGTCGGGCCTCCGGCTCGTCACTCGTGTGCTGGACGGCATCGACGACATCCACTTCTCCCGCCTGACCAGCGAAGACGTGGTGCGCCATTCGCTGGTCGGCCGCATCGTCGACGCGTACAGCGAGTATGACGAGCGCCGCACCGCCGCGCGCTTCGAGCGCGAGCAGGCGCACGAGTTCGCGAACCGCGCGGAGCGGCGCACGGGTGCGCGGGCGAACCTCAGAGACCGCAAGCCGAAACGGGGCCTGGAATGATCGAGATCAACAACGAGTCGGCCATCGAGATCGACGAGACCGTGCTGCAGCGCCTCACCGACTTCAACCTCGAGCAGCTGCACGTCAGCGCGGACGCCGAAGTGGCGATCGTGCTGGTCGACGAGGGCGCCATGGAGGCGCTGCACGTGCAGTGGATGGACGAGCCCGGCCCCACCGATGTGCTGAGCTTCCCGATGGACGAGCTGCGTCCGGGCACCCCCGACAGGCATACGCCCGCGGGTCTGCTGGGCGACATCGTGCTGTGCCCGCAGGTCGCCGAGGGCCAGGCGCAGACCGCCGGCCATTCCCTGATGGACGAGCTGATCCTGCTGACCACGCACGGCCTGCTGCATCTGCTGGGCTTCGATCACGCCGAACCCGACGAGGAGCGTGAGATGTTCGGACTGCAGAAGTCGTTGATCGAGGCCTTCGCGCACGCCGAACGTCGCCGATGACCCCTGTCATCCTGCTTGCTGTCGCGGTGCTGCTGATCGCGTTCGGCGGTCTGATGGCGGCCGTGGATGCCGCCTTCTCGGTGACTTCGAGCACCGACCTGGATGAGCTGGCGACCGGCCGCAGCGCCGCCGCGCTGCACAGGATCGCCGCGGACCCGGATGCGCATGTCAACGCCGTCGCGTTCATGCGCGTGCTGTCCGAGACCACGGCGGCCGTGCTCGTCACGGTGGCGCTGGACTCGTTGCTGCCCAGCATCTGGTGGGCGATGCTCGCGGCGGCGGGGCTGATGACCGGGATCACCTTCATGCTGGTGGGCGCGAGCCCGCGCTCGTACGGTCGGCTGCACGCCGAGGGCATCCTGCGGGTCTGGGCGCCGTTGGTGCGCGGGGTGCGTGTCCTGCTGGGCCCGCTCGCGCAGGCACTGGTGCGGGCCGGCCGACGTGTCACGCCGGGTGGGTCCCGCAGCAGCTTCGCGTCCGAAGAGCAGCTGCTGAGCATGGTCGACGAGGCCGCGTCGCATGACCTGATCGAGGAGGACGACCGCGACCTGATCCACTCGGTGTTCGACTTCACCGATCAGTTCGTCCGTGCGGTCATGGTGCCGCGCACGGAGATGATGACCGTGGACGCTGCGGCCACCACCACCGAGGCCATGGAGCTGTTCCTGCGCACCGGCGTGTCCCGCATGCCGGTGACCGATGATGACGCTGACGACGTGGTCGGCGTGCTGTACCTCAAGGATCTCGTGCAGTTCGCGTACCGCGACGAGAGCGCGTGGCGCGGAGCGCCGGTGCGCCCCATCGCACGACCCGCGGTGTTCGTGCCCGAGTCGATGCGTGCCGAGACGCTGCTGCAGCAGATGAAGCGGGATGCCGTGCACGTGTGCATCGTCATCGACGAGCACGGCGGCATCTCGGGCCTGGTGACGCTGGAGGATCTGATCGAGGAGCTGGTCGGCGAGATCGTCGACGAGTACGACCGCGGTCCCGCCGAGGTCGTGGAGCTCGGCGACGGACGGTACCGCGTGAGCTCGCGGCTTTCGCTGGAGGATGTCGGCGACCTGTTCGGCCTGGAGCTGGAGGACGAGGACGTCGATTCGATCGGCGGCCTGCTGGGCAAGGCGCTCGGCCGGATCCCGCAGCCCGGCGCCACGGCATCCGTGGATGGACTCGTGCTCACCGGCGGCGCGTCGCGCGGGCGGGGGCGAGGCATCGCCACGGTGTTCGTGGAGCGGGTGCCGGAGGAGAATGACCACGTGGATGGAGAGCACCGGGATGACTGAGACGCGCAGTGGATTCGTGACGTTCGTGGGACGGCCGAACGTCGGCAAGTCCACGCTGACCAACGCGCTGGTGGGCGAGAAGATCGCCATCACCAGCGACAAGCCGCAGACCACCAGGCGGGCCATTCGCGGCATCCTGAACCGCCCGGACGGGCAGCTCGTGATCGTCGACACCCCCGGCATCCACAAGCCGCGCACGCTGCTGGGCGTGCGCCTGAACGACCTCGTCGAGCAGGTTCTGGGAGATGTGGACGTGATCGGCTTCTGCGTGCCGGCCACCGAGAAGGTCGGTCCCGGCGATCGGCGGATCGCCGCGTCGCTGGACGGCTATCCGCGCGCGAAGAAAGTGGCCATCGTCACCAAGACGGATGCCGCCGACAAGGACGACATCGTCGAGCGCCTCATGGAGGTGGACTCGCTTCGCGAGGACTGGGCGGCGGTCATCCCACTGTCGGCGCTGGGGCGCGAGCAGCTGGACGTGCTGGCCGACGAGATGCTGCAGCTGATGCCCGTGGGCCCGCGGCTGTACGAGGAGGGCGTGGTCACCGACGAGTCCGACGAGGACCGCATCGCCGAGATCATCCGCGAGGCGGCCCTCGAGGGCGTGCGCGACGAGCTGCCGCACTCCATCGCCGTCGTGGTCGACGATGTGGAGCCGCGCGAGGACAGCGATCTCACCGATGTGTACGCGTCGATCGTCGTGGAGCGCGACAGCCAGAAGGCCATCATCATCGGCCGGAAGGGCTCCCGCTTGAGAGACGTCGGAGCCCAGGCCCGCAAGGGCATCGAGGAGCTGCTGGGCACCCGCGTGTTCCTGAAGCTGCACGTGCGCGTGGCCAAGGAGTGGCAGCGCGACCCCAAGCAGCTCGGGCGCCTGGGCTTCTGAGCGAGCCCCGTCCGTCAGCCGGGTCGCGGGAGTAGCCTCGAGTCGGATGTCGAGGAAGGATGTGACATGGCCAAGCACTGGATCGCGCCCACGTGGGGAGCGCCCGAGACCTGGCGGTTCGTCGAGTACGAGCCCTCGGCGCCCGTGCAGGGCGAGGTGACGATCCGCGTGCACGCGGCCGGCGTGAACCCCGCCGATGCCAAGCACGTCGCAGCTCCGCGCCCCGGCGTCGAGCTGCCGGAGCCGATCGGGTACGAGGTCTCCGGCGTCATCACCGCGATCGGCCCCGACACCGGGATCGTGACGGGACCGGCGTCCGTCGGCGACGAGGTCATCGCGTTCCGCGTGCGCGGCGGGTACGCCACGGAGGTCACCGTGCCCGCTCAGAAGGTGCTGCGCAAGCCCGCGACGCTCACGCACGCTCAGGCCGCGAACCTGCTGCTGGTCGGCACCACGGCATCCGCCATGCTGCACGCGGTCGACGTGCAGCAGGGGGAGACCGTGCTGCTGCACGCGGCCTCCGGCTCGGTCGGGATGAGCGTGCTGCAGCAGGCGGCAGTGCTCGGCATCCGCGTCATCGGCACGGCCGGCCGTGCCCGCTTCGACGAGGTGCGCCGCTTCGGCGGCATCCCTGTGGAGTACGGCGACGGACTGGCGGCGCGCATCCGCGCGGCGCTGGCGGATGCTGGTGTCGAGCGCATCGATGCGGCGCTGGACGCGGCGGGGACGGATGAGGCGACGGCGACCTCGCTGGACTTCGTCGAGGACCGTCAGCGCATCGTGACGATCGTCGCGCGGAAGGCCGCGTCCGAGCATGGATTCCTGGCGAGTTCCGGTTCCCAGCCCGAGACGGCGCGGTACCGGGACGAGGTCCGTGAGCGTCTCGTCGAGCTCGCCGAACAGCGTCTGCTCACTGTTCCGATGGCACGAGAGTTCCGCCTGGGCGAGGCGCCGGCGGCGCTGGAAATCGTCGCGTCGGGGCATCCGGGCGGCAAGATCGCGCTGGTCCCCTGACGGGCGCCCGGTCACAGTGATGAGCAGAGTGCCAAGTCGGGTGTTACCATCTAGGCATGCGTCTGGGCGGTCTGCTTCTTCTTAGCTGCCGCGACGAGTCCTGATCTTCGGGCCTTCTCGTCGCGGCGCTCGTGTTTGGCCTGAGCACAATTCCCACGAAGAAGAAGCCCCATCATGAAGAACACACAGAAGCCCTCGTCGATGCCGGTCCACAAGTACCGGCCCTTCCACGAGCAGGTCCGTGTCGACCTGCCCGACCGCACCTGGCCCTCCAAGCGGATCACGCAGGCGCCCCGCTGGTGCGCCGTCGACCTGCGCGACGGCAACCAGGCCCTCATCGATCCGATGTCGCCCGAGCGCAAGCGCGTCATGTTCGACCTGCTGGTGAGCATGGGCTACAAGGAGATCGAGGTGGGCTTCCCGTCCGCCAGCCAGACCGACTTCGACTTCGTGCGCCAGCTCATCGAAGAGGACCTGATCCCCGACGATGTGACCATCCAGGTGCTGACGCAGTGCCGCGAACACCTCATCAAGCGCACGTACGAGGCGATCAGCGGTGCCAAGCAGGCCATCGTGCACTTCTACAACTCCACCAGCGTGCTGCAGCGCGAGGTCGTGTTCCGCTCCGACCGTGAGGGCGTCAAGCAGATCGCCCTGGAGGGCGCGCGGCTGTGCCGCCGGCTGGAGAAGGACGTCGCGGGAACCGAGGTCTACTACGAGTACTCGCCCGAGAGCTACACGGGCACCGAGCTGGATTACGCCGTCGAGGTCTGCAACGCCGTGCTCGAGGTGCTGGAGCCCACGCCCGACCGCAAGGTGATCATCAACCTGCCTGCCACCGTCGAGATGGCGACCCCCAACGTGTACGCCGACTCGATCGAGTGGATGAACCGCCACCTGGCGCACCGCGAGAACGTCATCCTGTCGCTGCACCCGCACAACGACCGCGGCACCGCGATCGCCGCGGCAGAGCTGGGCTACATGGCCGGCGCCGACCGCATCGAGGGATGCCTGTTCGGAAACGGCGAGCGCACCGGCAACGTCGATCTGGTGGCGCTGGGGATCAACCTGTTCACGCAGGGCATCGACCCGCAGATCGACTTCAGCGACATCGACCACGTCAAGCGCACCGTCGAGTACTGCAACCAGCTGCCGGTGCCCGAGCGCCAGCCGTGGGTGGGGGACCTGGTCTTCACTGCGTTCAGCGGGTCGCACCAGGATGCGATCAAGAAGGGCTTCGAGTCCATGGCCGCCCGGGCCGTGGAGCAGGGCGTCACGGTCGATGAGATCGAGTGGGCCGTGCCCTACCTGCCTGTCGATCCGAAGGACCTGGGTCGCTCGTACGAGGCCGTCATCCGCGTGAACTCGCAGTCCGGCAAGGGCGGCGTGGCCTACCTGCTGAAGGCCGACCACGCTCTGGACCTGCCACGCAAGCTGCAGATCGAGTTCTCGGGCGTCGTGCAGGCGAAGACGGATGCCGAGGGCGGCGAGGTCACCAGCGACCAGATCTGGTCGATCTTCAACGACGAGTACCTGCCGGCCGACGACGAGGAGAACAAGTGGGGTCGGTTCGAGCTGCTGGGCACGCAGACCCGCAGCGACATGTCCGGCGAGGTCTCGCTGGAGGTCGTGCTGCGTGACGGCGAGGAGCGCGAGGCGACCTCTGCGCACGGCAACGGCCCGATCGCCGCGTTCATCGAGATCCTGCGCGGGCGCGGGTTCGACATCTCGCTGTACGACTACGTCGAGCACACCATGTCCAGCGGCGGCGACGCGCAGGCAGCGGCCTACATCGAGCTGCAGGTCGACGACCACCGCCTGTGGGGCGTCGGCATCGACGGTGACATCTCCACGGCATCCCTGAAGGCCATCGTCTCGTGCGTGAACCGCTCGATCCGCAGCCGTCAGGAGGAGCTCGTCAGCGCCTGACCCGATGCGCCGACGCTTCGACAGGCTCAGCGACCCAGAGCACTGAGCTCGCGATATGGGACTTTGAGCCTGTCGAAGGGACGGTCACGGCTTGATGATCGGGATCATCCCGGTCTCCGTCGCGACCTTGCGACGGTACAGGCGCCGCTGCTCGGGCAGTGAGACGTCGTAGAGCACGGCCAGAATGCGGATGACCGCGGTCACCACGATCCCGGTGACCGCGGCGACGGTGATGTTCAGACCCAGCAGATGCATGACCACGGTTGCGGTGCATCCGACCCCGGCGGCGACTGCGTACAGCGACCCGACGTGCATGATGGCCACCGGCAGTCCCATCAGGATGTCGCGCAGCACACCGCCGCCGACCGCCGCGCACACGCCGATGAACACGGCGGGGATCGGCGGGATGCCGAAGGCGATGGCCTTGCTGACGCCGAAGGATCCGAACATGCCGATCACGACGGCGTCCAGCACGACGATGAACGTGTTGATGCGATTGAAGACCCCGGCCAGCAGCATCCCGAACAGTGCTGCACCGGCCGCCGTGATCAGGTACCAGTTGCTCTGCAGCGTGGCAGGAGGCTGGCCGATCATCAGGTCGCGGATGAGACCGCCGCCCATGCCGATCATGATGCCGATGATGGCCACACCCAGCCAGTCCAGGCGGCGCTGGCCCTGGAAGCCGGAGGCGAACATGGCGCCCTGGATGCCTCCGAGTCCGACGCCGAGCAGGTCGGCCCACAGCGGGATGTTGAACAGCGGTTCGGTCACCCGTCCATTCTCTCGTGCGCGGGGGATAATCGTTGAGTGCCCACCTACCGAGACGAAGCAGTGATCCTGCGCACCCACAAGCTGGGTGAGGCGGACCGCATCGTCACGATGCTCTCGCGACGCAACGGCAAGATCCGCGCCGTGGCGAAGGGCGTGCGGCGCACCTCATCGAAGTTCGGCTCGAGGCTCGAGCCGTTCATGGTCGCCGACGTGCAGCTGTACCAGGGCCGGTCGCTGGATATCGTGCAGCAGGCCGAGTCGCTGGGAGCGTACGGCGCGGACATCGCCGTCGACTACGAGCGCTTCACCGCGGCCAGCGCCATGGTGGAGACCGCCGACCGGCTCAACGAGTCCGAGGCCACTGCCGACCAGTACCTGCTGCTGGTGGGAGGGCTTCGCTCGCTCTCACGCGGGGAGCACGCCGCGCGCAGCATCATGGACTCGTACCTGCTGCGGGTGATGGCGCTGTCGGGCTGGGCCCCGGCGCTGGTGGACTGCGCGCGCTGCGGTGCGCCCGGTCCGCACACGCACTTCGGCCCGCAGCTGGGAGGCGTGGTCTGCAGCGACTGCGCTCCGGCGGGCAGCCCGCGGATCTCGGCATCCACTCTTGCGCTGCTGCAAGCGTTGATGGGCGGGGACTGGGGGACGGTGGATGCTGCATCTCCTGGCGACCTGTCGTCGGCATCCGGCGCCGTGGCGGCCTACACGCAATGGCATCTGGAGCGCGGCATCCGATCTCTTGAGCACGTGACCAGCATTCCGAGAGTGGGAGCCCGGTGACCCCGAAGCCGTACACGCACAAGGACGCCGTGCCGTTCCGCCCGCTGGACTGGACCGGTATCCGGCCGCCGGCTTTTCCCGCCGTACCGAACCATGTCGCGATCGTGATGGACGGCAACGGCCGCTGGGCCAACCGGCGCGGGCTCAGCCGCATCGAGGGGCACAAGGCCGGCGAGGAGGTGCTGCTGGATGTCGTGGCCGGCGCCATCCAGGCCGGAGTCAAGCACCTGTCGGTCTACGCGTTCTCGACCGAGAACTGGGCCCGCTCGCCCGAAGAGGTGCGGTTCCTGATGGGCTACAACCGCGACGTGCTGCACCGCCGGCGGGACCAGCTCAATGAGTGGGGCGTGCGGGTGCGGTGGGCGGGTCGCAGGCCGCGGCTGTGGGGCTCGGTGATCAAGGAGCTGCAGTTCGCCGAGCAGCTGACCCGAGGGAACGACGTGCTGACGCTGACGATGTGCGTCAACTACGGCGGCCGGGTGGAGCTGGTGGATGCCATGCGGGAGCTGGCCTCGGAGGTTCAGGCCGGAAGGCTCAGGCCGAGTGCGATCACCGAGAAGCAGATCCGTCGGCACCTGTACGTGCCGGACATGCCGGATGTGGATCTGTTCCTGCGCAGCTCGGGGGAGCAGCGCACCTCGAACTTCCTGCTGTGGCAGTCGGCCTATGCCGAGATGGTGTTCCTGGACACGCTGTGGCCGGACTTCTCGCGCGAGGAGCTGTGGCGGGCGATCGGGATCTACCTGTCGCGGGATCGTCGGTTCGGCGGCGCGGTGGACGCCCCGGACGGGTCGGCCTGACCTGGACGCACTGGTCCCTTGACTCTCAGAAGGGGCTGTCGCTCGTGCTGGCGGGCGCATCCCAGATGGATGGCGCGCGATCCTCGCCGGTGGGTGTGAACATGACGCGTGCGGGTGGTCGGTCGATGTGCTCGACTCCGTGAGGGCTGGTCCAGGTGATGGACCAGTCCGGGTTCTGGCGTGCTTTCCACCGGTATTGGTCGGGGATGTCGGGGTGTTTGAGTGCGTGGTGCGTCAAGCAGAGATGCGCGAGGTTGCCGAGCGACGTCGTGCCGCCTTTGGCCCAGTCGTG
>NZ_JBASAK010000029.1:0-6667 GCF_049650565.1 Microbacterium sp.
GTCATACCAGCCCGTCCGTCTCGCGCTGCAGGCGCTCCTTCTCGGATTGCATCCGATGGCCGTGGCGGAACACTGCAGCCAATGCGCCCAGTGCGAGTGCTGCGGCGAAGGGCCAGAGCTGCACGGACAGGCTGAAGACGTGGGGTGCCGTGAGGACTCCTTCGTCGGGAAGCACCGCGTCGGCCGCCAGAGTCTGTCCGATCGGATCAAGCAGATCTCGAGCGATACCAGCCAGGAGTACGACGATGGCGGACACCAGGAGTGTCTGCCCGGTCCGGGCGGCGAACGGCCGACCGGCGGCGGTGTTCTTTGTGATGACACCGATGACGACAGCCGGGATCGCTGTCAGAGCCACGGACAGCAGCTGGGTAGCGAAGAGCACGGTGCGGATGCTGATCGGCAGCCCCTTGATCTGCAGATTCATCCCATTCGAGTAGGCACCGACCAGTTGAGGGAGATGGTGGGTCACCGGCAGCTCATCCGGCCGAATGGGGATGCCGCTGACGCCGTCGGCGTCGACCCAGGTCGTGTCTGAGAAGAAGGTGTTCCATGCGACGAAGATCAGCCCTGCCGCGCAGATCGCGATCCACGCATACGAGAGGGCTGCAGCCACGTCGAGCGCGACCGAGGTGCTGCCGGCCTTCTTCGCCGCGACACCCACCACCGACGCGACAAGTCCGAAGATCACCAGACCCAGGAGGATCTGAGACAGGCCGGATGCGAGATCCTCCGTGCCGATGCTGAACATCAGACCAGCCCCTCCGTGTCGCGCTGCAGTCGCCGGCCCGCGCGGAAGACGTAGACGAGTGCGAGCACCGCAGCGCCCACGATGATCGGCAGAGGCTCGAAGGTGAACGCGGGCTCCGCGGGCGCGCCGAGGTCCAAGGCAACCATCATCTGTCCGAGGCCTCCCAGGCCCTGCGCGAGCAGGCCTCCGAACATGATCGAGCTCCCGGCGATCAGTGCCGCCGACTGCATCGAGCGGTGGAAGGGCTTGCCGGAGACGATGCGCGCCAGTGCGAACGCGAAGCTCGCGGTGGCCAGGCCGATGGCGACTGCTCCGGAGATGTCAGATAGCGAGAGCAGCCAGAGGGGAGCTTCCTGCAGTTGAGAGAACGTCACCTGGATGGTGTCAGCATGCGCTTCGATCGCATCCTTGCCGGCCTTCACCGGCACTGTCGCCAGCAGTTCGACCGGGTAACGCGACGGGTCGAAGAGTCGGAACACCCCCCGGATCAGTCCCATTCCGGCGATCCATCCGCCGAGCCCCGCGCCGAGGACGAGGATCGCGAGTACGGCGATGCCGTCGCCTCGCGAGATCGTCACATCTGCGGCTTTCGGATGCTGCTGATCGGCCATCTCGTTCCCGTCGCGGTTGTGGTGATTGTTATCGCTTTTCGTTAACATAACGACAATCGATATGGGGGTCAACAAGACTGTTGAATTTCATGGCGCGACGCTTCGACAAGCTCAGTGATCCAGTCGTAAGACCCTCGCATGGAGCCGAGGGCGCAGGAACGTTCCGGAGTGAGCATCGGGGAGGGACCCGCGAAGCGGGAGGGGCACCCGCTCTGCGAACGAAGGAACGTTCCGGAGTCCGACCCGCCGACCCTTCGACAAGCTCAGGGACCCAGGAGGGGACGACCTTTCGACGGACTCAGGGACCCAGGTGGGGACGACCCGTCGACAGGCTCAGGGACCCAGGCAAGCAAGGGAGGTATGCCGACGGCGAACACGGCCGTCCGGCATCCATCCGGTCGTTACGCTCGATGTACAAGGCACCACTGCCGCTTCGCCCCGCGCGAAAGGAAGTCACAGCATGTTCGAGAGATTCACAGACCGAGCCCGTCGAGTGGTCGTCCTCGCCCAAGAAGAGGCGAAGATGCTCAACCACAACTACATCGGCACCGAGCACATCCTGCTCGGCCTCATCCACGAGGGTGAGGGCGTCGCCGCGAAGGCGCTCGAGAGCCTGGGCATCTCCCTCGACGCCGTGCGCGAGCAGGTGCAGGACATCATCGGCCAGGGTCAGCAGCAGCCGACCGGGCACATCCCCTTCACCCCGCGCGCCAAGAAGGTGCTCGAGCTGTCGCTGCGCGAGGCGCTGCAGCTCGGCCACAACTACATCGGCACCGAGCACATCCTGCTCGGCCTGATCCGCGAGGGAGAGGGTGTCGCCGCCCAGGTGCTCGTCAAGCTCGGCGCCGACCTGAACAAGGTCCGCCAGCAGGTCATCCAGCTGCTCTCCGGCGCCCCGGGCGGCCGCGAGACGGCATCCGTCGGCGCCCAGACCAACGACGGGCAGTCCGCCGCGCAGGGCGGGTCGCAGGTGCTCGACCAGTTCGGCCGCAACCTCACCCAGGCCGCCCGCGAGGGCAAGCTCGACCCGGTGATCGGCCGCGAGAAGGAGGCCGAGCGGGTCATGCAGATCCTCTCGCGCCGCTCCAAGAACAACCCCGTCCTGATCGGCGAGCCCGGCGTCGGCAAGACCGCCGTCGTCGAGGGCCTCGCCCAGGCCATCGTCAAGGGAGACGTGCCCGAGACGCTGAAGGACAAGCAGCTGTACTCGCTCGACCTCGGCTCGCTCATCGCCGGCTCCCGCTACCGCGGTGACTTCGAGGAGCGCCTGAAGAAGGTCACCAAGGAGATCCGCACCCGCGGCGACATCATCGTCTTCATCGACGAGATCCACACCCTCGTCGGTGCGGGCGCCGCCGAGGGCGCGATCGACGCCGCCAGCATCCTCAAGCCGCTGCTGGCCCGCGGCGAACTGCAGACGATCGGCGCGACGACTCTCGACGAGTACCGCAAGTACTTCGAGAAGGATGCTGCGCTCGAGCGCCGCTTCCAGCCGGTGCAGGTCAACGAGCCCACGCTGCCGCACGCCATCAACATCCTGAAGGGCCTGCGCGACCGCTACGAGGCGCACCACAAGGTGCAGATCACCGACGGCGCCCTGGTCGCCGCGGCCAACCTCGCCGACCGGTACATCAGCGACCGGTTCCTGCCCGACAAGGCCATCGACCTGATCGACGAGGCAGGGGCCCGTCTGCGCCTGAGCATCCTGTCCTCCCCGCCGGAGCTGCGCGAGTTCGATGAGAAGATCGCCAAGGTCCGCGAGGAGAAGGAGGCCGCCTCCGAGGAACAGGACTTCGAGAAGGCCGCCGCCCTGCGCGACCAGGAGAAGGAGCTGCTCGGCGAGCGGCTGCGCCTGGAGAAGCAGTGGAAGAGCGGCGACGTGTCCTCTCCTGCCGTCGTCGACGAGGGCCTGATCGCCGAGGTGCTCGCCCAGGCCACCGGCATCCCCGTCTTCAAGCTCACCGAGGAGGAGTCCAGCCGCCTCGTGTTCATGGAGAAGGCGCTGCACCAGCGCGTCATCGGGCAGGAAGAGGCCATCGCGGCGCTCTCCCGCACGATCCGCCGCCAGCGCGCCGGCCTCAAGGACCCGAAGCGCCCCTCGGGCTCGTTCATCTTCGCCGGCCCCACCGGCGTCGGAAAGACCGAGCTGGCCAAGGCGCTCGCCGAGTTCCTCTTCGATGACGAGGCAGCCCTGATCTCCCTCGACATGTCGGAGTTCGGCGAGAAGCACACCGTCTCGCGGCTGTTCGGAGCCCCTCCGGGATTCGTCGGCTTCGAAGAGGGCGGCCAACTCACCGAGAAGGTGCGCCGCAAGCCGTTCAGCGTGGTGCTGTTCGACGAGATCGAGAAGGCGCACCCGGACATCTTCAACTCGCTGCTGCAGATCCTCGAAGAGGGTCGTCTGACCGACGGTCAGGGCCGCGTCGTCGACTTCAAGAACACCGTGATCATCATGACGACCAACCTCGGTTCGTCGGCGATCGCCGGTGGCCCGGTCGGCTTCCAGGTGGAGGGCAACTCGCAGACCACCTACGAGCGGATGAAGGGCAAGGTCGACGAAGAGCTCAAGCGACACTTCAAGCCCGAGTTCCTCAACCGCCTCGATGACATCATCGTGTTCCCGCAGCTGAACAAGGACGAGCTGCGTCAGATCGTCGGCCTGTTCGTCAAGCAGCTGGGCGACCGCCTGCTCGACCGCGACATGACCGTCGAGCTGTCGGATGCGGCGAAGGACAAGCTCATCGACATCGGCTTCGACCCGACGCTGGGCGCCCGCCCGCTGCGTCGTGCCATGCAGCGCGAGATCGAGGACCAGCTGTCCGAGAACATCCTGCATGGCGAGCTCAACACCGGCGATCACGTGAAGGTCGACGTCGTCGACGGCGCCTTCACCTTCCACTCCGCTCCGCGCGGCGAGAAGGTCGCGGTCGGCGTCAGCACCACGCCGTCGATCTCCGCCACGCCGGACCTCGCCGCCACCGGAACCGACTGACGCGGGGCGCTTCACTTCGACTCGCCGACGCTCGCTCAGTACAAGCGACAGCCCCAGACAGACCGAGGGGCGGATGCTGCACAGCATCCGCCCCTCGGCGTCATAATCTGGAGGTGTGACAGAGTTCTCCCTCCGGCCCGCGCGCACGGCCGACATCACCGGCATCCACCGCCTGCTGGAGCCACTGGTGGAGCGACGCATCCTGCTCGGGAAGGATCTGGCGATCCTTTACGGCGCTGCGCAGGAGTTCATCGTCGCCGAGGTCGGGGGCGAGCTGATCGGCTGCGGCGCACTTCACATCATGTGGGAGGACCTGGGCGAGGTGCGCACCCTGCTCGTGCGCGAGGACTTCCTGCATCTGGGGATCGGCCGCGCGATCGTCGAGGCGCTCGAGCGCCGCGCGCTCGAGCTCGGGCTCAGCAAGCTATTCTGCCTGACCTTCGAGACCGACTTCTTCACGCGACGCGGGTTCGAGCCCATCGGCGAGCACGTCGTCGATCCCGACGTGTACTCGCAGCTGCTGCGCAGCGGTGACGCCGGCGTGGAGGAGTTCCTCGACCTCGCGCACGTCAAGCCCAACACTCTGGGCAACACCAGGATGCTCAAGCACCTGGCATCCAGCACCGCCGGATAGCCTGGACGCATGGCCCGCCAATCCGCCGCAGTGTACCGACGTCGGCGGCTCGTGGTCCTCGTCGCCCTGGTCCTGATGATCGCGGCTCTGGCAGGCGGGATCTGGTTCGTGATGACGCAGCCGTGGAAGACGGATGCCGCACCGGCATCCACCCAGTCGTCCGCACCGAAGACGGAAGCGGGGACCCCGCCCGCCACGGATCCGGCCTCGCCGCAGGCATCCGACGACCCGGCAGTCGACGCAGCCGGCCCCGATCCCGCCGAGACGCCGGGCGTGGTCGCCTGCGTGGCTGCCGACGTCGACGTGAAGGCGGTGACGGATGCCGAGACATACGCCGCCGGCGTGATGCCGAAGATCTCGATCTCGCTGACCAACAAGACCGACAAGGACTGCACGCTGAACGTCGGCTCCAGCATGCAGAAGTTCACCGTCACCAGCGGCCAGGACGTGTGGTGGCGCTCCACCGACTGCCAGACCGATCCGAGCGACCAGATCGCCACTCTCGCGGCGGGCGCGACGGTGAGCACGAAGACCCCGGTGGTGTGGGACCGCACCCGCTCGTCGGTCGACACCTGCGACAAGCCGAATCGGCCCCGCGCACCCGGTGGGGGAGCCTCGTACCACGTGAGCGTATCGATCGGCGGTTTCGACAGTGCGAGGTCGCAGCAGATCTTCCTGCGCTGAGGTGCACCGAGTCCAACCCCTGTACGCGCCGACCGGAATTTTGGGATACCATGTATCAATGGTTCTCCGAACTGCGCGGTGAAACCATCCCCAGTGGTGTCGTTCTCAGCGTCCCCAGCGCTTCGACACTCATCGCTGCGAGAGCCAGAGGGCCCCCTCGAACATCCCCAGTCCCCAATGGTGGAGTCGGAGGGGCCCAACTCTTCTCTCCGGGCCGGCTCTTCTAAGCTGGATCCATGGCGAAGAAGAGGTCCGGCGCGAAGCGCCCCGCCCCCCAGGAATTCCGCTCCGAGGCTCTCGCCCAGGCGCTGGAGAAGCAGGACATGGCGGCCGTCGCCCTGGCGCTGCGCAACGGCAACACCGTCGTCCCGCTGATCAAGCCCGGTCCGCGCGACAGGCCGCTGGACGGCGGCGAGGTGTGGACGTACCGGGATGCGAACACCGGCGAGGTGGCGCTGCTGCTGTTCAGCGATGCGAAGAACAAGCCCGAGAACCTGCCACCGGGCGTGGGGATCTACTCGCCGGCGTGGCTGAAGAGGTTTCTCACCGTGCACCGCGACAGGATCACGACGGTGTTCCTCGACATCGCCGGCCCCCATCCCATGCAGGCCCACCCCGAGGAGCTGCTGAAGGCCCTGCAGGCGTAGCGACGGCGACCCTTCGACGAGCTCAGGGACCCAGTGCCGGGGCCTCACGACGGGTCGGGGGCCCGGGGGTGGGGCCTCACGACTGGTTGGGGACCCCGGGGGTGGGGCCTCACCACCGGTTGGGGACCCCGGGGGTGGGGCCTCACGACGGGTCGGGGACCCCGGGGGTGGGGCCTCACGACGGGTCGGGGACCCCGGGGGTGGGGCCTCACGACTGGTCGGAGACCCCGGGGGTGGGGCGTCACGACTGGGTCGCTGAGCGTGTCGCAGCGTCGAAGCGTCGACTCAGAACGGCGGAATGGCGGCATCCGGGCGGCGCGCGGTCATCCGCTGCCGGATGTCAGTCAGGGC
>NZ_JBASAK010000030.1:0-82209 GCF_049650565.1 Microbacterium sp.
CCATGTCCGCCCGCTCGGCCAGCTTGTTGCGGCTGATCATGCTCTTGTCGCGCAGTTCGCGAACGCGCATCCCGACGATCTCGGATGCTCGCGATCGGACTGCTCTCATCCCACCAGCATCCTGACATCGACCATTTGAGCCACACGCATTCACACCTGGGCTTATATGCCATGGTTAAGCGTGAGCAGTCTCGGTACATTCGTATGGTCCATCGCCGATCAGCTTCGGGGCCCGTTCAAACCGCACCAGTACGGCGACGTGATCCTGCCGATGACGATCCTGCGTCGCCTGGACGGCGTGATGGCCGCGCACCGCGACGTGATCGACGAGGTGCTGCGCAGCACCGACAATGACGACCTGCGCGACGTGCGCATCCGCCAGAAGACGGGTCTCGGGTTCTACAACAGCTCGCCCTGGACCTTCGCGCGTCTGCTGGGCGACCCGCAGGGTCTGCAGGCGAACCTGATCGACTACATCTCGGGGTTCTCGAAGAACATCGACGTGTTCGACCGCTTCAAGTTCGACGATCAGATCGAGGCGCTGGCCGAGAGCAACCGCCTGCTGCTGGTCGTGCAGCGTTTCGCCGATGTCGACCTCTCCCCGGAGGAACTCCCGAATGCGGCGATGGGTGATCTGTTCGAGGAGCTCATCCGCAAGTTCGCCGAAGCCTCCAACGAGACCGCCGGCGAGCACTTCACCCCGCGCGACGCGATCCGCCTGATCGTCGACCTGCTGTTCGCCGGCGACGACTCAGGACTCACGGAGAAGGGCGCGGTGCGCTCTATCTACGATCCGACGGCGGGCACCGGCGGCATGCTGTCGGTCGCCGAGGAGCGCCTGCTGGAGATGAATCCGGATGCCGCACTGCGCCTGTACGGGCAGGAGATCAACCCGCAGTCGTACGCGATCTGCAAGAGCGACATGATCGCGAAGGGGCAGGATGCGACGAACATCCGGCTCGGCAACACGCTCTCGGATGACCTGTTCGCCGGGCAGACCTTCGACTACTGCCTGTCGAACCCGCCGTACGGCGTGGACTGGAAGGCGTCGCAGGCGGCGGTGAAGGCGCACATCCAGGATGCCGGTGAGCACAGCCGCTTCCCCGGCGGGCTGCCGCCGATCAGCGATGGGCAGATGCTGTTCCTGCAGCACATCGCCACGAAGATGCGTCCCATTCACGAGGGAGGCGGGCGCGCGGGCATCGTGCTGAACGGATCGCCGCTGTTCACCGGTGGGGCGGAGTCGGGTCCGAGTCAGATCCGCCGCTGGCTGTTGGAGCACGACCTGGTGGACGCCATCATCGCGCTGCCGACCAACATGTTCTACAACACCGGCATCGCCACGTACGTCTGGCTGCTCGACAACCGGAAGCCCGCGGATCGCATCGGCACCGTGCAGCTGATCGACGGCACAGGGTTCTGGAGCAAGCTGCGCAAGAACCTCGGCCAGAAGAACCGCGAGGTGTCGAAGAAGGACCGTGCCGAGATCGCACGGCTGTACGCCGAGCACACCGAGCAGAAGCACTCCAAGATCTTCCCGACCGACGAGTTCGGCTACTGGACCATCACCGTCGAGCGTCCGCTGCGCGACGAGAACGGTGAGATCGTCCGCGATCGCAAGGGGAATCCGAAGGCGGATTCCAAGCTGCGCGACACCGAGAACGTGCCGTTCACGTGGGGTGGGAACGTCTCGGGCGCCGACTGGCGCGATCAGGTGATCGAGAAGTACTTCGCCTCGGAGGTGCTCCCCCATGTTCCGGATGCCTGGGTCGACACCGCCAAGACCAAGGTCGGCTATGAGATCCCGTTCACCCGTCACTTCTACGAGTACGTGCCACCGAGGCCGCTGGAGGAGATCGACGCCGAGCTGAATCAACTCGTCGGCGAGATCATGGAGCTGCTGAAGGGCGTGGAGCGGTGACAAGACTTGGCGAGTTGTACACAGTTCGGGATCAGCGTGGCGGAGATGGTCTTCCTCTCCTGTCCGTGTCCCAGACCAAAGGCGTCATCGCCCGCAAAGATCTGAACGGTGATGATGGCCGAGCGTCGGATCTTTCAAACTACAAACGAACCAACGTCGACGATGTGGTCATCAATCGTATGAGTGCCTATCACGGCGCTCTCGGTGTAACAACACGTAGCGGGATCGTGTCGCCTGATTACCTGGTGCTTGAACCGAAAGCCAAGTGCGATCCACGGTTTCTCACCTACTGGTTGAAATCCCACCTCGGCCAGTTTGAGATCTCACGTCGCTTGCGCGGGATCGGGACCATCGGGAACGGCCAGGTGCGGACGCCGCGACTCAATGAATCCGATCTGCGTGTCATAGACACGGAGATCCCCAGTCGGTCGAAGCAGTCCGCGATCGCCGACTACCTCGACCGCGAGACCGCCCAGATCGACACGCTCATCGCGAAGCAGGAACAACTCATCGCCACCCTCCGCGAGCGCCGCGATTCTGCGTGGGCAGTACATTTCGATGAGGCGGAATCCAGTTTCGGTCGTATTCCTCTGCGTCGTCTAGTCGCTTCGATCGTCGATGGGCCATTCGGCTCAGCATTGACGTCGAAGCACTACTCAGCTGATGGTGCCCGCGTTGTCCGCCTCGGGAATATCGGTATCAATCAGTTCCGTGACGACGACAAGGCATTCATTCCGCTCGACTACTACGAGTCCTTGTCGGCGCATTTCGTGGAACCGGGGGATGTCGTCGTCGCAGGATTGGGCGACGAGCGGATGCCGCTCGGCAGGGCCGCCGTGATCCCATTCCTCGGACCGGCAATCGTGAAAGCCGATTGCTACCGTATTCGTCCTGAAGCGGGTACCACCCCGGAGTACCTTGCATGGGCACTGTCCGCGCCGCCAGCACGCGAACAATTCAGACTGATGTCGCGAGGTTCAACCCGCTCGCGGCTGAACACGAAGATCGTCCTCGACGCTCAGATCCCAGCGGTACCTTCAGATCGCCAGGCTGCGCTAGTTGCCGACAGCGAAGCCCAGAAAACAAAGATCGACGTTCTCATCGCCAAGGCCGAACGCTTCATCGAGCTCTCCAAGGAGCGCCGCGCAGCGCTGATCACAGCCGCGGTCACCGGCCAGATCGATATCCCCACGCAGGCTTCAGCTCACTCGTAGCGTTGGCCAGGCAGATCCATCGACTCGTGCAGCACACGCAGGATCTGCACTTCACCGTTCACCTCGCGGAAGAACACGACGTGGCGAGGCGTGATGATCCGATGCACATCGACCGGGACGCTGCCTCGGCTCAGCCGGAGGTGCCATGCGCGTATTCCAACGCCGAGTTCCGACCGCTCCTGCACGCCGACTCTGGCGGGGTCATCGGCGACGGCGTCCATCGCAGCAACGATCAGTTCTTCATATCCATCGCGGACACGCCGTCCGAATCTGTCCTCAGAGGTGAGAAGAATCCCGATGATGTCGGCCCGCGCGTGCGGAGTGATCCCACTCAAACGTCATCCTCTGCGGGCGGCATTGAGACGAGTTGCTTCCCGCCCGAGTCCGCGAACGAACTCACGAGTCCCGCCGGCAGGTATCGAGATGATCTCACCAGCGTCGGCACTACGCACAGCGGCATCAATGGCGGCGCGCAGCGCTTCCTGACGCTCGGAGTCACTGACGTCGCCTGCGCCCATGCTAAGCACCAGTGCTTCAGCGATCTCCGCGCGCTCGACGGGCGAGAGCGTCTTCGCGCTCTCTAGCACCTGCGCCGCGGTAGGAGTCATGCACCGAGTGTACGTCGTAACGCCGACACTGGATGGTACTGCGCCCGACCTCGGCAACGTACGACGGATCGGCCGCCCGGCCGCCTGACTCGCTGCACTGCACGTTCACCGGCCAGCTCGAGATCCCCGCCTGACGCATTTCGTCTCGCTTCGCTCGCTCAATGACCGGGAGGTGGTCGCTCGCTCAATGACCGGGTGGTGGTGGTGGGGCTCGCTCAACGGCCGCTGAGGGCGGAGGGATCGTCGCGTGAGCGAGCATCGGGGTGGCGCGCCAGCGCCGGGGTCCCCGCTCTGCGAGCGAAGCGACGATCCCGCAGCCCGGCACCGGCGATCGCGGGGCGCTGCATTTCGTCTCGCTTCGCTCGCTCAATGACCGGTTGGGGGGCTCGCCCGACGACCGGGTGGTGTGGGCTCGCCCGATGACCGGGTCGCGCTACGTGAACGCGAACTGCGGCAGCGACAGGCGAGGCACGCGCCAGCGACCGAGCGGATCCCACCAGGAAGGCCCTCGGATCTCGGGCAGGCCGTCGTTCATCCGGATCTCCCACCCGGAGTGATCCAGCGATCGGTGGTGCCACCAGCACAGCGGAACCCCGTTGTCGGTGCTGGTCGGCCCGCCGCGCGCGTGCTCTGTGACGTGATGGATCTCGCACCACGACGCGGGCACGTGACAGCCAGGGATCAGGCACTCCTTGTCGCGGAGCGTGATCGCGCGGCGCTGGTACACGTCGAAGACGCGGTCGGTGATGGTCATCCCGACGATCCGGCCGTTCTCAGTGAACACGCGCTGGAGGGCGCCGGTGCAGCCGGTGTGGCGCGCGACCGCGCCACTGACCGGCCCGTCGACTCCCGGGATGCGGGCCCACGAGTCGTCACCGAAGTCCATGTGCACGACCAGGGTGGGGGCCGCGCCACCGAGCGACGGCATGTCGGCATGACGTGCGGCGATCCCGAGCGCTGCGGCGAGCGCGTCGTGCTGCTTCTGCCCGTGCGTGCGCGCGTCGAGCACGCTGCGCGGATCGCTGTTGAACTCGTCTTCGCCGGCATCCGCCTTCGCATCGGACGGCCGGAACGCGACGCCCTCCGGAGCCGGGGGCCCGTCGGTCTTCGGATTCAGCTGCGCGTCCAGCAGCAGCTTCAGCTGAGCATAGGTCTCGGGCAGCAGGTTGCCGCGCAGCGGGTACACGCCGTCGTGCATCCGCCCGATCGACAGGTACCGCTTGCGCATCGCCCGCTCCTCGAGGGGCTCGGAGCCGTCGGGGTCGAGCCGCACGGCGATCTCGTAGGCGAGAGCCTTCAGATCCTCAGGAGTGGGCGCGGGTGCCGCATCCGGCTCCGCCCCATCGTCTTCGCTGATCCCGTACCCGCGCGCCACATCGGCCAGGAGCGCATCGGCCTTCCACCGGTCTGCCGTGCCGATGCGGTCGCCGGCCGCCTCGATCGGACCGGGCGCAGCCAGCAGGCCCGTGACTCCGATCGCACCGTCGACCAGCGCCTGTCTCATCGCGGGCCACCGCGCAGGCAACGAATCGCCGGAGGTGAGAACCGTTTCGCGACGCGTGAGCCTGCCCGCCTTGGCCAGTTGCGCCGCCGTGCGCAAATCGACCCGAAGAGTGCGCTGCAGCAGTTCGTTCATGCTGCGGCATCCGGCGCCGTGCGGAACATCGACCGGATCGGACGTCGCGACCGTCTCGACGACGACGGCTTCGACCCGCCGCAGCACTTCCCCCGCGGTGCTCAGCACCGACCGACGTTCGGAATCCGTCAGGGTCGAAAGAGCATCCCCAGCCAGCACCTGATCGAGGTCGGCGACGACCCGATCGAGGACTGCGGCGGTGCTGTTCATGCTTCTATTCAACAGGGGGCCACCGCCATTTCGACTCGCTGTCGCTCGCTCAGTGCATCGCATTGAGAGGTCGTGATCGACGCTGACCAGAGAACTATTTCAGACCAGCCAATCCTCGACAGGACGCACCTGCGCCGCGGCGGCGTCGAGCCATGTCGCGAGTGCCTCGACGATCGCACGCGCCCTCGAACCGGACCCTCTCGGAAATCGGCGAGGCGAGACCAGCAGCAGAGGCGCGAACGCTTCTCCCTTGCCCATCGCCGCCAGCAGCAGAGGACGGAAGTCCTTGATGTTCTCCGTGACAACGCGTCGCCCTGATGCTGCGGCTCCGAAGAAGACGGCTGAATCACTTGCAGCGCGCAGCGAGTCATCCGCCACCACCGACACGACGTCGTGCCCCAGTTCGCGCAGGGCGACGGCGATCTGCTCGCTGTAGTGCTCATCGAGCAGCAGCCGCTCTGTCACGATACGAGTCGCTGCTGCGCTTCCCAGGACTTCAGAGCCTCCTCAGCCATGCGATCGTTGTCGGCGACTTCAGCATCGATCTCCGCTGAATACACGCCGTAGTAGGACAGCGCCAGTCGAACCGCGACGGGCGAGAGGCTGAAATCAATCGCCACCGCCTCGATCGCCGCATCGCCACGCTGTTCGACATCTCGCAGCGCCGAAGCGATCTCCCAGACATCAGGGCCGACGGCGAGCGCGGCACGCCGCCCCGCGGGGCCATCACGGAACACGATTCCTGGGAAGTCCTGCGTGCGCAGCGCCTCCTCCACGTACCGCTGGATCAGGCTCGACGCCGTGGTGTCGCGGACGGCAGCAGACCGACGAACACGATCGAGCACGTCGTCGTCGAAGCGGATCGAGACCGGTGTGGATGACATGCACTACATTGTAGTGCGCACTCGGGATCGCTAGGGATAGCTCATAAATGCGCCATGCTTGCATGCATGGGCATCCAGCACGAGGAAGCGTTCGAGCGCGAGATCTGCGAGCACCTGGCGGCGAACGGCTGGATCTACGAACCGGAGAACACGCACGGCTACGACAAGGTGCGCGCGCTGTTCCCCGAGGACGTGTTCGCGTGGCTCCAGCGGACGCAGCCCGACGAGTGGGACAAGGTCGTCAAGCCTTCAGCATCCGCTTCGGAGCAGGAGAAGGCCAAGCAGCAGCTGCTGGACCGGCTCGTGAAGACCCTGGACCTGCCTCTGGATGCCGGCGGCGGCACCCTCAACGTGCTGCGGCGCGGGTTCAAGAAGACGCCCGCCACTTTCCGGATGTGCGCGTTCAAGCCGGCCACCACGCTCAACGCGCGGGCGCAGCAGGACTACGACGCCGTCCGGCTGCGCGTGGTCCGCCAGGTCTACTACTCCACGAAGAACAGCAACTCCATCGACCTGGTGCTGTTCGCCAACGGCATCCCGGTCGCGACGCTCGAACTGAAGACCGACAACATGCAGTCCATCGCCGACGCGATCACGCAATATCGCCACGACCGCGATCCGAAGGGAGAGCCGCTGCTGGGCTTCGCACATCGCGCGCTGGTGCACTTCGCCGTGTCCACCGACGAAGTCGCCATGACCACGCGACTGGCCGGCGCCGCGACGCGCTTCCTGCCGTTCAACCTCGGCAATGACCAGGGTGCGGGCAACCCCGTGAACCCGAACGGCGCGGCATCCTCCTACCTGTGGGAGCGGGTGCTGCAGCGCGACGCCTGGCTGCACATCCTCGGCCGGCTGCTGCACATCGAGAAGTCCCAGTCCACCGACCCGATCACCGGCGAGGTCACCAAGCGCACGACGCTGCTGTTCCCGCGCTTCCACCAGTGGGAACTCGTCACCGGGCTGCTGGCCACAGCCCGCGAGGAGGGCCCCGGCCAGCGTTACCTCGTGCAGCACTCCGCCGGCTCCGGCAAGACCAACTCGATCGCCTGGCTCGCTCACGGACTCTCCAGCCTGCACGACGACCAGAACCGCAAGGTGTTCGATTCCGTCATCGTCATCACCGACCGCACGGTGCTCGACGATCAGCTGCAGAAGGCCATCAAGCAGATCGAGGGCGTCGACGGCACGGTCGCCACCATCAATGCCGACGAGGTGCGCAAAGCCGGCGAGGGCTCCAAGTCGGGCCTGCTGGCCAAGACGCTCCTGTCGGGCAAGCTGATCATCATCGTCACCCTGCAGACGTTCCCCTATGCGCTGAAGGCCATTCAGGACAACGCCGGGCTCGCCGGACGCAGCTTCGCGATCATCGCCGACGAGGCGCACTCCTCGCAGACCGGAGAAGCATCGAAGAAGCTCCGCGAGGTGCTCACAACCGACGAGCAGGCCGCCCTCGACGACGGCGGCGAGGTGGATGCTGAGGCATTGCTCGCCGCGCAGATGACTGCGCGCGCCGACTCCCCCAACCTCTCGTTCTTCGCCTTCACGGCCACGCCCAAGCCCAAGACGCTGGAGCTGTTCGGAAGAGCGGATGCCGCCGGCATCCCCCGCGCGTTCCACGTGTACTCCATGCGGCAAGCCATCGAGGAGGGCTACATCCTCGACGTGCTGCGCAACTACACGACCTACTCCACGGCGTTCCAGCTCGCGGAGAGCACCCGACGCCACCTGCAGATCGTCGACGAGGTCGACGAGGGCGAGGCCGTCAAGGGACTCATGCGCTGGGTGTCGCTGCATCCGACCAACATCGCGCAGAAGGTGCAGATCATCGTCGAGCACTACCGCGCGAACGTGCGCCACCTGCTCGACGGGCACGCCAAGGCGATGGTGGTCACGGCCTCCCGCGAGCACGCGATCCGCTACAAGGAGGCCATCGACGCCTATATCGCGTCGAAGAAGTACCGGCTCGCGACGCTGGTCGCGTTCTCAGGAACGATGACTGCCGAGCAGGTGCCGAACGTCGCGTTCGCGGGCGTGCAGCCGCCGTACTCGGAGTCCAACCTCAACAGCGGGCTCCGCGGGCGCAACATCCCCACCGCCTTCGCATCCGACGATTTCCAGATCCTCATCGTCGCCAACAAGTATCAGACCGGTTTCGACCAGCCGCTGCTGTGCGCGATGTACGTCGACAAGCGGCTCGACGGTGTGACCGCCGTGCAGACGCTCTCCCGGCTGAACCGCACCTACCCGGCGGGCGGCAAGGACACCACCTACATCCTCGACTTCGTGAACGACCCTCAGGAGATCCTGGAGACGTTCCGGCAGTACCACCGCACCGCCGAGCTCAGCGAGACCAGCGACCCCGATCAGGTGCACGATCTGCAGACCAAGCTGGATGCGGCGAGCATCTACACGGATGCCGAGATCGAGGCCTTCGCGGCGGCCTTCCTGGCCACGTCCACGCCGCCCAAGCACGGTGCGCACACGGCACCGCTGAAGGCCGCGGCCGACCGGTTCAACACGAGGTACGCCGCGGCCGTGGCATCCGGAGCCAAACCCGAGCAGGACGAGCTGGACCTGTTCCGCAAGGACGTGGGCACGTTCATCCGGCTCTACGACTTCCTCTCGCAGATCTTCGACTACGCCGACACCGGGCTCGAGAAGCGCTCGCTGTACCTGCGGCTGCTTCTCCCCCGGCTGACCGGGCGCGCGCACAGCGAGCCGATCGACTTCTCCGCCGTCGAGCTGACGCACATCAAGCAGACCCGCCGCGGCGATGCAGATCTGGATCTGGATGCCGGAGAAGCCGGCCCCATGGATCCAGCTCGCGCCGGCGGGACCGGCGCCGTGCGCGATCCGAAGCTGGCGCGTCTCGCGGACATCCTCGCGCGCATCAATGAGCTGTTCTCCGACGAGGACTTCAGCGACTCCGGCGTGCAGAGCTGGGCGGAGAGCGTGGTGACGGTGCTCACCGAGAACCCGCAACTGCGCACGCAGGCCGCCGCCAACACGCGCAAGCAGTTCGTGGAGTCGCCGGACCTGAATGACGCAGTGACGGATGCCGTGCTCAGCAACCAGGACACCAACAACCGCATCGTGGACTACTACCTCGCGCACCCCGAGATGCGCGGTCGGCTCGTGCAGTTGCTGGGCGCACTGGTGCATGAGAACGTGCAGGGCGAAAGCGACGAGCAGAGGAGGAGCGCCTGAGCGTCAGCGGATGCCGGGGCTGGCATTTCGCAGGCATCAGGACCTGTGGATAACTTCTGCGGGATGCTCGTCGTTCGGGTTACCGTGTCCGGGTGACTCCTGCTGCCTTCTCCGTCCGTGCGCTCGGTACGCTGTCCGCCGGACTGCTCGCCCTCGGAATGCTGGCGGCGTGCACGCCGCAGCCGGAACCCGCACCGAAGCCGACGAAGACGGCGCTGTTCTCCTCGGATGCTGAGGCGTTCAAGGCCGCGGAGGAGACGTACGCCGAATATCTGACAGCACTCAATGAAACAGACCTCTCAGACGCCCGGACATTCGAGCCGGTCTACGACTGGCTCACTGACACAGCTCTCGCGTCCGAGAAGAAGAGCCTGAGCACCTACCACGCCGAAAAGCTTCACCGCACTGGGCTGACTGACTTCGATGCTTTTACTCCGCTCAGTTACGCAGACAATGTCGTGATAGCTCATCTGTGTCTCGACGTCTCCTCAGTTGATCTCCTGAGCGAGAACAACGAGTCCCTTCTGCAGCCTGACAGAGCGACCCGCCGCGCGATGAAGGTGACTTTTGTCGAGGGTGACACGACCACTCACCTCGTCATCGCCTCGAACCACAAACCGGACGGCTTCTCATGCTGACCCGGCGTGCAATGGGATTAGCACTCGTCCTTGTCACAATGACCGCACACTTTGGCGTTGGTGACGCCGGAGGTGGTCCTGATGAAGAAATCGGTGGAGCTGGAGCATCGTGGAGCCTTAACTCTCAAGGTGATGCTGTCGATATCGCCGGCAGTATGAGGCAGCCGGGCCAATCCCACACCCCGGGTTCCAAGCCCAAGGGTCACGGCGCCAGCACGACCCCGATCGCCGACGTGCACGCGCCCGTTCGCGACACCCGCACTCACAATGAGAAGTTCACGGACTGCAACACCGTCTGGAACCTTCTGCGGCGCTGCGTCCCCGCCGTCGACAAGCCCGCTGACGCACCCGATCCCCAGCCCGAAGACCCCCGCGCCACACAGCCGATCACGATCACCGACCTCGCGACCTTCGCCCCGGCTCCCGCGACCATCACCGGGGAGCCCGACAACCTCGGCGTCGCGGGCCTGCCCACCAACTTCACCACCAGCGCTGCCGCGCACAGCAGGTCCGGCGAGCTGTTCGGCTACCCGATCACCGTCCGCTTCACGCCGGCATCCTTCGTCTTCCACTACGGCGACGGCGACACGAAGACCACCAAGACCCCCGGCATCAGTTGGGACGCCCAGCACCTGCCGCAGTTCAGCCCCACCGACACCAGCCACGCCTACCGTGAGCGCGGCACGTACACGGCATCCGCCGACACCGTCTACACCGCCGAGATCGACCTCGGCACCGGCTGGTTCCCCATCACCGGAACCCTCACCATCCCCGGCCCCGGCCAGGACATCCGCATCTACGAAGCCCACACCGCCCTCGTCGCCCACACCTGCAACGAAGACCCCCACGCCGCCGGCTGCTGATGGTGGTCCGACTCCAAAGGATCGGCGAACCCGTTGTGTGCGGCATCCAACGTGGCGACAGTCCCCGGCGATAGGGTGGAATCCGTGACCGACAAGCCTGACCTCTCGACCACCGCCGCGAAGATCGCGAACCTGCGCGCGCGCTTCAACGAAGCCGTCGTGGAGCCGGAGAAGATCGCCCAGGAGAAGCAGCACGCCAAGGGCAAGATGACCGCTCGCGAGCGCATCGAGATGCTCGTGGACACCGGCAGCTTCGTCGAGCTCGACGAGTACGTACGACACCGCACCACCGCGTTCGGCATGGACCGGAACCGCCCGTACGGCGACTCCGTCGTCACCGGCATCGGCACCATCAACGGCCGCACGGTCGCCATCTACTCCCAGAACTTCACCGTCTTCGGCGGCTCGCTGGGCGAGGTCTCCGGCGACAAGATCATCAAGATCATGGAGTTCGCGCTCACCAACGGCATGCCGATCATCGGCATCCTCGACTCCGGCGGCGCTCGCATCCAGGAGGGCGTGCTGGCCCTCAGCAAGTACGGCGAGATCTTCAAGGCCAACACCCGCTCCTCGGGCGTCATCCCGCAGATCTCCATCATCATGGGCCCGGCGGCAGGCGGGGCCGTGTACGGCCCGGCCCTGACGGACTTCGTCATCATGGTCGACAAGACCAGCCAGATGTTCGTCACCGGCCCCGACGTCATCAAGACCGTCACCGGCGAGGACGTCGGCATGGAGGAGCTCGGCGGCGCATACACGCACAACACGCGCTCGGGCGTCGCGCACTACCTCGCCGCCGACGAGGACGACGCGATCGACTACGCGCGCACCCTGCTGAGTTTCCTCCCCGACAACAACATGGCCGAGCTCCCGGCGTATGCGGCGGAGTTCGACTGGGAGACGACGGATGCCGATCAGCGGCTCAACGCGATCATTCCCGACTCCCCCAATCAGCCCTACGACATGCGCACGGTCATCGAGCACATCGTCGATGAGGCTGAGTTCCTCGAGGTGCAGCCGCTGTTCGCGCCGAACATCCTGATCGGCTTCGGCCGCGTGGAGGGGCGTTCGGTGGGCATCATCGCCAACCAGCCCTCGCAGATGGCCGGCACCCTCAACATCGAGGCCGGCGAGAAGGCCAGCCGCTTCGTGCGCTTCTGCGACGCCTTCTCGATTCCGATCGTCACCCTCGTCGACGTCCCCGGCTATCTGCCCGGCACTGATCAGGAGTGGACCGGCGTCATCCGCCGCGGCGCGAAGCTCATCTTCGCCTACGCAGAGGCCACCGTGCCCCTGGTCACCGTCATCCTGCGCAAGGCCTACGGCGGAGCGTACATCGTGATGGGCTCCAAGCAGCTCGGCGCCGACGTGAACCTGGCCTGGCCCACGGCGGAGATCGCCGTGATGGGCGGCCAGGGCGCGGTGAACATCCTCTACCGCGGCGAGATCAAGAAGGCCGAGGAGGCCGGCGAGGACGTGGCCGCCGTGCGCAGCCGCCTCGCCGCCGAGTACACCTACGGCGTCACCAGCCCGTTCCTGGCGGCCGAGCGCGGCGAGATCGACGGCATCATCGAGCCGGCGAACACGCGCGTCTCCATCGCCAAGTCGCTGCGCGCGCTGAAGGGCAAGCGGGCCGAGCTGCCCGCCAAGAAGCATGGCAACATCCCGCTGTGATCGGCGTCGCACCATGACTGAATCAGACGAGGCGCCGCGCATCGAGATCGTCCGCGGCACGCCCACCGAGGTGGAGCTCGCCGCCCTCATCGCCGTCGTCAGCGACGCCTACGCGACGGAGACAGCGGATGCCGTCGCCGACGAGCCGCACATCTCCGTGTGGGAGCGCACGCAGCGCGGACTGCAGGGCCCCCTCCGAAGGGATATCCCCTGGGGACGCTTCTCTGGCTGAAAGGCCAGAACCGATATGGACCTTCGCCCAAAACGGCCGGAATTTGTCCCCCGAAATACCTACAGACAGATGTGTTGACACCCGTCAGACTTATGGGGACGCTTCGCGTTAGGCGGCTGCTCCGCCCCAGGGTAGGCAGACGCAGTACCGCCCCCCGCGGACAGTTTTCGGGTAACTGATCCGCATTGGCGAGGGGCGGGCGGCTTCGCCGCCCCTCGCCCACTCTCTTCCCCGATCGGCGCCCGTCAGGATGCCGATCGCCGGATCTCGTGCCAGAGATCCACGGCGTCGTCGTCGTGCGCGCCGCCGGCATCCCGGCCCACCACGGTCACGGCGATCTGCTCGTCGCGCCCCGCCCGGATGATCAGGCGGTTCGTCCTCGCAGCCTGGAGCACCTCGGCCAGCTCATCACGGATCTCCGCGAGCCGTGCGTCTTCGATGCCTTCCAGCCCGCCCTCGTCGAACACGGTCACGACGGTGCCGCGCATCCTGGCATCCGCGATCGCGCGTCGCACTGCGTCGTTCAGCAGCCCTGCCCCGCGCAGTTCGTCCCGCAGGGTGCCCTCGGCCAGCCGCGCCGACGTGCGCTCCTCGTCGGTCAGCTCCCCATGGCTCGCCACCGTGCGCGAGAGCACGGGGCCTGCGATCACCAGAGCGCGCTGCGCCCGCACGCGCCGCTCCTTCTGCCGCACCACCTGAGTGGAGTGCCAGGCGGATGCCGCCTGCTGCACGTCGGCCAGCCGCTCGGTGTCGCGCACGGCTCGGTCCCAGAACAGCACCAGGAGCTGGGCGATGACGACCCAGGTCAGCGAGCCGACCAGGCCCAGGGTGAACGCGTCCTCGAAACCCAGGTACGCGCAGGCCGACACGACCAGCACGGCCAGGATCACCCAGCCGAACAGCATGCTGCGCCGGACGATGCACACCACGGCCAGCAGCCCGATGGCGCCGATGTACCAGGTCGCGAACGGCGCCGTCCGCATCTCCGGAGTCAGCGCCAGACTGACCATGGTCGGCACGCCGGCAGCGGCGATCAGCGCGAGGATGGCGGCTCCCAGCGGCATCCTCGGAGTCCTCGCCTGTGAGGACAGGATGGCCGTGAGCGTCGCAGCCAGGTACAGCAGGATGCCCGCCACCATCAGCAGAGGGGCCGTCGGCTGCTGGATCCACCAGATCGCCCGGGCGGCGAAGTACAGTGCGAACCCCAGCGCCAGCGCTGTGGTCATGCTCCGGACGGTGCGCCTCATGACGGCTCCCAGCTGAGTTCCACGGTCGTGCCCTGGTCGCCCGACGTGATCAGCGAGCTTCCGGCGATGGCTGCCATGCGCGCCACGATCGACGCGCGGATGCCCAGGCGGTCTTCGCTGATGGCCTCCGGATCGAATCCGGGCCCCGCATCCAGCACGGTCAGCACCAGCGCCCCGCCCCCGTGCGACTCGACGATGACGTGCAGCCCGCGCCCCGCCGCGTGGATCAGGGCGTTGCCGACCGCCTGCCTGGCCGCCAGCACCATCGCCCTCGCGACACGGCCCGGCACCTCGATCGCGACTCCACGCTCCTCCACCACGGCATCCGCTCCGCGCTCCGAGAGCGTCCGCCGCAGCTCGGCGACGATCCGCGAACGGCTCACCGGCTCGTCACTGCCCGCCTGCGCGATCGACGCCTCCGTGTTGGCCAGGCGGGTCAGCGCCTCGCGCGCCATCCCCACCGCCAGCGTCCGCTCCCGCTCGCTCGATGCGCGCTCCGCGGCGATCAGCGCAGCCAGCACACTGTCGTGCATGAGCGCTGCCATCGCGACGCGCTCCTCCTCCGCAGCCTCCGCAGCCGCGGCCACCGCATACGCCTCCACGGCCGCCAGGCGCGCGTCGTCGACACCCGTCGCGACCTGCCGGAACATCCAGGCCAGCGACACGATGACCATGCCCAGGATGATCGTGAAGGTCACGTCGAACCCGGTGGTGATCCAGAACTCCTGTGAGAAGTCGCCCTGAGCCAGGCGCACCCAGCCGTACACGAGCGGAAGCCCCAGCGCCCACGTGAACTGCAGCCGGGGCGGGAAGGCCAGCATGGCCGCGACCACGCCGATGTTGACCAGGAAGAAGATCCACGGCTGCTCCGCCGGCTCGCGGACCGTGCGATCCACCACCGCCGGCCACAGCAGCAGGGCCAGCACGTAGACCACCGCGAACGCACCGCAGGCCTGTCGCACCCAGTGCCCGCTCACGCACGCCAGGATCATCCACAGCAGCGGCCCGAAGACCAGGATCATCATGGCCAGGTGCGGCCCGTCCAGGCGGATCAACCGGGTGGCGGCGTTCAGGAAGGCCTGGATGCCCAGTGCCGTGCTGCCGATCGCGGCGACCACCGCGAGAATGCGCTCCATGCGCTCACCGGTGAACCCCTCCAGCCCCATGCCCACCTGTCCGGGGGTCGGAAGGCTGTTCCAGGCGTCCTGGATGCTGCGCACCCGGCGGGTCCCCGTCGCGTCAGCCGGCACTCGTCAAGCCCTCCGGCGCGACGATGCCGTCCTCCATCGCACGGCGCAGCAGGTCGACCTTGGTGGGCGCAGGGCGTCCGACCTCGACGTACTTCACGCGGATGCGCGTGATGTTCTCCTTGGCCGTCGAGTATGCGACGCCCAAGCGCTCGGCCACGGCCTTCAGCGGCAGGCCCGTCGCGTACAGTCTCAGCACGTCGCGCTCGCGGGTGGACAGCTGCGCGTCGGCGAACTCGCGGTCGCCGTCCACGGCGCTCGCCCACTCCACGTTGTTGAGAGCGTCGCCGCGCGCCACCGTGCGGATGGCATCCAGCACGTCCTCCAGCGCCGACGACTTGCTGACCACGCCCGCAGCTCCCGCCACCAGCGCCTCGCGCACGGCCGCAGCCCGGTCGGCGACGCTGTGGATGACCACGCTGGCACCATCGGCGACCAGCGTCGCGACGTTCTCGGTGACCGTCGTCCCGTCGCCGAGCGTGAGGTCCAGGACCACCACATCCGCAGGGCGCGCGCCGGTGGTCTGACGCCACGCCAGGTACTCCTTCACGGTGCCGCCGGAGAAGACGATCATCTGCTCGCCATCACGCAGACAGGCGGCCTCGATTCCCAGACGGACCGATTCGTGGTCGTCTATGAGGGCGACTGTGCTCATGCCGTCAGCCTACTCAGTGCGCGCACGAGCCAGCGTGCGCGATATCCCGGGCCTCAGCGGGTCAGCAGCGCCACGGCCTCGAAGTGATGCGAGTGCGGGAACAGATCGAAGGCCCGCAGCGAGTCCACGTTCCACCCCAGGCCCCGGAAGGTGCCGAGGTCGCGGGCGAGCGCCACCGGGTCGCACGCCACGTAGACGACGGCCTCGGACGCGAGCGCGTGGATGGACTCGACGACGGCTCGCCCGGCCCCCGCACGGGGAGGATCCAGCACCACAGCACCGGCCCTGGTTCCCTCGGCGAGCCCCATCAGGAATCTGTCGACGCGGGCGGTGACGGCCTGGGCGTCGAAGGCCGAGAGGTTCTCCCGCGCGTGCTCGGTGGCCCGGCGGTCGGACTCGACGGTGATGATGTCACGCGCCCCCTGCTCGCCGAGGACGGCGGCGAACAGCCCGACCCCGCCATACAGGTCGAAGTGCGTGGCATCCGGGTCGACGCGGCCCGCGAGCGCATCGCCGACGGCGTGCTGCAGCGTGTCGGCGGCCTGCGGGTGAACCTGCCAGAAGCCGTCGGCCTCCACGGCGAAGCGCCTGCCGCCGGCGCGCTCGAAGATCTCCTCGCGCTTCCCCCGGCGGGCGCCCGCAGGTCGCGGGAGCACGCGCACTCGGCCGTCACCGGGCTCGACCAGGTCGACCCGACCGGGCTTCTGCGCGCGCAGCGCGTAGGCGGCCTCGGCCACCGCCGGGCGCGCAAGCGGCAGCGTCGCCACATCGATCACGCGGTGGCTGCGGGCTGCATAGGGCCCGACGCGGCCGTCGCCGTCCACGTGCAACGAGACGCGCGTACGCCAGCCGGTGCCGTCGCCGGCATCCACCGCTGCAACCTCCGGGGCCTCCAGCCCCGCACCCGCGAACTTGTCCAGCGCCTCCTGCAGCACGCGGCGCTTGAGCACCCGCTGCTCGCCGAGCTCGATGTGCCCGAGGTCCGCTCCGCCCACGCGATCCTCCGGGGCGCGGGAGACATCGGCCTCCGCCCACACGTGCGGCCGACGATGCGGCGACGCCTCGAGCACCTCGAGGGTCTCGGCGCGCCAGAACCTCTTCTGCTGGGTCCCTGGGCCTGTCCCTCGTACGGAGCGAGCGTCAGCGAGACGGAGTGAAGGGTCGGTCACCTGCGCGCGCACCCGCTCCCCGGGAATGGCGTCGGAAACGAAGACGACCCGCCCCTCGTGCCGGGCGATGAAGGTGCCGCCATGCGCGATGCCGGTGATGTCGAGGTCCAGCGTGGGCTGCGAGGAGGTCATCCCTCCAGGATCCCATACCGCACGGCCCGTATCGTGGGACGCATGCGCGTCTGCCTGGCATCCACCTCCCCCGCCCGCCTCATGCTGCTGCGGCAGGCGGGCATCGAACCGCTCACGCTCGCACCCGACGTGGACGAGGACGCCGTGGGCGCCGCAGCCGCCGCCGAAGGCGGCGCGCCGCTGGCCCCGGCGGAACTGGTGCTGCTGCTGGCGCGCGCGAAGGCGGCCGACGTCGCACGCAGGCTGCCCGCACTGCATCCGGACTTCGACGGGATCGTGATCGGCGGCGACTCGATGTTCGCTCTCGGCGGGCAGGTCTACGGCAAGCCGTACACGCCCGAGGCCGCGCGCGAACGCTGGCGACTCATGCGCGGCGCGACCGGCGTGCTGCACTCGGGGCACTCCGTCCTCCGCGTCTCCCCGGGCTCGGAGCCCGTCGAGGCGACCGCCGTCGCCGAGGCGAGCGTGACCTTCGCCGACGATCTGGCGGACGCCGAGGTCGACGCGTACATCGCCACGGGCGAGCCGCTGCTGGTCGCAGGCGCCTTTACCGTCGACAGCCTCGGCGGCGCGTTCATCACCCGCGTCGAGGGCGACCCCTCGACCGTGGTGGGGATGTCGCTGTCCACGCTGCGGACGCTGGCCGGGAAACTGGGCGTGACGTGGACCGATCTGTGGAACGCCCCGGTAGGTTCCTGACGACAGTTCTGCAGATATCTTGTGGAGAGGCGTCAAAAAGTTCCGTCTTCCACTCGCTAGGCTGAAGTTCATGCCTGCTATCGCCAAGGTCCTCATCGCAAACCGCGGCGAGATCGCCGTACGCATCGTCCGCGCCGCTCGGGACTCCGGGATCTCCTCCGTCGCCGTGTATGCCGACCAGGATCGCGACGCCATGCACGCGCGTCTTGCCGACGAGGCGTACGCGCTGGACGGCGCCACCAGCGCCACCACGTACCTGCAGATCGACAAGATCCTCTCCGTCGCCCGGCGTTCGGGCGCGGATGCCGTGCACCCCGGCTACGGCTTCCTCGCCGAGAACGCCGAGTTCGCCCGTGCCGTCATCGACGCCGGCCTCATCTGGATCGGACCCTCACCCGAGGCCATCGAGGCGCTCGGCGACAAGGTGACCGCCCGCCACGTGGCGGAGAAGGTCGGCGCGCCGATGGCGCCCGGCACCCCCGGTCCCGTCGAGACCGCCGAAGAGGTCGTCGCCTTCGCCGAGAAGGTGGGCCTGCCCATCGCCATCAAGGCCGCGTTCGGCGGCGGCGGTCGCGGTCTGAAGGTCGCCCGCGAGATGGATGAGGTCGCCGAACAGTTCGAGTCCGCGACCCGCGAGGCCGTGGCGGCCTTCGGCCGCGGCGAGTGCTTCGTGGAGAAGTACCTCGACAAGCCCCGGCACGTCGAGACCCAGTGCCTGGCGGACGCCGCCGGCAACGTCGTGGTCATCTCCACCCGCGACTGCTCGCTGCAGCGCCGCCACCAGAAGCTCGTCGAGGAGGCGCCTGCGCCGTTCCTCACCGAGAAGCAGACCGAGATGCTGTACTCGGCATCCAAGGCCATCCTCAAGGAGGTCGGCTACGTGGGCGCCGGCACCTGCGAGTTCCTTATCGGCGCCGACGGCACCGTGTCGTTCCTCGAGGTCAACACCCGCCTGCAGGTGGAGCACCCGGTCTCCGAAGAGGTCACCGGCATCGACCTGGTGCGCGAGCAGTTCCGCATCGCCGCCGGCGGCACCATCGACTACGACGACCCGGCACCGCAGGGCCACTCCTTCGAGTTCCGCATCAACGGCGAGGACCCGGGTCGAGGCTTCCTGCCCCAGCCCGGCCCCATCAGGGTCTTCAAGACCTTCGGCGGCCCCGGCGTGCGGCTGGACTCCGGCGTCACCGCCGGCGACACGGTCTCCGGCGCGTTCGACTCGCTGCTGGCCAAGCTCATCGTCACCGGCCGCGACCGCGACGAAGCTCTGGAGCGCGCCCGCCGCACGCTCGACGAGTTCGAGGTCGCGGGTATGCCCACCGCGCTGCCGTTCCACCGCAAGGTCGTTCGCGACCCCGCCTTCACCGCCGAGAACGGCGAGTTCGGCGTGTACACGCGCTGGATCGAGACCGAGTTCGTCAATGACATCCCGGCCTGGGACGGCGAGCTGGAAGATCCGGCATCCGCCCCCGGCCGTCACACGGTGGTCGTCGAGGTCGGCGGTCGCCGCCTCGAGGTGAGCCTGCCCGACCGCGTGACCGCCCCGGTCTCCGGCACCGCCGGCCGCCCGGCGGCCGTCCCGCCGTCCCGCCGCACGCACGCCGCCACGGCGAGCTCCGGCGCGTCGGGTGACGCCGTGAAGTCGCCCATGCAGGCCACTGTCGTCAAGGTCGCCGTCGAAGAGGGCCAGCAGGTCGTCAAGGGCGACCTGGTCGTCGTGCTCGAGGCCATGAAGATGGAGCAGCCGCTGCAGGCGCACAAGGACGGCGTCATCGGCAACATCAACGCCGCCGCCGGCACGACAGTGTCGGCAGGTCACCAGCTGCTGACCATCAGCTGAGGCCCAGAACGACGCCCTTCGACAGGCTCAGGGACCCAACGGAATGGGTTGCTGAGCCTGTCGAAGCATCCGGGGATCTCAGCCGAAGTTCACCAGGTGCATGGCACGGGTGGCGTCGGTGATGCTGGAGGACAGCGACGGGTACGCGGCGAACACGCGCGAGACCTGATCGACGTTCAGCCGGCGCTCCACGGCCACCGCCAGCGGGAAGATGAGCTCGGACGCCTTGGGCGCCACGACCACGGCGCCGATGACGGTGCCGGAGCCCTTGCGGGCGATGACCTTGACGAAGCCGTCCTTGATGCCCATCATCTTGGCGCGCGGGTTGGCCGCCAGTGGCAGCTTGTAGGCCACGCCGTCCGCCGCACCGCTGGACATGTCCTGCTCCGAGAACCCGACCGTCGCGATCTCCGGCGCGGTGAAGATGTTGGCGGTGATCTTGCGCTGCTCGAGCGGGATGACGATGTCGCCCAGCGCGTGGAACACGGCCGTGCGTCCCTGCATGGAGGCGACGGATGCCAGCGGGAAGAAGTTCGTGCAGTCCCCGGCCGCGTAGATGTTGGACACCGATGTGCGCGCCACCCGGTTCACGCGAATGTGACCGGACTCGGTCAGTTCGACGCCGGCCTCCTCCAGCCCGATGCCGCGGGTGTTCGGGAGGGAGCCGACGGCCATCAGGCAGTGGCTGCCCTCGACCGTGCGCCCGTCGGACAGCGTGACGATCACGCCGTCGGCCGTGCGCTCGACCCCTGCCGCGCGCGACTTGGAGAGCACTTGCATGCCGCCGCGCTTGAACACCTTCTCCAGCACCTGCGCGGCGTCCACGTCCTCGCCGGGGAGCACCTGCTCGCGGCTGGAGACCAGGGTCACCTTCGCGCCGAGGTTCATGTACGCCGAGGCGAACTCCGCACCGGTGACGCCGGATCCCACCACGATGAGGTGCTCGGGCAGCGCCTTCATGTCGTACAGCTGCGTCCAGGTGAGGATGCGCTGCCCGTCGGGCTTGGCGGAGTCCAGCTCGCGTGGCGAGGCGCCCACCGACACCACGACGGTATCGGCTTCCACGCGGTCGAAGTCGGTGCCGCCGGGCCCGGTGGCCACGACGATGGCGTTGGGGCCCTCGAGCCGGCCGTGGCCGGAGAGGATGCGCACGCCCGCCTCGAGCAGCGTGGCGCGCATGTCCTCGGACTGCTGCCCGGCCAGCGCCAGCAGGCGCTTGTTGACGGCGGCGAGGTTGATGGCGATCTCGGGCTTGAGCGGCTTGCCGTGCGCGCCCTTGGCGTAGAACTGCACGCCCAGGTCGCTGGCCTCGGAGATGGCGACCGCGGCATCCGCCGTGGCGATGAGGCTCTTGGAGGGCACCACGTCGGTGAGCACGGCGGAGCCGCCGACGCCGACCCGCTCGACCAGGGTCACCTCAGCGCCCAGCTGCGCGGCGGCGAGTGCTGCTTCATATCCGCCGGGGCCGCCACCGAGGACGGCCACACGCTGCCGGTTCGCAAAGGAAGTCTGAGACATGGACTCCATTCTTCCGTACTGGCAGTGCGCCCCGCACATTCCTAGAGTGGACTCATGCAAGACACTCTCACGCACCCTCTCGACGCGCCCGACGCGAAGCCGTCCGACGTCGCCGCCCAGGCCGCGGCGGACATCGCGCGGCTGACCGGCGTCGACCATCACGACATCGCGCTGACCCTGGGCTCCGGCTGGGGCAAGGCCGCCGAGCTCATCGGCGAGACCGTCGCAACGATCCCCGCCACCGAGGTCACCGGCTTCTCCAAGCCGGCGCTGGAGGGCCACGTCGGCACGCTGCGCAGCATCCGCACCGCCTCCGGGCGGAACGTGCTCGTGATCGGCGCCCGCACCCACTACTACGAGGGCCACGGCGTGCGCCGTGTGGTGCACAGCGTGCGCACCGCCGCCGCGACGGGGGCGAAGGTGATGGTGCTCACCAACGGCGCCGGCGGCATTCGCGAGACCTGGAAGCCCGGCCAGCCCGTGCTCATCAGCGACCACATCAACCTCACCGCGGACTCGCCGCTGGAGGGGGCGACCTTCGTCGACCTCACCGACCTGTATTCGCAGCGGCTGCGCGATCTCGCGCGCACCATCGACCCCACGCTCGACGAGGGCGTGTACACGCAGTTCCGCGGCCCGCACTACGAGACCCCGGCCGAGGTGCAGATGGCGAAGGCCATCGGCGGCCACATCGTCGGCATGTCCACGGCGCTGGAGGCGATCGCCGCCCGGGAGGCGGGCATGGAGGTGCTGGGCTTCTCGCTCATCACCAACCTCGCCGCCGGCATCCAGAAGACCCCGCTCAGCCACGCCGAGGTCATCGAGGCCGGCCAGCAGGCCGAGCCGGTCATCTCCGCGCTCCTCGCCCGCGTGATCGAGGCGCTGTGAACGCCACGGCGAGCGAGCGGCTCGCGCAGGCCCGCGCCTGGCTGCGGCAGGATCCGGATGCCTCCACCCGCGACGAGCTGGCCGGGATCATCACCCGCGCGGCAGGCGGAGACGCGGCAGCCGTGGCCGACCTCGACGACCGGTTCGCCACCCGCCTGGCGTTCGGCACGGCGGGTCTGCGCGGTGCGCTGGGGGCCGGCAGCAACCGCATGAACAGGGTGCTGGTGGCGCAGGCCGCCGCCGGCTTCGCCGGTTACCTGCTGCAGCGCACGCAGGGAAGGCCCACGGTCGTCATCGGCTACGACGGGCGCCGCAACTCGAGACGGTTCGCGCTGGACTCCGCCGAGCTGTTCGCCGGTGCAGGGCTCCGCGCCATCCTGCTCCCCCGCCTGCTGCCGACGCCCGTGCTGGCGTTCGCCGTTCGGCACTTGGGAGCGGATGCCGGGGTGATGGTCACCGCCAGCCACAACCCGCCGAACGACAACGGCTACAAGGTGTATCTGGGCGGCGCCGACGGCGGATCGCAGATCGTCGCGCCGGCGGATGCTGAGATCGCCGCGCACATCCAGCGCGTCGCCGATGCCGGCGACGTGAGCCTGCTGCCTCGGTCGGTCGGGTACGAGGTCGCCGGCGAGGAGGTCGTGGACGCCTACGTCTCGACGACGGCCGCGATCGCGCACGCACCGTACGGCGTGCAGGAGATGCGCTGGGTGTACACCGCCATGCACGGCGTGGGCTGGGAGACGTTCTCGCGTGTGGTGAAGGCCGCCGGCTACCCGGCGCCGCGCGTCGTCGAGGAGCAGCGCGACCCCGACGCGACGTTCCGCACGGTGGCGTTCCCGAACCCGGAGGAGCCGGGCGCGATGGACCTCGCCTTCACCCGCGCTCGCGCGGTGGACGCGGAGTTCATCATCGCCAACGATCCCGACGCCGACCGGCTGGCCATCGCCATTCCGGATGCCGGGGCCGAGGGCGGCTGGCGCCGCCTGTCGGGCAACGAGGTGGGACTGCTGCTGGGCTGGCGCGCGGCGAAGGCGGCGAAGGCCGCACGGGATGCCGGTGGCGCGGAGGGTGCGTCGCTGGCGTGCTCGCTGGTCTCCTCCCCCGGCCTGGGCGCGATCGCCGAGGCCTATGGGCTGGACTTCCACGAGACGCTCACGGGCTTCAAGTGGATCTCGCGGGCCCCCGGTGCGGTGTTCGGCTTCGAGGAGGCCCTGGGCTACCTCGTCAACCCCGGCACGGTGCGCGACAAGGACGGCATCTCCGCGGCGGTGGCGCTGCTGGGCATGGCTGCGGACGCCCGCGTGCGCGGCATCACCATCGCGGGCCTGCTGGAGGAGCTGGGCGCCGAGATCGGACACTTCGCCAGCGGGCAGGTGGCCGTGCGCGTGGAGGACCTGTCGATCATCGCGAACTCGATGATCTCGTTGCGCGCCGAGCCGCCGGCATCCTTCGGCACGCGTCGCGTCGCGACCGTCGACGACCTGTCCCGCGCGGGCAGTGGAATGCCATCGGGCGACGTGCTGCGGTACCGGCTGACCGACGGATCGCGCATCGTGATCCGTCCCAGCGGCACCGAGCCGAAGCTCAAGGTCTACATCGACGTACGCGCGGAATCCGCGGCCGAGGCCGCCGCCGCCGTCGCGGAGCTGGAGGTCGCCGTGCGCGAGCTCCTCGCCGAGCGGGGATGACCATGCTGCGCAGGCGGGTCACGGTCGGCGTGGACGACGGCGCGCACGCGCGCCCCGTCGCCGAGCTGGCCCGCCTGGCGCAGGCGCACGGCTCCCCCGTGCGCCTGACCACGCTCGGCGGCACGGCAGACCTCACCAGCGTGCTGGCCGTCATGGACCTGGCCATCGTCGCCGGCGACGAGGTGACACTGGAGGTCGCCGACTCCGCCGGGGCTCCGGCCCTGCTGGATGCACTGGAGGCCGTGCTGCGCCCGCAGTGAGCGAGGTCAGCCGTCGATGACGGCGACCAGCTCGTCCAGGAACGCGTCGAATCCGTCGGCCCTGCGCACGATGCGCTGAACGCTCTCGTGCTCGCTGAACACCTCCACGAGCTGCTCGAACACGGTCTGGAAGCCATCGCGGTCGCTCTCGCTGAAAGCCGCGAGCGCGACGACCTGCACCCTGCCCTCGCCCCACGCCACCGACCCGTCGGCGATCCCGATGGCGATGGCGGTGCGCTGCGCGGTCATCTGCATCGCGTGCGGCACGGCCAGGGCATCCGTGAACGCCGTGGACGACATCCGCTCCCGGGCGATGGTGTTCTCGATGTAGTCCTCGCCGATGAGCCCGGTCGCGACCAGCAGACCGCCCAGCCGGCGGATGATCCGCTCCTCGCCCTCGTCGGGGACCGGGACGAGGAAGGCGTCGGCGGAGAAGTAGCGCGCGAGCTCGGCGCGCAGCCGCTGCAGGCGCCGTGAGCGGCGGATGCGGGCGGCGGCCTGCTGCACGCGCTCGATGTCGGCCCCGGCGAGGAACGGGGTGATGCGCACGATGCGCTCGTCGCCGTCGCCGGCGGGGATGGTGGAGAGCACCAGGTCGGTGTCGATGGCCGACCAGTCCGGATCCACACTGGTGTCCACGCGCACCACCTCGATGAGGCTTCCCAGCGATCGGTCCACGCTGGCGTGCAGCAGCTCCTGCAGCTCGCGGTAGCCGGGGCACACGATCGTCGCGGTGAGGATGGCATCCGCTGCCCTGCTGCGCTCGAGCCTGCCGCCGACGTGCATGGCGATGTACGCGATCTCATCCTCCTGCAGCGGCACGCCCAGCCGGTCGTGCAGGCCGCTGGCGATGGACACCGCCACGTCGAAGATCATCGGGTACGAGGACTTCAGCGACTGCGTGAGCGGATTGCGCGTCCACGCATGCTCCTCGGAGCGCCGCAGCAGGTTCTGCACGTGCAGCGACAGCCGCACGATGAACGCATCGTCGACGAGATCCACCTGGTAGTCGCGCGCCGCCTGCTCCACCTCGGCGCGCACGGCCCGCTCCACCTCGGGGTCGGACAGATGCGGTGTGCGCCGACGACGCGTGTCGCCGGGTGTGACCACACGGGTGAGCACGAGGTTGGCCAGGTGCTCGCGGTCGCCCTCGCCCAGCTCGACGCCGAAATGGCTCCTGGTGAGCCGCGCGATGGACGCGCCCACCGCCGCCACCGCCTCGTCGGGGGCGGTGGAGCGCTTCTCCAGAGCGCGCCCGGCGGCGACGCGCTCGGCCGCGATGGTGATGTGCAGCAGCACGTCGCTGATGGCGAGCTCGTTGACGTAGTAGCCCTGCTCGCCGAGCTCCCGCACGAGCGCGGCCTTGAACGGCGCGACCTCACCTGCGGGGACCGTCTCCGGCGCGAGCGCGCGCTGCAGCGCGTCGGCGCGGAGCGGGCCGGCATCCATCTCGTCCTGCGCGAGCCTGGACAGCAGCCGCCGCAGCGACTGCTCGTCGCCGCGCAGTCGCACCCGGTCGCGCTCGCGCTCCAGCACCACCCGGCCGCCCTCGAGCAGGGATCGCACGCGCGCGAGATCGTTCTCCAGCGTGGTCTCGCTGACGTGCATGCCCAGCGCCGCGTCGTACACGTCGATGCCGTCGGTCTCGTCCACGAGGGTGCGGATCAGCGCGTGCAGGCGGGCCCGGGGTGTGCCCTGGTCCTCGGGCCTGCGGGAGGCCTCGGCGGCGTGCGCGCCGGCGCGGTACCCAGCGGGGCCCGATTCCACGACATCGCCGCCGTCGACACGAGCGTTGAGGGCTGCGACATAGGAGCGGACGCTGCGCGGTGTGACCCCGAGCCGATCGGCCAGGCTCGCCGCCGTCGACCAGGAGTCCTGCCGGCGGAGCACCGCGAGCAGCTGATCCTGACGCTGACGAGACATCCGCCTGCCTTCCTCATCGACGACCCCCGCGCCTCCATGATGCCAGGCGCCTCGGATCGGCGGGGCGGAAAGCCGTGTTCCGCAGGGGCGGAAACAAGCCTGCTGGAAGAACGCTGTGAGTCGCGGCGACACTGAGGGTGGAAAGGGAGATCGATGCGGATTCTCATCGTGTGCGGGGCAGGGGCCTCCAGCACGTTCGTCGCCGGCAGGCTCGCGCGAGCCGCGGCAGCCGCAGGACTGGCCTGGGAGACCTCCGCCGGCACCGAGAGCACCGCGCTGGCGGCCGTGGGCGTCGACCTGGTGCTCGTCGGACCGCACCTGCAGGACCGCGCCGACAGCATCCGCACCGCCACGGGTCTCCCCGTCGTCGTCCTCCCCGACGACGCATTCACGGATGTCGACGGCAGCCGCACGCTGCGCCTCGTCCGCGACGCGACGACCGCGCCGCACGACCGGAAGGAAACACCATGACCGCCATCACCCGCACGGTTCGCGTCGGCTCCTCGCACGGCCTGCACGCCCGACCCGCCAAGCTGTTCGCACAGGCGGCGAAGGAGTCGGGCATCCCCGTCACGATCGCCAAGGACTCCGGCAAGGCCGTCAACGCCGCCAGCATCCTGGCCGTGGTGGCGCTGGGCATCGACTTCGGCGACCATGTCGTGCTGAGCGCCGATGGCGAGAACGCCGACGCCGTCCTGGACGCCCTCGTCGAGGTGCTCACCACCGATCACGACGAGGCGGCATGAGCATCCTGCGCGGCGTCGGCATCGGTCAGGGCATCGCCACCGGCCCCGTCGTGCGGATGGCCCCTGCGCTCCCCGAGCCGGTGGACGAGCCCAGTGCCGTCGGAGCGGATGCCGAGCGCGAGCGCGCCCGTGCCGCCATGACGGCCGTCGCCGGCGATCTGCAGCAGCGTGCGGATGCCACCGGCGGCGCCGCCAAGGACGTGCTCGAGGCGCAGGCCATGATCGCCGAGGATCCGACGCTGACGGACGAGGTCGTTGCGCGCATCGACCAGGGCGCCACCGCCGAATGGGCCGTGCACGACGCCTTCGCCGGCTTCCGCGCGACTCTCGAGGCCGTCGGCGGATACCTGGGCGAGCGCGCCGCCGACCTGGAGGACATCGCTCAGCGCGTGCTGGCACGGCTGCGGGGCGTCGCCGCCCCCGGCGTGCCCGATCCCGGGCATCCGTTCGTGCTGGTCGCGCGCGACCTGGCCCCCGCCGACACCGCGCTGCTGAAGCTGGACCAGGTGCTGGCGCTGATCACCTCCGACGGCGGGCCCACCTCGCACACCGCCATCCTGGCCCGTGAGAAGGGCATCGTCGCCGTCGTCGGCGCGGCGGATGCGGATTCCCTCGTCGACGGCACGACGGTCATCGTCGATGCGGCAGCGGGCACGGTCAACGACGCGCCCACCGCCGCGGAGCTCTCCTCTGCCGCCGAGAGGATCGCCGCGCGCGCCGCGGACGATGCCTCACCCGCCGGGCCCGGGGCACTGGCCGACGGCACACCGGTGAACCTGCTGGCCAACCTCGGCAAGCCCGCCGACGCCGCGGACGCCGTGGCGCGCGGGGCGGAGGGCGTCGGCCTGTTCCGCACCGAGTTCCTGTTCCTCGGCGCCTCTCAGGCGCCGACCATCGCCGAGCAGCGCACCGCGTACGTCGAGCTGCTGAGCGCGTTCGAGGGGCGCAAGGTCGTGGTGCGGCTGCTGGACGCCGGCGCCGACAAGCCGCTGGCGTTCCTCAACGACGCGCACGAGGAGAACCCCGCGCTCGGCCTCCGCGGCCTGCGCGCGCTGCGCGCCAGCGAGGACATCCTGCGCGAGCAGCTGACGGCACTGGCCGAGGCGGATGCCGAAACCGCCGCCGATCTGTGGGTGATGGCTCCCATGGTCACCACCGTCGAGGAGACCGCGTACTTCACGGCCCTGGCGAAGGAGTACGGGCTGAAGACCGCCGGCGTCATGGTCGAAGTGCCCGCCAGCGCGCTGCTGGCCGACCGCGTGCTCGCGCACACCGACTTCGCCTCGATCGGCACCAACGACCTCACCCAGTACACGATGGCCGCCGACCGCCTGCTGGGCTCGGTGGCGTCGTTCCAGGATCCCTGGCATCCCGCCGTGCTGCGCCTGGTGCGCGAAGTCGGCGCCGCCGGCGCCCGCGCCGGCAAGCCCGTCGGCATCTGCGGTGAGGCCGCAGCCGACCCGCTCCTGGCCGTCGTACTGGTGGGTCTGGGCGCCACCAGCCTGTCCATGGCGCCCTCGGCCCTGGCCGATGTGCGTCGCTCGATCGCACAGCACACCCTCGACGATGCCCGTCGCATCGCCGCCGCCGCACTCGACGCCGACGACGCCGCCGGCGCCCGCGCCGCTGCGGGTGCCACCGCAGCGCACTGAACCCGAACACCCTCCCTTCACATCAGGAAAGAGAAGAAAAATGACGACGTCGTCACCCCACAAGCCTTCAGGCGCACGCATCGCCGTGCAGCGCTTCGGCACGTTCCTGTCTGGCATGATCATGCCGAACATCGCCGCGTTCATCGCATGGGGCTTCATCACCATGCTGTTCATCCCGGCGGGCTTCTTCGGCGCCAAGAGCCCCTTCGGCTGGCACTGGGCACCGGTGGCCGAGATCCTCGGCGGCGGCGGCAACTCCGCCGACATCGGCTGGCAGGGCGCCATGACCGCGCTCACGCAGGGCACTGACGGAACCTTCGCCGGCTATGTGGGGCTGGTCGGCCCGATGATCACCTACCTGCTCCCGCTGCTGATCGCCAACACCGCGGGCCGCATGGTCTACAGCGAGCGCGGCGGCGTGGTCGCCACCATCGCGACCATGGGCGTGATCCTGGGCACCGACATCCCGATGTTCCTCGGCGCGATGATCATGGGCCCGATCGCGGCCTGGATCACCAAGCGGATGGACCGCCTGTGGGAGGGGAAGATCAAGCCCGGCTTCGAGATGCTGGTCAACAACTTCTCCGCCGGCATCCTCGGCATGCTCCTCGCGATCGTCGGCTTCTTCGCCTTCGGCCCGATCATGACCGGCATCAGCACCGTCCTCGGCGCGGTCGTCGGCTGGTTGGTGTCGCTGCACCTGCTGCCGGTGCTCTCGATCATCGTCGAGCCCGCCAAGGTGCTGTTCCTGAACAACGCCATCAACCACGGTGTGTTCACCCCGCTCGGCATCGAGCAGGCCACCGAGACCGGCAAGTCGATCCTGTTCCTCATCGAGGCCAATCCCGGCCCCGGTCTGGGCCTGCTGCTGGCGTTCAGCTTCTTCGGCGTCGGGGCCGCGAAGGCGTCCGCCCCCGGAGCCATCGTCATCCAGTTCTTCGGCGGAATCCACGAGATCTACTTCCCCTACGCGCTCGCCAAGCCCGCCACGATCCTCGCGCTGATGGCCGGTGGCGCCACCGGCGTGGCGACCAACATGGTGCTCGGCGGCGGCCTGGGCTTCCCCGCGGCGCCCGGCAGCATCATCGCCGTGACGGCCGCGGCGGTCGGCGGTGGCGTCGGCAACCTGCTGGTGGTCTATCTCTCGGTGGCACTGGCGGCGACCGTCACGTTCCTCATCGCCGGTGTCATGCTGCGCGCCTCGCGCAAGCGGGATCTGGCGGCCGAGGCGGCCGGCGCGGACGCCTTCGGCTCGGCCATCGCGCAGACCGAGGCCAACAAGGGCAAGCGCTCCAGCGTGCTGGGCACCCTGGGCGGCGGCACCGCGACCGCGACCCTCACCCGCCCGATCGAGACGATCGTGTTCGCCTGCGACGCGGGAATGGGCTCCTCCGCCATGGGTGCCAGCGTGCTGCGCAACAAGATCAAGAAGGCCGGGATCGAAGGAGTGAAGGTCACCAACGCGGCCATCGCGAACCTCGACGGCGCGGCCGACCTGATCATCACGCAGCAGCAGCTCACCGACCGCGCGAAGTCCAAGTCGCCGGCATCCGAGCACCTCTCCGTCGACAACTTCATGAACTCGCCGGTCTACGACGAGGTCGTGAGCATGCTCGAAGCGCAGCAGAAGGGCGCAGAGCCGACCGCCGAGGCCGAAGCGGCCGCCCCGGTCGCGCAGCCGGCATCCGCCGTCCTCACCGCCGACCGGGTGCGCATCCACGCCGGATCCGCGACCCGCGACGAGGCACTGAAGGAGGCCGCCGACGTGCTGGTGGCCGCGGGCGCCGTCACGCCCGACTACCTGCAGGCCATGCGCGACCGCGAGAAGTCGGTGTCCACGTTCATGGGCAACGGCCTGGCGATCCCGCACGGCACCAACGACGCCAAGGACGCCGTGCTCGGTTCCGCGCTGAGCGTGGTGCGCTACGACGGCGGAGTGGACTGGGACGGCGACCGTGCCACGTTCGTGATCGGCATCGCCGGCAAGGACGGCGATCACCTGCAGATCCTCTCGAGCATCGCGGAGCTGTTCTCGGACGAGGACGACGTGGCACGGCTGAACGCCGCAACCACGCCCGAGGAGCTCTTCGCGCTGCTGTCGGCGGTGAACGAGGCATGAGGGCCGTCCACTTCGGCGCCGGCAACATCGGCCGCGGCTTCGTCGGACTCCTGCTGCACCAGGGCGGCTACGAACTGGTGTTCTCCGACGTCGCAGCCGGGCTGGTCGACGCCATCAACGCGGCCGACTCGTACACGGTGCACGAGGTGGGCGACGGCGGGACCGACACGCAGGTCACCGGCTTCCGTGCGATCAACAGCGCTGCGGACCCCGAGGGTCTGATCGCCGAGATCGCGGATGCCGATGTCGTGACCACCGCGGTCGGCCCCACCGTGCTGAAGTTCGTGGCCGCCCCCATCCTGGACGCCCTGCGGCGCCGGGATGCGGGGGCGGCCCCGCTGCAGGTCATGGCGTGCGAGAACGCGATCGGCGCCACCGACCTGCTGCGCGAGGCGATCATCGCGCGCGCAGGCGACGAGTGGCCCTCGCTCGCCGCGCGCGCGGTGTTCGCCAACACCGCGGTGGACCGCATCGTTCCCGGGCAGCCGGAGGGCGCGGGCATCGACGTCACCGTGGAACCGTTCTACGAGTGGGCCATCGAGCGCGGCCCGTTCGGCGACAACCCGCCGCACATCCCCGGCGCGCACTTCGTGGACGACCTGGCGCCGTACATCGAGCGCAAGCTGTTCACGGTGAACACCGGGCACGCGGCCACCGCGTATCTGGGGGCGCAGGCCGGATTCGACCGGATCTCCGACGCACTGGCCGATCCCGGCATCCACGACGCGGTGTCCGCCGCGCTGGAGGAGACCTCCGCGCTGCTGGCCGCCAAGCACGGCCTGGATCCCGCGGATCTGGCCGAATACCGCTCGACCATCCTGCGGCGCTTCGCGAACCCCGCCCTGCCGGACACGGTGTGGCGGGTGGGCCGCCAGCCGCTGCGCAAGCTCTCCCGGCACGAGCGGTTCATCGGCCCGGCCGCGGAGGCGGTGGAGCGCGGCCTGAGCGCCGACGCGCTGCTGGTGGCGGTCGCCGCCGCCCTGGCCTTCGACGATCCTGCTGACGAGCAGTCCGTGCAGCTGCAGCAGCGGCTGCGCACGGAGGACGCCGAGGTGCTGGCATCCGACGTCACGGGGCTGGATGCCGGGCATCCGCTGTTCCCCGCCGTGCTCGAGGCCTTCGCCGCACGCACGGTCGCCGTGCGGCGACACTGAACGCACCGGTTACTATCGAGAGACCCGGGGGGGGATGAGTTCATCGAGCACGCCGCCGTGCAGGAGTGACATGAAGAGATACGCCGTCGTCGGCGCAGGCCCCTCGGGGCTCGCCACCGCCCGGGCACTGCAGCAGCAGGGCATCCGAGTGGACGGTTACGAGGCCTCCTCGGGCGTCGGCGGGCTGTGGGACATCGACAACCCCCGCAGCACGATGTACGAGTCAGCGCATCTGATCTCCTCGCGCACCACCACCGAGTTCACGGAGTTCCCGATGGACTCCGATGCCGACTACCCCGGCCACCGCGTGATGAAGGCGTACTTCGACGCCTACGCCGACGCGTTCGGGCTGAGGGAGCTGTTCCGCTTCGACACCGCCGTCTCCCGCGTCGAGCCGTCGGGAGACGGCGGATGGATGCTGCATCCCGAGGGCGATGACGCCGTGCGCTACGACGGCGTCATCCTCGCGAATGGGACCCTTGCCGAGCCCCACGTCCCGACCTTCGCAGGCGACTTCACCGGCGAGATCATGCACACCTCGCGCTACAAGTCCGCGTCCCAGCTGGACGGCAGGCGGGTGCTGATCATCGGCGCCGGCAACTCCGGCTGCGATATCGCGGTGGATGCCGTGCACCATGCCGCCTCCGTGGACATGAGCGTGCGTCGCGGCTACTACTTCGTGCCGCGGTACCTGTTCGGAAGACCCAGCGACACCCTGAACCAGGGGCGCCCGCTGCCCGCGCGGATCAAGCAGTTCGTCGACACCCGGGTGCTGAAGGCGTTCACCGGCGACCCTGTGCGCTTCGGGTTCCCCGAGCCCGACTACCGCATCTACGAGTCGCACCCGATCGTCAACACTCTGGTGCTGAACCACCTCGGCCAGGGCGATCTGCGCATCCGCGCCGACATCTCGCACTTCGACGGACGCACCGTGCACTTCCGCGACGCATCCTCGGACGACTACGACCTGATCCTGCTGGCGACCGGCTACACGCTGGACTACCCGTTCGTGGACCGCGAGCACCTGCACTGGGACCAGGCATCGCCGAAGCTGTTCCTGAACGTGTTCCCGCCCTCGTTCAACGGCCTGTACGTGATCGGCATGATCGAGGCGTCCGGCATCGGCTGGCAGGGGCGGTTCGAGCAGGCCCGGATGCTGGCGGCCTACCTCACAGCCGATGAACGACGCGCCGCGGCCTTCCGAGAGCGCGTGACCGGCCGGCCCTGGCCGGACACCACCGGCGGCTACCACTACCTGGCGCTGGAACGCATGGCGTACTACGTGAACAAGGACGCCTACCGCTCGGCGGTGCGCGCGGCGACCCGCGACCTGGAAGCGCGATGAACGTCGACGATGTGGCGCTCAACTTCACGCCAGGAACCCTGATCATCCTGAACGTGGTGCTGGGGCTGATCATGTTCGGCATCGCCCTGGACACGAAGCCATCCGACTTCAAGGTCGTGCTGCGTCATCCCCAGCCGTTCGTCATCGCCATCCTCGCCCAGCTGTTGGTGCTGCCTGCAGTGACCTTCGGATTGACGATGCTCCTGCCGGTCACGCCGTCGATGGCGCTGGGCATGATCGTGGTGGCCTGCTGCCCGCCCGGCAACATCTCCCAGGTGCTCACGCACCGCTCCGGCGGCAACGTGGCGCTGTCGGTGTCGCTGACCGCCGTCGGCAACCTGATCTACATCTTCGCCATGCCGTTGAGCATCGCTTTCTGGGGCTCGCTGCACCCGGCGACGGGTCCGCTGCTGCACGCCATCCGGCTGGATCCCGCCGAGATGCTCCTGGAGATCGTGCTGATCATCGGCGTGCCGTTCGCGGCCGGCCTGCTGCTGCGGGCAGGGCTCCCCCGCTTCGCACAGCACGTGCAGCCGTTCGTACGCTGGTTCAGCCTGATCGCCCTGGTCGGGTTCATCATCGGCGCACTGGCCGGCAACTGGGCCGTGTTCCTCAGCGTGATCGGCGCCGTGCTGATCGTGGTGGCCGTGCACGACGCGGTCGCCCTGGGCATCGGCTACACGACCGCCGTCGTCGGTCGGCTGGGCACCCCCGAGCGCAAGGCCATGACGTTCGAGGTCGGCATCCGCAACTCCGGCCTGGGACTGGGCCTGATCTTCGCGTTCTTCGGCGGGCTGGGCGGCATGGCCGTCGTCGCCGGCTGGTGGGGCGTCTGGGACATCATCGCCGGGCTCATCCTGGCGGCCGTGTGGGCCTGGCGCACGAAGCGCCGCACCGGTTCGCCGAAGGGCGACGCGTCGCAGCATGCCGAGGTGGCCGCATGAGCCGCGTACTGATCACCGGCGGATCGGGCTTCCTGGGCTCGCACGTCACAGCCCTGCTGGCCCAGCATCCCGATGTCGAGACCGTCGTCAGCGGCGACCTGCGCACCTCGCCGGTGCCGGGGGTGGTCTCGGAGCCTCTGGACGTGACCGATGCCGCCGGCATCGCACCCGTGCTGCGCAAGCACCGCATCGATGTGGTCGTTCACCTGGCCGCCATCGTGAACCCCGGGCGCGATGCGGCGCTGGAGCGCCGTGTGGACGTGGAAGGCAGCCGCAACGTCCTGCACGCGTGCATCGCCGCCGGCGTCCGCCGCATCGTGGTCTCCAGCTCCGGCGCCGCCTACGGGTACCACGCCGACAGTCCCGAGTGGCTCGACGAGCAGGATCCGGTCCGAGGCAACGACGAGTTCCCGTACTCGCAGCACAAGCGCCTGGTCGAGGAGATGCTCGCGCAGGCCCGCGACGAGCATCCGCAGCTGGAGCAGGTGATCTTCCGGATCGGGACCATCCTCGGACCCGCCGTGCACAACCAGATCACCGCGCTGTGGGACGGCAGCCGACTTCTGCGCGTGGCGGGCTCGGACTCCCCCTTCGTGTTCATCTGGGTGGATGACGTGGCCGCCGCCATGGTCCGAGCCGCCACCGACGGCCCCGCCGGCATCTTCAATGTCGCAGGCGATGGCAGGATGACTGTGCCGGAGATCGCCACCAGGCTGGGCAAGCGGATGCTGACCATCCCGGCCTGGGCGCTGGGAGCGGCCTTGACGATCGGGCACGCACTGCGGCTGACCGAGCACGGCCCGGAGAAGGTGCGCTTCCTGCGCTACAGACCGGTGCTGGCCAACCGGCGCCTGAAGGAGGAGTTCGGGTACACACCCCGATTCACCTCACGCGAGGCATTCGAGGAGTACCTGCGCCTGCATCCTGGTGTGGCCCGGGGTTAGCCCTCGAAGCCCTCGCCGATCATCTCCACGAGTTCCTCGCGCTCCTCCACCGGCAGGAACGCGGCGGATGCGGCGTTGAACTGGAAGGTCTCCAGGTCGTCCAGGTCGTACTCGAACGCATCCACCAGCAGCGCCAGCTCGCGGGTGAGCGTGGTGTCGCTCATGGTGCGGTTGTCGGTGTTGACGGTGACGGCGAAGCCCAGCTGATGCAGCAGGTCGAACGGATGGTCGGCGAGCTGATTGCCCCACTGCGCGATGGCGCCGGTCTGCAGGTTCGAGCTGACCGACAGCTCCAGCGGGATCTCACGGTCTCGCACCCAGCGCGCCAGATCGCCGAACTGCACCTGCACCTCGTCGCCCTCGCGCTCGATGACCTGCAGATCCTCCGCCACGCGCACGCCGTGGCCGAGGCGCAGCGCGCGCCCGTCGAGGAGGGCGGAGCGGATGGATGCCGGGCCTGCGGCCTCGCCCGCGTGCACGGTGACCGGCATGAACTCGCCGGCCAGGTAGGCGAACGCGTCTCGGTGGCGGGACGCCGGGTAGCCGTCCTCGGGGCCGGCGATGTCGAAGCCGACGACGCCCTGCTCCCGGAAGTGCACGGCCAGCTCGGCGATCTCGCGGGCACGGTCGTTCTGCCGCATGGCGGAGAGGATCTGTCCCACGCGGATGCTGTGCCCTGCGGCATCCGCGTCGTCCTCGCCCTGCTCCAGACCCCGCTGTACGGCGCGCACGGCATCTTCGAGGCTCAGGCCGCCGAGCACGTGCTGCTCGGGCGCCCAGCGCACCTCACCGTAGATCACACCGTCGGCGGCCAGATCGGCGACGTACTCACGCGCCACACGGGTGAGCGCCTTCGCGGTCTGCGTCACCGAGACGGTCAGGTCGAAGGTCTTCAGGTACGCGGGAAGGGACCCCGCACCGCATTGCTGGGAGAACCAGCGGCGCAGCCCCGCCTCATCGGATGCCGGAGCGTCGACGCCCTGCGCGTCGGCGAGCTCGAGGATGGTGCCAGGGCGCAGCGCGCCGTCAAGATGGTCGTGCAGGGACACCTTCGGCAGGGCGCGCAGGGAGACGCCCTGCACAGTGGGGTCGTTCGTCATCGAGTCCTCCGGTACTCAGGCGGTGATGCGCTCGCGCACGATCGGCATGCGCTCCGGCGCCGTCTGGCCGATCTCGTAGGCGCCGTCGAGCGCCTGCAGAGCACGGGCGAAGCGGGCGTCGTCCTCGGCGGACAGCGTGAACAGGGTCTGCCCCGCGCGCACCCGGTCGCCGGGCTTGACGGCCAGGTCGATGCCGGCGGCGAAGATCACCGGGTCCTCCGCGCGTGCACGGCCGGCGCCCAGGCGCCAGGCGGCGATGCCGAAGGGCAGGGCATCCATGCGGGTGACGACGCCGTCGACGGCCGCGCGCACCACGTGCGTCTCGCGGGCGGTCGGCAGCACGGCATCCGGATCGCCGTCCTGGGCGCGGATCATGGCCTTCCACGAATCCATGGCGCGACCGGAGTCCAGGGCCTTCTCGACGTCGGCGTCCGGCTGTCCGGCCAGTGCGAGCATCTCGCGGGCCAGCGCCAGGGTCAGCTCGCGCACGTCGGCCGGGCCGCCGCCGGTGAGCACCTCCACGGACTCGCGCACTTCGTTGGCGTTGCCGATGGCGAGACCCAGCGGGGTGTTCATGTCGGTCAGCAGCGCGGTGGTGGCGACCCCCGAGTCGGTGCCGAGGGCGACCATGGTGCGGGCGAGTTCCCGCGCGCGGTCGATGTCCTGCATGAAGGCGCCGTTGCCGAACTTCACGTCCAGCACCAGGGCATCCGTGCCCTCGGCGATCTTCTTGGACATGATGCTGGAGGCGATCAGCGGGATGGCCTCCACGGTGCCGGTGACGTCGCGCAGCGCGTACAGCTTCTTGTCGGCGGGCGCGAGGCCCGAGCCCGCAGCGCAGATGACCGCGCCGACCTCGCCCTGCATCTGCGCGAACATCTCCTCGTTGCTCAGCGCCGCGCGCCAGCCGGGGATGGACTCCAGCTTGTCGAGCGTTCCGCCGGTGTGGCCGAGGCCGCGGCCGGACAACTGCGGCACCGCCACGCCGAAGGAGGCCACCAGCGGCGCCAGCGGCAGGGTGATCTTGTCGCCCACGCCCCCGGTCGAGTGTTTGTCGACCGTGCGCTTGCCGAGGGCTGCGAAGCTCATCCGCTCCCCCGTCGCGATCATCGCGTCGGTCATCACGCGGATCTCGTCGCGCTCCATGCCGCGCTGCAGCACGGCCATCGCGAAGGAGGCCATCTGGGCATCCGACACGTAGCCGCGGGTGTATGCGTCGATCATCCAGCGCAGCGGCGCCTCGGCGACCGCGCCGCCGTCGCGCTTGGTGCGGATGACGTCGACGGCGTCGAAGGGCTCGACGGTCATCGCGCTGCCTCCAGGTCTCGAGGGCCGAACGCGTTCGGCAGGACTTCATCGATGGTGCGGATGCCGGAGACGGTCTCCAGCAGCATCTCGGGGCTGGAGTGCTCGAACAGCAGCTGGCGGCACCGGCCGCACGGCATGATGGTCTCGCCGTCTCCGTTGACGCAGACGAACGCCACCAGCCGGCCGCCGCCGGTCATGTGCAGTTCGCCGACCAGCGTGCACTCCGCGCACAGCGTGACGCCGTACGAGGCGTTCTCCACGTTGCAGCCGGCGATCACGCGGCCGTCGTCCACGAGCGCCGCAGCGCCCACCCGGTAGCGGGAGTACGGCGCGTACGCCTTCGTCATCGCGTCGGTCGCGACCTGTCTCAGGTCGTCCCAGTCGATGTCCGTCATTGCTTCGTTCAGCTCCTCAGGATTTGATGTATGGCACGCCGTCCTCTGCCGGCGGGCGGGAACGCCCGACCAGGCCGGCGACGGCGAAGATCGTCACGATGTACGGCAGCATGAGCATGAACTGGCTCGGCACAGGGGAACCGATGACGCTCAGCACGCTCTGCAGGTTGGTGGCGAAGCCGAACAGCAGGGCCGCCAGGGTGGCCTTGATCGGGTCCCACTTTCCGAAGATCACCGCGGCCAGGGCGATGAAGCCCGCGCCGGCGGTCATCTCGGGGTTGAAGCGCGGCACCGAGACCAGCGTGTAGAACGCGCCGCCCATGCCTGCGATGGCGCCGGCGATGAGCACGTTCATGTAGCGGGTGCGTGCGACGTTGATGCCGACGGTGTCGGCGGCCTGCGGGTGCTCGCCGACCGCGCGCATGCGCAGCCCCCAGCGAGTGCGGTACATGCCGTACCAGACCACGAACACGATGACGTACATCAGATACACGATGATGGTCTGCCGGAACAGGATCGGCCCCAGCACGGGGATCTGGCTGAGCAGGGGGATGGCGAGCCGCTTGAACGGCTCGACGGTGTTCAGCGTCGCCTGATCGGGCGCCAGCACCTGCCGGAACAGGAAGCTGGTGATCCCGATGACCAGCACGTTCAGCACGACGCCGACGATGACCTGGTCGACGTAGTACGTGATCGAGAAGACGCCCAGCACCAGCGCCACCAGGACGCCGGCGACCATGGCCGCGATCAGCCCCGCCCACGGCGTGCCCGTCACGGAGGCGACGATGGCCGCGCAGAAGGCACCCGCCAGCAGCTGCGCCTCGATGGCGATGTTCACGACGCCGGCCCGCTCGCCGATCACGCCGCCCAGAGCGCCGAAGATCAGCGGGGTCGCCAGCGCCAGCGCGCCGCTGAGCAGGCTGATCATCGGCAGCGTGCCCTCGCTGCCGGCCGCCGCCCAGGCCAGGAATCCGAAGATCAACGCGGCGGCGTGCACAGCGACCAGCCACAGCGGCAGCGTGCGGTGCTGCAGGGCGCGCATCACCGCCATCACGGCGATCACGGCGGCGATGGCGACGCCCACCCAGGCGGTCGCGGTGCCCGGCAGGGTGAGATCGGGAACGGCGAGGATCTCACTGCCGCCGGCGAACCGGAAGGTGGCATCCCCCTTGCGCGGCGCCAGCAGTGGCAGCAGCGCCACCAGCACGACGACGACGGAGAGGATGATCTGCGTCTTCCAGGAGACGACGGTGACGGTGCGGGGCTCCGCCTCGAGGGTCTGGACGCTCACGCGGCCACCTCCTTCTTCGCGGCGCGGCGCACTCGACGAGGCGCCTGCTCGGGCTGCGGGATGCCGAACATCGCACGCACCAGCGGCGGCGCGGCGATGAACAGCACGATCAGGGACTGCACGACCAGGACGATCTCGATGGGCACGCCCTGCGAGGCCTGCATCGTGAAGCCGCCGGTCTTGAACGCGCCGAAAAGGAGTCCGGCGAACAGGATGCCGATCGGGCGCGAGCGCCCCAGCAGCGCGACGGTGATCGCATCGAAGCCGATGCCGGCGTCGATGCCGCCGCCGAAGCCGTTGGGCTCGGTGCCCAGTGCCTGGCTGACGCCGGCGAGCCCGACCAGGCCGCCGCCGATGATCATCACGACGAAGTACATCCGGCCCACCGAGATGCCGGCGGTGCGGGCCGCTGCGGGGTTCTCGCCCACGGCGCGGAAGCGGAAGCCGAGGCTCGAGCGCTCCAGGATCCACCAGGTGACGGCCACGGCGACCAGAGCCAGCAGGAAGCCCAGGTGCAGCTTGTACATCGGTCCGAGTATCTGCGGGAGGACGGCCGTGTCGGCCATGGGCGCGGTCTTCGGGTTGCTCGAACCCGGTGCCTGCAGGACGCCCTGAGTTGCCAGCATCCAGGCCAGCAGATAGAACGCGATGTGGTTGAGCATGATCGTCACGATCACCTCGTGCGCACCGGTGCGGGCCTTCAGCAAGCCGGCGATGCCGCCCCAGATCGCACCGGCGATGATGCCGGCGACCAGCGCCGCGATCATGTGCAGCGGGAAGGGAAGGTCCCAGGCCGTGGCGATGTAGCCCGCGGCGGCGGCAGCCATGAGCATCTGCCCCTGACCGCCGATGTTGAACAGGCCGGCGCGGAATGCCAGCCCGACGCCGAGTCCCGCCGCGATCAGCGGAGTCGCGAACTTGAGCGTCTCGGTGAACGGCCGGATGCCGATGGCGAACGACGTGGCGTTGAAGTTGTAGATGGAGCCGCGGAACAGCGCCGCGTAGGCGCCGCCGACGGAGCTGCCGATCGCGCCGAACGTGTCGGTCGGGCGCTGGAAGAAGTAGCCTGCGGCGGCCTGCACGTCGGGATCGGTCGCGGCGATCATGATCGAGCCGACGATGATCGAGGCGATCACCGCGAGCACCGAGACGAGCGCGTTGCCCGTCGCGATGCGGGTGAACGCCTCGCGCCAGCGGGAGGGTCCGGGCGCGCCGGTCTCCTTCTCGGGCGCAGGGGTCTGCGTCTGGGCGGCGGTCATGCCTGAGCTCCTTCGTTCATGGCGCCGGCCATCATCAGGCCCAGCTGCTCGCGCGGGGTGTCGCCGGGCACGACTCCGACGATCCTGCCGCGGTACATCACCAGGATCCGGTCGGCGAGCGCAGTGACCTCGTCGAGTTCGGTGGAGATCACGATCACCGGCACCCCGGCATCCCGCGTCTCGATGACCCGCTTGTGGATGAACTCGATGGAGCCGACGTCCACGCCGCGGGTGGGCTGTGCCGCCACGAACAGCGACAGGTCACGGCTGAGCTCACGGGCCAGCACGACCTTCTGCTGGTTACCGCCGGAGAGCCGGCCGGCGGGCTGATCGGGTCCCTGCGTGCGGATATCGAACTCGGCGATCTTCTCACGGGCGAACGTGTCCAGCAGGCCCAGCTGCAGTGCACCGGCCTTCACGAAGGGTGCTCCGCTGGAGCGGTCCAGCATGAGGTTCTCAGCGATCGAGAACTCCTTGACCAGGCCATCCACGCCGCGGTCCTCGGGGACGAAACCGACGCCGGCGTCGAGGATGTGCCGCACACTGCGGCCCACCAGCTCCTGTCCGTTCAGGCGGATGCTGCCGCGCACCTTCTCCTGCAGGCCCATCAGCGCCTCGGTGAGCTCGGTCTGGCCGTTGCCCTGCACGCCGGCGATGGCGAGCACCTCGCCGCCGTGCACCTCGAAGGATGCGTCGTCGACGAGCACCGTGCCGACGGCGTCCGTGACAGTGAGGTTCTCGACGACCAGTCCGTTCTGCTGCACGTTCGGCAGTCCCTTGTGCACGGTCAGCTCGACGGCGCGCCCCACCATCAGCGAGGCGAGCTCGGTGTTCGATGCTGTGGGCTCGGCCTCGCCCACGACCTTGCCGAGCCGGATCACCGTGATCCGGTCCGCGACCTCGCGCACCTCGCGCAGCTTGTGAGTGATGAAGACGATCGCGGTGCCCTGCTCCTTGAGCCGGCGCATGGTGGCCATCAGCTCGTCGGTCTCCTGCGGCGTCAGGACGGCGGTCGGCTCGTCGAAGACCAGGATGCTGGCGTCGCGCGAGAGCGCCTTGATGATCTCCACGCGCTGCTGCACGCCGACGGGGAGATCCTCGACGACGGCATCCGGGTCCACGTCGAAGCCGAAGCGATCGGAGATCTCTCTCACCTGACGGCGGGCTGCCGCGAGATCCAGCCTGCCGCCGAAGGACGTCTTCTCGTGCCCGAGCATGACGTTCTCGGCGACGGTGAAAACCGGCACGAGCATGAAGTGCTGGTGCACCATGCCGATCCCGGCGCTCATGGCATCGCCCGGCCCGCCGAAGTGCTGAACCACGTCGTCGATGAGGATCTCCCCCTCATCGGCCTGGTACAGCCCGTAGAGCACGTTCATCAGCGTGGACTTGCCGGCGCCGTTCTCACCCAGCAGGGAGTGGATCTCACCGGGGTTCACCACCAGGTCGATGTGGTCGTTGGCAGTCAGTGCGCCGAACCTCTTCGTTATGCCGCGCAGCTCGAGCTTCATATGTCCGATCCTATTCGTGACGTTCTGTCCGTCCCGGGGTCGCCGGGCAGACGACAGCGGGGAGGCCGGAGCCCGACCTCCCCGCTGCGGATTCCCTGCTCAGTCGAGATAGGACTTGACGGTGATCTTGCCGTCGATGATGCCCTGCTTGATCTCGTCGACCTTCTTGACGAGGGCCGGGTCGACCTTGCTCTCGAAGTTGTGCAGCGGCGCGATGCCGACGCCCTTGTTCTCGAGGGTGCCGATGTACGGCTCGCCGCTGAACTTGCCCTTCGATGCGGCCATCACAGCCTCGTAGGTGGACGTGTCCATCTCCTTCATGACCGAGGTCAGGACGTAGTCGTCCGTGGTCGGGTCGGTGACGAAGAGGTCGGCGTCGGCGCCGATCAGGGCGATGTCCTTGCCGGAGTCCTTGATGGCCTGCAGGCCGGACTGGTAGATCGGGCCGCCGACCGGGAACAGCACGTCGACGCCCTGGTCGATGATGTTGGTCGCCACGGTCTTGGCGTCCTGGTTGGCCTCGAAGCCACCGGTGAAGGAACCGGTCTTGCCGTCCCAGCCCACGACCGCGACGCTCTTGGAGTTCTCCTTGTTGAAGTACTCCACGCCCTGCTTGAAGCCGTCCATGAAGATGGTCACGGTCGGGAACTCCATGCCGCCGAAGGTGCCGACCTTGCCGGTCTTCGAGTAGCCGGCCGACAGGTAGCCGGCCATGAACGCGGCCTCTGCCGTGTTGTACAGCAGCGGCTTGACGTTGTCGGGCTTCTTGTCGCCGCCGGCGTCATCGATGAGGATGAAGTCGGTGTCGGGGTTGGCGTTGGCCGCGTCGACCGTGGCGGCGGAGAGCGCGAAGCCGACGGTGACGATGGCGTTGCAGCCCTCGGAGACCATGTTCTCCACGTTCGGGGCGTACTCGGTCTCGGCGTTGGACTGCGCCTCCTTGAGCTTCACGCCGATCTCGTCGGCGGCCTTCTTGGCGCCTTCGTAGGACAGCTGGTTGAACGACTTGTCGTCGAAGCCGCCCATGTCCGAGACGATGCACGTCTGGTACTTGGATGCGGCGGGCGTGTCGCCCGCGCTGCCGGACTTCTCGGTCGGAGCCTGGCCGCAGCCGGCGAGAGCGAGGATGACGCCCGCGGCGACGGTCACCGCGAGCATCTTCTTGGTCGTAGAGATGGGCACTCTTTGCCTCCCCATGAGATCTTCTCCGCGGATGTCGCGGATCGATCCAAGTTACCCAGGGTTACGCTCCGGCGCACCTTCGGCCACCTCGAGGCGGCCGAATGGTTATGATTCCGCAACTCAGAGCACGTCGCCGCGTCCGGTGAGCTTGAGCGACTCGACGACGCCCTTCACCCGCTGCGCATGCTCCACGGTCGTCACCAGCAGCGCATCCGGGGTGTCCACCACGACGATGTCCTTCACGCCCACCAGGCTGATCACGCGCGAGGTCTGGCTCACGAGGATGCCGCTGGCGGCATCCGCGAGCACTCTCGCCTTCGGCCCCAGCACCGCGAGGTCGTTCTTGCGGCCATGCGTGATGAGCTTGGTCAGCGAGGCGAAGTCCCCCACGTCGTCCCAGTCGAAGTGCCCGGGGATCACGGCCAGGTGGCCGCGCTCGGCGGCGGGCTCGGCGACTGCGTAGTCGATGGCGATCTTCTTCAGCCGCGGCCAGATGCGGTCCACGGCCGGCCCGCGCAGGTCTCGGTCGTCCCAGGCAGCCGCCAGCTCGACCAGCCCCGCGTGCAGCTCGGGCTCGTTCACAGCCAGCTCGTCCAGCAGCACGCCGGCCTTCGAGATGAACATGCCCGCGTTCCACAGGTAGTCGCGGTCCGCGACGTACTCCTTCGCCGTCGCGAGGTCCGGCTTCTCGACGAACCGCTCCACGAGCGTGGCCTCGGGCGCACCGTCGACGACGATCTCCTCGGCGCGCTTGATGTAGCCGAAACCGACAGAGGGTTCGGTGGGCGGGATGCCGATCGTGACGATGTACCCCTGCCGCGCCACCTGCACGGCCTGCTGCACGGCCCACTCGAACACCTGCGTGCCGCGGATGACATGGTCGGCGCTGAAGGAGCCGATGATGACGTTCGGGTCGCGCCGGTGCAGGATCGCAGCGGCAAGGCCGATGGCCGCCGCCGACTCGCGAGGCTCGGACTCGAGGAACACGTTCTCATCCAGGATGCCCGGCAGCTGGCCCTCCACGGCCGCGCGGTGCGCCCGGCCGGTCACCACGGCGATGCGCCCCGGTCCCGCCAGCGGCTCCAGCCGGTCCCACGTGTCCCGCAGCAGCGAGTGGCCGGAGCCGGTGAGATCGTGCAGGAACTTCGGCGCGTCGGCGCGGGAGAGCGGCCACAGCCTGCTCCCGATGCCCCCGGCGGGGATCACTGCGTAGAAGTCGTCGATTCGCACCATGCGCCCAACCTACCGTTGCGCGTCGCCGAAGCCGCTGAGCGCGAGCCGCTAAGGGGACCCTTCGTCGCACCCAGCGTTCTGACAGGAATAGGATGGACGAGGTCGGGCGTGCCCGGATGCACGGACCCGACGTCACGATCGAGCAGGGAGGACGACGTGTCCACGAGCACACGCTTGGCACCGTCGATATCGACAACCACCTCGAAGTCACCGCGCGGGACCCTCTACCGGGGGCGCGAGGGAATGTGGTCCTGGGTGCTTCACCGCATCACCGGCGTGGCCATCTTCTTCTTCCTGCTGGTGCATGTGCTGGACACGGCTCTGATCCGTGTCTCGCCCGAGGCCTACAACGCGGTCATCGGCACCTACAAGAACCCGATCATGGCTCTCGGCGAGGTGGTCCTGGTGGCCGGCATCGTGTTCCACGCGATGAACGGCCTGCGCATCATCCTGGTCGACTTCTGGTCCAAGGGCGCGAAGTACCAGCGCCAGCTGTTCTGGATCGTCATCGGCGTGTGGGTCGTGCTCATGGCCGGCTTCGTCCCGACCCATCTGATGCACGCGTTCGGAGGAGGAAACTGATGTCGGTTCAGACCGCGACTCCCGCCGTGCCCGTCGCACGCCGCAGGCGCAAGACCAACCTGGAGAAGATCGGCTGGCTGTTCATGCGCGGATCGGGCGTCGTCCTGATCGTGCTGATCTTCGGCCACCTCTTCGTGAACCTGATGGTCGGCGAAGGCATCCACGCCATCGACTTCGGCTTCGTCGCCGGAAAGTACGCCACGCCGTTCTGGCAGTGGTGGGACGTGCTGATGCTGTGGCTGGCGCTCATCCACGGCGCCAACGGCATGCGCACCATCGTGAACGACTACGTCACGCACGAAGGCCCCCGCAAGGCCCTGGTCTGGGCGCTCGGTCTCGCCGCAGCGCTGCTGATCATCCTGGGCACCCTCGTGGTGTTCACGTTCGACCCCTGCAACGGCGTGCTGGAGAGCGGCGCCATGTGGGACACCTGCCAGGCCCTGGGCAAGTAGTAGAGACGAGAAGGCAGAACACACAGTGACTACGCAGACCTCCGACTCCGTCGTCCGCGACGGCGTGCACTACCACGAGTTCGACATCGTCATCGTCGGCGCCGGCGGCGCCGGCATGCGCGCGGCGATCGAGGCGGGGCCGCACGCGCGGACCGCCGTGATCTCCAAGCTCTACCCCACGCGCTCCCACACGGGTGCGGCGCAGGGCGGCATGGCCGCGGCGCTGGCGAACGTCGAGGACGACAACTGGGAGTGGCACACCTACGACACCGTCAAGGGCGGCGACTACCTCGTCGACCAGGACGCGGCGGAGATCCTCGCCAAGGAGGCCATCGACGCGGTCATCGACCTCGAGAACATGGGCCTGCCGTTCAACCGCACGCCCGAGGGGAAGATCGACCAGCGCCGTTTCGGCGGCCACACCTCCGAGCACGGCAAGGCGGCTGTGCGCCGCGCCTGCTACGCGGCTGACCGCACCGGTCACATGATCCTGCAGACGCTGTTCCAGAACTGCGTCAAGCTCGGCATCAACTTCTTCAACGAGTTCTACGTGCTCGACCTGCTCACCTCGAAGGACGAGGACGGCGGCACGCAGATCTCGGGCGTCGTCGCGTACGACCTCGCCACCGGCGAGCTGCACGTGTTCGCGGCCAAGGCGATCATCTTCGCCACCGGCGGCTTCGGCAAGATCTTCAAGACCACCTCGAACGCGCACACCCTCACGGGTGACGGCGTCGGCATCCTGTGGCGCAAGGGCCTCCCGCTGGAGGACCTGGAGTTCTTCCAGTTCCACCCGACCGGGCTCGCCGGCCTCGGCATCCTCCTCACCGAGGGCGCGCGAGGCGAGGGCGCGATCCTGCGCAACGCGTCCGGTGAGCGGTTCATGGAGCGCTACGCGCCCACGATCAAGGATCTCGCCCCCCGCGACATCGTCGCGCGCAGCATGGTCAAGGAGGTCCAGGAGGGCCGCGGCGCCGGTCCGCACAAGGAGTACGTCTACCTGGACTGCACGCACCTGGGTGCCGAGGTCCTCGAGACCAAGCTCCCCGACATCACCGAGTTCGCCCGCACCTACCTGGGCGTCGACCCGGTGACCGAGCCTGTTCCGGTCATGCCGACCGCGCACTACGCCATGGGCGGCATCCCCACCACCAACAACGCCGAGGTGCTGCAGAGCAACGACTCCGTCGTGCCCGGACTGTACGCCGCAGGCGAGTGCGCATGCGTCTCCGTGCACGGCTCGAACCGCCTGGGCACCAACTCGCTGCTGGACATCAACGTGTTCGGCAAGCGCGCCGGTCGCAATGCGGTGGAGTACGTCAAGACCGCCGAGTTCCACCCGCTGCCGGAGAACCCCGCCGCGTTCGTGAAGGACATGATCGAGGGCCTGCGCAACAACCAGGGCACCGAGCGCATCGCCACCCTGCGCAAGACGCTGCAGACCGAGATGGACAAGGGCGCTCAGGTGTTCCGCACCGACGAGTCCCTCACTCATGTCCTCGATGTCATCGAGGACCTGCGCGCCCGGTACAAGAACGTCCACGTCGACGACAAGGGCCAGCGGTTCAACACCGACCTGCTCGAGGCGGTCGAGCTGGGCTTCCTGCTGGACATCGCGGAGGTCGTCGTCTACGGCGCCCGCAACCGCAAGGAGAGCCGCGGCGGCCACATGCGCGACGACTACCCGAACCGCGACGACGAGAACTACATGGTGCACACCATGGCGTACCTGGTCGGCGACCCGCACTCCTCGGACGCCACCGACCACATCAAGCTCGGGTGGAAGCCCGTGGTCTTCACCAAGAATGAGAAGGGCGAGTTGAACTACCCGCCGCTGGAGAGGAAGTACTGAGCATGTCCAACGCCGTCACTGAGGCACCTGCGGAAGAGGCTCCGGTTCAGACCTTCCTCGTCACCTTCATCGTGCGTCGCTTCGACCCCGAGAAGGACGCCGAGCCGCACTGGGTGGACTACGACGTCGAACTGTACCCGACGGACCGTGTGCTGGACGCCCTGCACAAGATCAAGTGGGAGATCGACGGCTCGCTGAGCTTCCGACGTTCCTGCGCGCACGGCGTGTGCGGATCGGATGCCATGCGCATCAACGGCCGCAACCGCCTGGCCTGCAAGACGCTGATCAAGGACCTGGACATCTCCAAGCCCGTCTACATCGAGGCCATCAAGGGCCTGCCGCTGGAGAAGGACCTCATCGTCGACATGGAGCCGTTCTTCGACTCCTACCGCGCCGTGCAGCCCTTCCTGATCGCCAACTCCAAGCCTGAGAAGGGCAAGGAGCGCATCCAGTCGGTGGCCGACCGCGCGATCTTCGACGACACCACCAAGTGCATCCTGTGCGCTGCGTGCACCTCGTCGTGCCCCGTGTTCTGGACCGACGGTCAGTACTTCGGCCCGGCGGCGATCGTCAACGCGCACCGGTTCATCTTCGACTCCCGCGATGACGCCGCGGACGTGCGCCTGGACATCCTCAACGACAAGGAGGGCGTGTGGCGCTGCCGTACGACCTTCAACTGCACCGAGGCATGCCCCCGCGGCATCGAGGTCACCAAGGCGATCTCCGAGGTCAAGCAGGCGATCCTGCGCAGCGGGCGCCGCTGAGCATCCAGGAACCCGACGCCATGCGCGCCCGACTGACTCGTTCGGCCGGGCGCGCCGTCGTCCTGGCCCAGCGCGCCGCTGCGCTCTTCCCCGTGCGCGTCTGGCGGCGCTTCCTGCGCCGCAACGGCTTCCTGCTCTCTGCGGGCATGGCATATCAGGGCCTGTTCGCGCTGTTCGCGATGCTGTATGTCGCCTTCGCGTCGACCGGCCTGTGGCTGGGCGGCAGCGCCCGAGCCGTGACGGTGCTGATCGAACTCGCCAACAGCTATCTGCCGGGCATCATCGGCCCCGACGGCATCGCGTCGGCCGATGACGTGCGCGAGATCGTGAAGGATGCAGGGGGCGCCTTCCTCTCGACCGGGTTGATCGCCATCGGCGTCGCGATCTGGACCGCGGTCGGCGCGGTGACGTTCACGCGCCGAGCCGTGCGGGACGTCTTCGGGCTGCCGTTCGACGCGCGCAGCTTCGTCGTGCTCAAGGTGCGCGACGCGGTGGGTGCGCTGATGTTCGGCGCGTCGCTGCTGGTGGGAGGAGTGCTGAGCGTCGTCGGCGTCTGGGCACTGACGCAACTGCTCGACCTGCTGGGCTGGGATCTGCCGGACGGCGCGATCAGGCAGACCGTGTCGGCCTCCTCGATCGCGGTGATCGTCGCGATCGACATCGCGGCCATCGCCCTGCTGGTGCGCTTCCTCACCGGCACCGCGATCCGCTGGCGTACGATCTGGCCGGGCGCGGCGGTCGGAGGGACGGCCGTCGCCGTGCTGCAGCTGGGGGCGGGGCTGCTGTTCGCGCACAGTCCTGGGAATCCTCTGCTGGCGACGTTCGCCGTCACGGTCGCGCTGCTGCTGTGGTGCCGACTGGTCGCGGCCGTCATCCTCCTGGCGGCGACCTGGATCGCGGTGAGCGCCGGCGACCGCGATGAGCCGTTGGAGCGCCCGGATGCCGCAGCAGCCGCCCGCGCGCGTCTGGTGGCGGCCGAGCGGCTGGCTCGGACGGCGATGCAGGATGCTGCGACCGACCTCGCACGAGCGCGGTGGTGGGAGCGCAAGCGGCTGCGCGCCCGGCTGCGCGTCGCGCAGGAGGACTGGGAGCAGGCGGCGGCTCACGTGGCCGGCGTTGCTGTCCCAGGCCCTCGTTAGGCTGGAAGCATGCCTCATCTGCGTATCGCCTCCGTCAACGTCAACGGCATCCGAGCGGCGGTGCGCAACGGCATCCACGGCTGGCTGGATGCGGCGGACATCGACATCCTGACCCTGCAGGAGGTGCGGGGGCAGGACGATCATCTCGAGGAGGCCTTTCCGGGCTGGTCGATCCTGCACGACGTCGCCACGGCCAAGGGCCGGGCCGGCGTGGCCGTGGTCTCCAGGACTCCCGCGCTGGCGTCCCGCACCGCACTGGGTCCGGGCGACTTCGATTCCGCCGGGCGCTGGCTGGAGGCCGACTTCGAGCTCGGCGGGGCGCCGCTGACCGTGGTGAGCGCCTACGTGCACTCCGGCGAGGCCGACACGCCCAAGCAGATCGAGAAGTGGAAGTTCCTCGACGCGATGACCGAGCGGATGATGCAGCTCGGCGCGAACGGGGCTCAGGCGCTGGTCACCGGCGACCTCAACGTCGGGCACCGGCCGCTGGACATCCTGAACTGGAAGGGCAACGTCAAGAAGTCCGGTTTCCTCGCGCGAGAGCGCGCCTACTTCGACCGCTTCCTCGGCGCTGCGGGTGAACCCGTGGTCGGCCAGGAGGGCATCGGACGAGGCATGGTCGGGCAGCTCAGCGACACCCGTCCCTATGCGGCGGAGGCGGGCGGCACCGGCCTCGGCTGGATCGACGTGGGCCGCGCCGCGCACGGCGAAGTGAACGGCCCGTTCACATGGTGGTCGATGCGCGGGCAGGCGTTCGACAACGACAGCGGCTGGCGCATCGACTACCACCTGGCCACTCCCCCGCTGGCGGCGCGGGCCACCGGCTACACGGTCGCCCGCGCGGCCACCTACGCCGAGCGCTGGAGCGACCACGCCCCGGTGATCGTCGACTACACGTTCTGATCCCTCCTGCACAGCACCAGCGTTCGGCCGACGCCGGCCAGGCACAGCGCCATCACGAGCAGGCTGCCGAAGACCAGCTGACAGCCGACCTGGGGTCTCGGTCGCCATATGCTCCCGGACTGCCACGCACACCGGTGCGTCTCCAGCAGCGGCCTAGGATTGAACGGTGACCACGAAACCACGCCTCTACTCAGGGATGCAGCCCTCCGCCGACTCGCTCCAGGCGGGCAACTACATCGGGGCGCTCCTGCAGTGGCGTGAGATGCAGAGCTCCTTCGACGCCTTCTTCTCCGTGGTGGACCTGCACGCCATCACCGTCCCGCAGGACCCGGCCGTGCTGCGTGAGAAGACCCGCCGCACCGCGGCGCAGTACATCGCTGCGGGCATTGAGCCGTCGAAATCGACGCTGTACGTGCAGTCGCACGTGCGCGCGCATGCGGAGCTCGCCTGGATCCTCAGCACCATCACCGGCTTCGGCGAGGCCGGCCGGATGACGCAGTTCAAGGACAAGTCCGCCCGGTACGGTCAGGAGTCCACTTCGGTGGGCCTGTTCACCTACCCGATCCTGATGGCCGCGGACATCCTGCTGTATCAGACCGAGCTCGTGCCGGTCGGCGACGACCAGAAGCAGCACGTGGAGCTCACCCGCGACCTCGCCGAGCGCTTCAACAAGCGTTTCGGCGAGACCTTCCAGGTGCCGAAGGCCGTGATCCAGAAGGACACCGCGCGCATCTACGACCTGCAGAACCCCACGTCGAAGATGTCCAAGTCCGCCGAGAGCGACGCGGGCGTGCTGTGGCTGCTGGACGACCCGGCGAAGTCGGCGAAGAAGATCATGCGCGCAGTCACCGACACCGAGGGCTCGGTGCACTACGACCGCGAGAACAAGCCCGGTGTCTCCAACCTGCTGGCGATCTACGCGGCTCTCACCGGCCGCCAGGTCGGTGCCATCGAGGACGAGTACGCCGGCCGCGGCTATGGCGACTTCAAGAAGGGCCTCGCCGAGGTCGTCGTGAACGAATTCGGTCCGGTGCGCGAGCGCGCCAATGAGCTGCTGAACGACCCCGCCGAGCTCGACCGACTGCTCGCCGCCAACGCCGCGAAGGCCGACGAGGTCGCGAACGTCACGCTCGCCGACGTGTATGACAAGATCGGCCTGCTGCGCCGCGTATGAGGCAGGACAGATCATGAGCGACCCGCAGTTCCCTGCACCCGGCGGCCCGCAGCCCTACGGATCGGTCCCACCGCTGCCGCGTGCGCCCGCTCCCCCGCCCGGCGCGTACAGCGTTCCGGTCGGCGGCCACCAGAACCCGGTCGGCGGCTATCAGGTGCCACCGCAGGATCCACGCCCGCCGCGCACCACCGGTCTGATCGCGATGCTGAGCGCCCTCCTCGCGGCGGTCGTCAGCCCCGTGCTCGCCGGAGTGATCGGATTCCAGATCGGCTTGCAGGTGAGTCTGGAGGACCTCGCGGATCCGGCGACCGGCGCGGTGTCGCCGGCCGCGCTCTCGCCGGTGCGCACGCAGGTGCTGTGGCTGGAGGTCCTGTTCTGGTCGGCCACCGCGGTCGGCATCCTCGCCCTGATCCTCGGGATCATCGCCACGGCCCGCCGACGCGGACGGGGCATGGGCATCTCCGCCATCGTCCTCGCGGCGATCGGACCGGTCGGATTCTTCGTGCTCTTCGGAGTGCTGCTGAGCGTCGGCAACGGGATGGCGTTCCCCGGCTCGATCTGAGCATCGGGCGCTGAGCGCTCCGCCCTCGATCAGGAGCGGGAGTGGTGCTTCTGCTGCGCGGCCAGCAGCCCCTCGTCGACGAGCTGCTCCACGGCATCCGCCACGTCGGAGAGGAAGATCGACAGCATCTTCTGCTCGGCCGCGCTGAACGTGCCCAGCACCCAGTCGGCAGGGTCCTGGCGTCCCGGCGGGCGGCCGATGCCGGCGCGCACGCGCGCGAAGTCCGGTGTGGCCAGCGCCCGGGCGATGTCCCGAACGCCGTTGTGCCCTCCGTGGCCACCGCCGATCTTCAGCCGGATGCTGTCGAATGGGATGTCGAGCTCATCGTGCACGACGACGATGTGATCGGCATCCGTGGAGTAGAACTTCGCCAGTGCCGCCGCGGGAGTGCCCGACACGTTCATGAACGAGTTGAGCTTGGCCAGCACCAGCTTGTCGCCGCCCGGGCGCAGCCAGGTCTCCACCACGCGCGCGCCGGCCTTGTGCTCGCGGAAGCGCTCCCCGCGACGCTCCGCCAGTTCGTCCATCACCATCTGGCCGATGTTGTGGCGGGTCGCGACATAGCGCGGTCCGGGGTTCCCCAGCCCGATGATCAACCAGGTCGATGCCATGCTCGGTTCCTCTCCGGGTACTCAGCACCCCAGGTATGCAGAAGGGGACGCGATCCGTCGCGCCCCCTCCCGTGAATGCATCAGCGGATCACTCCGCGGCGGCCTCCGCAGCCGGGGCGGCCTCTGCCTCGGCCTCGGAGGACTCCTCGGCCTCCTCGGCGGCCGGCGTGGACACGGCGATCAGCAGCAGGTCGGCGTCATCAATCAGCGAAGCGCCCCGCGGCAGGGTCACATCACCGGCGGTGATGCGGGAGCCCTCTTCGAGACCCTCGACGGAGACCTCGACGTGCTCGGGGATGTTGGTGGCCTCGACCTCGAGCTTGATGGTGGCGACGTCGACCGTGACGATGGTGCCGGAGAACGACTCGCCGGTCACGACGATCGGGACCTCGACGTGGACCTTCTCGCCCTTCTTGACGACCAGCAGGTCGATGTGCTCGATGATCTGGCGCACCGGGTCCTTCTGCACGTCCTTGACGAGGGCCAGCTGAGCCTTGCCCTCGATGTCGAGGTCGAGCAGCGCGTTGGCGCGGCGGATGATCAGCGAGACCTGGTGGCCGGGCAGCGCGACGTGCACGGGGTCGGTGCCGTGGCCGTAGAGCACCGCGGGGATCTTGCCCTCGGCGCGCAGGCGGCGGGCGAAGCCCTTGCCGAAGCTGGTGCGGAGGTCGACGTGGACCTTGTTGTCGTCGGACATGATGTTCTCCTTCAGACGTGCGGCGACGGGCCACACGGTGGTCATGGGTTCTCAGCACCTCGAACGCGAACGCGAGGACGCGAACCACCGGGCTCACATCACCGCGTCGATCACGGATGCGCGCACGCGGGAGCGCATCCCTCGCCGAGGAACTCCTCCATCGTACCCGAATCCCCGATACCCTTGAGACGTCAGTTCTCCCCTCGTAGATCGGAACCCCATGGACGCCGCCTTCATCTCCCACGTCATCGGCTGGTTCCTCGGCGGCATGTTCGTCCTCGGCTCCGTGCTGTGCTTCGGCGCGCTCTTCTCGATGGGCCGCGCCACCAACCGTCGCGACTGATCGTCACAAGGCTCTCCGGCGGTTGCGCGCCCGGTACTCTGAACGCATCCCTTCCGCGTCATCGAGGAGTGCGCCTTGTCTGAAGCAGTTGCCAACATCGGAGTCGTCGGACTCGCCGTCATGGGTTCGAATCTGGCTCGCAACCTCGCCAGTCGGGAGGGGAATACGGTGGCGGTGCTCAACCGCAGCCGGGCCAAGACCGATGAGCTGGTCGCGGCGCACCCCGAGGCCGGCTTCGTGCCCGCGTTCTCGTATGAGGAGTTCGCCGCCAGCCTGCAGAAGCCGCGTGCAGCGATCATCATGGTCAAGGCCGGCGCGCCGACGGATGCCGTGATCGACGAGCTCGTGAAGGTGTTCGAGCCCGGCGACATCATCGTCGACGGTGGGAACGCGTACTTCCCGGACACGATCCGCCGGGAGAAGGCGGTCCGCGCGACCGGCATCAACTTCGTCGGCGCCGGCATCTCCGGTGGCGAGGAGGGCGCGCTCCTGGGCCCGTCGATCATGCCGGGCGGGTCGGATGAGTCCTGGGTGACGCTCGGCCCGATCCTCGAGTCCATCGCCGCGGTCGCCGAGGGCGAGCCGTGCGTGACGCACATCGGCCACGACGGTGCCGGGCACTTCGTGAAGATGGTGCACAACGGCATCGAGTACGCCGACATGCAGCTGATCGCCGAGGCCTACGACCTCATCCGCCGCGGCACGGGGAAGTCCCCGGCCGAGATCGCCGACATCTTCGCCCAGTGGAACACCGGCGAGCTGGAGTCCTATCTCATCGAGATCACCGCCGAGGTGCTGCGCCAGATCGATGCGGCCACCGGAGAGCCCCTGGTGGACGTGATCCTCGACCAGGCGGGCGCCAAGGGCACCGGAGCCTGGACCGTGCAGACCGCGCTGGCGCTGGGCACCCCGGTCTCCGGCATCGCCGAGGCGACCTTCGCCCGCTCGCTCTCCAGCCACCCCGAGCAGCGCGTGGTCGCGGCTTCCCTCCCCGGCCCCGCCGAGCCGTTCACGGTGACCGACGAGGCCGCGTTCATCGAGGACGTGCGCCTGGCCCTCTACGCGTCGAAGATCGTCGCCTACTCGCAGGGCTTCGACGAGATCCGCGCAGGCGCCGCTGAGTACGACTGGTCCATCGATCTGGGGAAGGTCGCGAAGATCTGGCGTGGCGGGTGCATCATCCGCGCCCAGTTCCTCAACCGCATCTCGGATGCCTATGACTCCACGCCCGACCTGCCCGTATTGATGACCGCGCCGTACTTCGCCGAGGCCCTCGCCCGCGGCCAGGCCGCCTGGCGGCGCGTGGTCGTGGCGGCCGCGACCGCAGGCATCCCCGCTCCGGCGTTCTCGTCGTCGCTGTCGTACTACGACGGCATCCGCGCCGACCGTCTGCCGGCGGCGCTGGTGCAGGGTCAGCGCGACTTCTTCGGAGCGCACACCTACAAGCGCATCGACAAGCCGGGCACGTTCCACACGCTGTGGTCGGGCGACCGCACCGAGGTCGAGGCCGTCGACACTCACTAGGAGTTCACAGGACGTCCATAGCCGGACCTATGGATTCTCGATGACAGCACGTGCACAATGAGTGCATGACTCACGAGCACCCCGACCTGCGTCGCCCGGACGGCTCTCCGCTGCGGATCCTCGCTGTGGACGATGAGCAGATGCTGACCGACCTGCTGGCGATGGCCCTGCGCATGGAGGGCTGGGAGGTGCGCACGGCCGGCTCGGGTCTGGAGGCGCTGCAGGTGGCGCGCGACTTCGAGCCGGATGCGCTGGTGCTGGACGTCATGATGCCCGACCTCGACGGCATGGGCGTGCTGCGGCGGCTCCGCGAGGCCGGCAACCTCGTGCCGGTCGTGTTCCTCACCGCCAAGGACTCGGTCGGCGACCGCATCGCAGGGCTCACCGCGGGGGGCGACGACTACGTGACGAAGCCGTTCAGCCTGGAGGAGGTCATCGCCCGTCTGCGTGCGGTGATCCGCCGCTCCGGGCAGGGGCGCGTGGACGATGAGCAGTCGATCCTGCGCGTCGCGGATCTGTCGCTGAACGAGGACAGCCACGAGGTCATGCGCGGCGACGACGAGATCGAGCTGACCGCCACCGAGTTCGAACTGCTGCGGTTCCTGATGCGCAACGAGCGCCGTGTGCTGTCCAAGGCGCAGATCCTGGACCGGGTGTGGAGCTACGACTTCGGCGGCAAGTCCTCAGTCGTGGAGCTGTACATCTCGTACCTGCGCAAGAAGATCGACGCAGGCCGCACTCCGCTGCTGCACACCGTGCGAGGCGTCGGCTACATGATCAAGTCCCCGCAGTAGTCGCTCATGTCCGCTCGTCCGCTGAGCCTGCAGGCACGGCTGATGGCCGCCGTGATCGGCTTCGTCTCGCTGATCCTGGTGATCGTCGCCATCATCACCAGCGCCACGCTCGGCACCTCCCTCGAGCAGCAGCTGACCGAGCGGCTGGGCAGCTATGCCGCGTCGACCACGAAGTGGGTGGCGAACGCCGAGCCGGCCGCGGCGCTGACCGGCACCCAGCTGGCCGAGCGCGCCCTGCAGGGTCAGCGCGTCCCTCCTGGCCTGCTGCTGGCGGTCTTCCCACCGGGGCAATCCGGCTCCGGTGTGACGATCACGGCCTCAGGGCAGTTGCCGACTCTCACCTCGGGTGATCTGTTCGAGCTGACCGAGGCGCTGCGGACCAGCCGGGTCGCGACGGTCTCGCTGCCTTCGGGTGGCTCTTACCTCGCCACGGTCACGCAGACGACCACCGGGACGATCGTCGTCACCGGACTGTCCCGCTCCGAGGTGCTCGGTACGCTGGGATCGCTGTTCACGGTGATCGCGCTGGCGACCCTGGGCGGACTGCTGCTGCTGGCCCTCACCACGGCGCTGACCATCAGCATGGGCCTGCGGCCCCTGCGCGCCGTCGCCGCTACCGCCACGCGCGTGGCCGGGCAGCCGCTGGACCGAGGCGAGGTCAGCATCACCGAGCGCGTGCCGGACTTCGAGGCCGATCCGCGCACGGAGGTGGGCCGCGTGGGCGTGGCCCTGAACACCCTGCTGGACCACGTCGACTCATCGCTGGCGGCCCGCCAGCGAAATGAGGAGCGGATGCGGAGGTTCGTGGCGGATGCCAGTCACGAGCTGCGCACGCCGTTGGCCTCCATCCGCGGCTACTCCGAGTTGTCGCTGAAGGCGCTCAAGCAGGCACAGGACCCCGATCTCAGTGCCCAGACCCTGGAGAGCACGACTTCGGCGATGGAGCGCATCCAGGCGCAGTCCCTGCGGATGACCAGGCTCGTCGAGGACCTGCTGCTGCTGGCGCGTCTGGACGAGGGCCGGGAACTGCAGCGGTCGGATGTGGACCTCACTCAGCTCGCCGTGGAGGCGCTCACCGACGCGCAGCCGACGGCGCTGGACCACGAGTGGGAACTGGAGGTGCCGGGCGACCCGGTCATGCTCTCGGGCGACGCGGGCCGGCTGCACCAGGTGCTGGCGAACCTGCTGGCGAATGCGCGCACGCACACGCCCGCCGGCACCACCATCACGCTGTCGCTTCAGACCACGGCGGACTCGACCGCCGTGCTGCGCGTGCACGACGACGGCCCCGGCATCGACCCCGAGGTGCGCGATGAGCTGTTCGCGCGCTTCGCCCGCGGTGACGCATCACGGGCCAGGAAGACCGGCGGCACGGGCCTGGGCCTCGCCATCGCGAAGGCCATCGTCGAGGGCCACGGCGGCACGATCCGCGTGGACAGCGCCCCGGGCGACACGACCTTCACCGTGACGCTGCCGCTGGCGGCTCCTGAGGCCGACCGGCCGGCGCCCGCTCAGTAGCCGGCGAACGCGTCCGTGGTCAGGCTGCGCGCCTTGGCGAGCGCGGGCGCGAGGTCGGCGATCAGTCGCGGCGGACCAGAGATGAACGCGTGCCGGGCGGCGATGTCAGGCACCACGCGCTCCAGGCCGGCGGCATCCAGCCGCACGCCCTGCGCCCATGTCCAATTCGCGCCGAGCCCCGCCGGCTCGTCGCGGGTGAAGACCACCGCGCGCACGCCGGTGGCCTCCAGCTCGTCGCGGTAGGCGAGTTCGGAGGCCTCGGACGCCACGTACACGAGCACCACGTCCCGTTCGAGCCCCAGGGCCTGCCGCTGACGCAGCTGCGAGACGAACGGCGTCACGCCGATGCCGGCGGCGACCATGAGGACAGGCGCACCGCCGCGCGGCAGGACGAAGTCGCCCCAGGTGCCGGTGACGGCCAGCACGGCGCCCGGTTCGGCGGCGGCCAGCGCGCGCTTGTAGCTGGAGGGATGCTTCTGGTCGCCGTTCTTGTACGCGATGCGGAGCGTGGGAAGGTCGGCGGGCGCGGAGACGATGCTGAACTCGCGGCGTGTGCCTCGGGCATCCGGATGCCGGTGCGGCACCTCCAGCTCGAGGTACTGGCCGGGCAGGAACCCCAGCCGGCCGCGGGTGCGGAAGGTGAGCTCCTGCGCGGTGGGCGTCACCATCCGGCGGTCCTGCAGGATCAGGCGCACCGAGCCGCGGACGGCGAAGGCGAACGCCAGCAGGTTGCCGATCAGCAGCGCGCGCTCCGCGCCGAGCGTGATCGTGCCGCCCACCGGGATCGGCCAGCCCGCCAGCACGCCGACCAGCACGGCGACGCTGAACTGCTGCCATCGGCGTGGCGGAAGCGTGAGAGGCTCCGACAACATGAACGCGCCGAGGAACAGGTACGGGGTCTGCGTGAGCGCGAAGACCACGGCATCCGCCGGCGAGAAGCCGTCGCCGAGCTGCGCGAGCTGCACGGCCTGCCGCACCACGCTGACGGCGACGACGATCACCAGGAACACCAGCACCAGGCGGATCTTCTCCGTGCGCCACAGCACCAGCAGGCCCAGCACGGCGACGGCCACGGAGAGCGCCGGGGTGCCGACCCACCACGACGAGAAGGTGCCGAGTCCCAGCGCCGTGACCACCGTGGCTCCGAACGCGGCCGGGTTGAAGATGTGTCGACCCTGCCAGGCCAGCAGGTACTTCGACAGGCTGGCCGCCGCACCGGCGGCGGCGATGCCGCCGAGGCCTGCGAGCGTGAGCGAGGGCTGCAGCACGAACAGCAGGATGAGTGCCGTCAGCAGGGACGACTCCAGCCGCCAGGGCAGCCGCAGAATGCGCTGCGCCGCGGCATCCACTGCGCTGATCACCACGGCCAGCGCCGCGAAGGATGCCAGGATCTCCCCGGCGCCGGGAGCCACCAGCCCTGCGAACGAGAGGCCGAGCGCCAGCAGCGCCAATGCCGCCAGTGTGTAGAACACCATCCGATACATCGAGATGGCGCCCAGCACGGCCAGCACGCGCTGGCGCAGCGCGACGAGGGAGGCGATCACAGCGAGTCGAGCACCACCCGTCAGGCAGCGCCGTTGAACATGCTGGTGACGGACCCGTCCTCGAAGACCTGCTTGATGGCTCGGGCCAGCAGCGGGGCGATGGGCAGGATGATCAGTTCGGGCCAGCAGCGCTCGGGCGCCAGCGGGATCGTGTCGGTGACGACCACCTGGTCGATGGCCTCGTCCTGCAGGCGCTGCGATGCCGGCTCGCTGAAGATGGCGTGCGTGGCCGCCACGATCACCTTGCGGGCGCCGTTGGCCTTCAGCGCCTGGGCGGCCTTGACGATGGTGCCGCCGGTGTCGATCATGTCGTCCACGAGCAGGCAGGTGCGGTCGTTCACCGTGCCGACGATCTCGTGCACGGAGACCTGGTTGGCCACCTTCGGGTCGCGGCGCTTGTGGATGATGGCCAGCGGGGCGCCCAGGCTGTCGGACCAGGTGTCGGCCACGCGCACGCGGCCCATGTCGGGCGAGACGATGGTGAGGTGCTCGCGGTCGTCGGAGGTGAGCGTCTCCTCGAAGTGCTTCAGCAGCACGGGCTTGGCGAAGAGGTGGTCGACGGGGCCGTCGAAGAAGCCCTGGATCTGCGCGGCGTGCAGGTCGACGCTCATCACCCGATCGGCGCCGGCGACCTTGAGCATGTCGGCGACCAGGCGGGCGCTGATCGGCTCGCGACCGCGGCCCTTCTTGTCCTGACGGGAGTACGGGTAGTACGGGGCGACGACGGTGATGCGCTTGGCGGATGCGCGCTTGGCGGCGTCCAGCATGATCAACGTCTCCATCAGCCACTCGTTCACCGGCTCGCCGAACGACTGCACGATGAACAGGTCGCAGCCTCGGATGGAGACCTCGAAGCGCGCGTAGATCTCACCGGATGCGAAGGTGCGGTGCTCGACGGGAGCCATCTCCTGGCCCAGGGCTGCCGCCACGGCCGCCGTCAGCTCGGGATGCGATCGACCGCCGGCGACGACCAGCCGCTTCTTGGTCTTGGTGATCAGTCCCGGGGCGACCCCGTTCTCCCGATCCAGTGCCACTGTTTTGTGCTTGTGCCCCATGCGAGCCGCCTATTCCGCCGATCGTGCCCGTGCGGCGGCATCCGCCGCGCCGGTTCCTGCTCTGTTCTTCTGGACCCACCCCTCGATGTTGCGCTGAGGGGCGACGCTCATGGCCAGCGAACCAGCGGGGACGTCCTTGCGGACGACGGCGCCTGCACCGGTCTTCGCACCTGCTCCCAGCCTAACGGGAGCGACGAGCACCGTGTGCGAGCCGGTGTGCACCTCGTCTCCGATCTCGGTGCGGTGCTTGTTGACGTCGTCGTAGTTCGCCGTGATGGTGCTCGCGCCCAGATTCACGTGCCTGCCGATGGTGGCATCCCCGACGTAGGAGAGATGCGGGACCTTGCTCCCCTCGCCGATCTCGGCGTTCTTCGTCTCGACATAGGCGCCGATCTTGCCGTCCTCGCCCAGCACCGTGCCTGGACGCAGGTATGAGAACGGGCCGACGGTGGCACGCGCGCCGATCACGGCGAGGTTGGCATCGGTGCGCTTGACCGTGGCGTCCTCACCGACCTCGGTGTCCACCAGCGTGGTGTCGGGGCCGATGGTGGCGCCCGCGGCGATCACGCAGGCGTGCAGGATCTGCGTGTTGGGCAGGATCGTCACGTCCGGCGCGAGCGTGGCGTCGTCGTCGATCCAGGTGGTGGCGGGGTCGACGACCGTGACGCCCTCGCGCTGCCAGTGCCGCACGATGCGCTGGTTGAGCACCCGTCCGGCCTCGGCCAGCTGCGCGCGGTCGTTGACGCCGAAGGTGGAGGCCACGTCGGCGGCGAGCTCGGCGGCGACGGGCTCGGAGGCGCCGCGCAGCAGCCCGACCATGTCGGTGAGGTACATCTCGCCCTGGGCGTTGTTCTGGTCGATCCGTGCCAGGTGGGTGCGCAGGGCGGACGCGCGGAACACGTACACGCCGGCGTTGATCTCGGTGATGGCCGCCTCTTCGGCGGTGGCGTCCTTCTGCTCGACGATGCGCTCCACGCCGCCGTCGGCGCCGCGGATGACGCGGCCGTAGCCGGTCGGGTCGTCCAGGTGGGCGCTGAGCAGCGTCGCGGCGGCGGATGCTGCGCGGTGCGCGGCCAGCAGCGACTGCAGCGTCTCGGCCTGCAGCAGCGGCACGTCGCCGGAGAGGACCAGCACGTCGCCGTCGAAGTCGGCCGGCAGGGCATCCATCCCGACCTGCACGGCGCGGCCGGTGCCGGGAATCTCGTCCTGATCGACGACCTCGGCGTCCGGGTAGCGGTCGGCGAGCAGCGCAGCGACCTGATCGCGCTCGTGCCGCACGATCACCTCGGTGTACGTCGCTCCGAGCGCCGCGGCCGTGGTCAGCACATGGCCGACCAGTGTACGCCCGCCGATGCGGTGCAGCACCTTCGGCAGGCGCGAGCGCATGCGAGTGCCCTGACCTGCGGCCAGGACGATGATGGCGAGTTCATTCTCCGACATGCTCCGCCGCCAGGACTCGAACCTGGACTTAACAGCTCCAAAGGCTGTCGTGCTGCCATTACACCACGGCGGACCGCGGCCACACGGGCCGCAGGATAAGTCTGCCACGACCAGCCGATGCGGAATGATGGAGAGATGAGCGAGATGGACGAGGTCGATCGGATCGTCGGCGCGTGGAACGCGCAGCGACCCGACCTGGACTTCGCTCCGCTGGAGGTGCTCTCACGCGTGGCCAGGCTCTCCCGGCACCTCGACCGCGCCCGACGCGATGTGTTCCGCCGCAGCGACCTGGAGGCCTGGGAATGGGATGTGCTGGCCGCGCTGCGCCGCGCGGGGGCGCCGTTCCAGCTCAGCCCCAAGCAGCTGCTCGCCCAGACGCTGGTCTCCAGCGGCACGATGACCAACCGCATCGATCGCCTGGTGGGCAGGCGGCTCGTGCGCCGTGAGTCGGATCCCGCCGACGGCCGCAGTGTGCTGGTCACGCTCACCGATGACGGGCGCATCCGCGCGGATGCCGCCATCACCCGGCTCGTCGACATCGAGGCCGAGCTGCTGGGCGCGCTGCCGCGCACCGACCGCGACCGACTGGCCGCACTGCTGCGCAGGCTCAGCATCGGCTTCGAGGCCTGAGCACCGTCATGGCCATGCTCTCCCCTCTTCCCGTGCGCGACGGCGTGGGCGCGACGCGCCTGCACGTGCCGCTGCAGGGGCCGTGGCCGACGATCGCGGCGTTCATGGTCGAGCGCTTCTTCCATCTGGACCCCGAACGACTGCTGGCGCGCTTCGACCGCGGCGAGATCGTCGCGCGCGACGGCTCACCACTGCACCGCGACACCCCACTGGGCGCGCAGGAGTTCGTCTGGTACTACCGCGAGCCGCCGATCGAGCGGGAGATCCCGTTCGCACTGGAGGTGATGCATCAGGACCGGGATCTCGTGATCGTCGACAAGCCGCACTTCCTGCCGACGACCCCGGGCGGCAAGTACCTGCAGAACTCCGCCCTGGTGCGGCTGCGCAACCTGCTGGACAACCCCGAGCTCACGCCCATCCACCGGCTGGATCGCGCGACGGCGGGCCTGCTGATGTTCTCCACGCGTCCTGCGACCCGCGGCGCCTACCAGCTGCTGTTCGAGAGGCGCCGGGTCGAGAAGGTGTACGAGGCCGTCTCCCCGCTGCCTGCGAGCTGGAATCCGGCATCCCCCGCACTGGGCGGGGAGCCCTTCCCGATCGTCTACCGCAACCACATCGAGAAGCGCCGCGCGCACGTCTGCGTGCAGGTGGAGCCGGACCGCGAGCCGAATTCCGAGACGCTCATCGAGCTGCGCGGGTTCGACGATCGGGTGCTGCACACCACGCTGCGCCCGCACTCCGGACGGATGCATCAGCTCCGCGTGCACCTGGCAGCGCTGGGCGCCGGCATCCTGCACGACACGTTCTATCCGGAGCTGCTGCCGGAGTCGCCCGACGACTTCGCCAAGCCGCTGCAGCTGCTGGCCCGCGAGCTGAGGTTCACCGACCCGCTCACGGGCGACCAGCGCGAGTTCGTCACCCGGCGCACACTGCAGGACGCACCGGCCTGAGCCCCGTCTACAGCACCTGGGAGAGGAATCTCTGCAGACGAGGGCTCGCCGGAGCATCGAACACCTGATCCGGCGCACCGGACTCGACCACGCGTCCGCGATCCATGAACAGCACCTGCTGCGACACCGAGCGCGCGAACCCCATCTCGTGCGTGACCACCAGCATCGTCATGCCCGATGTCGCCAGCTCTGCCATGGTGCCCAGCACGCCCTTCACCAGCTCCGGGTCGAGCGCCGAGGTCGACTCGTCGAACAGCATGACCTCGGGGTCCATCGCCAGCGCCCGCGCGATCGCGACGCGCTGCTGCTGACCGCCGGACAGGTGCGAGGGCCGCACGTCCGCCTTGTGCGCCAGTCCCACGCGGTCGAGCTCGAGCACCGCGCGCTCGGAGGCCTCATCCTTCGACAGGCCCCGGAGCTTGACGAGCCCGAGCGTGATGTTCGCGCGCACCGTCTTGTGCGGGAAGAGGTTGAAGTGCTGGAAGACCATGCCGACGCGCTGGCGAAGCCGATCGGGACTATCACTCAGCACCGAGCGTCCGTCCAGCAGGACATCGCCGGAATCCGGCTCGACGAGCCGGTTCACTGTGCGCAGCAGCGTGGACTTCCCTGACCCGGATGGTCCGATGATGCAGGTCACCGTACCGGCCGGCACCTCCAGGTCGACGCCTCGCAGCACTTGGTTGCGCCCGAACGAGAGTCGGATGTCGCGAGTCGCGACGCTGACGCCGGTACTGGGCTTCGCCGAGGTCTCGGTTCCTGCCATGCTGCTCACCGCACACTCTCCTGACCTGCGATCGAATCCATCTCCTCGTCGAAGTCGTCAGCCTCGGCAGGATCGACGGCATCGACCCGGCGGCCCTCCCGCAGCCGCTTGTCGATGGCGTTCACCACGTGCGTCAGGGGAATCGTGATGACCAGGTAGAACAGCCCGGCGAGCACGAGCGCTGACTGGTTGCCGGTGTTCGCAGCGGCATCCTGACCGATCCGGAACAGTTCGCGCTGGCTCGAGAGCAGCCCCAGGAAGTAGATCAGCGAGGAGTCCTTGATCAGCGCGATGAGCTGATTCACCAGTGCGGGAAGCACGCGCCGCACGCCCTGCGGGATGATCACGAGCCGCATCGCGGCGCCACCGGAGAATCCGATCGCGCGAGCGGCCTCGGTCTGCCCGACATCCACGCTCTGGATTCCCGATCGGAAGATCTCTCCGATGTAGGCTCCGGCGATGAGCCCGAGGGCGAGGATCCCGAAGGGATAGGGGTTGGGTCCCCACACCATCAGCCCGATGGGCGCGAATCCGACGCCGATCAGGAGGATGGTGACCGCGGCCGGCAGACCGCGAAGAACATCGGTGTACACCCGTGCCGGCCAGCGCAGCCACCGACGACGCGACAGGCCGGCGACCGCCAGCAGCATGCCCAGCACGGTGCCGACGATCCCGGACGAGACCGCGAGGATCAGGGTGTTGGGAAGACCCACTGTCAGCAGGTCCGGCAGCGCGACCCGCATCGCGTCGAAGTCGAAGAAGGTCTCCCAGACCGCGATCAGCGCGTCCACGCCTGTCCCGCCGCCATCAAGGAACCGATCACTTGCCGCTGCCGGGCACGAAGCCGTCCGGGACCTCGCGCCCGGGGTAGTACTGCTCGACGAGCTTCTTCCAGGTGCCGTCGGCGATGACTTCGTCCAGGCCCTTGTTCAGCGCTTCACGGAGCTTGTCGTTGCCCGGTGCCACGGCGAAGGCCATGCCGTTCTCGCTGAGCTTCTTCGCCACCGCGACGACCTTGCCGTTGGACTCCGACGCCGTCTTCTCTCCGATCTCCGCCGGCGAGATCCACGCGTCGGCGGTACCGGAGCGCAGCTGATTCAGCGCGGTGTTGTAGTCCGGCACGCGCACCGGGTCCAGGCCCTCGTGCGTGGCGTAGTCGTCCTGCACCGTGCCCTGCACGACCGCCACGCGCTTGCCCTTGAGCTGATCGAACGACGTGATCGCAGAGCCGGCGGGCACATCGAGGCCGATATATCCGAAGTCGTACTTGTTCGTGAAGTCGACGGTCTTCTTGCGGGCGTCGGTGATCGTGATCGAGCTGGAGCCGACATCGAACTTCTTGGTCTTCACCTGGGCCAGCAGAGAGCTGAACTCGGTGCCGACGAACTCGACCTTGAGATCGAGCTTCTTCGCCACCGCGGCGAGGAGGTCGTTGTCGAAGCCGGTGAACTTGTTGTCCTTGAGGTAGACGTTCGGCGGTGCATCCGTCAGGGTGCCGGTGCGCAGCACCCCCGGCTGGACGAGCCCATAGGGATTGGCGCTCGAGCCGGAGCCGCTCGAGGATGCGGGGCCGGACGCGCAGCCGGCGAGGGACGCGATGAGGGCGACAGCTGCTGCGGCTGCGGCGAGGGCGGTGGTGCGGCGGGACATGGATCGGGTTTCCTCTCGTGGGGACTCGAAAACGGTACGTGCGCGAGAGGCACGGTCCGTAATCGGGCCGTCACACGACGTCACAGCGCCGTCCGCACCACACGGCCTCCGCGCGTCAGCCGCCGTCGACGAAGCGGTTCCGGATGGTCCCCAGCCGTTCGACCGTGCATTCCACGACGTCCCCATCCGCGAGGAACACCGGCGGTGTCATCCCGAGGCCCACCCCGGGGGGAGTGCCGGTGAGGATCACGTCGCCCGCCTCCAGTGTGATCGTCGCGGACAGGTAGGCGATCAGCGTCGGGATGTCGAACACGAGGTCCGATACGACTCCTCTCTGCCGCTGCTCCCCGTTCACGGTCGACGTGACGGCGAGGGATCGGACATCGTCGACCTCGTCGGCGGTGGTGATCCACGGTCCGATCGGGCAGAAGCCGTCAGCGCTCTTCGAGCGGGAGAACTGACCGTCCCGGCGCTGGTGGTCCCTTGCGGAGACGTCGTTGGCCACGGCGTAGCCGAAGACGTGCTCCATCGCGTCAGCGGCTGAGACGCGCTTGGCGTCCCGCCCGATGACGACAGCGAGCTCGGACTCGTAGTCGGCCTCGGCGGTCACCGTGCCGCCGATCACCACGTCGTCGAACGGGCCGTTGAGCGAGCTGCTGTACTTGGCGAAGATCAGCGGGCGCTCGGGGAGCTCCGCACGGGTCTCCGCAGCGTGGGCGACGTAGTTGAGGCCGATGGCGAGGATCTTCCCCGGCCGATGCACGGGCGACAGCAGCCGGTGCTCGGCGATCGGCTGCGGAGTCGACTCGGTCATGGCGGCGCGGACTTCGTCCATGCGGGCGATCAGCTCCGCCGTGGAATGCACGACGACGCCGGTGGGCGCCAGCGCCGTCCAGGTGCCGCCATCCGATGAGACGGCGAAGTCGGCGCCATCGGCGCCCTGGAAGCGAGCGATTCTCATGTTCTCTCCTCTGGTCGTTCTGGTCGTTCTGGTCGTTCTAGTCGTTCTGGTCGCGTGCTCGGCCACCGGGTCGAAGGCCCAGCAGGTCGACGGTGCTCTCGCCCCGCCCGACGGCCTCGAGGATCTCCCGCTCCCGCTCCACGATCGTGTGGGCGCGTTCGAGGATCTCGTCAGCATGCGCGGCAGGCACCGCCACGACCCCGTCCTCGTCGCCCACGATGAGGTCACCGGTTGAGACCAGGGCCCCGGCGCAGCAGACCTGCCCGCCCCAACTCCCCCCACCGGACTTGTGCGGTCCGGCCGGCGTGACGGCGACCGAGAAGAGCGGGAAGGCCCGCGCATCGATCTCCGCGACGTCTCGCACCGCGCCGTCGACGAGAGCGCCGCGAACGCCCCGACGCTGCGCTGCGGCGGTGAGGATCTCCCCCCACACCGCGCGGTCCGGGAAGCCGCCCGCCGCGATGACCAGCACCGAGTCCTCCGGCGCATGCTCGATCGCCAGGTGCGACGTGGCGCTGTCGCCGACGACCTGCGCCACGCAGAATGCACGACCCACCAGCAGTCCGGCGGTGCGACGTCGAAGTCGACTGTCGAAGGGGTTCAGCCGTCCCATGGCATCCGAGATGGTCGACACCGGTGGCAGCAGCCCGGAGGCCGGCAGCGAGCTCATGAGCGGGCACCTGCCGCGATGGGCCGGCCGAGCCGCCCCGATGGGCCGACGTCACCGGGCAGGACCAGGTCGCATTCCAGCTGGCGACCGCACCCGGGGCAGTACAGCAGTCGCAGCACGGGCGCCGGCTCGGCGAGCATCCGGTAGTCCTCGCCGCGCACGGCTCCGGCGGCCGTCGGCGAGACCTCCTCGACGAGACACCCGGAGCGCATGTCCTCGGTCGCCGTGGCGAGCACGTGCGCGCAGCGCGCGCAGCGCGTCTCGTCCGCAGCCGCGTCGATCTCGTACAGGTCCCAGTACCGCCGCGGCCCATCGGCCGCTTCCGGGAGCGTCGCCTGCGCGGGCTCCGGGAGCGGGAACAGCTCCCGATAGGGCACCGCCCGCGCGATCCGCGCCGCGCGCAGCTGCGCGCGATGGGCGGCGGTCCGCGGATGATCGACGGCGTCGCCGTCCAGCACCACGCCGTAGACGTCCATGGCAGCCGCGTCGCTGACCAGCGCTCGCTCCACATCGGCGCGGACGCGCTCCGGATCGCGGTCGAGCGGGTCTCCTGCTCCGCCGCCGCCCTGCCAGTTGTGGTATTCGACCGTCCCGGTGCCGAAAGGCACCTTCGAGGCGTTGATCTCCTGCGCCTGGCGCCGTCCCGGGATGCCTGCCAGGTCGCCGGCCAGCGGAAGCCGCCCATCGCGTCCTGCGTCGTCGAATCTCAGATAGCGGACCGTGGCACCGGGTAGTCCGCCGGCCACGCCGACCGCATTCGGCGTCACGGACCCGACCCCGGCGAACGAGGTGACGAGTCCGTCCGGCGCACCGTGCGGGGTGATCGCGACCTCGCCGGAGACGCCGCCGCGGAACCGGCCGGGGCCGCCGGAATCGGTCAGCTGGCGGCGGAAGAGGTACAGGAGAGGATAGGCGTCCTCGGTCTCCTCGACCGACGGGATGTTGGCGGTCGTGTTGATGATGATGCCGCCGGTGTCCACACCGTCGGCGTAGGTGCGTGCTCCGCACCCAGCCGCGAAGTGGCTGGCCTCGGGTGCGACAGTGAGGATGCCGTCGCGATTGACACCGCTCATCGACACGCCCAGGGAGGTGCCGCACCAGCTGGCCATCGCCTGCTCGTGATGCTCGGGGCTCGCCAGCAGCATGCGGGACAGGGCGACGAGGGTGAGGTTGAGGGTGACGATGATCGCCGAGATCGTCGACATCGACACCGGGTAGGGGTACTCCGCCGTCACGATCGTCCGCGGCGGCGCGGTGATCGTGATGCACTCGGCGATGCCGTCGTTCCAGGACATGTCGTAGCCGAGAGCGATGCACACGCCCGACATCACCGCCGCGCGGAGTCCGCCCCGTGCGCAGTTGGCGAATCCCTCGGTCTGCGGGTCGCTGCCGGTGAAGTCGAAGCCGAGACGGTCGCCGCGCTTGGTGACGGTGACCACGATCTTGCGCACCTGGTGGCTGTGCCCGTCGTGATCGAGGTACTGCACCTCGCGCCAGGTGCCGTCCGGGATGGCGCGCAGACGAGCCCGCAGAGCCTCCGCCACATGAGCGACACCTGCCCGCATCACCTGCGTGACCGCGTCGACACCCGCCTCATCGCAGAGCTCGAGAATCCTCTCCCGTCCGGTCGCATTGGCGACGATCTGACCGCGAAGGTCGAGCTCGGCGAGCGGCTCGCGCAGTTGCGCCATGATCAGCTCGACGAGATCCTCGCGTACCTGGCCGGCCTCGACGATCCTGGTCGGCGGCAGCCGGAGTCCCTCGTCGAACACGGAGGTGGCGGTCATGTTGAACCCACCGGGCTCGCTGCCGCCGATGTCCAGCCAGTGTCCGGAGGATCCCACCCACGCCACGAGCTCGCCTCCGGAGTGCACGGGCGCGACGGTCGCGACGTCGGGCTGGTGCGTGGCGCCGAGGAACGGGTCGTTGCAGATGAACATGTCCCCGGGGGCGATCCCCGGGACTGCACCGCGGCGCTCGCGCACCGCGTCGACGATCAGCCGCAGCACGTGCGCCTGCGTCGTGATGTAGGGGCCCATCGCCACCAGGGTGCCGTCGGCGAGTGTGATGCCGGTGCTGGCGTCGTACGCGCCCACGAGCACCGGCGAGCCGGATGTGCGCATGTACTTGATGCCCATCTCCTCGGTGATGTCGAGCAGCTTGTGCCACATCACCTCGAACCGGACGGGGTCGATGAAGGAAGTCATGCTGAGGCCTTTCCCGAGGTGCGCGCGGAATCGGCCGCGGCGAGATCGATGTGAACGGTGCGATGGGCGTCGACGCGCGCGGTCGCGCCCGGCGGCACGATCACGCACGTCGCGGGCTGATTGATGATCGCCGGCCCCGGGATGTCGTGGGAGCGCGTCGGCTGCGCGCCGATGTCGTAGATGCAGGTCGTGCTGAGCCGCCCGAGCTCCGGCCAGAACACCTCCCGCTCGGCGATCGGAACGAGCGCCGCCGCGTCGCCCGCTCCTGCCGCGATCCGGGAGGCGACGTCGTTGGCCGCGACGGCCTCGACACCGACCCGGATCACCCGGGGGCGGGCGCCCAGGCTGTGCGCTCCCGCTCCGTAGAGCCGGTCATAGCGCTGGACGAACTCACGATGCAGCCCGTCGAGGGTCGGCAGCTCGGTTCCGAGTTCCACGCGCACATCGTGCAGCTGGCGCTCGTAGCGCACATCGGCGAAGTGGTGCACGAGCACCTGCTCCTCCGGCACGCCCTGCAGTTCCAGGTCAGCGCGCGCGCCCGCACTCAGTCCCCGGTACAGCTCGAGGATCACGCGCTCGTCGGCTGCGGAATCACTCGGCACCGATCGCTGCTGGATCCTGGTGGCGTCGGAGATGACGATGCCGTGCGCGGAGAAGATGGTGGCGCTGTGCGGGATCACGACGCGCTCGGCCCCTGCGGCGCGCGCGTACGACGCGGCATGCACCGGTCCTGCACCGCCGAAGGCGATGACGGTGAACTCGCGCGGGTCGAAGCCCCGCTCCAGCGTCGCCTTCCTGATGAGGTCGCCCATGTGCGAGTCGACCACCTCCCGGACGCCGGCGGCCGCAGCCGTCACGTCCCCGCCGAACAGGGCGTCGGCCACCGGCTGCATGGCCGTCGCCGCGCGCGCGGCGTCGAGGGTCATCCGACCGTCCAGGAAGCGCTCGGCATCGAGCATCCCCAGCAGCAGATCCGCGTCGGTCACCGTCGGCTGCACGCCTCCCCAGCCGTAGCACGCGGGACCGGGGGCGGCACCCGCGGATTGAGGGCCGATGCGCAGCCGGGAGCCGTCCACCCATGCGATCGATCCGCCGCCCGCGCCGATCGACACGATGTCGATCATGGGACTCTGCAGGGAGTACTGGTTGATGATCGTCTCCGGCGCCATGGACCACCGTCCGTCGACCACGAGTCCGACCTTGAAGGTCGTCCCGCCGACATCCGTCGCGATGGCGCGCGGCAGGTCGAGCCGTGCGGCGAGGCCCGCTGCGGCCACCATGCCGCCGGCGGGTCCTGACTCGATGGTGCTCACCGGAAGCACCGATGACACCGTGCTGACACCGCCGCCGGCCTGGAACACGAGGATTGGCACCCGCAGGCCGAGATCCTGGAGCAGGTGCTGCAGCCGGCCGAGGTAGCGCTCCAGCGTGGGCCCGACGTAGGCGTTCACGACGGTCGTGGAGGTTCGCTCGTACTCTCCGGTGACGGGAGCCACCTCACTGGCGAGGGACACGTGGGCCGCCGGGCTGAGCTCGGCGATCAGTCGCCGCAGGCTCTGCTCGTGCGCGGGATTGACGTGCCCCCACAGCAACGAGATCGCGAAGGCCTCGACTCCGTCGACCAGGAGGCCCTCGATCGAACGGCGGGCGCCGTCCACGTCGAGCTCCTCGAGCACGGCACCGGACCGGTCGATGCGCTCGTCGATCTCGACGATGCGCGACCGCGGCACGATCTGAACCGGTTTGTCCGTAGCGCGCAGGTGCCGCCGCTCGCTGAGGCCGAGGCCCGCGACCCGTCCCCTGGCACGCATGATGAGCAGCTCATCGGCGAAGCCGCGCGTCGTCAGCAGGCCGACCCTGGCGCCGGCCTCCCACGTGAACATCACGTTCGTCGTCTGCGTCGTCGCGTGCGAGAAGCGCACAGTCCTGCTCAGCAGATCCTCCAGGCTGAGGCCGAACGAGCGTGCCGCGCGGGTCACGCCGGCCAGCAGCCCTCGGGTGAGATCGTCTGGCGTCGTCGGCACCTTCTCGATGACCTCATGCCCGTCACGGGTGTCGATGACGCAGACATCGGTGAACGTTCCTCCGATGTCGATGCCGACCGCGTACGCCATGTGCGACTCCTTCGTTTGCACAATCGATTTCGCACTATCGTGTCCCATAACTGCGCTCTCGTCAAGCCGCCGCCTCGGAGCGAGCACCCAATAGGCTGTCGATGCAGAGGGCGGCAACATCCGGAAGGGCCGATATGGAGAGCAACCGCAGCGCGTCGCTGCGCACGATCGCCGACATCGTGGGCGTTCATCCCTCCACGGTGTCCCGCGCACTCAAGGACCCCAAGAGCGCGCGGATCGCGCCCCAGACGGTCGACCGCATACGCCAGGTCGCCAAGGAGCACGGCTACGCCCCGAACGCCTGGGCGAAGAGCCTGCGCACGCGTCGATCGATGATGGTCGGGCTGACGATGCCGCGACTCACGGACACGGGGCTCGCCCAGATGTTCGACGCCGCCCAGCGACGCGCGCTGGAGCTCGGCTATCAGACGGTGCTGGTGGCGAGCGAGCACGCGGCCGATCCCGAGGCGGCGATGCAGCGGCTGCTCGACGGTCGGACCGACGGCCTCATCATCTCGACGGCGCACCTGCGGTCTCCGGACCTGGACCGATTGGAGCGCTCCGGAGTGCCGTTCGTGCTGCTGAACCGATCGAGCGGACCCCACCCCGGCGTGTTCGGCGACGACCTTCAGGGCGGACGCCTGGCCGCCGAGCATCTCGTCCAGCTCGGCCATCGACGGATCGGGAGCCTGGCCGGTCCCGCCGACGTCAGCACCGGTCATCTCCGTCTGAAGGGATTCCGGCAGGTTCTCGCGGAGGCAGGTATCTCCGTGAACGAGCGGTGGCTGGCGACGACGAGCCTCGATGTGAAGCCGGCGGTCGCCGCCGCGCACGCCGTCCTCAGCCGCCGGGACAGGCCGACAGCCCTTGTGACGGTCAACGACACCGTCGCCATCGCCGCGATGTCGGTCGCGCGGGACCTGGGACTGCGCGTCCCGCAGGACCTGTCGGTGGTCGGCTACAACGACTCCGAACTCGCCGGCCTCATGTCACCTCCATTGACGAGCGTGCGTGTGCCGATCCAGGCGATGGGGACGGCGGCCGTCGATCTGCTGGTGCGCAGGATCGCCGGTGAGCCCATATCCTCCACGGTGTTCACGCCCGTCCTCATCCGTCGCCAGTCGACCGCTCCTCCCCCGGCGTCCGCCGCAGGAGACCGCTGACCGCCGCACGGCGCATCCTCCAGGCCGCACGGCGCATCGATCCGGGCGCGCCGCGCATCACTCGAGACCCGGCAGCCAGTTGTACACGGCGGGGACGAAGGCGATCAGCACGGTGAAGGCGAGGACGGCGACGAGGAAGGGGATGATCGCCCGCGACAGGCTCGACATCGAGACCTTGCTGACCGACATCGCCACGAACAGGCTCGCTCCCACCGGCGGCGTCGCGAGTCCGATCGTGAGCACCATCACCACGACGACACCGAAGTGCACCGGGTCGATCCCGAAGCCGATCGCCGCCGGCAGCAGGATCGGCGTGACCACGATGATCGCCGGCACCGGATCCAGCGGCATGCCCACGATCAGCAGCAGCACGATGACGATGATCATGAAGACCCACGCGCTCGAAGTCAGGGAGAGCAGCGCCTGGGCGATCATCTGAGGCACGAGCGAGTATGCGAGGGCCCAGTTGAGCACGCCGGAGCCCGCGACGATCAGCATGATCACCGAACTCATCACCACCGACGATCTCAGCACCCGGACGATCTTCGCGAAGGTGAGCGTGCGGAACACGAAGAAGCCGACGATGAGCGCGTACAGCACGGCGACCGCCGCGGCCTCGGTCGGCGTGACCACACCCAGCAGGATGCCGCCGATGATGATCACCGGCATCAGCAGCGCGACCAGTGCGTCCTTCGTCGCCATGGCCAGGCGCACGCCCGACAGCGGCTGAGAGGAGGAAGGCGGCTCGGTGAACCCCTGCCGCCTCAGCGACACATGATTGACGATCATCACGACGATGCCGATCCCGATCCCCGGGATGATCCCCGCCAGGAACAGCTTGCCGATGGACGTCTCCGCCTGCACGCCGTAGATGATGAACGGGATGCTGGGAGGGATGACGGCACCCATCAGCGAGGATGTCGTGATCGTCGCCGTGGCGAACTCGCGCCGATAGCCGTGCTTCTCCATCTGCGGGATCATCGGTATGCCCACGGCGGCAAGATCGGCCGCCGCCGCACCGCTGACGCCGCCGAAGGCCATCGAGACCAGCACGGAGACCTGTGCCAACGCGCCGTAGACCCGTCGCAGCAGGAAGCGCACGAACTCGACCAGACGCTCTGTCAGCCCCACTTCGTTCATGAGGTAGCCGGCCAGCACGAACAGGGGGATGGCCATGAGCGTGAAGTCGTCGAGCGTGACGAACAGTCGCTGACCGACCACCGACATCGGCACGTCGGTCGCGATGAGGATGTAGAGCAGTCCCGACCCGATGATCACGAGCGCGAGCGGGACGCCGATCGCCATGAATCCGACGAAGCCACCCAGCAGGAACAGGGACATCACACGACCTCCTGCTCGGCACGATATTGATCGGGTGCGACGAGCCTGATCGCACTCTGGACGGCCATCAGCAGGAAGCCCACCGGGATGGCCAGGTAGATCCAGGCGATGTCGATGCCCATCGCAGGACTGCGCTGGCCGGTCAGGAAGTTGCCCTGTGCCGCCAGCCAGGAGAACCAGCAGACCAGGATGCACAGCATCAGTGTGGTCAACTCGGAGATCATGCCGATCGTCCGCTTGGACATGTGCGGTATCCAGCCGAACACCGAGTTCACCGCGACGTGTGCGCCGCGACGGTGGGCGAGGCCGAGGCCGAGCGCGATCATCCAGATCGACAGATAGCGCGCGAGTTCCTCACCCCACATCAGCGAGGAGTTGAGCACGTAACGGCAGAACACCGCCCAGATCACGACGCCGAACATCCCCGCCATCAGTGCGCTGCACAGCACGGTGATGATGAGATCGATCCGATCCAGCGCCGCGGCCAGGGGGCCCGGGAGCAGTCGCTCCCGGGCCGCCCGACTGCTCTGCGGCACGGGCGCCTCAGCGGAGCTCGAGGATTCCATCGAGGATCTCCTGCGCGTCGAGGTCCTTCGCCCACTTCTGCCACACCGGCTCCAGAACCGTCTGGAAGGCGTTCTGGTCGAGCTGGGTGAACGTCAGCCCAGCGGCCTCGATGGCACTGATCGCCTTGGTCTGCACGTCGAGGAAAGTCTCGCGCTCGAAGGCCGCGGCCTCCTGGATCGCCTTGCTGAAGACCTTGCGCTCGGCGTCGTTGAGCCCGTCCCAGAACGTCCTGGACACGATCACGGGGCGCGGCTCGGCGAGGAACGCCGCCTCGTGCGAGGTGGTGTACTTCACGATCTCGTACAGGTGCATGGAGTTGACAGAGCCCCAGTCCAGCGTCGCACCCTCGACCACCCCGGTCTGGACACCCGTGTAGACCTCGCCGTACGGCATCGGCGTCGGGTTGGCGCCGAGTGCCGAGAGCGCATCCGCGAGGGCGGGGTTCTCGATGGCGCGCAGCTTGAGTCCCTGCATATCGGCAGGCGTCCGGATCGCCCGGTCCACCGTCTGAATCGCGCTGTCGCCGGTGCTGAACCAGGCGACGACCTCATAGCCGCCCTGTTCCTCGATGCGGTCGGCGAGGCTCTCGGCCACCGGCGAGTCGATGATGCGCTGCATGTGCTCCTGGCCGCTGATCATGAACGGAAGCTCGAGCAGGTTCATGATCTTCGCCTGCGTGGCGAGCGCGCCGGCGCCGACGCCGACGTGCACGGAGCCCTCGAGGATGGACTCATTGATATCGCGCTCGTTGCCCAGCTGCCCTCCCGGGTACACGGTCACCTTCATGGCGCCGTCGGAGAGCTCCTCCAGAAGCTCCTTGAACTTCAACGCTCCCGCCTGGTACGGGAACGTGTCGGCGGTGATGTGGGCGAAGACGATGGTGCGCTCGCGGATGTCGGCGCCGGCGTCGGGCGCCGCTCCACTGCCGCCGTCGATACGGGAACATCCCGTGACGATCAGCGCGGTGGCGGCGGCGATGGCGGCGAAACGCAGGATGCGTCGGCTTCTGGTACTCATGTGACCACTCCTTTGTGCTCGTTGGCGGGTATGCCGGGTACTGCTGATGTACGGGAGTCCCGCGCGCGGCGGCGCGGGGCTCGGCTCAGAGAAGGCCGACGCTCTCCAGCGTCTGCCGGATCTCGCGACGGTCCTCGTCCGAGACGGGAGGCTCGGGGCGGCGGACGGTGCCGTTCGGGATGCGCCCCAGCTGCACCAGGGCCTCCTTGACCCTGGCGATGAACGAGAACCGGGTCTGCCCGAGATCACGGCTGAAGGTGTTGATGATCGGCACGATCTTCTCGTTGGCGAAGGCCACCACACCCGCGGTGTCGCCTTCCTCGACCAGCCGGTTCAGCTCCACCCAGTGCGGCAGGCCGACGTTCCCGACGCCGACCATCGATCCGTCCGAGCCGTACAGCAGCATGGAGATGAGGGTGTACGTGTTGTTGTCGGCGTAGATCTTCTTGCGTCCGGCGATGGCCTGGAAGTCGGCCTCGTAGGTCTCCATGCCCACTGCCTCCTTGAATCCGATCACGAGTGGGTTCTCGCTGAGCCTGCTGACGACCCGGGGAGGGTAGGTCAGCCCGCTGGCGGTGGGGTACTGGAAGACGGTCATCGGCAGGCCGATGCCCTCGGCGAGATCGTCGAAGAACCTCACCGCCACGTCGTCCTCGTACAGGAACCCCCGACGCAGGAGGCTGTAGAACGGCGAGTTGATCTGCAGCGCGCTCGCCCCGGCGTCCCTGAGCCTCCGACCGAAGTCGATGGTCTCTGTGGTGGAGGTCGGGCTCACCCCGACGAGGACGGGTACACGGCCGGCCGCCGCGGCGATGACCGTGCGCGCCACGTCGAGAGTCTCGGACCTGCTCATCCCCGGGCCCTCGCCGCTGTAGCCGCTTGCGAGGATGCCCTTGACCCGGTCGAAGGACAGCACGTACTCGACGTACTCCCCCAGTGCATCGTGGTCGATCGACTCGTCCTCCCGGAAGGGTGTCACGACGGCCGTGACGAGTCCGGTGAGATCCAGAACTGACATGTCGCTCCTTTGCGAAAACGATTGTGCTTGCATGCAGACTAGGGGTGCCGACACGAGTCGTCAAGTCCGCGCACGCAGAACCGGGCCCGTGGCGGCGGCGTACCCACGCCATCACGGGCCCGGGCGCGTCCCCAGCGCGTATGAGCCTGCGTCATCCCGCCGCCCGATCCCCCGATCGGACTGTGCGGACGTCTACCGACTCATAGACGAGCGTATATCAGGATTCCGAGAATCACACGTGCGGAGGGATCAGGATGCCCAGACCGCGCGCACGCCGTCGGCGACCACGGCATCCGCATCCGGAACACCGATGCCGGTCAGTGCTGCGGCGAACAGCGACACAGCCTCCTCGACTGAGTACTCTGGCTGGAATCTCGCCGTCGCGAGCTCTCCCGCGGCCAGCATCTGCAGCATCAGCGTGGCCCGCGCGCACGGCATGGCCAGGCTTCCGTTCTCCTCGTCCACGTACCGCCGCAGGAAGCCGTCGATGATGGTTCTGGTGCCTTCGAACATGCGCCTCGCGACCTCTACGGGAACGGAGGGATCCTGGTACAGCGCCAGGGATGCCGTGGCGATGGGGTCGCGCGCCCCGTCACGGGCGATGCCGGCGAAGTAGGCGATGCAGGCGCGCAGCGCGCTGTCCGGGAAGGTCGAGAGCGCGGACTCGGCCGACTGCCTCGCGAGCTCGTCCGCCCGTTCGAAGACCCCGATCGCGATGTCCTGCTTGGTCGGGAAGTGGTGCCCCAGGGCGCCCTTCGTCAGGCCGAGGCGGGCGGCGATCATGGAGAGGGAGGCACCGGCGTAGCCGTGTTCGACCATTTCCTGGCCGGCTGCGGTCAGCAGGCGCAATCGAGTATGTGCAGCGGGGGAGGCGGGGGGCACTCCTCCACCATAGGGCCACCGGTCAGCGCGCTGGGAGCGATTCCACCCGGCCGTGTCAGCCCAGCAGCTCTGTGAGCTCGAACCAGCGCAGCTCGAGGTCGTCCACCTCGTCCTGTCGCGCCTGGATGGCCTTCATCTTCTCGCCCAGCCCCGCATAGTCGGACTGGTCGTGATCGGCGAGCGCGTGCTTCGCGCGATCGATCTGCTGGTTGAGCTTCTGCATCCTCCGCTCGAGGGCCCCAAGCTCCTTCTCCGCAGTGCGGCGGGAGGCGCCGTCCAGCGCCGACGCGGAGGATGGGCCGGATGCCGTCGAGCCGGACCCCACGGGCGCACCGTGCGCTCCGGCATCCGCCTTCTGCTGCGCCGCGCGCAGCCGCAGATACTCGTCGATGCCACCGGGCAGGTGCCGCAGGCGCCCGCCCATCACGGCGTACTGCTGGTCGGTGACGCGCTCCAGGAAGTACCGGTCGTGACTGACCACCAGCAGGGTGCCCGGCCAGGAGTCCAGCAGGTCCTCGATGGCCCCCAGCATGTCGGTGTCCATGTCATTGGTGGGCTCGTCGAGGATCAGCACGTTGGGCTGATCGAGCAGCACCAGCAGCAGCTGCAGGCGGCGCTGCTGGCCGCCGGAGAGCTCCTTCACGCGCGTGGAGAGCTGCGCCGAGCTGAAGCCCAGGCGCTCCAGCAGCTGCCCGGGAGTGAGCTCGGCGGCCTTGGAGCCGCTGCCGAACGTGTACGAGGTGCGCAGACCCTCGATCACGGTGCGAACCGGCTCGTCCCAGTGCTCCTCGAGCTCGGAGGTCCGCTGCGTGAGCGTGCGCACCTGCACGGTCTTCCCGCGCTTGACCCGACCGCTCGTGGGCTCGACGGTTCCCGCGACAAGCCCCAGAAGGGTCGATTTGCCTGCGCCGTTGACTCCGAGGATGCCGGTGCGCTCCCCCGGCGCGATACGCCACTCGACGTCCTTCAGCACGACATTCGGCTGGGCCTCCGAGCCCGTCGGAGGATAGGAGACGCCGGCATCCAGCAGGTCGACGACGTCCTTGCCGAGCCGGGAGACCGCAAGCGACTGCAGCGAGACGGAATCTCGGATGGGCGGCACGTCGGCGATGAGTTCGTTGGCGGCCTCGATGCGGAACTTCGGCTTGCTGGTGCGGGCCGGTGCACCGCGGCGCAGCCACGCCAGCTCCTTGCGTGCGATGTTCTGCCGCTTGGCCTCGGATGCCGCCGCCATCCTGTCGCGCTCCACGCGCTGCAGGATGTAGGCCGCGTAGCCGCCCTCGAAGGGCTCGACGATGCGGTCGTGCACCTCCCACGTGTCGGTGCACACCTCGTCGAGGAACCAGCGGTCGTGCGTGACCACCAGCAGCGCGCCGGAGTTGCGCGACCAGCGGGTCTTCAGGTGCCCCGCCAGCCAGGTGATGGCCTCGACGTCGAGGTGGTTGGTGGGCTCGTCGAGCGCCAGCACGTCCCAGTCGCCGGCCAGCAGGGCGGCCAGCGCCACGCGACGTCGCTGGCCACCGCTGAGGGAGGAGACGGACGCGTTCCAGTCGAGGTCGGCGACCAGGCCGGCGATCACATCGCGCACCTTGGCATCCCCGGCCCAGACGTATTCGGGGGTGTCCGCCACGACGGCCTGCGCCACGGTCAGCTCGTCGTCGAGCGTGTCGGCCTGATCCAGCACGCCGATGGTCGTCCCGCCGCGCACGGTCACGCGGCCGCTGTCGGGCTCGCGGCGCCCTGCCAGCATCCCGAGCAGGCTCGACTTGCCGTCGCCGTTGCGGCCGACGATGCCGATGCGGTCCCCCTCCTCGATGCCGAGGGTCACCGCATCGAAGACGACGCGGGTGGGGAACTCGAGGTGGAGGCCTTCGGCCCCGAGAAGATGTGCCATGACCTCTCCAGGCTAGTCGGGCCGCGCGGGATCCAGCCCGCTGCGAGCAGCCACCACCATAATGGAGTTCACCGTGTGACCGTGCACATCAGGAAGGGGACGATCGTGGATCGCGTTCGCGCCCCCAACATCCGCGATGTCGCGCGTGTGGCCGGGGTCTCGTACCAGACCGTGTCGCGCGTGCTCAACGACTCCCCCAACATCCGCGATGCGACGAAGGATCGCGTGCTGGCCGCGATCGACGAGCTGGGGTACCGGCCGAACCAGGCCGCACGCACGCTGGTGACCAGCCGCTCCCAGACCATCGGCGTGCTCACGTCGATGTCGGTGCACTACGGTCCCACCACCGCCATCAACGCACTGGAGCAGTCCGCTCGCGACGCGGGGTACCGGATGAGCCTGACCACGCTCGCCAGCAGCGATGACGCGGCCATCCGCGGCAGCCTGGACTTCCTGATGTCGCAGGGCATCGAGGGCCTGGTGGTGATCGCGCCGCAGGAGCGCATCATCCAGGCACTGGAGGACGCGGCCATCACCATCCCGACCATCACCCTGGATACCAGCGGGCGAGCCAGCGGCCACAGCGTGGGCGTGGACCAGATCGCAGGGGCCAGGCTGGCCATGCAGCACCTGATCGACCTGGGCCACACTGATATCGTGCACATCGCCGGCCCCCGTGACTGGATCGAGGCGGATGCCCGGATGCGCGGCTACCTGCAGACGCTGGCGGATGCCGACCTGCGCACCCGAGCGCCCATCCTCGGCGACTGGAGCGCGGGCTTCGGCTACTACGCGGGTAAGGAGCTGCTGCGCTATCGCGACTTCACGGCCGTCTTCGCGGGCAACGACCAGATGGCGCTGGGCTTCCTGCACGCGTGCCGCGAGGCAGGCATCCGCACTCCCGAGGACATCAGCGTCGTGGGCTTCGACGACATCCCCGAGGCCGCGCACTTCGCGCCTCCCCTGACGACCGTCAGGCAGGACTTCGCCGAGATCGGCAGGCGGGCCATGGCCATGCTGCTGGCACTGATCGGCGGCGGCGAGGGTGAGCTCACCCGCGTGATGCCCGAGCTCGTGGTGCGCGGATCGACGGCATCCGCATCGCCGGCGTCCTTCTCGCTCTGAGCCGGTTTCGTCACGAATCGATAACCACTGCATCAGGGGACGTTGACAGATGTGACCGTTTCGCATGTATCATCATGTTCACGTTGTGAACGTTCACAAGAGCCTTGACGAACCAGTCCGGCCGATCGACGATGGAGTCTCCGCCCATGCCGCAAGACGAAGCCCCGCGCGAACGCGGCGACGTGCGCACCGCCGCCGTCAGGCAGGTGCTCATCGCCCGCGCCCGCGAGCGACTCTGCGAGGCGTGTGCTCAGGCACCCGACGCCGATGCTCCGACCGCGGTCTCACTGCGCGTCCAGGATGCCGACCTGTTCGTCATCACTCCCGACGCGAGCGTCCTGCACGACGTCGGACCCGCACAGACCTCCCTGGTCGACCTGGACGGCCAGGTCGTCGGCACGGCCTGGGATCGGCGCTCCGCGCCCTCGTCCGACACCGCTGCGCATGCCGCAGCCCACCGATCCGGCGCCGGTCGTGCCGTCGCCTCGTGCGCGGGACGCCTCGCGCACGCCTCGACTCCCGCCGCGGCACTCCATGCCGTGGCGGATCAGGACGGCTCCCCGTCCACCCACGAAGAACCGCAACACCACACAAGGAGCACACAGTGAAGATGAAGAGGTCTCTCGCGCTCGTCGGCATGGCCGCCGTGGCCGCGATCGTTCTCGCCGGCTGCAGCGGCACCCGCGGCGGCGACACTCCCGCAGCAGGAGGCGACAAAGCGGCATCCGACTTCACCGTCGGCGTCGCGATGCCCACCCAGCAGTCCGAGCGCTGGATCGCCGACGGCAACAACGTCAAGAAGACGCTCGAGGACATGGGCTACAAGGTCGACCTGCAGTACGCCAACGACGACATCCCCACCCAGGTCTCGCAGATCGAGAACATGATCTCCACCGGCGCCGACGCGCTGATCGTCGCCTCGATCGACGGCACCACCCTCACCGATGTGCTGCAGCAGGCCGCCGACGACAAGATCCCCGTGATCGCCTACGACCGCCTGATCAACGGCACCAAGAACGTCGACTACTACACGACGTTCGACAACTACCAGGTGGGCGTGCAGCAGGCGACGAGCCTGCTGACCGGCCTCGGCGTGCTGGACGCCGACGGCAAGGACACCGGAGTCACCGGCCCGCTGAACATCGAGGTGTTCGCCGGCAGCCCCGACGACAACAACGCCACGTTCTTCTGGAACGGCGCGATGGACACCCTCAAGCCGTACCTCGACAAGGGCGTCCTGAAGGTGCCGTCCGGCCAGACCGACTTCGAGCAGGCCGCCATCCTGCGCTGGCTGCCCGAGACCGCGCAGAAGCGCATGGAGAACATCCTCACCATCATCGGCGGCACCAAGCTCGACGGCGTGCTCTCCCCCTACGACGGCCTGTCGATCGGGATCATCTCGGCGCTGACATCGGGCGGCTACTCCGCATCGGCCCTGCCGGTGATCACCGGCCAGGACGCCGAGGCCGGCAGCGTGAAGTCCATCATCGGCGGCGAGCAGTACTCGACGATCTTCAAGGACACCCGCGAGCTGGGCAAGCAGGCGGCCCAGATGGTCGACGACATCCTCAAGGACAAGAAGCCCGAGGTGAACGACACCAAGACCTACGACAACGGCAAGAAGGTCGTCCCCTCGTACCTGCTGAAGTCCGTCATCGTCACCAAGGACAACTACAAGAAGGTCCTCGTCGACAGCGGCTACTACACCGAGGGCGACCTCAAGTAGGCACCCGGGTCGGGCCCGCCCTCCTCGGGCGGGCC
>NZ_JBASAK010000031.1:0-40647 GCF_049650565.1 Microbacterium sp.
TGAAGGCTGTTAAATTGTCTGCTGAGAGGTGGCGACGGGATTCGAACCCGTGTAAACGGCTTTGCAGGCCGGTGCCTAGCCACTCGGCCACGCCACCAGGGGTGGATTCGAACCCACATGCCAGAACCCCTGGCTGGGGCTCCTGCACTCGAGCGGATGACGAGACTCGAACTCGCGACCCCAACCTTGGCAAGGTTGTGCGCTACCAACTGCGCTACATCCGCATGATATTCAGTTCTCAGATGCTGCCCGGAGTGCCGGGCACTCGAGATACATTAGCCCAGGTTCGAGGCGTTCACCAAACCGTGCGACGACATCGGGCGTGTCCCTGAGACCGTTGATCGTCGCGCCACGCCCGACCGGATCCGTGATGTCGGGCGCGCTCCGCGGATCGGGTATGCTTTTCAATCGTGCCACGGTGCACACCACAATGAGATATGGGCGATTGGCGCAGTTGGTAGCGCGCTTCCTTCACACGGAAGAGGTCGTCGGTTCGAGTCCGGCATCGCCCACGCGGATGTAGCGCAGTTGGTAGCGCACAACCTTGCCAAGGTTGGGGTCGCGAGTTCGAGTCTCGTCATCCGCTCCACTCCGGAGGCCCGGGATCATCGATCCCGGGCCTCCGGTCGTCTTCGCCCGGCTCAGATCCCGCAGCGACGCGTCCGACCGATATGGCGTAGCGTCTGTCACATGGCACCCAGCCGGATCATCATCGCCGGGGCGAGCGGCCTGATCGGGCGCGCGCTGACGGCATCCCTCCGCGCGGACGGAGCAGAGGTCATCCACCTCGTCCGGCGCCCGCCACGCGGACCGCACGAGGTCGCCTGGCTGCAGGCCGGTGACGCCCTCTCCCCCGACATCCTTGCCGGAGCGGATGCCGTGATCGGTCTCAATGGTGCGAGCATAGGCCGACTGCCATGGACCCCCGGCTATCGGGACACCCTGCGCACATCGCGTCTGACGCCGACCCGCACCCTGGCGTCCGCCCTGCGCGCCCTCGGCGCCGATGCGCCGGCCTTCCTCTCCGCGTCCGCCGTGGGCCGCTACGGCCACCGGCCAGGCGAACTGCTCGACGAGGGCAGCAGCGCCGGCGACACCTTCCTCGCCCATCTGTGCGTCGAGTGGGAGGGGGCCGCGGAGACTGCCGGCGACCAGGTGCGCACGGTGCTGCTGCGCACCGCGTCCGTCGTGCATCCCGAGGCCGTGCTGAAGCCCCTGACGCGATTGGCCAGGCTGGGCCTGGCCGGTCCCCTGGGCACGGGACGCCAGGTCTGGCCGTGGATCTCCCTCGAAGACGAGGTGCGCGGCATCCGGCACGCGATGGAAAGCGATCTGTCGGGCCCCATGAATCTCACCGGACCGACGCCGGCGACAGCAGCCGACATCGTCCGCGCACTGTCCCGTCGTCTGCACCGCCCCTACCTGCTGCCGGCACCCGCGTGGGCACTGCGGCTGGGGCTCGGGCGAGCAGCCGCCGACTGCCTGCTGCTCGCGGACGCCGATGTCGCTCCGCGAGTGCTGCTGCGAAGCGGGTTCGCGTTCCGGCATCGCACGGCGCAGGACGCCATCGACGCGGCGATCGGCTGATCGGAGGAGGCTCAGGCCCGAGCCCAGCCGTACCGCTTGATGAGCGCCGAGGCGACGCGGCCGTAGCGCTGCCGATCGAGGACCGCCGCCTCACGGCGCATGCCGGCGTCATGCACGCTGTACAGCTGCTCGATGTCCACCCAGGACTCCCTGCCCTGCGAGTCCCAGGCTCCGGACCCGATGGACAGGTAGTCCCGCTGGCCGTCATGGTCCTTGCTGGTCATCCGCACCGCGTACACGCGGTCCTTCGACTGCCGTCCGATCACCAGCACGGGCCGGTCCTTGCCACGTCCGTCGTTCTCCTCGTACGGCACCCAGGTCCAGATCACCTCACCGGAGTCCGGCAGGCCATTGCGCGACGGCGCGTATCCGACGCTCACATCCCGCACGCGCTCCGGATCCACCTCGACGGTCTGAGAGCCCGGCATCCGCCCCGCCGTAGCCTCCTCGGGATGCGCTGCGGCGCGTCCTTCCGGTCGCAGCACCGCATCCCTCCGCAGCGGCGCCGGAGCCTCGTCGGAACCGCTCTTCGTCAGCAGTCGGCCGACGAGACCGCCGAGGACGGAGAGGATGCGCTGCGTCGAGGTCACCCGTCCACAGTAGCCGCGAGTCAATCGGCCAGTGCGTAGCCCTGCTCGCCGTGCACGAACCGATCCACTCCCGCGACCTCGGCCTGCTGCGTGACCCGGAAGCCGATGGTCTTCTCGATGACGGTTCCCGTGATCCACGCCACCGCGAACGCATACACCAGCACACCGCCCGACGCGAGCACCTGCACGACCAGCTGACGCCCGTCACCACCGGTGAACAGACCGTGCCCTGTGGCGAAGAACCCCAGGTACACCGTGCCCAGCAGACCGCCCACCAGATGCAGCCCCACCACGTCCAGCGAGTCGTCGAGCCCCAGCCGGTACTTCAGCTCGACCGATGCCGCGCATGCGACCCCCGCCAGCCCGCCCAGCAGCAGCCCCCAGCCCGGCGCGAGATCCGCGCAGGCCGGGGTGATGGCCACCAGGCCCGCGACCAGGCCCGACACCGCACCCACCGACGTCGCCTTGCCGTCGCGGATGGTCTCGACGAGGATCCACCCCAGGATGCCGGCGGCCGAGGCGCCCAGCGTGTTGATGGTGATCAGGCCGGCCTGTCCCATCCCGGGCGTCGTCCACTGCGCACCCACATTGAACCCGAACCACCCGAACCACAGCAGCGCCGCGCCCAGCAGCGTCAACGGCACGTTGTGCGGTCTCTGGATGCCCTTGCGGAAGCCGATGCGCTTGCCCAGCACCAGAGCCAGCGCCAGCGCCGCCGCACCGGCGTTGATGTGCACGGCCGTGCCGCCTGCGTAGTCGATCACGGCGATGCCGCTGTCCTTGCCGAACAGCGTCGTGCCGAGGTGCGTGATCCAGCCGCCGCCCCACACCCACGCTGCGATGGGGAAATAGCCGAGGGTGCCGAACACCCCTACGAAGACGAGCCAGGGGCCGAACCGCGCCCGGTCGGCGATGGCGCCCGAGATCAGTGCCACAGTGATGATGGCGAACGTCGCACCGTAGGCGACCGTCAGCAGCGCGGTGTTGGCATGCGTGGACGACGCGGCACCCGCCAGGGCGAAGTCGGCGAACGGATCGCCCGCGAACTGCGCGGGATCGCCGACGGTGCTCATGGAGTAGCCGTACAGCATCCACAGCACCGCGATCAGCCCGATCGCGCCGAAGCTCATCATCATCATGCTGATCACGCTCTTCACACGCACCATGCCGCCGTAGAAGAACGCCACCCCCGGCGTCATCAGCAGGACCAGTGCGGTCGCGGTGATCCCCCACGACACGGATTCCGTCGCTTCCATCGCAGCCTCTTCCTCTCGACGAATGAGGAGAGTCTCGCGAGTGCATGTTTCCTGCGAGCACGCGCTTCGTTTCGGGCGCGTTACGGCAGCCTTCCGGATGTGACGATCGCGTTACGCCACGCGCCGGACGGCCGGTTGATATCCTCTAACCCGACTCCCGTCACCCGGTGGGAGAACGAATAGGAGCTTCGCGTGATCGACCTCGAACAAGTCAACGGTGACTGGGAATTCGACCCACAGCACACCCGCATCGGCTTCTCCGCCAAGCACGCCATGGTCACGACCGTTCGCGGGGCGTTCAACGAAGTGACCGGTCACCTCCACGTCGACACCGAGCACCCGGAGAACTCGTGGGCGAAGGTGGTCATGAAGACCGCCAGCGTGGACACCCGCGTTCAGCAGCGCGACGAGCATCTGCGCAGCGCCGACTTCTTCGACGCGGAGAAGTGGCCCGAGATCACGTTCGTGTCCACGCACATCGAGGAGGTCGACGACCGGGCGTTCGGCGTCACCGGCGACCTGACCATCCGCGGTGTCACCAAGCAGGTCATGATCCCGCTGGCCCTGCTCGGCGTGGAGACGGGAGCCTACGGCGAGCTGCGTGCGGGCTTCGAGGGCAGCAGGCGCCTGAACCGCCGCGATTTCGGCCTGGTCTGGAACACGCCCCTCGACTCCGGCGGCGTGCTGGTCTCCGAGAAGATCACGCTCGAGTTCGAGATCTCCGCAGTGAAGGTCGTCGCCGAAGGCGACGAGGGTGAGGATTCGTCCGACGACGCTCAGCCGGAGGATGCCGAAGAGAGCGAGTGACCACTCGTCCGGCAGTGCTCAGACCTCGCCGGCGCGCTCCTTCGCGGAGTGCGTGAGCGCGATCAGGCGCGAGACCGCGCGCAGGTACTTCTTGCGGTAGCCGCCGCCGAGCATCTCCTCGGAGAACACCGGGTCCAGACTCACGCCGGTCGCCGCCACCGGTACCTGCGCGTCGTACACGCGGTCCACGAAGGCCACGAATCGCAATGCCTCCGACTGGTCCGTGAGCACGTGCACATCTCGCAGGCCCACCAGGTCGAGTCCGTCGATGAGTCGGATGTACCGCGACGGATGCACCTGTGCCAGGTGGCGGATGACGTCGGCGAACGCATCATCCGACACGCTGCCGCGCTCTGCGGCATCCGCGATGCACTGCGCGTACTCGGTGTCATCGAACACCGCGGCGCTGCCGTCGATGGCGCGCTGCCGGTAGTCGACGCCGTCGATGCGGATGGTCTCGAAGCTCTCCGACATGGCGTGGATCTCGCGAAGGAAGTCCTGAGCCGCGAACCGTCCCTCTCCGAGCGCGTTCGGCGGGGTGTTGGACGTGGCTGCGAGCTTGGTTCCGGATGCGACCAGCTCGCCCAGCAGGCGGGTCATGACCATCGTGTCGCCCGGATCGTCCAGTTCGAACTCGTCGATGCACAGCAGGTCGGAGCCTCGCAGCAGATCCACCGTGTTGCGGTAGCCCAGCGCGCCGACCAGTGCCGTGTACTCGATGAACGAGCCGAAGTACTTCCGACGCGAGTTCGTCGCGTGGTACACGGATGCCAGCAGGTGGGTCTTGCCGACGCCGAATCCACCGTCCAGGTACACGCCCGGCTTCATGGCGGCGATCTTGAGCGCGCGGTGGAACAGGCCCGCGCGCTTGACGGGCTCCTGGCGACCCGCGAACTTCTGCAGGAGTTCCTTGGTGGCCTCCTGCGACGGATATGCCGGATCCGCCCGGTAGCTCTCGAAGGTGGCGGCGCCGAACTGCGGCGGCGGCACGAGGCTGGCCAGCATCTCGCTTCCGCTGACCACCGGCGTGCGCTCGGTGAGGTGCACGACTGAGGCGCTGGTCTGCTGGGTCATCACGTTCCTGGAGTCGATGAAAGTCATAGTCTTACGATTCGGATGCGGGCGAGCCCGAACGGATCTATGGTCAGAAGGGACGGCTCAACATTACGCCGTCACATCACCCACCCCGCGTCCTGAAACCATAGGAGCATCCGTGACTGTCGAGCACGACACCTCATCCACCAAGTTCGCCGAGTACTCCGCACCCGAGCGTCTCGTCACCACCGAGTGGCTCGCCGCCAACCTCGGCAAGCCCGGCCTCGTCGTCGTCGAATCCGACGAGGACGTGCTGCTGTACGAGACCGGCCACATCCCCGGTGCCGTGAAGGTCGACTGGCACACCGAGCTGAACGACCCGGTCGTGCGCGACTACGTCGACGGCAAGGGCTTCGCCGAGCTGCTGAGCCGCAAGGGCATCGACCGCTCCGACACCGTCGTCATCTACGGCGACAAGAACAACTGGTGGGCCGCCTACGCTCTCTGGGTGTTCTCGCTCTTCGGGCACGAGGACGTCCGCCTGGTCGACGGCGGTCGCGACAAGTGGATCGCCGAGGGCCGCGAACTGACCACCGAGAAGACCGTCCGCCCCGCCACGGAGTACCCCGTCGTCGAGCGCGACGACTCCAAGCTGCGCGCGTACAAGGAGGACGTGCTGAAGTTCATCGGACACGGTCCCCTGATCGACGTCCGCTCCCCCGAGGAGTACAGCGGTGAGCGCACCCACATGCCCGCCTACCCCGACGAGAGCTCGCTGCGCGGCGGACACATCCCGACCGCACAGAGCGTGCCGTGGAGCCGTGCCGTGGCCGAGGACGGCGGCTTCAAGTCCCGCGCCGAGCTCGAGGCGATCTACCTCGAGGGTGCCGGCCTGAAGAAGGGCGAAGACGTCATCGCTTACTGCCGCATCGGTGAGCGCTCCAGCCACACCTGGTTCGTGCTGAACCACCTGCTGGGCTTCGAGAACGTGCGCAACTACGACGGCTCCTGGACCGAGTGGGGCTCCGCCGTGCGCGTCCCGATCGTCGCAGGCACCGAGCCCGGCACCCTCTGAGGGTGGGAGAATCGCAGGGTGACTGACACGCATCTGCCCGAACGTCTGGCCGAGTTCCGCGACGAGTTCCTCGAGCTTCCGCAGGAGGATCGTCTGGAGCTCCTGCTGGAGTTCTCGGCGGAGCTTCCGCCCGTGCCCGAGTACCTGGCGGGCAAGCAGGACCTCTACGAGCGCGTGGCCGAGTGTCAGTCCCCTGTGTTCATCCACATCGAGGTCAACGACGGCGTCGTCGCGATGCACGCGACGGCGCCCGTCGAGGCTCCGACCACCCGAGGATTCGCCAGCATCCTGGCGCAGGGCATCACCGGCCTCACCGCCGATGAGGTGCTCGCCATCCCGGGTGACTACCCGCAGACTCTCGGTCTGACCAAGTCCGTCTCACCGCTGCGCATCGGCGGCATGACGGGGATGCTGGTGCGGGCCCAGCGACAGGTCAGAGCCAAGCGCTGACGCGGCTCAGGATGCCGCAGGGGCCAGGCCCCGTGCGGCCATCCATTCCGTGATCGCCGACGTCCAGCCGTTCTGGTCGTAGTTCCACAGCTTGGTGTGCCGCGCGACTGTGAACGATGGCATGGTCACCAGGTCTGGACGCGCCGCCGCCAGCGCATGCGAGGCATCCGCCGGTACGAATCCGTCGTCCTCGCTGTGCAGGATCAGGATCGGCGCATCCAGCTCGGCCGCGCGCGCGACCATGTCGAGACGGTCGAAGCGGATGGCCTCCTCGGCGCCGCTGAGCCGCGCAGTGAACGTGTTCTCGAGGGCGCTCATGGCGAGAGCCGGCAGCGGCTCGCGCAGGCCCTCCTCGCGTGCCTGGAAGCGCAGCACCGTGCGCCAGTCGACGACGGGAGAATCCAGCACGAGTCCGGCGATGCGGTCGCGGTTGCCCGAGGTGACGGCGGTCTGGAGCACGAGTGCGCCGCCCATCGACCAGCCCATCAGCACCACGCGACGGGCTCCGTGCCGCAGGGCGTACGAGATCGCGGCATCCACATCGCGCCACTCCGCGGCTCCGAGCGCGTAACTGCCGCCGCGCGAGCGCGGGGCCTCGCCATCGTTGCGGTAGGAGACGACCAGCGTGGGCATCCCCAGCCCGTGGAACACCGGCACCGCCCGCAGGCACTCCGAGCGGGTGGTTCCGCGGCCGTGCACCTGGATCACCCAGGTGTCCGATGATCCTGGGAAGAACCACGCCGGGCACGGCCCCGCGGGTGAGCCGATCAGCACGCTCTCCCACGGCAGGTGCAGCTCGCCGGGCGTGACGTAGTACCAGCCGCTGAAGGCGGCATCCCTGTCCACCTGCGCTCCGGACTCGATCTGGGTGAGCAGCTTGCGGCGGACCTTCCCGCCATCCGCTCCCAGCACCGCCCCCAGCTTGACGTACCCGTACGTGCCGCTGGTGAACAGGCCATAGCGGCCGGGGAGCTCGGTGTCCAGCGTCCGGTCGAGCTCGATGGTCTGCGCGCCGGTGTCCACCGCCAGGATGTGGGTGTCGTTGCGGCGCACGGACGGCGTGACCACGCGATGCGCCGTCGCGAGCACAGCCGCGGCGGCCGCGGCACCGACCGCCAGGACAGCGGGGACGGCGATGGCTACGGCGTGCCTGAGTCTCTTCATCGCCTCCTGACTCTAGCCTGTCCACGTGACAGCGAACCCGGATGCCGCAGCGCTCTTCGACGCCGCAGCGGCGCAGCTGCGCGAGACGACGTTCCGCTCGGACATCGTGGTGCGCGAGATCCCCTCCCCGGCACGCCTCGCCCCGTTCTCGCTGGCGCTGGCCGCCGACGTGCGGCCGGACGACCACGGCGACTCCGCCTACGGCACCGGCCGCTTCGTCCTGCTGCACGATCCCGAGGAGCCCGCGGCCTGGGGAGGACCGTGGCGCATCGTGGCGTTCGCCCAGGCTCCGCTGGAGACCGAGATCGGCACCGACCCGCTGCTGGCCGAGGTCGCGTGGTCCTGGCTGGTGGACGCCCTGGACTCCCGCGACGCGCAGTACCATTCCGAATCGGGCACCTCCACCAAGATGCTCTCGAAGGGCTTCGGCGGTCTCGCCGACGAGGGCGACGGCGCGCAGATCGAGCTGCGCGCGTCGTGGACCCCCGACGCGCCGCTGCGCCCGCATGTGGAAGCATGGGCAGAGCTGGTGGGAATGCTGGCCGGGCTCCCGCCGGGGTCCGAGGATGTCGCCGTGTTCGGCGCGAGAAAGGGCGGACGTGTCTGACTACTCCGTGATAGATGACCGCACGGAGTTCGAGAAGGCATGCACGCTGCTCGCCGCAGGCGAGGGTCCTGTCGCGGTCGATGTCGAGCGCGCCTCCGGCTTCCGCTACTCCCAGCGGGCCTACCTCGTGCAGATGTTCCGCCGTGGCGCAGGGGTGTTCCTGTTCGATCCGCCCGCGATCGGCGACTTCAGCGCCCTTCAGGCGGCGATCGGCGACGTGGAGTGGGTGTTCCATGCCGCCAGCCAGGACCTCCCGTCGCTGCACGAGCTGGGGCTGTACCCGGCCAGCATCTTCGACACCGAGCTCGGCTCCCGCCTGCTGGGCAGCGACGGCTTCGGCCTGGCGGCGGTGGTCGAGCACGCGCTGGGCATCGTCCTGAAGAAGGAGCACTCCGCGGCGGACTGGTCGACCCGTCCGCTGCCCCAATCGTGGCTCGAGTACGCGGCACTGGACGTGCTGTACCTCATCGACGTCGAGGAGATCCTGTCCGCTCAGCTGGCCGAGGCGGGCAAGACGGAGATCGCGGCACAGGAGTTCCACGCCACGCTCGTGAAGCCGCCGAGGGCTCCCCGCGTGGATCCGTGGCGCCGGCTGAGCGGCCTGCACAAGGCCCGCGGCGCCCGGCAGTTGGCCGTCGCCCGTGAGCTGTGGACGGCACGTGAGCAGTATGCGGAGGAAGTGGACGTATCCCCCGGCCGGCTGGTGCCGGATCGCTCCCTGCTGGCGGCCGTGCTGGCTGCACCCGCGACGAAGACGGCGTTGAGCGCCATGAAGGACTTCAACGGCCGCGCGAGCCACACGCAGCTGGACCGCTGGTGGGATGCCATCCAGCGAGGTCGCACGACCGACGACCTGCCGCCGCTGCGGCTGCGCGGCGACGCGCCGCCGCCGCCGCGCAGCTGGTCGGACCGCAACCCCGAGGCCGACCTGCGTTACAAGGCCGCGCGCCCGGTCGTCGAGGCCATCGCCGAGGAGCTTCACATGCCCATGGAGAACCTGCTCACCCCCGATCACCTGCGTCGCCTGGCGTGGGAGCCTCCGGAGGAGCTGACTGCCGAGACCGTGGGAAAGGCGCTGACCGAGCTCGGCGCGCGCCCCTGGCAGGTTGCCTATACCGCACAGAAGATTGTGGATGCCTTTGTAGAAGGTCCTCAAATCGAATCGGATGCCGTCGAAGCCGCTTCGTAGGTTCGATCCAACCGATTCCTGACGCCTCAGACGCGCTTCTAGGCTGGGTTCATCCCAACCAATGGAGGCAGGAGTGGCCGAGATCTCGGACGTCTTCTTCGTCGATGGAGTGCGCACGCCGTTCGGGCGCGCCGGCGAAAAAGGAATGTATTGGAACACCCGCGCAGATGACCTCGCCGTCAAGGCGACCATCGGCCTGATGGAGCGCAACGCCTCCGTTCCGGGTGAGCGCATCGACGACGTGGCCATCGCCGCGACCTCGCAGACGGGCGACCAGGGCCTGACCCTCGGGCGCTCCGTGGCGCTGCTGGCGGGTCTGCCGCAGACGGTCCCGGGCCTGGCGATCGACCGCATGTGCGCGGGGGCGATGACGGCCGTCACCACGATGGGCGCCTCGATCGGCGTCGGCATGTACGATCTGGCGATCGCGGGCGGCGTGGAGCACATGGGCCACCACCCGATCGGCAGCAACGCCGACCCGAACCCGCGCTTCGTCGCGGAGCGGATGGTCGACCCGGCGGCGCTGAACATGGGCGTGACGGCGGAGCGCATCTTCGACCGCTTCCCGCACCTGACCAAGGAGCGCTCGGATCGGTTCGGCATGCTCAGCCAGCACAAGGTGCAGGCCGCGTACGAGGCGGGCAAGTTCCAGCCCGACCTGGTGCCGGTCGCCATCAAGGGCGCTGACGGCGCCTGGGGCCTGGCCACCGAGGACGAGGGCCGCCGTCCGCAGACCACTATGGAGGACCTGGCGAACCTGAAGACCCCGTTCCGCCCGCACGGCCGCGTCACGGCCGGCACCTCGTCGCCGCTCACCGACGGCGCCACCATGTCGCTGCTGGCCGGCGGCGGTGCCGTGAAGGAGCTGGGGCTGAAGCCCAAGATGCGGATGGTCTCGTTCGCGTTCGCCGGCGTGCAGCCGGAGATCATGGGCATCGGTCCGATCCCCTCCACCGAGAAGGCGCTGAAGAAGGCCGGTCTCGACATCTCCGACATCGGCCTGTTCGAGCTGAACGAGGCGTTCGCCATCCAGGTGATCTCGCTGCTGGACCACTTCGGCATCGCCGATGACGACCCGCGGGTGAACCAGTGGGGCGGGGCCATCGCGGTCGGCCATCCGCTCGCCGCGACCGGCGTGCGCCTGATGATCCAGCTGGCGGCGCAGTTCGCCGAGCGCCCTGACGTGCGCTACGGCCTGACGGCCATGTGCGTGGGTCTGGGGCAGGGCGGCTCCGTCATCTGGGAAAACCCGTTCTACGACGGCAAGAAGCGGAAGTGAGCGCGGGAATGACGAACTACGACGACATCGACTTCTCCCCCATCATGGCCCTCACCGAGGGCGAGGTGATCACGCACTCCCCCGTGCGCGACATCCGCCTGGGCTCGGGCAGAGTGCTCGCGCTGATCACTCTCGACAACGGCCGCGATCACACGCGTCCCAACACGCTGGGCCCCGCCACGCTCACCGAGCTCGGCGAGACCCTCGCCGCGCTGAAGGCTCGTGCGGCCGCCGGCGAGATCCAGGCCGTCGGCATCACCGGCAAGCAGTACATCCTGGCGGCCGGCGCCGACCTGTCCGACATCAGCAGGGTGGGGTCCAAGGACAACGCCCGCCTGATCGCGCAGTTGGGCCACAAGGTCATCGGCTCGCTGTCCGATCTGGGCGTGCCCTCGTTCGCCTTCGTGAACGGTCTGGCACTCGGCGGCGGCGTGGAGATCGCGCTGAACTCCACGTACCGCACCATCGACGCGTCGGCGGCCGCGATCGCGCTGCCCGAGCTGTTCCTGGGCATCATCCCCGGCTGGGGCGGCGCGTACCTGCTGCCGAACCTGATCGGCATCGAGAACGCCCTCGAGGTGATCATCTCGAACCCGCTCAAGCAGAACCGGATGCTGAAGCCGCAGCAGGCGCACGACTACGGCATGTTCGACGAGATCTTCCCGCCGGCCAACTTCCTGGAGAACTCGCTGGCCTGGGCCGACGAGGTGCTCGGCGGCCGCAAGGTGGAGCGCAAGAACGTCCCCGGCAAGATCGAGCGCACGGTCAAGTGGCCGGTGGCGATCAAGATGGCCCGCAGCATGCTGGAGTCGAAGATCGGCACCGTGCCCCGCTCGCCGTACGTCGCCCTCGATCTGCTCGAGAAGGCGCGCAGTGGCACGAAGGAAGAGGGCTTCGCCCGCGAGGACGAGGCTCTGTCGGAGCTCGTGACCGGCGACCTGTTCGCCGCCTCGATGTATGCGTTCGACCTGGTGCAGAAGCGCGCCAAGCGCCCCGTCGGCGCCCCCGACAAGCAGCTGGCGAAGAAGGTCACCAAGGTCGGCGTCATCGGAGCGGGCCTGATGGCCAGCCAGTTCGCGCTGCTGTTCGTGCGCAAGCTGCAGGTGCCGGTGCTCATCACCGACCTGGACCAGGCGCGCGTCGACAAGGGCGTGGCATACATCCACGACGAGATCGGCAAGCTCGAGGCCAAGGGGCGCGTGGACGCGGACACCGCCAACAAGCTGCGCTCGCTGGTCACCGGCACCACAGACAAGTCCCTGTACGCCGACTGCGACTTCGTGATCGAGGCCGTCTTCGAGGAGCTGGGCGTGAAGCAGGCCGTGTTCGGCGAGATCGAGCAGATCATCGCCGAGGATGCCATTCTCGCCACCAACACCTCGTCGCTGTCGGTTGCGGAGATCGGCTCGAAGCTCGCCCACCCCGAGCGCCTGGTCGGCTTCCACTTCTTCAACCCGGTCGCGGTCATGCCGTTGATCGAGATCGTGAAGACGGATGCCACCGCGGATGCCGCTCTCTCGACCGCGTTCGTGGTCGCGAAGGGCCTCGGCAAGAACGCCGTGCTCACCGCGGACGCTCCCGGGTTCGTCGTGAACCGCCTGCTGGCGAAGGTCATGGGTGAGGCCGCACGGGCCGTGTACGAGGGCACGCCTGTCGTCGACGTCGAGAAGGCGTTCGGCCCCCTGGGGCTGCCGATGGGCCCGTTCCAGCTGATCGACCTCGTCGGCTGGAAAGTGGCCGCGCATGTGCAGGACACCATGGTGCACGCGTTCCCGGAGCGCTTCTACGCCAACGAGAACTTCCACACCCTGGCAGCACTGGACGCCGTGGTGGAGAAGGACAAGGGCGGTCGCGTGACCGGCTGGACCAAGGCGGCCGAGAAGGCGCTGAAGGGCCAGACGGGCTCCACTCCGGCATCTGCCGACGAGATCCTGCGCCGCGTGCAGGACGGCCTGGCCCAGGAGATCCGCATCATGCTCGACGAGGGCGTGGTGCCGGAGGTCGAAGACATCGACCTGTGCCTGATCCTCGGCGCGGGCTGGCCGTTCATCGACGGCGGCGCATCGCCGTACCTCGACCGTGAGGGCGCCTCCGAGCGGGTCTTCGGCGGCACATTCCACACGCCGACCATCCGCGGCATCGCGCAGAGCTGATCTGATCGACGAGAGCGGGGCCGTACCGGACGGTGCGGCCCCGCTCTCGTGCATCCGGGGGCTCACTGCGCGGGACGGGTGTCCTGCTCCCCCTTGCGCGGCCAGTTCGCGAAAGCGCGCTCGGCGATCGCGGTGATGGTCAGCGACGGGTTCACGCCCGGATTGGCGGGTACGGCCGAGCCGTCCACGACATGCAGACCGGGGTGCCCCCAGACGCGGTTGTACGAATCGACCACGCCGCTCTCGGCGGTCTGGCTGATCACCGCGCCGCCCAGGAAATGCGCGGTCATCGGGATGCCGAACACCTCCGGCCACGATCCGCGCGGCTCCGAGCGCACACCGGTCTCCTGCTGCATCCGCACGGCGATGGCGCTCGCCGCGCGGTGCGCCTGAGGCAGGTACGACGGATTGGGCTCGCCGTGGCCCTGCGCGCTGGTGAGCACGTCACGGCCCAGCCTGCGGCGAAGCGACAGCGTGAGCGAGTTGTCGGCGGTCTGCATGACCAGGGCGATGATGCCGCGCTCACTCCAACGGTGCAGGTTCGCGAGCCTGAACTCACGGATCGGATGCCGCAGCACCCGCCCCGCGAGCGCGCCCAGCCGCCGCAGCAGCGGGCGATCCCCGGGCACCATCACGGTGGCCAGTGCACCCATCAGGTTGGAGCCGGGCCCGTAGCGCACGTTCTCGACGTGCGTGCGGTCATCGACGTGGAAGGAGGTGGTGATGGCCACGCCATGCGCGTACTCGGACGCATCCGGAACCCGCGTCGCGACCGAGCCGTCCAGCGCCTCGGAGTTCGTGCGGGTCAGGCGACCCACCGCATCCGAGATGCGCGGCAACGCGCCCGACGCCTTCATCCGGTGCAGCAGCTGCTGCGTGCCCCAGGTGCCGGCGGCCAGCACCACCTGCTCGGCGCGGATCGTGCGTCGACGCCGCCGGATCCACGCGCCCGAGCGCTGCGCGGTGACCAGGAAGCCGCCGCGCGGGTCCTCGCGCACCTCGACGACAGTCGACAGTGCGTCGATGCGCACCCCGCGCCTCTCGGCGAGGGCGAGGTAGTTCTTCATGAGCGTGTTCTTCGCGCCCACGCGGCAACCCACCATGCAGTTGCCGCACAGCGTGCATCCGGTGCGGGCAGGGCCCTCTCCGTCGAAGAACGGATCGGGGACGGTCACGCCCGGCATGCCGAGGAATACGCCCACCGGCGCGTGCCGGAAAGTGCCGCCGACGCCGAGGTCCTCGGCGGCGCCTGCCATGATCCGCTCCACGGGACCGGTGTGCGGGTAATGCTCCACGACGCCCAGCATCCGCTTCGCGGTGGCGTAGTGCGGCGCGAGCTCGGCCTGCCACGACGTGCCCTGCGGCCACTGCGCGTCCGAGAAGAACGTCGCAGGCGGCTCGTAGAGGGTGTTGGCGTAGTTCAGGGATCCGCCTCCGACACCCGCGCCGGCGAGGATCATCACGTGCGGCAGGCGGTGGATGCGCTGCACGCCGAAGCAGCCCAATGCAGGCGCCCACAGGTATCGCTTGACGTCCCACGAGGTCTTGGCGAAGTCGTCGTCCTCGAACCGCCGCCCCGCCTCCAGCACGCGCACCTGGTAGCCCTTCTCCGCCAGCCTCAGGGCCGCGACGGAACCGCCGAACCCCGATCCCACGATCACGACATCCTCGTCGTACCCGTTCATGCTCCTCGTCCCTCCGGGATCATCATGGTGACGGCGCCCGGACGGATGCCGATCGTGCACTCCCCTGCGCCGACGCGCTCGCCATCGGCGTAGACGACGAGATCCGGCGCGCTGACATGGAGACTCGTGGCACGACGGTGGACCACCTCACGGCGGCCCAGGTGCGTACCGCGGAGCAGCAGCGGGAACACCCGCAGCAGTTTGAGACGGCTGAGCGGCGCGACGTGCACCACGTCGAGTGCGCCATCGTCGGGCGAAGCTCCGATGCAGATGGGCATTCCGCCGCCGTAGCTGGAGGTGTTGCCGACGGCCAGCAGAGTGCCCGGCATCCGCTCGGCGTCCCCGCCGTCGATCGCGACGCGGAAGTCCGTGGGCTTCAGACGCAGCAGTTCGATCACGATGGCGAGATAGTAGCGCAGCAGGCCGCTGGGACGACGGAGCGCGTTGGTGCGCTCGCTGACCTTGGCGTCGAAGCCCAGCGCGGCGACGGTGAGGAACAGTCCGTCATGGCCCTGCGACGAGATGGTGCCGAGGTCGATGCGCCTCGCATGCCCCTTCACCGCAGCGGATGCCGCCCTGCCCGGGTCATCGGTGGGGATGCGGAGCTCCCGTGCCAGGTCGTTGCCGGTGCCCGCGGGGACCAGCGTCACGGGGATGCCCGCGTCGGCCAGCACATCCACGATGCCGGTGAGGGTTCCATCACCGCCGACAACCACGACCCCGTCGGGTCCGTCGATGACGGCCCGGTGCGCGAGGGCGCGGGTCTGCGCAGCCGTCTCGCCGGCGAGCACCGTGAGCCGCGCACCGGTCTCGCGCAGCGCGCGCTCGGCCAGATGACCGACAGCGGCCGCCCTGCCCTTGCCCGCAGACGGGTTGACCAGCAGTGCCAGGCGGAGCTCAGCCATGGTCCGACTCGGCAGGGATGAGCACGCCCGGGTTCATGACGCCCTTCGGGTCGAGTTCGCGCTTGACCGCCCGCAGAATGCGGATGCCGGTCTCGCCGATCTCCTCCGCCAGCCACGGCGCATGGTCGCGACCGATCGCGTGATGATGGGTGATGGTGCCTCCGGCGGCCATGATGGCATCGCTCACGCGATGCTTGACGCCGTCCCAGACGCCGAGCGGGTCGCCCTTGATCCCCGCCAGCACGGTGAAGTACAGCGACGCACCCGTGGGATACACGTGCGACACGTGGGACATCACGAAGCTGCGTGCACCGGCATCCGCGAAGCCGTCCTTCAGGGCTGCGGTCACTGCCGCACGCAGGGTGAGCAGGTTCGACCAGGTGGTGGCGGTCTCCAGCGTCTCGCAGAACACCCCGGCGTCCAGCAGCGCGTCGCGCAGATACGGCCCGTCGAAGCGCGTTCGCGCCCAGTCCTCAGCCGCGCCCTGCCCGCTGCTGGTGCCTCCAGCCTCGGACATCAGAGCCGCGGTGCGCGCGCGGCGGTGATGGGCATCCTCGCCCTCGAACACGGTGACGGCGCTGGCGCCCTTGGCGAGCACCTTGCCGATGCGGCCGATCTGAGCCAGGCTGACGCCGGTCTCCGCTTCGTCGGAGAGGCGGATGACGGTGGGACCGCCGCCGCCCTGCACCACGCTGCGCAGCGCCGCGGCGCCGCTCGCGAAGTCGGGGAAGGTCCAGGACTCGACGATGCGCTCGGCGGGCGTGCGGTGCACGCGCACGCGCACCTCGGTGATCACGCCGAAGGCTCCCTCTGAGCCCAGCAGCAGCCTTACGAGATCCGGGCCGGCCGCCGATCCCGGCGCGCGCCCCAGCTCGAGGTCACCGGTCGGCGTGGCCATGCGGATGCCGGTGACCATCGCGTCGAATCGCCCGTAACCCGCGGAGTTCTGCCCGGAGGAGCGCGCAGCCGCGAATCCGCCGATGGTCGCGTAGCGGAAGCTCTGCGGGTAGTGACCGAGCTCGAAGCCCTGCTCGGCCAGCAGCCGCTCCGCCTCCGGTGCGCGGGTGCCGGCCAGCAGCACCGCCTCGCTGCTGATTCCGTCGAAGCGCACCAGGCCGCTGATCCGCGCGAGGTCGAGTGCGATCACGGCGCGGTGCACGCCGGCATCCGGATCCACTCCGCCGACCACGCTCGTGCCCCCGCCGAACGGGACGACGGCGAGGTTCCGGTCGGCGGCGATTCGCAGGACAGCCGCCACCTGATCGTGCGAGGCGGGCCGCACCACGGCATCCGGTGCCGTCTGCCGCCCGGCGCGTCGACGCAGCAGGTCGGGCGTGGACCTGCCGCCTGCGCGGCGCAGGCGGGTCACGGCGTCGGTGCGCACGTGCTCGGTTCCGACGATTCCGCGCAGCGCGTCGACGTCCTCAGCGGTGAGTCGGGACTCCGCCACCTCGACGTCGTCGATCGCGGGCGCGGGCGCGGGCCTGCGCACCCGTCCCAGCATCAGCGGCAGCAGGGCGCGGACGGCGCGCGGCAGCTCGGTGGCGCGGTCGGGATCACCCCACCCGTCCCACCGCATCTCGGGCGGTTCGACAGCACTGTCGTGTGGCAGCTCCATGCGTTACAGTGTGACACATTATGGAAACTCGTCAAGCACAACCCCGGGCCTGGGATGCCACGCAGCTGCGCATCCTGGATGCCGCCGAGCGGCTGATCGCCCGGCGAGGCGTGGGAGGGCTCGCCGTCGCCGAGCTGGCGCGCGAGGCGGGCGTCTCGCGGCCCACCGTGTACCGCACGTGGGCCGGGGCTGACGAGGTGGTACGCGCGGTGCTGCTGCATCGGGTGCTGGTGCTGCTGCAGGACATTCCGGTCTCCGATTCGCGGGAGCAGATCGTCGACGACGTGATGCGCTTCTCCGCCGCCTTCCGAGCCGATCCGCTGTATGCGGCCCTGTTGGACCGCGAGCCCGAGGTCTTCACGCGATACACGCTGCAGCGCTTCGGCACCAGCCAGAAGGCCATCCTGCAGCGCATGGCGGAGTCCGTAGCCGCTGCGCAGCTCTCCGGCTCCGTGCGAACGGGCCAACCGCAGCACATCGCGGTCATGCTGCTGCTGATCGCGCAGTCCGCGATCCTGTCCCACAGCACGGTCAGCGACCTCATCGACGAGGCGTCGTGGGAGCACGAGCTCCGCGCCGCCCTCGACGGGCTGCTTCGGCCATGACCCCGCACTCCCCTGATCTGAATCCCGCTCGGCGGCGCCTGGAGCTGACGCGCTCCGCCGAGGACGAGGTCGATGTGCTGGTGGTCGGAGGAGGCATCACCGGAGCGGGAGTCGCCTTGGACGCAGCGTCGCGCGGCCTGAGCGTCACGCTGATCGAGGCGCGCGACCTCGCCTTCGGCACCAGCCGCTTCAGCTCCAAGCTCGTGCATGGCGGGCTGCGGTACCTCGCCACCGGCGATTTCGCGACAGCCCGCGAGAGCGCGCAGGAGCGTCACCTGCTCATGACCGCGATCGCCCCTCATCTGATCCGCTCGCTGCCGCAGCTGCTGCCGTTCGTGCCGGGCGTGACGCTCGCTCAGAGATTCGCCGGAGCTGCGGGCATGAGCGTCGGCGACGTGCTGCGGCTGCAGGCCCGCACGTCGCATGTCACCTTGCCGGGGCCTCGCCTGGTCTCGGCCCGCACCGCGCGCCGGATGGTGCCGGCACTGAATCGCGCCGGGCTGCGCGGCGCGATGGTCGGCTACGACGGGCAGCTCATCGACGACGCCAAGCTCGTGATCACGGTCTCGCGCACGGCAGCGAGCCTGGGGGCCCGCATCCTCACGCGCGTGCGCGCCATCAGTCTGAGCGCCCGCGGAGCGGATGCCGAGGATGTGATCACCGGCGGGCGACTGCGCATCCGTGCTCGGAGCGTCATCAACGCCACCGGCGTGTGGGCAGGCACGCTCGACGAGCAGATCAGGCTGCGGCCGAGTCGGGGAACGCACGTCGTGCTGGACGGGGCGGATCTCGGGCATCCGAACGCCGCCCTCACCATCCCCCTGCCCGGATCCATCAGCCGGTACGTGTTCGCCCTGCCGCAGTGGGACGGCCATGTCTATGTCGGTTTGACCGACGAGGATGCCCCCGGCCCGATCCCCGACGTGGCCCGGCCCACCGAGCGCGAGATAGCGTTCCTGCTGGACTCGCTGAACCGCGTACTATCGACGCCGATACGCCGGGACCAGGTGCGTGGAGCGTACGCGGGTCTGCGTCCGCTGGTCGACAGCGGCGACGACAGCACGTCCGACATCTCGCGCAGGCACCTGGTCACGGAATCCGAGGCGGGATTCGTGAATGTGCTGGGTGGCAAGCTCACGACGTACCGGCGCATGGCGCAGGACGCCGTGGATCTGGCCGTGCGAGTGCGGGGGCTGTCGGCGGGCCCCAGCCGGACGGCCTCGCTGCGGCTCGTGGATGCCGTCGTTCCCCCCTCTGATCCGCTGTTCGACGATCTGCCGCTGACGCGTGCAGGCATCGAGTTCGCGGTGCGATCGGAGGGCGCGCTGACGGCGGACGATGTGCTGGACCGTCGCACCCGAGTGGGCCTCGTCGATGCTGATCGTGCACGGGCCCTGCCCATGGCCACCGAGCTGATGACCGCTGTGCTGAGCGAGTTCGACTGACTGCCACTGCTCCCGAGCATTCGCGCAGTAGTATTTGAACATGTTCAGTTCTGACCTCACGCCGAAGGCGGAGCGCACGCGCGCCAGGATCCGGGACGTCGCCATCAGTTCGTTCGTCGAGCGAGGCTACCCCGACACGACCGTCCGGCTCATCGCGGCCGAGGCCGGCGTGTCGGTCGGCAACGCGTACTACTACTTCCCGTCCAAGACGCACCTCGTGCAGGAGCTGTACGAGCAGGTGCAGCAGGAGCATGCCCGCGCCGCCGTACCGCTGCTGGAAGGCGAGAAGGGCCTCGTCGATCGGCTGCGCATCGTCTTCGAGACGGGGCTCTCGGTGCTCGAGCCGTACCAGCGCGTGGCTCCGGGGTTCCTGTCGGCCATGATCGCTCCGGACTCCCCCATCAACCCGCTCGCGCGAGAGTCCTCGCCTGCCCGCGCGATGACCGTGGGGCTGTTCCGGCGCGCCGTCGATGGCGCGGACCACAGGCTGCCGACGGAGATCGCCGAGCGACTCCCGGATGCCGTGTTCGTCGCCTACCTCGGACTCATCCTGCGCTGGACCTACGACGACACCGAGGGACACGCGCGCACGCGCAGACTCCTCGACACCGCGCTGAAGCTTCTGGGAGTCGCCCTGCCGTTCGCGCGCGTGCCCGGGGTGCGAGGCGTCGCCCGCGACCTGCTCGACCAGATCGCCGAGGTGCGAGCATGAGCACGGCGCGGCCGTCGCCGTCGGAACGGGCACCGATGGCGTTCACGTGCGAAGACGTGGGACGCGGGGCGTTCGCCGCCTGGACCACGTTCATGGCCATCCTGCTGGCGGTGATCGCGACATCTGGGCTGCTGGGACGCGCAGATCTCCCGATGACCCTCGTCGGCCTCGGCTACGTCGCGATCATCGGCGGCGTGATCTCTGCCATCGTGACCGTCCTTCTCAGCCCGATCGCCTGGTTGCTCGGATCGCTGCTCCGGAGCATTCGCCAGCTCAGCGTGCACGTCGTCGCCTTCGCCCTGCTGGGCGCGGGGACGGGAGCAGGAGTCCTCCTCCTCAGCGGCACAGACCTCGTGGCGATGATCTTCGCCGGCTGGGCCTGGCCCGTCATCGTGGCGACCACGATCTCGGTCGTCGCCGGATGGGCGTGGGCCGTCCGCCACGCCAGGCGATATCACGCGGACCCCGCAACCGACCGACGCGCCTTGACGCGCACTGACGACGACGCAGCCTTCGAGGACCACGCACTCGAGGACTGAGGTCAGCGCCCCTCGTGGATCGGCAGCTCGATGGCGCCGGTGCTCTCGGTCTGGCGCGCCATGGGCACGCGCCTGCCGAGCACCTGGGCCACGACGTCCTGGGCGATCTTGGAGGCCGTGAGACCGGCATCCGCCAGCACCTGCTCGCGGGTGGCGTGCGAGATGAACTCGTCGGGCACGCCCAGCTCGTCAACCGCGGTGTCGATGCCGGCCTCGCGCAGCACCTGGCGCACTCGGGTGCCGACGCCGCCGACGCGGATGCCGTCCTCCAGGGTGATCACCAGCCGGTGCCGGGCGGCCAGCTCGAGGAGCGACGGCTGCACGGGGATGGCCCAGCGCGGGTCGACGACCGTGGCGCCGATGCCCTGCGCACGCAGGCGCTGCGCGACATCCAGCGCCAGCGAGGCGAACGGGCCGATGCCGACCAGCAGAACATCCTCGGTCTCGTCTCGCACGAGCACGTCGACGCCGTCCGGCATTCGCTCGATGGCAGGGACATCCGCCGCAACCGCCCCCTTGGGATAGCGGATCACGGTCGGTGCGTCGTCGACGGCGATGGCCTCGTCGAGCAGCTCCCGCAGGCGCGTCGCGTCGCGCGGCGCGGCGATGCGGATGCCGGGGACGATCTGCAGCATCGCCAGGTCCCAGATGCCGTGATGGCTGGGGCCGTCGGGTCCGGTGACACCGGAGCGGTCCAGGACGAATGTCACGCCGGCCTTGTGCAGGCCGACATCCATCAGCACCTGGTCGAACGCCCGGTTCATGAACGTCGCGTACATGGCGACGACCGGATGCAGACCGCCGAAGGCGAGACCGGCCGCGGAGGCCACGGCGTGCTGCTCGGCGATGCCCACGTCGTACACGCGATCAGGGTGCCGCTCGGCGAACGGCGCGAGTCCGGTGGGCCGAAGCATGGCGGCGGTGACGCCGATGACGCGCTCATTGCGATCGCCGATCTCCACCAGCGCGTCCGAGAACACCGATGTCCACGACGGGCCCTTGGACGTGGCCAGAGAGTCCCCCGTCTTCGGGTCTATGCGTCCGACGGCATGGAACTGGTCGGCGACGTCGTCGCGGGCGGGCTGATAGCCGCGGCCCTTCTCGGTGATGGCATGCACGATGACCGGGGCGCCATAGCCCTTGGCCAGCTCGAGCGTCTCGATGAGGGCGGGGATGTCGTGTCCATCGACGGGACCGAGGTACTTGATGTCGAGATTGGAATACAGCGCCACGTTGTTCGTGAAGCGTGATAGGAAGCCGTGCGTGCCACCGCGCACCCCGCGGAACAGTGCGCGTCCGAAGGGGCCGAACGCACGGAACACGCGGTCCGACTTCGCGTGCATCTGGCGGTATGCCGCCGCGGTGCGGACACGATTGAGGTAGCGGGACATGCCGCCGATCGTCGGCGCGTACGAGCGGCCGTTGTCGTTGACGACGATGACCAGGTTGCGCCGGTTGTCGTCTGAGATGTTGTTGAGCGCCTCCCACGTCATGCCGCCGGTGAGTGCGCCGTCGCCGACCACCGCGACCACATGCCGGTCTGCCCGGCCGGTGGCCGTCAGCGCACGGGAGACGCCGTCGGCCCAGCTGAGCGAGCTGGAGGCGTGCGAGGACTCCACGACGTCGTGCGCGCTCTCGGACCGCTGCGGGTAGCCTGCCAGGCCGCCGCGTGAGCGCAGCTGCGAGAAGTCCTGCCGGCCGGTGAGCAGCTTGTGCACATAGGACTGGTGACCGGTGTCGAAGATGATCGGATCATCCGGCGAGGAGAACACCCGATGCAGCGCGATGGTGAGTTCGACGACGCCGAGGTTCGGTCCCAGATGCCCGCCGGTGCGGGCGACGTTCTCCACCAGGAATGCTCGGATCTCGGCGGCGAGCTCGGCGAGCTGCTCCGGTGACAGTCGATCGAGGTCTCTCGGCCCCGAGATGCTCGGCAGAATCGGCATCGACGCTCCTCCACGACTCATCCCGTGATCCGCGCGGTGGCGCGAACCTCATCCAGCCATTGTATCGAGCGACCTGAGTGCGGGCAGGGATTCGCGGGCGTTGCGCTGCTGCGGTGAGGAGCGCGAGGGTGCTGCGAGCCCCCGCAGTCGCGCCGCCGGCCTCGCAGCGTGCCGTCGGCCATCACCTGGTGCACCGTGCTGCGACGCCCGGCGATGGTGACAGCCGGCGTGAACGGCGATGGGGTGCCCCCGATCGCAGAAGCGCCCCGCACGGCCGAAGCCGTACGGGGCGCTTCTGCGTTCAGCGTCAGACCAGCGACCGCAGCACGTACTGCAGGATGCCGCCGTGACGGTAGTAGTCCGCCTCACCGGGTGTGTCGATGCGGACGACCGCATCGAACGAGATCGGTTCGCGACCCTCGGCCGAGAACTCGCTCGGCGTTGCGGTGACCTTGACGGTCTTGGGCGTGGTGCCGTTGTTGAGCTCGGTCAGGCCCTCGATCGAGATGATCTCGGTGCCGTCCAGGCCCAGCGACTCCCAGGACTCGCCGGCGGGGAACTGCAGCGGGACGACGCCCATGCCGATCAGGTTCGAGCGGTGGATGCGCTCGAAGCTCTCGGCGATGACCGCCTTGACGCCCAGCAGAGTGGTGCCCTTGGCCGCCCAGTCGCGCGACGAACCGGAGCCGTACTCCTTGCCGCCGAAGACGACCAGCGGCACGCCCTGCGCCTGGTAGTTCTGGCAGGCGTCATAGATGAACGCCTGCGGACCACCGGGCTGGGTGAAGTCGCGGGTGTAGCCGCCCTCGATCTGCTTGCCGTCGTTGACGGCCTTGACCAGGGTGTTCTTCAGGCGGATGTTCGCGAACGTGCCGCGGATCATCACCTCGTGGTTGCCGCGGCGCGAACCGAAGGAGTTGAAGTCCTTGCGCTCGATGCCGTGCTCGGTGAGGTACTGAGCGGCGGGAGTGCCGGGCTTGATGGCGCCGGCGGGCGAGATGTGGTCGGTCGTGACCGAGTCGCCCAGGGCCGCCATCACGCGGGCGCCGGTGATATCGGCGACCGGGGTGAGCTCCATGGTCATGCCGTCGAAGTACGGGGCCTTGCGGACGTACGTCGAGTCGTCGTCCCACTCGAAGATCGGACCGGTGGGCGTGGGCAGGCTCGTCCAGCGCTCGTCGCCGTCGAAGACGGTGGCGTACTGCTTGATGAACTGCTCGCGCGAGATCGACGAGTCGATGATCTCCTGCACCTCGGCCGACGTCGGCCAGATGTCCTTCAGGAAGACGTCGTTGCCCTCGGTGTCCTGGCCCAGCGCGTCGGTGTCGAAGTCGAAGTGCATCGAACCGGCGAGGGCGTAGGCGATCACCAGCGGCGGTGAGGCCAGGTAGTTCATCTTCACGTCCGGGCTGATGCGACCCTCGAAGTTGCGGTTTCCGGAGAGCACCGCGGTGACGGCCAGGTCGTGCTCGTTGACGGCGGCCGAGACCTCATCGATCAGCGGGCCGGAGTTTCCGATGCAGACCGTGCAGCCGTAGCCGACGGTGTAGAACCCGAGACCCTCGAGGTCCTCGTTCAGACCCGACTTCTCGTAGTAGTCGGTGACGACCTTGGATCCCGGAGCCAGCGTGGTCTTCACCCACGGCTTCTGCTTCAGGCCCTTCTTCAGGGCCTTGCGCGCCACCAGGCCCGCGGCCACCATGACCGACGGGTTGGAGGTGTTGGTGCAGGACGTGATGGCGGCGAGGGTGACCGCGCCGTTGTCGAGGAGGTACTTCTCGCCCGCGGGGGTGGTCACCGGCACCGGCTTGGAGGCGTTGGCCGGAGCGCCGCTGCTGATGTGCACCCGGCGGGTGACCGGGTTCTCCTCGCCGGGGACCTGGCCCGGGTCGGATGCCGGGAACGAGTGCTTCGACTCGAGGTCGGCGAGCTCGTCGGTGGTGCACGGCGTGGCGTAGTTGAGGATGTCCTTCTCGAACTGCGACTTGGCCTCGGAGAGCAGGATGCGGTCCTGCGGGCGCTTCGGGCCGGCGATCGAGGGGACGACCGTGCCGAGGTCGAGCTCCATGTACTCGCTGTACACGGGCTCGTCGGCGGCGTCGTGCCACATTCCCTGGGCCTTGGCGTACGCCTCGACGAGGGCGACTGCCTCGTCGGTGCGGCCGGTCAGACGCAGGTAGTCGAGGGTGACGTCGTCGACGGGGAAGATCGCGGCCGTGGAGCCGAACTCCGGCGACATGTTGCCGATGGTGGCGCGGTTGGCCAGCGGCACGGCCGCGACGCCCGCACCGTAGAACTCGACGAACTTGCCGACCACGCCGTGCTGCCGCAGCATGTCGGTGATCGTGAGCACCACGTCGGTGGCGGTGACGCCGGAGGGGATCTCCCCGGTGAGCTTGAAGCCCACCACACGCGGGATCAGCATGGAGACGGGCTGGCCCAGCATGGCCGCCTCGGCCTCGATGCCGCCGACGCCCCAGCCCAGTACGCCCAGGCCGTTGACCATCGTGGTGTGCGAGTCGGTGCCCACCAGCGTGTCGGGGTACGCGCGCAGCACCCCGTCGACGGTGCGGTCGTAGACGACCTTGGCCAGGTGCTCGATGTTGACCTGGTGGACGATGCCGGTCCCCGGCGGGACGACCTTGAAGTCGTCGAAAGCGGTCTGACCCCAGCGGAGGAACTGGTAACGCTCTCCGTTGCGCTGGTACTCGATCTCGACGTTGCGCTGCAGGGCGTTCTCGGCGCCGAAGAGCTCGGCGATCACGGAGTGGTCGATGACCATCTCAGCGGGCGAGAGCGGGTTGATCTTGTTCGGGTCGCCGCCGAGGTCGGTGACGGCCTCGCGCATGGTGGCGAGGTCGACGATGCAGGGCACGCCGGTGAAGTCCTGCATGAGGACGCGCGCCGGCGTGAACTGGATCTCGGTGTTGGGCTCCGCAGTGGGATCCCACGAGCCGAGCGCCTCGATCTGCGACTTCGTGACGTTCTTGCCGTCCTCGGTGCGCAGCTGGTTCTCGAGCAGAACCTTCAGGCTGTAAGGAAGCTTCTCGTGACCGGCAACCGTGTCGATCCGGAAGATCTCGTAGTCGGTACTGCCGACCGTCAGGGTGCTCTTCGCACCGAAGCTGTTCACCGTGGACACGTATCCGTCTCCTTCTGTTCTGATGGGAGCGACAGGCGACTCCATCTTGCTCGCCAAGGCCACGCGGAGGCTAGCAAGGCTCGCCTTACCAGTCTGCGCCGCTCGACGTCCGGGCGAAAGCCCGAGATTTATCTTGATGTCAAGATAAATCTAGCAGAGGAACAGGGCCGCTGCTCACTCGGCGCGCGGGTAGAGCGCGCGCACCACCAGCCAGGTCACCGCCACCATCGGGGCGAACAGCGGAAGCCCCATGATGAGCTTCAGCGTGCCCAGCAGAGTGACCTGGTCGGTCAGATACAACGGCAGCTGCACGCCCAAGCGGGCGAAGAACAGCACCCCCCATGCGATGCCCAGCCAGAAGAAGGCTCGGCGCTTGCGTCGGTCTGCCCGCCAGGCCGTGCCGTCCCCCATCAGGAACCCGACGGCCAGACCGATCAGGGACCAGCCGACCAGCGCCGCGATGATCATGGCCGAGCCGTAGAGCGCATTGGTGATGAGCCCGGGCACGAAGTTGTCCGCACCGCGACCGGTCCACAATGCGAGCCCGGCTGCGGCACCGGCGGCGACCAGGCCGCCGAGGGCGGCCGACGGCGGCGACTTCTGCACCAGCCGCACCACGGTGAACACCGCGGCCAGCCCCACCGACGCGCCCAGGGAGAGCAGCAGCGGCTCCGGGCGCAGCGTGAACAGCACCACGAACGCCAGGCTGGGCAGGACCGACTCGAGGATGCCGCGCCAGCCGCCCATCGCGCTCCAGACCACGGTCTGAGTGCGCTCGCCGCCGTCGGAGCTCAGCCCCGCACGCCTCGCGGCGCCGCTCAGTGCGGCCCCGATCAGCTCCGCGGCGGTCGGCTCCGCAGCATCCGCTCCGGTGCCCGCATCGGCGTGCGCGGGCGATTCGGCATCGGCACGCGACTGCTCGTCGTCGGGTCGGCTCACGCCGCGCCCGGAGTGGAGGGCATCTTCAGCGGGATGAGATCGCGCGGGGGCATCGGAGAGCCGCCGCGGACCACGACGATGGAGCGGAACAGATCCTCGACCTGCTCGGCGGCGGCGGGATCGGATGCCGCCTCGCCGCCGATCACGCCACGGAGGAACCACCGGGGCCCATCGACGCCGATGAAGCGCGCCAGGCGCATGCCCGATCCCTCGGCGGCCGTCATCGGCACCTCGGCGAGCAGCTCACGGCCCAATGCGCCCTCGCGCTCCTCGACGCGGCCGCCCTGGGTGCGGATCTGGTCGCGCAGCTGCACCCGGGTCTCCTCCCACAGCCCCCGCCTGCGCGGTGCGGCGAAGGGCTGCACCTGCAGGGACGAGTTCGCGTAGTCCAGGCCCACGGCCACGATGCGCTTGGTCTGCTCCTCGACCTCCAGGCGAAGGTTCAGACCCTCGCGGGGCAGAACCTTGATGCCACCGAGGTCGATGTACGGGCGAACCGGGTTCGCCTCGGTGTCGTCGAACGGCCCCGCGGTGGCCCGGTCCTCCGGCGCCGACTTCAGCGTGGGCGTGGGTTCGATCTCTTCAGTCATTCGCTCTTTCCCTGGGTGTAGCCGGTGGATCCGAACCCGCCTTCGCCGCGGATGCTTTCCGGCAGCGCCTCGACGGGTTCGAAGCGCACCTGGATCACGGGCATCACGATCAGCTGCGCGATGCGATCACCGACCGCCACATCGTACGCGTCCTTGCTATCGGTGTTCAGCAGGCTCACCTTGATCTCGCCGCGGTACCCCGCATCCACGGTGCCGGGCGAGTTGACGATCGTGATGCCGTGCTTGGCCGCCAGGCCGCTGCGCGGCACGACGAAAGCCGCATAGCCCTCGGGCAGCGCGATGCGCACGCCCGTGCCGACGAGGGCCCGCTCCCCCGGCTCCAGCCGCACGGCCTCGGTGGAGACCAGGTCGGCGCCGGCGTCGCCCGGATTGGCGTACTGCGGCACCTGTGCGGCGATAATGGGGACGGCAACGGAATGAGTCACCCCATGAGGCTAATGCAGAACACACCCCTGGAAACACGCGACGTCCATCGCGAGCGACTGTCCCCGAGTCTGTGGATGCTGATCACCATCGCCCTGATGGGTCCGATGGCCTCCCTGGTCTTCCTGCCGGTCGCCTCCAGCGTCGCCGGCATCATCGGGGCCGCGGTGTCACTGGTGCTGGTGGCCGCCGGCATCCTGCTCGCCCCGGTCGTGCGGGTCAACGGCACGACCCTGTACGCCGGACGCGCGCACATCGACGCGCGGTGGCTGGGCGAGCCCGAGCACTTCACCGCTCAGGATGCCCGCGACCGGCGCGGCCGCGACATCGCGCATGACGGCTGGCACCTGATCCGCGGCGGCATCGACGGCCTGGTGGTCGTGCCGATCACCGATCCTGCCGACCCGATGAGGTCGTGGACCATCTCCACGCGCATGCCAGACCGACTCGCCGCGGCCATCCGCACAGCGCGCGCCGCAGCAGCAGCAGCCGACCACTGACGCCGAGCACAGAACGCGCCCCGTGCCGAATCGGCCGGGGCGCGTGGTGCGTCTCGAGGTGCGTCAGGCGGCGCACTCCTTGCAGATGGGACCCTCGGGGCCCTCGTGGTCCAGCTGCGAGCGGTGCTTCACGAGGAAGCAGCTCATACAGGTGAACTCGTCCTGCTGCGCCGGGAGAACGACGACAACGTCCTCCACGTCGGAGAGATCGGCCCCGGGGAGGTCGAAAGGCGTGGGGTTGTCGGAATCCTCGACATCGCCTGCGCCGGACTTGCTGTTCGGCACGCGTTCCTTGAGGGCTTCGATCGACTCGGAGTCGTCGTCGCTCTTGCGGGGCGCGTCGTAGTCGGTTGCCATGTGGTGCATCTCCACTTCCGTGGTACGAGTGGGTTTGGGGGGGAGCTGATTCGGGTGTTCAGCGGGCGTCAGTTTGCACGACCGGGAGCAATTTCGCAAATGCTTTCAAGCTCTGCCGGGAAAACTCACGGCGCGCCCACGGTATTCCCGCCCCTCCACAGGTGGTCATGACACCATGAACGCACACCCATCAGAGGGGCATCGGTATGGAAAACGTCACCATCGTCGGAACAGAAGCGGGAGTCCTCGTCCTCGCCACCGAGTCCGGGCAGCGGTTCGCGCTGCCCATCGACGACATGCTGCACCGCGAGGTTCGTCGAGCGACCCGTGAGGCCGAGCCCGTGGTGGCACGACTGGCCGCGAGCCCCCGTGACATCCAGGCGCAGATCCGCGCGGGACTGTCCGCCGCGGAGGTCGCCGCCCTGCTGGGTGTCAGCGAAGAGGATGTCGCACGCTTCGAGGGTCCGGTGCTCGCCGAGCGCGAGCACATCGTCGACCAGGCGCTGGCCGTCCCCGTGCTCATCGGCAGCGAGGTGGAGCCGGATGCGCAGCCCACCTTCGGCGCGGCCGTACGCGCCAAACTCGCCGACCTGCACGCCTCGGACGAGCGCTGGGTCAGCTGGAAGGACGAGTCCGGCTGGACCGTGAAGCTCGAGTTCACCGCGGCCGAGGTGGAGCACGACGCGCGCTGGAGCTTCGATCCCCGCCGCAGCACGCTGTCTCCGATCAATGCGGATGCCACGCAGCTTTCGCGCCAGGGCTCGTTGCCCGAGGGGCTCATCCCCCGCCTGCGCGCCGTCGACACCGAGCGGGTCTCCCCGTACAAGGACGACAGCCGTTTCGACTCCGGCGCGTTCGGGCCGCGGCTGCTGCCCGATCCCGAGGAACCCGCTCCGGAGGTCGCCGTCGTCTTCGAGCAGCCCGAGCACTCCAGCGCCGCCGTCCAGGAGGCCGCGGCACGGCGCGCGCCTGAGGAGAGCCACCCCGGCGCCGAGACCGCCGATCTGCTGGAGGCGCTGCGCCGCCGCCGCGGGCAGCGCGAGACCGCTCCGCTGTTCGACGCAGAGGAGCACGACGAGAACGACGAGTCGTCTCCGATCGCGCTCTTCGATGCGCTCGAGGAGGAGAGCGACCCCGCGCCCACGCCGCCGGAGCCGGAGCCCGCAGAGTCCGCATCCGGTCGGCGCAAGCGCCGCAGCGCACTGCCCAGCTGGGACGAGATCGTCTTCGGCGCCCGCACCGACGAGTAGGGACTCACTGAGTCTCCGGGCACAAGAATCTGGGTGCCGAGTCCGTCGAAGGGGCGTTCCTCAGCGTGCGAAGGCGCCCATCCTGATCAACGGCACGCGCCACTCGTCCGGCGTCAGCGCGCCGTGCTGGCCGACCATGCCGCGACCCCGCTGATCGGCGGCCTCGGCGTCGTACAGGGCCCGGTTGGAGTGCGCCACGGCGAGGATGTCGCCGACGCGCTCGCGCGCCGCATCCGTCACCATCGGCCCGAACAGCCCCGAACCGACGGCCTCGGTCCTGCTGATGACGTCGGCGAAGCCCTCCAGATCCCGGCGCCAGCGGGCCAGGATCGCGCCCGCATCAGCATCGGGCTCGGTGTAGACGTGCAGCATCCGCGGCTCGCCGCCGATGTGCCGGATGCCGTCGTGCCAGCCGCCGGCCGCGTCCAGCATCAGCTGTCGATGCGCGGGCACATCGACCATCCCGTGATCGGCGGTGACGACCACGCCCACGCCGTCGGGCACGCGGCGGCTGAGGGCCGCATCGATGTCCTCCAGCGCCGCCGTCCACGCTGCAGAGTCGACGCCGTGCTTGTGGCCGGCCTTGTCGGCCTCGGGCAGGTAGCAGTACACCAGGGCGCCATCGTGGGCATCAGCCAGCTCCCACGCCAACTCCACGCGATCCGCCGGTGACCCCGCCGCGCGGAACTCCGCGCCGCGCAGCGTCGCACGGGTCAGGCCCGAGTTCGCGTACTCGGAGATGCCCACCGCGAAGGTGGGATGCCCGGCATCCGATGCCTGCTCGAAGATCGTCGGCGCCGCCTGCCAGGTGTACGGATCGACGCCGGCCGTCTCCCACTCCCGCAGCTGATTGACCAGCACGTCGCGCTGCGGATGCCGCACCCGGTAGCCGACCATGCCGTGCTCCCCCGGGGTGACGCCGGTCAGCAGTGTCGTCAACGCCGCGGCCGTGGTCGTCGGGAAGACCGAGCCCGCGACGTCCTTCTTCCCCATCGCACCGTTCAGCGTGCGGGCATGCCCGCCATGTGCGCGCAGCGAGATGGCACCCACGCCGTCCATGACCACCAGGACCGTCGATCGGGCGCCGCGCAGGTCACCGGGCGCACCGCGCAGGGCCGCGAGCAGCTGGGGCGCCACCCCGGCGATGCTCCGGGTCTGATCGGGGCTGGACGGTAGCATGAGAGGCATCCGGGTCAGTCTTTCACAGGCGTCCCGCCGCGCCGCATCCGGGCGCTGTCGCGAGTCCACCCCGAGCGTCCAGCAGGAAGTCCATGCCAAAGCCCTCGTCATCCGAGCCCGTCCAGGAGCGCATCCAGGACATCGACCTCTCCCAGGAGATGCAGGGCTCATATCTGGAGTACGCGTACTCGGTCATCTACTCGCGGGCGCTTCCGGACGCGCGCGACGGGCTCAAGCCCGTGCAGCGACGCATCCTGTACCAGATGGCCGAGATGGGGCTGCGCCCCGACCGCGGTCACGTCAAGAGCGCCCGCGTCGTCGGCGAGGTGATGGGAAAGCTGCACCCGCACGGCGACTCCGCCATCTACGACGCGCTGGTGCGCCTGGCGCAGGACTTCGCGCTGCGCGTGCCGCTGGTCGACGGGCACGGCAACTTCGGCTCTCTGGATGACGGCCCCGCCGCCTCCCGCTACACCGAGGCGCGGCTGGCGGCATCCGCTCTGGCCATGACGGAGAACCTCGACGAGGACGTCGTCGACTTCGTCCCCAACTACGACGGCCAGTTCCAGCAGCCCGCGGTTCTCTCGGCGGCGTTCCCGAACCTGCTCGTCAACGGCGCCAGCGGCATCGCGGTCGGCATGGCGACGAACATGGCCCCGCACAACCTCAACGAGGTCATCGCCGCAGCGACGCATCTGCTGGAGAACCCCGACGCCACCACGGCCGAGCTCATGGAGTTCGTGCCGGGGCCGGACTTCCCCTCCGGCGGCATCCTGATGGGCCTGGACGGCGTGAAGGAGGCCTACGAGACCGGGCGCGGCGCGTTCAAGCTGCGTGCCAAGACCTCGATCGAGTCGCTGGGACCGCGCAAGACCGGGATCGTCGTGACCGAGCTGCCGTACCAGGTGGGCCCGGAGCGGGTGATCGAGAAGCTCAAGGATGCTGTCAACGCGAAGAAGCTGCAGGGCATCAGCAACGTGCACGACCTCACCGACCGCAAGAACGGCCTGCGGCTTGTCATCCACGTCAAGACCGGCTTCGATCCGGCCGCGGTCCTGGAGCAGCTGTTCCGGTACACGCCGCTGGAGGATTCGTTCTCCATCAACAACGTCGCGCTCGTCGAGGGCCAGCCGCGCACCCTGGGCCTGAAGGAACTGCTGCGGGTGTACCTGCAGCACCGCATCGGCGTCATCGAGCGACGCAGCCGCTTCCGCCTGGCGCGTCGCAACGAGCGGCTGCACCTGGTGCGCGGCCTGCTGCTGGCCATCCTGGACATCGACGAGGTCATCCAGGTGATCCGCTCGTCGGACGACTCCGAGACCGCCCGCACGCGCCTGCAGCAGGTGTTCGAGCTCGACGAGGTGCAGGCCGAGTACATCCTCGAGCTGCGCCTGCGCCGGTTGACCAAGTTCTCGCGAGTCGAGCTGGAGACCGAGCGCGACAGGCTGCTGGCCGAGATCGCCGAACTGGAGAAGCTGCTGAGCGACCCCGCGCTGGTGCGGGCGCAGGTCGCACTGGAGCTGGATCACGTCGCCGCGACCTTCGGCACGCCGCGGCGCACGCTGCTGCTGAACGCCGCTCCCCCGAAGGCCCGCACGGCGAAGACCGCTGCCGAGCTGCAGATCGCCGACGCGCCCACGACCGTGTTGCTGTCGACGACCGGTCGCGCCGTGCGCGTGGACCTGGAGGCGGATGCCGTGATCACGACACCCGCACGGCGCAGCAAGCACGACGCCATCCAGGCGACGCTGTCCACGACCACACGCAGCGAGGTCGGGGCCGTGACCAGCACGGGCCGCGTGCTGCGGTTCACGCCGGTCGACATCCCTGCCGTTCCCGCCACCTCGGTCGGGCTGGGCGCCGGGGTGCGCATTCACGACTATCTCGGGCTGACCGACCGGAGCGAGCGAGTGCTCGCGCTGATCCGCTTCGACGACGACACGCCGTTGGCGCTGGGCACCCGGGACGGCGTGGTCAAGCGCATCGTCCCGTCGGCGCTGGCCGTCCGCCCCGAACTGGAGATCATCGGCCTGAAGCCGAAGGACGTCGTCGTGGGCGCAGCTCCGGCATCCGACGACGCGGAACTGGTCTTCGTCACGTCCGACGCGCATCTGCTGCACTTCCCCGCCGCGAACGTGCGCCCGCAGGGCGCGCCCGCCGGTGGCATGGCAGGAATCAAGCTTGGCTCGGGCGCGGAGGTCATCTCGTTCACCGTCGTGGCATCCGCGCAGGACGCCGAGGTCGTCACCGTGTCTGGTTCTGGCGGGATGCTGGCGGGAGCGGATGCCGGACGCGCGAAGGTCTCGTCGTTCGCGGAGTTCCCCGGCAAGGGACGCGCCACCGGCGGCGTGCGCGCGCACGCGTTCCTGAAGGGCGAGGACCGGCTGACTCTGGCCTGGGTGGGCGTGGAGCCCCGCGCCATCGGCTCCGACGGCGCCACCCGCAGACTGCCCGAGCCCGGCGCCAAGCGCGACGCCTCCGGCCAGCCCCTCGACGCCGTCATCGGCTCCATCGGCACGACCATCGGCTGACCCGGCGCTTCCTGTGACGAGGTCGCCGAGCCTGTCGAAGCGTCGCCGGCCTCAGGAACTGGGTCGCTGAGCCTGTCGAAGCGTCGCCGACCCCATGAACGAGGTCGCCGAGCCTGTCGAAGCGTCGCTGACCTAAGGACTGGGTCGTTGAGCTTGCTGACGCGTCACCGGTCGTAACCCATTGGGGAACAGATGTGACACTGGACTCATGCCACCGGTCGGATCAGCGAGCACGCGCCTCATCGTGTTGCGAGGAGACTCCGGCTCGGGCAAGACCACCACGGCCGCCGCGCTTCGTCCTCTCCTCGGAGACAAGACAGCGCTCATCCACCAGGACCACTTCCGTCGAGAGCTTCTCGCCGGCTCTGATAAGCTGTCGCGTTCAGCCGATGCCGCCGCTCTCATCGACACTGCTGGACGTCAGGCTCTCGACCTCGGTTACGACGTCATCCTCGATGGAATATTCAACCTGCGCGACTACGCGGAGCTTCTTGAGAAACTCTGGCACGACCACGTCGGTATCACCCGCGTCTACCAGTTCGACGTGGGGTTCGATGAGACTGTCAGACGCCACGGGACGCGCGAGCTGCGCCATGCCTTCACTCCCGAGGACATGCGTCGCTGGCACGACGGCTGGCAGCCTCTTACGTTCATCGAAGAGAGCAGGATCGGCCCCGAGGAGACGCTCCCGCAGATCGTCGAGCGCATTGTGGCCGATCTGAACTCGTGACTCTCATTCCTAGGCCGCCGCGCCGCGAGCGAAGCGTCGCCATCTGGTTCACTGGGTGCCTCGTTTCTGGGTCGCTGAGCCTGTCGAAGCGCCGCCCGACCCGAGAAACTGGGTCGCTGAACCCTTCAAAGCGTCGCCAGCCTCGAGAGCCGGAAGCGCGAGGCACCGCACGTTGTCCACAGCCCGATTCCGTTGATCCCGGAAACCGAGCAGACTCACCGTCATGGCATGGACATACATCCTCCGCTGTCGCGACGGCAGCTTCTACACCGGCAGCACCAACGGCGACCTGGAAGCACGCGTCTGGGAGCACAATCACGACGAGCAGTGGGCGGCGCGCTTCACGATCAAACGCCGACCGCTGGTGCTCGTGTACGCCGAGCAGTTCAAGACCATCGATGCCGCGTTCTACCGGGAGAAGCAGCTCCAAGGATGGAGCAGAGCGAAGAAGATCGCACTGATCGAAGGGCGCGGGGCGGAGTTGCCGACGTTGTCCAGGTCGAAGTCTTCGAGCGACGCTTCGACAAGCTCAGCGACCCAGGCAGGAAACACCCCCGTGAACCTGAGCGACGCTTCGACAAGCTCAGCGGCCAAGGTGGAGAACGCACCGTGAGCCAGAGCGATGCTTCGACCAGCTCAGCGACCCAGACAGGAACACCCCGTGAACCTGAGCGACGCTTCGACAAGCTCAGCGACCCAGACAGGAAACACCCCGTGAACCAGAGCGATGCTTCGACGGCTCCGCGTGCGCGGTCACGCGTCGATGGAGTCGCGGCTGAGCTTGTCGCTGGAGCTCATGATGAATTCACGACGCGGCGCGACCTCGCTGCCCATCAGCATCTCGAAGGTGCGCACCGCGGCATCCGCCGCCTCGGCATCCTGGATCGTGACCCGCCGCAGCAGGCGGCCGCCCTTGTCCATGGTGGTGGTGGCCAGCTGATCGGCATCCATCTCGCCCAGCCCCTTGTACCGCTGGATCGGGTCCTGCCAGCGCTTGCCGGCCTTCTGCAGCTTGGCCAGCAGGGCGTGCAGCTCCGCCTCCGAGTACGTGTAGATCGTCTCGTTGGGCTTGGAGCCGGGGTTCATCACGATCACGCGGTGCAGCGGCGGCACAGCCGAGAAGATCCGTCCGGCCTCGACCATGGGCCGCATGTAGCGGAAGAACAGCGTCAGCAGCAGCGTGCGGATGTGCGCGCCGTCGACGTCGGCATCGCTCATCAGGATGATCTTGCCGTACCGCGCCTGCGACAGGTCGAACGAACGCCCCGATCCGGCGCCGATCGTCGTGATGATGGCCGCGCACTCGGCGTTGTTCAGCATGTCGCTGACCGAGGCCTTCTGCACGTTGAGGATCTTGCCGCGGATGGGCAGCAGCGCCTGGAACTCGCTGTTGCGCGCGTGCCTGGCCGTGCCGAGAGCCGAGTCGCCCTCCACGATGAACAGCTCGGACTGCGACACGTCGCTGGACCGGCAGTCGACCAGCTTCGCCGGCAGCGACGAGGACTCCAGCGCGTTCTTGCGCCGCTGCGTCTCCTTGTGCGCACGCGCCGAGACGCGGGCCTTCATCTCGGAGACGATCTTGTCCAACAGCTGCGACGCCTGGTTCTTGTCGTCGCGCTTGGTGGAACTGAACCGCTCGGCCAGCGCCGTGCGCAGCACCTTGGCGACGATGGAGCGCACGGCGGGAGTGCCGAGCACCTCCTTGGTCTGGCCCTCGAACTGCGGCTCGGGCAGCGTCACCGTCAGCACCGCCGTGAGCCCCGCGAGCACGTCGTCCTTCTCGAGCTTGTCGTTGCCGACCTTCAGCCGGCGGGAGTTCTGATCGACCTGACCGCGCAGCGATTTCAGCAGCTCCTGCTCGAAGCCCTGCTGGTGCGTGCCGCCCTTGGGCGTGGCGATGATGTTCACGAACGAGCGCACGACGGTCTCGTACCCGGTCCCCCAGCGCAGCGCGATGTCGACCTGGCACTCGCGCTGCACCTCCTCGGGCTTCATGTGGCCGTTGGGCTGGAGCACCGGCACCGTCTCGGTGAAGTGCCCGCTGCCCTGGATGCGCCAGGTGTCGGTCACTGGCGCATCGGCTGCCAGGAAGTCGACGAACTCGGAGATGCCGCCTTCGTAGTGGTACGAGGTCTCCACCGGGCCCTCGCCGCCGTCCTCGGCGTGCGCGGCGGGGCGCTCATCGCGCACCACGATCTCGAGCCCCGGCACGAGGAAGGCCGTCTGGCGGGCGCGGGTCACCAGCTCGTTCAGCTGGAACGCGGCATCCTTGGTGAAGATCTGGCGATCGGCCCAGTAGCGCACGCGCGTGCCGGTGACGCCCTTGGCAACCTTCCCGATCACGCGCAGCTCGCTGCGCTTCTCGAACGGGGTGAACGGCGAGTCCGGGTGCGGCTCGCCGTCATCGGCGAACACGCCGGGCTCACCGCGCCGGAAGGACATGGCGTAGGTCTTGCCGCCGCGGTCGACCTCCACGTCGAGCCGCTCGGAGAGCGCATTCACGACCGAGGCGCCGACGCCGTGCAGACCGCCGGATGCCGCATACGAGCCGCCGCCGAACTTTCCACCGGCGTGCAGCTTGGTGTAGACCACCTCGACGCCGGTGAGGCCGGTGCGCGGCTCGATGTCCACCGGCACGCCGCGGCCGCGGTCGGAGACCTTGACGCTGCCGTCCTCGTACAGCACGATGTCGATCTTCGATCCGGTGCCCGCGATGGCCTCGTCGACGGAGTTGTCGATGATCTCCCAGAGGCAGTGCATGAGGCCCGGCGATCCGTTGGATCCGATGTACATGCCGGGGCGCTTGCGGACGGCTTCGAGCCCCTCGAGCACCTGGAGATGATGGGCGGAATACTCGGCTGTCACAATGTTCGATTCTATTTCGAGGTCGCGCTCCGCCAGGCCACGACACTCCCTCGTCCCAGTACCGGGACCCCGCGCGTACGCGCTGAGCGAAACACGCCGCAAACCGGGCATGCACGAGCGCCACGCGTGGTTGTATTGAGCACGATCTCGAATCGGACAGAACCCTATTGAGGAGGCACCGAGATGAACGCTACGACAGAGCGAGAGACCCTCCCGTACCGCCTCACCGCGATGGACCGCTGCGATTCGTGCGGGGCGCAGGCTTACATCGCCGCCGAGGTGAACGGCACGGAGATGCTCTTCTGCGCGCACCACGGCCGCAAGTACGAGGAGAAGCTGCGCGCCGTCGCCACCAGCTGGCACGACGAGACCGCCCGCCTCATCGACGCGGACTGACCTCCACGCGAGCGATCAGCGGCGAGATCCTGGTCAGGATCTCCTCGCCGACCGTGTCGATGTGCTCGGCCAGGTCCGTGGCGCTGACGGCGCCCGGGCCGAGGATCGTGAACGTCTGCCCGCAGGCCGCGCCTTTCCAGGGTTCAAGGTCCGTCCAGGTCGGGCCGACGCGCAGGATCCGCACCGACCCGTCGCCGACCGCCGCGCCGGCCAGCGTGGACGGCAAGCCGTCCAGCGCACCGATGTCCAGCCGCACGCGGTCGGCGGCGGCGTCGATCACGTCGGCCTTCAGCGCCGAGACCTGGCGAAGCCCGTCGAGCTCGGGGCCGTCTGCAGATCGGATGCCGTAGCAGAAGGCGCCGATCCTGCACATCGTGCCGCGCAGCTCGGGCCGCCACCAGGAAGCCGCGGATGCCGTCAGATGCAGGTGCTCGGGAGTGCCCCCCGCCGCCTTCAGCGCCTCGACGGCCGCGCGGAACTCGCGTTGCGCGTCATCGTCCTCCGCGTCGCTGGCCTCGGCCAGGTGGCTCCACACCCCGACCACGCGCAGCAGCCCGGCATCCTCCGCTGCGCGCGCGACGGCAACGGCGTCCGCCCAGCCCTCCGGCCTGATGCCGTTGCGATGCAGACCGGTGTCGATCTTCAGGTGGACGCGCGCCACAGCTTCCGCCTTGCGGGACTCGTCGATCACCCGCTGCAGGTACTCGATCGTCCCGACGCCCAGGTCGATGCCCGCGGCGATGGCGTCTGCCACGAGCGGCGCCGATGAGGTCTCCCAGGCGAAGATCCGCACCTCGGGCGCCATGGCCCTGATGCGCAGCGCCGAACCGATGTCATAGGAGCCGATCCAGTGGGCGCCGGCTTCGAGGGCAGCGGGCACCGCCCAGTCCAGGCCGTGACCGTACGCCTCGTCCTTGGTGACCAGCACGAGCTCGGCGGGAGCGATGCGCTCACGGACGGCGGCGATGTTCTCGCGGAGCGCCTCCGCGTCGATCTCCAGACGTGCGGGCATCAGTCCTCCTCCGCCTGCGTGGCCGCAAGCCCCGCCGCGCAGACCAGTTCCAGCGGGCCGAGGCCCGTCACTCCGCTCCAGCGATCGATCGCGTCGCGGGCCGGGCCCGTGCCGCCGAAGAAGGTCACCTCGGAGCCTTCCTGGATGCCGTCGGCGTCGCCGATCTCGATCACGCACACGTCCATGGCCACCCGGCCGACGATCGGATGCAGGGCGCCGGAGATCTCGACGTCCATCCGGTTGCCCAGCAGGCGCACGACGGCCTGCGCGTAACCGCCCGTGATCAGCGCGACGGTCGTCGCACGCTCGGCGCGGTAGGTGTAGCCGTAGGAGACGGCGTCGCCGGGCTGAAGATCCTTGAGGGACATCACGTGCCCGGTGAGTCGCATGACCGGTCGAGCACCGGCGTTCAGCCCGTACAGCACGCGCACCGGGACATCCGCCTCGCCCGCGTCGGTGGCGTCGATCCCCGCGTCGTGCAGCAACGAGATCTGGTCGGCTCCGTCGACCAGCATCGTGCGGATGCCGGCATCCTGCGCCGCGCGGGCGACGGTGAGCAGGCCGTGTCCGTAGGCGTCCCTGCGCAGGTCGGCGACGCTCCCGCCCGACCCGGCCGCCGCGTGCGCTGCGGATGCCAGGGCGGAGCGGGAGATCACGGCTGTGGTCGCTGAACTGCGGAGAAGGACCATCCTCCGAGTCTAGGGCGCGGCTCTCCGGCATCCCGGCGGCGCCCGCCGCTCGCACTCAGGGTGGGCGGCACCTCCCGCCTAGAATGGGATGTCCGTCACGAACTGGAGAACGAATGCCTGCCAACGGCCTGGGCGTCATGCCCCGCCTGCGTTACCTCGTCAGCCGCGCCCGTCGCATCGATGTCGGATCGGTGTTCGCGCGTGCCCGCGAGGTGCACGAGCACCACGGCAAGCCCGTCCCGGCTGTGGTCGTGGACATGCTCTGGAGCGCCGCGACGAAGCAGGTCGGCTTCCAGGACTACGTGGACTACGACTTCGCCATGCTCACCGCAGCCGAGCGCGCCACGTACATGACGCACCCGGTCTCCAACCAGCTCTCGCAGAAGTACGACCACCCGGACTTCCGCGGCCTGTTCCAGGACAAGCTGGCCTTCAACCGCACGTTCGACGAGTTCCTGCACCGCGACTGGATGGAGGTCGTCGAGGGCAACGCCGCCCAGCTCGAGGAGTTCGGCCGCACGCACGGCACGCTGATCACCAAGACTCCGATGGGCCAGGCCGGCACCGGCGTGCGCCGCTACCACGCCGCCGACATCACCGACTGGGCGCAGTTCCACGGCGAGCTGCGCAAGCGCGGCGAGCTGCTGGTGGAGCAGGCCATCGTGCAGCACGACGACCTCGCGGCCGTCTGCCCCGGCACCGTGAACACCACACGCGTGACCGCGTTCTTCGACGGTCACAAGGCGCACATCCTCGCGGTCGCGCAGAAGTTCGGCCGCGGCGCGGTCAGCGACCAGATGACCTACGGCGGCTTCTACACGATGCTCGACGAGAACGGCCACGCCCGCTCCGCCGGCTACGACTCACATGAGAACGTGCACGAGAGGCACCCGGAGTCCGGTTTCGTGATCGCCGACTTCCAGCTGCCGTACTTCGACCAGCTGGCCGAGTTCATCGACCGGGTCGCCCGTGTCGTGCCGCAGGTGCAGTACGTGGGCTGGGATGTCGTGATCACCCCCACCGGTCCGGTGCTCGTCGAGGGCAACTGGGGCGCGGGCGTGTACGAGAACAAGCCCTCGGTATCGGGCATCCGGACGGGCAACAAGCCGCGCTATCGCGCCGTGATCGGATTCTGAGAGCCTGGAAAGAGCGGATGCCGCCGATCAGCGCCGGCGGATCATCCCGACGGCCGTGCGCAGCTCGGGCACTCGGAACACCGCCAGAAGCGCCACGTAGACGCCGCCGACCACTGCGGCGATGACCGCCGAGCCCAGCGCGCCCCAGAGCTTGTCCTGCAGCATCCAGCCCGTGGTTCCGCCGCTGAGCAGGAACACTCCCCAGCCGGCCGCGGCCGCCGGGACACCCATCAGCACGAA
>NZ_JBASAK010000032.1:0-55525 GCF_049650565.1 Microbacterium sp.
GGCGGATGCCGGACCACCGGCATCCGCCCCTCCTTCTCCTCCCGGGAGAGAACATGACCAGATTCCTCATCGTCCCGCAGTGGCAGGGTTCACCCGCATCGCGTGCCATGCTGCTCGTCGACGGCGCCAACGCCATCGCCGGCGATCTGCCCCGCAGGGACACCACCATCCTCGACGTGCCGCTGGAGGCCGGCGAGTCGCTGGGCACCGGCGTGCGACGCCTGAGCGCGCTGCTGCGCGTGCGCGAGCTCATCACCGAGCACATGGCAGGCCCCGAACAGACCGTCCTGATCGGCGGCGACTGCAGCGTGAGCGTGTCCGCGCTCTCCGCCATCGACACGTCCGACCTGGCCGTGCTGTGGTGTGACGCGCATCCCGATCTCAACGACCCGGCGTCGTCGCCCTCCGGGGCGTTCTCCGGCATGTCGCTGGCGTCCGTGCTCGGCCACGGCGAGCCCCGGCTGGCGCTGACACCCGGCATCCCCGCCGAGCGCGTCGTGCTGCTGGGCGCGCGCAGCATCGATGAGGGCGAGCGGGCGCGACTGGGGTCGATCGCCGCCGTCGCCCCCGAGGATGCGCACGACCCGGATGCCGTCGCCGCGGCCGTCCGCGCGACGGGAGCAGCCCGCGTCTGGGTGCACATCGACGTGGATGTCATCGACCCCGCCGAGTTCGAGGGGGTCTCGGACGCCGAGCCCTTCGGAGTGGGTGCCGCAGCCCTCGCCGCGGTGATCCGGCGCGTTCGGGAGGAGGTCCCCCTGGCTGGGGCGACCATCGCGGGCTTCGCCCCGCGCAGCCCCGCCGACTCCGTGCGCGACATGGGCGCGATCCTGCGCCTGATCGGCGCGGTGGCATGAGCGACTGGCAGGCGGAGGCCGAACGGGCGCTGGTCCGGGGGCGGCGCTTCGACCGCCGCATCCCGTCATTCCTGCTGCGCTCTCCGATCAGCCGCCTCGGCTACTGGTGGGGCACCTCGGTCGGCTGGGTGTGGGGATCGCTGTGGAGCACCGGCCCGGTGCAGCGCAGAGCAGGGCTGTGGGTGTTCCGCGGCCTGCCGAGCTGGGCGTACGGCCGCGGCGGAGTGTGCGTGGGCGGCTGCTATCTGACCGGCGACGTGAATCCCTCTGTCGCGGTGCTGCGGCACGAGGGCGTGCACAAGCAGCAGTGGCTGCGCTACGGGTTCCTGATGCCCGTGCTGTACCTGTTCGCCGGACGCGACGCGCTGCGCAACCGCTTCGAGATCGAGGCGGGACTGGAGGACGGCGGGTACGTGCAGCGCCGCCCTTCACTTCGACTCGCTGACGCTCGCTCAGTACAGGCGACAGGCTCAGGGACCCAGATCAGTTCGGCTCAGAGGGCGTTCAGTCCGTAGGCTGCCGGCGCATGCACGGCTGACGGAGCGATGCCGCATCGCTCGATCAGGTGCTCGGCGATGTCGGCCGTGCCGAGGTCCCCGCCCAGCAGCGTCGCCTCGGTGCGCAGCGCTCCCTCGGACTCGTCGCAGAGCATCTCGTCCGCCCATGCTGTCGCCGCACGCGCGAGCAGTTCCCCGCTCGGATGGCGGACGCCACCCCGCCGCACGCGCGGCAGCCAGGACACCGTCATCCGCGGCGGCGCCGTGACGATGCCGATGTCATCGACGTCTGGCACCTCGATGAACACGCGCCCCACCGCGCAGAGCGGCAGCGTGACCAGGAGCGTCTCCAGTTCGGCGAGCGAATGCTCGTCCGCCGTGATCAGGTGCTGCAGCTGGGGACGCCGGGAGGCGCGGCGCGCGGCGCGCGCGCCTGCTGACGTCTCGACGATGCTCATGATCTGTTCATCGTACCACTGAGGAAGGGTTGCCTAACCTACCCTTCCATCACCAGCGCGACGCGCAGCGCCTGCAGTTCGGCATCCGTCAACCCCGACGCCTGCAGGTAGGCGGCGACGGAGCCGTACCGCTGCTCGAGGTCCGCGAGCAGGGCCGCCATGACGGTCTCCGGCGACTCGGTCGCCAGCTGGATCGCATTCCGCGCGTCGGGCAGGTGGGTCCTCAAGTACTCCACGACGGCCCGGTTCCGCTCCACCGGCAGTTGCGATGCCGTCAGCGCGTAGTCGGCCACCACGGCATCACGATCCGCACCCACGGCGCTCAGCGCCAGAGCGACGACCACGCCCGTGCGATCCTTGCCCACCGTGCAGTGCACGAGTGTCGGCTCCCCGTCCGACAGGATGCGCACCGCCGCGACGAGCTGAGTTGCGCAGTCGTCGACCAGATGCCGGTAGAGGCCTTCGAGATCCGTGTCCGCTGCGAAGAACGACTCCACCGAGCCCAGCAGCAGCGGGACACGCTCGACAGGCACCCCGGTGAGCGCAGACGGCTCGCGCAGCACCTCGGCGTCGTCGCGCAGATCGATGACGCGCGCGACCAGCGAGCGCAGGCGGCCCTGCCCCGCTGGCGTCAGCTGCGCGAGCTGGGCGGACCGCAGCAGGACCCCGTCGCGCACCCGTGATTCTCCGACGGGAATTCCTCCGACATCGCGGAGGTTGTGCACGCCGGGGATGCGAATGACAGTCACAGCACCAGCCTAAGCGAGCACTCGGATGCACTCCGCTCGATCCCTGATGCAGAATGACAACTCGAATACGGGCATTGACAGCACTTTATCCCCACCATGGTGAGTATTACTTGTCATGTTGCTCTCAAATTTCCTGTGAACCTCATCCCGATAGCAGAATATGGCCGTGACGAAAGACACCAGCGAGTTCCGCTACCTGCCCGCGCAGGCAGCCGCTCTGAACATCGCGCCGCCCGAGGCCCGACGCATCCGGCTCGACCTCCGCGACGGCCGAGCGCTCAGCGCACTGCGCTTCGGCGACGGCGCCCCCGAGGTCGCTCTGCTGCACGGCGCGGGCCTGAACGCGCACACCTGGGACACCGTGGTCCTGCGGCTGGGCCGCCCCGCGCTGGCCATCGACCTCTCGGGCCACGGCGACTCCTCCTGGCGGACGGACCTCGACTACTCCCCCGCCTCGCTGGCGGCCGACGTCGCCACCGCCATGGCCGAGTGGACCGGCGAACCGCAGCTGCTGATCGGACACTCGCTGGGCGGTCTGACCGCGGCGAGCGTCGCCGCCCGGCATCCGCAGCTCGTGCGCGCGCTCGTGCTCGTCGACATCGTCCCCGGGCTCGACACCGGCGCAGCGCCCGCCGTGCTGCGCGACTTCTACCAGGTGACCGACTTCGCCACGCGCGACGAGGCCGTCGATCGTGCCCAGAGCTTCGGCATGGGCGGGACGCGCGAGGACACCGAGCGCGGCGTGTTCTTCAACACGCGCGTGCGCGACGACGGCCGCGTGGAGTGGAAGCACCACTTCGCGCAGATCATCGGCCATGCCTTCGACGCACTGAACGCCGCGAATGCGGCATCCGCTCCCGGCGCCGATCCGTGGGACGATCTGCTGGCCGTCACCGCGCCGATCACCCTGGTGCGCGGCACGCACGGCTTCCTGCAGGATGCCGACGTCGCCCAGTTCTCCCGCCGGCTCCCCGCCGCGCAGGTGCTCACCGTCGATGCCGGGCACAACGTGCAGGAGACCGCCCCGGCCTCCCTGGCGGACCTGGCGTCCGAGATCCTGACTCATCCCTCCCGCTGACCCGAGCGGACCCTCCCGAGAGGACATCCCTGTGACACTCTTCCGCACCCCGCGCAGATCGGTCCGCCTGGCGGCCATCGGCATCCTCGCCGTCGGCGCCCTCGTGCTCACCGCCTGCACCGGCTCCGCAGACCCCCAGCCCACCTCGGGCGGCAAGATCGACACCAATGCGACGCTGACCGTGGGACTGGTCCTGGAGCCGGACAACCTCGACATCCGCCACACCAGCGGCGCCGCACTCGAGCAGATCCTCGTCGACAACATCTACGAGGGAGTGGTCTCGCGCACGCAGGACAACAAGGTCGAGGACCGCCTGGCGAGCTCGCACGAGATCTCCGCCGACGGCCTGACCTACACGTTCACGCTGCACGACGGCATCACCTTCCACGACGGCACCCCGCTCACCTCTGCCGATGTCGTCTCCTCGTACGAGACGGTGAAGACGGATGCCACGGTGCAGGGCAACACGGAGTTCTCCGGCGTCGCCTCGATCTCCGCGCCCGATGAGAAGACCGTGCAGATCGTGCTGGCACGCCCCGACCAGGACTTCCTGTTCAACCTCACCGGCCCCGCGGGCCTCGTCTTCAAGGCCGGCGACACGACCGATCTGAAGACCGCCGAGAACGGCACCGGCCCGTTCGTGCTCAAGAACTGGACCAAGGGCGCCGCGATCACCTTCGACCGCGCCGAGAAGTACTGGGGCGAGAAGCCGAAGCTCGCCGAGGTCGTCTTCCAGTACATCCCCGACTTCACCGCCGGCGTGAACGCGGCACTGGACGGCAGCGTCGACGTGCTGACGGCCGTGGACCCCAACCTGGTCTCCCAGCTGAAGGACACCGGCGACTTCACCATCACCACCGGCCAGACCACTGACAAGGCCACGCTGGCGTTCAACAACGCCAAGGCTCCGCTGAACGACAAGCGCGTCCGGGAGGCCCTTCGCCTGGCCATCGACCACAAGGCGCTCGTCGAGGCCGTCGGCGCGGGTCAGACCCTGTACGGCCCCATCCCCGAGCTGGATCCCGGCTACGAGGACCTGTCGAAGCTGGTGCCCTACGACCCTGCCAAGGCCAAGGAGCTGCTGAAGGAGGCGGGTCACCAGACGTTGGACCTGACCCTCACCATCCCGTCGTTCTACGGCACGACCGTCGCCCAGGTGCTGGTGTCCGACTTCGCGAAGGTCGGCATCTCGCTCAAGGTCGACCGCGTCGAGTTCCCGACCTGGCTCGACCAGGTGTACAAGAACCACGACTATGAGCTGAGCTTCGTGCTGCACGTCGAGCCGCGCGACTTCGGCAACTGGGCCAACCCGAAGTACTACTTCGGCTACGACAACAAGCAGGTGCAGGACCTGTACACGCAGTCGCAGGCCGAGCTGGACCCGGCGAAGTCCGCCGACCTGCTGAAGAAGGCCGCGAAGATCGTCTCCGAGGACGACGCGGCCGACTGGCTGTACACCGGCGAGACCCTCACCGCGCTCACCGCCGGCATCAAGGGATTCCCCAAGGACTCGATCAACTCGCGCATCGACCTGGCGGGCATCACCAAGACCGCCGGCTGAGCATGCTCCGCTACGCGCTGACACGAGGAGTCCTGCTGATCGCAGGGCTTCTCGTGTCGAGCGTGATCATCTTCTTCACGCTGCGGGTCCTCCCCGGCGACGTCGCCCAGCTGATCGCCGGCACCCAGGCGAGCCCCGACCAGGTCGAGGCCATCCGCGCGTCGCTGGGCCTGGACCGGCCGCTGCTCGCGCAGTACACCGACTGGATCGGCGGCATCCTGCACGGAGATCTGGGCACCTCCCAGCTCAGCGGAGCCTCGGTCGGCGCCGAGCTCGCCCAGAAGGCACGCGTGACGTGGCCGCTGGCACTGATGTCCATGACCATCGCCATGCTCATCGCCGCCCCGTTCGGCGTGATGTCGGCGGTGCTGCGCGGCCGCGCCGGTGGCACCGCGATGAACGTCGCGGCGCAGGCCGTTGCCGCCGTCCCCGTGATCTGGGCGGGAATGATGCTGGTCGTGGTGTTCGCGCACTGGCTGGGCTGGCTGCCCGCCCAGGGCTTCCCGCGCACCGGCTGGACGACGCCGGGCAGAGCCTTCGAATCCCTGCTGCTGCCCGCCATGACCATCGGGATCGTCGAGGGCGCCATGCTCATGCGGTTCGTGCGCAGCGCCACGCTGCAGGCGGCATCCCAGGACTTCGTGCGCACGGCGGCCGCCAAGGGCCTCACTCGCCGGCAGGCGCTGATCCGGCACGGCATCCCCGCCGTCGGCCTGTCCATCGTCACCGTGCTGGGCGTGCAGGTCGCGGGGATCATCGTCGGCTCCGTCGTGATCGAGCAGCTGTTCACTCTTCCGGGCATCGGACGGATGCTGGTGACCGACGTCGGCACCCGCGACCTGGTGAAGGTGCAGAGCGAGCTGCTCGTGCTGACCGGCTTCGTGCTGGTGGTCGGCTTCCTCGTCGACCTGGTGCACCACGCCATCGACCCCCGGCAGCGCGAGGAGGCCGTCTGATGCCCCGCTGGCTGCGCACGCTGCTCTCGTCCGGCACGGGACTGTTCGGCGTGATCGTCGTGCTGCTGATCGCCCTGACGGCGCTGGTCTCGGCGTTCTGGACACCGTTCGACCCGATGCTCTCGGACGTGCGCGGCCGGTGGGCGGGGCCCGGCTGGCCGCACCTGCTGGGCACCGACGGCACTGGGCGCGACATCCTCAGCCTGGTGATGGCGGGCGCCCGCACGACCGTCTTCGTCGCCGTCGGCTCGGGCGTCGTCGCCACCGCCGTGGGCGTCGCGTTGGCCGCGCTGGGCGCGCTCACGGCGCGGTGGATGCGCGAGACGGTGGCGGTGCTGGTCGACATCCTCATCGCCTTCCCCGTGCTGATGATCGCCATGATGATCTCTGCGGTCTGGGGCGGATCACTGTGGGTCGTCGTGCTCTCGGTGGGCATCGGGTTCGGGGTGAGCATCGCCCGCGTCACCCGGCCCGAGCTGCGTCGCGTGCAGCAGAGCGATTTCGTCGTGGCGGGTCGGGCGAACGGCCTCACCACCGGGCAGAACCTCGTGCGGCACCTGCTGCCGAACGTGGCGCCGGTGTTCATCGTGCAGCTGTCCTGGTCGATGGCGGTGGCCGTGCTGGCCGAGGCGGGGCTGTCCTATCTCGGGTTCGGCGCCACCCTGACGGAGGCGTCCTGGGGCACGCTGCTGGCAGATCTGCAGCGGTACATCGGCGTGCATCCGCTGACCGTCGTGTGGCCGGGCCTGGCCATCACGGTCACCGTGCTGGGACTGAATCTGCTCGGCGACGCGCTGCGCGAGGCCACGGACCCGACGCTCAGCCATCGCAGCGCACAGGTGCACGTGCCGGTGGTGGTCGCATGACCCTCCAGGTGCAGGACCTCGTGATCCAGTTCGACGGCACGCGTGTCGTGGACGGCGTGTCCTTCACGATCGAGGACGGGCAGCGCTTCGGCCTCATCGGCGAATCCGGATCGGGCAAGTCCCTGACGGCGCTGGCGATCCTGGGACTGCTGCCCGAGGGCGCGACCGCGACCGGCAGCATCCGCTGGAACGGCGCCGAACTGATCGGGATGCCGGATCGTGAGCTCGCGAAGCTGCGCGGCGACGACATCGGCATGGTCTTCCAGGAGCCCCGTACCGCGCTGAATCCCATCCGCACCGTGGGGCGGCAGATCGCGGAGTCGATCCGCATCCACGAGCGCGTCGGGCGCCACCAGGCCCGGGACAGGGCGATCGCCGAGGCCGAGCGCGTGCGACTGCCCGAGCCCGGGGCGATCGTCGACCGCTACCCGCACCAGCTCTCCGGCGGCCAGCGCCAGCGCGTGGCCATCGCCATGGCGCTGGCGTGCCGCCCGAAGCTGCTCATCACCGACGAGCCGACCACTGCGCTGGACGTCACGATCCAGGCCGAGGTGCTGAAGCTGCTGCTGTCGCTGGTGAGCGAGCACGGCATGTCGCTGGTGTTCATCACGCACGATCTGGCCGTGCTCTCGCAGGTGGCCACGCACGCGGTCGTGCTCGAGCACGGACGCATGGTGGAGCAGGGCGAGGTGGCGAAGCTGCTGAGCGCGCCCGAGTCCCCCGTCACCCAGGCGCTGCTGCGCGACGCCACCGCCACGCTGTGGCGCCCCGGGCATGTGCACGACGCCGACGAGGGAGGCGCGCCATGAGCATCATCGAGGCCACGGGCCTCAGCCGCTCCTTCACGGTTCCCGCGCGCTCCCTGTTCGAGCGACGCAGGCTCAGCACGGCGCTGCATCCGACCGACCTGGCCGTCGAAGAGGGTGAATCCGTCGGCATCATCGGCGAGTCCGGCTCGGGCAAGTCGACGCTGGTCAGGCTGCTGCTGGGACTGGACCGTCCGACCACCGGACGCATCGCCGTGGACGGCAGGGAGGTGGATGCCACGGCATCCGCTCGGTCCCTGCACTGGCTGCGCAGGCAGACCGGACTGGTGTTCCAGGACCCGTACGCGTCGCTGGACCCGCGCATGACCGCCGGGCGGATCATCGCCGAGCCGCTGTGGGCACTGGACATCCCGGGCGACCGTCGTGCCCGTGTGCGAGAGGTGCTCGCGCAGGTGGGGCTGGATGCCGACATGGCGGACCGCCATCCGCACGAGTTCTCCGGCGGGCAGCGGCAACGCATCGCGCTGGCGCGCGCGATCGCGCACCGACCGCGCATCCTCGTCGGCGACGAGCCGCTCTCGGCGCTCGACGTCACGGTGCGCGCGCAGATCCTCGAGCTGCTGACCGAGCTGCAGCAGCAGGAGGGCCTCACGGTGATCATGGTGTCGCACGACATCGGCGTGGTGCAGAACCTCGCCGACACGGTGGTGGTCATGAAGGACGGTCGGATCGTGGAGCGGGGCAGGACGGATGCCGTGCTGCAGCGCCCCGCGCAGGACTACACCCGCCGGCTGCTGGCCGCCATCCCGGTGATCCCCGAGGCCTAGAGACTCTTCTGCAGCAGGAGGACGCCCTGCGGCTCGCCGAACTTCTCCCCGACCTCGGTGAGCCTGCCGGCATCGGTGAACCCGGCCTTGCGGTGCAGGGCGATGGACGCGTCCGTCCCGCGATCGGAGATCACGGCGATCACCTGGCGGAAGCCCGCGTCACGGCAGGCGTCGAGGAACGTCGCCAGCAGCGCCCAGCCGATGCCCTGGCCTGCTGCCGAGGGCGCCAGGTAGATCGAGTTCTCGATCGTGAACCGATACGCCGACTTCGGCGACCACGGCTGTCCGAGCGCGTAGCCCAGCAGTTCGCCGTCCTCGCGCTCCGCCACCAGGAACGGGATGCCGGCGGCGGAGATGCGCTCCGCCTTGGCCGCCCAGGTCTCGGCCGTGGACTCCACCTCGTCATACGTGACCGTGGAGGTGCGGACGTAGTGGTTGTAGATGTCGCGGATGGCCGGCAGATCGGCATCCGCGACCGGACGGATGCTCAGCGGGCTCATGCCTCGCCCTCCACTCGCCAGTCGACGGGTTGCGCGCCCTGGGATTCCAGCAGCGCGTTGGCTCGCGAGAACGGACGCGAGCCGAAGAAGCCGCGGCTCGCCGACAGCGGCGACGGGTGCGCGGACTCGATGATCGGGGTGCTTCCCAGCAGGGGCTTCAGACCGCGGGCATCCGCTCCCCACAGGATGGCGACCAGCGGGCGCTGCCGCGCGACCAGTGCGCGGATGGCGAGCTCGGTGACCTTCTCCCAGCCCCAGCCGCGATGCGACGCGGGCGCGCCGGGCCGCACGGTCAGCACCCTGTTCAGCAGCAGCACGCCCTGGTCGCTCCAGGCCGTCAGGTCGCCGTGCGGTGCGGGAGGGATGCCGAGGTCGTCCTGGCGCTCCTTGTAGATGTTGCCGAGGCTGCGGGGCAGCGGACGCACCTCGCGGTCGACCGCGAACGACAGCCCGATCGGGTGCCCGGGCGTGGGATACGGATCCTGCCCGGTGATGAGCACCTTCACATCGGTCAGCGGACGCTGGAACGCGCGGAGCACGTTCGCGCCGGCGGGCAGGTACCCGCGGCCGGCCGTGCTCTCCGCGCGAAGCCGGTCGCCGAGCTCTGCGATCAGCGGCTGCACGGGCGCGAGCGCCTCCGCCCAGCCGGGGTCGAGCTGCCCGGCGTCGGCGAGCTGGGCGAGGGTCTGCGGCATCAGTCGACGTCGGTGCGCACGTGCAGCGGGCCGCGGGCCAGCAGGTGCTGGGCGGACTGCGCCACCGGGCGCATGGTGACCAGGTCGAGGTTCACGCGGCGCGGAGCGTTCAGCGCATAGGCGATGACGTCGGCGACGTCCTCGGCCAGCAGCGGCTCCTCGACCCCGGAGTAGACGGCCTCGGCCGCGATGCGGTCGCCGCCCAGGCGGTTCAGCGTGAACTCCTCGGTGTGCACCATTCCGGGGGCGACCTCGACCACGCGGATCGGCTCGCCGTTGAGCTCCTGACGCAGCACCTTCACGAGCATGGACTGCGCGGCCTTCGCCGCGTTGTACCCGCCGCCACCGGGGTAGGCGGTCTGGGAGGCCGTGGATGTGACGAACACGGTGTCGGCGTGGCCGCTCTCCTCGGCCGCCAGGCGCAGCAGCGGCAGGATGCCTGCGACGAGCCGCTGGGTGGACAGCACGTTCGCGTCGTACATCCACTGCCAGTCATCGATGTCACCGCCCTCGACGCTGTCGGTGCCGCGCGCACCGCCGGCGACCTGCACGAGGGCGTGCACGGGACCGGTGGCCGCGAGGCGGTCGATCAGCTCGTCCACAGCATCCGCATCCGTCAGATCGCAGGCGAAGGAGGTGGAGCCGATCTCGGCATCCAGCTCTTCCAGTCGCTCGGCGCGCCGAGCGACTCCCACGACATCCCAGCCCTGCGCGCGCAGCGCGCGGGCGGTCGCCTCTCCGATACCGCTGCTGGCTCCTGTGACCACGGCACGTCTGTTCACCATGCCTCCACCGTACGGCTTTTGCGGTCGTGAACCGGACACCGGTCTGTTACGTAACATTTCCCGCGGCTTGTCCGGGGTGCGCCCGGCTCCGTACTGTCGCAGAAGGGCACTCGCCCGCTACCCGACATCCATGCCCAGGGAGAGACGATGACCGCTGAAGACTGGCGTTTCGAAACCAAGCAGATCCACTCGGGCGCCGCCCCCGACCCGGTCACCGGCTCGCGCGCCACGCCGATCTACCAGACCACCTCGTTCGTGTTCCGCGACACCGAGCACGCCGCGAACCTGTTCTCGCTGGCCGAGACCGGCAACATCTACACCCGCATCCAGAACCCGACGCAGGATGTCGTCGAGCAGCGCCTGGCCGCGCTCGAGGGCGGCACCGGCGCCCTGCTGGTGGCATCCGGCATGTCGGCCGCGACGCTGTCGATCCTGAACCTGGCAGGCGCGGGAGACCACGTCGTCGCCTCGGCGGCCATCTACGGCGGCACCTACAACCTGCTGCGCTACACGCTGGCCAAGCTCGGCATCGAGACCACTTTCGTCTCCGACCAGGACGACCCCGAGGCATGGCGCAGCGCCGTGCAGCCGAACACCAAGCTGTTCTTCGCCGAGTCGATCGGAAACCCGAAGATCAACGTGCTCGACATCCGCACGATCGCCGACATCGCCCACGAGGCCGGCGTGCCGTTCATCGTCGACAACACGATCGCGACGCCGTACCTGCTGCGCCCGTTCGAGCACGGCGCCGACATCGTCATCCACGCCGCCACGAAGTTCCTCGGCGGCCACGGCACCATCATCGCCGGCATCATCGTCGACGGCGGCACCTTCCCGTGGTCGCAGCACGCCGACAAGTTCCCGGGCCTGACCGAGCCGGACCCGTCCTACCACGGTGTGAGCTACTCCGGAGCGCTCGGCGACGGCATCGCCTACATCATCAAGGCGCGCGTGCAGCTGCTGCGCGACACCGGCCCCGCGATCGCCCCGGCCAGCGCCTGGCAGCTCATCCAGGGCATCGAGACGCTGTCGCTGCGCATGGAGCGCCACGTCGAGAACACCAAGAAGATCGCCGAGTGGCTCGAGGGCCGCGACGAAGTCGCGTCGGTCAGCTACGCCAGCCTGCCCAGCTCGCCGTGGTACGCCAACGCGCAGAAGTACGTCCCGGGCGGCGCAGGAGCAGTGTTCTCGTTCGAGCTCAAGGGCGGCGTCGACGTCGGCCGCGCGTTCGTCGACAACCTGAAGCTGTTCAGCCACCTCGCCAACATCGGCGACGTGCGTTCGCTGGTCATCCACCCGGCCTCCACGACCCACTCGCAGCTGAGCCCCGAGGAGCAGCTGTCCGGCGGCGTCACCCCTGGCCTCGTGCGCCTGTCGGTGGGCCTGGAGAACGTCGAGGACCTCAAGGACGACCTCGCGCAGGCCCTGGCCGCCGCGTCCAAGGTGGCGGAGCTCGCTCGCGCCTGAGCGCCGCAGCATCGCACGGATGCCCCGGACCAGACGGTCCGGGGCATCCGGCTGTCTGAATGCGTAACCTGCTCCCCCGTGCGACGCGCACCCGGGAGAATGGGTCCATGGACTGGCAGACGACTTCGGAGGACACGGTGCCCTCGGCGCCCGTGACCGAGGCCGATGAGCGTCTGCTGCGCGCCAGGCCTCCTGCCACCGGAGCGTGGCGCGACGGAGATCCGGCAGGGCAGCGCAGGTTCACGTTCCTGGGTGACTTCCGCACCGAGAACGGCGCCCGGCTGCCCGTCACCCGCCTCGCCTGGGAGTCGTGGGGCGAGCTCAACGCCGCCTGCGACAACGCGATCCTCGTGCTGCACGCGCTCACCGGCGACAGCCACGTGCGCGGGGAGGCCGGCGCCGGGCATCCCACCGTCGGCTGGTGGAACGACATCGTCGGTCCCGGCGCCGCCATCGACACCGACCGATGGTTCGTGATCGCACCGAACATGCTGGGCGGATGCCAGGGATCCACCGGCCCCGCCAGCATCGCCCCCGACGGCCGGGAGTGGGCATCCCGCTTCCCGTACCTCACCATCCGCGATCAGGTCGCCGCGCAGATCCGTCTGGCGGACGAGCTCGGCATCCGGCAGTGGGCGGCAGTGATCGGCGGTTCGATGGGCGGCATGCATGCGCTGGAGTGGGCGATCATGCAGCCGGAGCGCGTGCGACGACTGGCCGTGCTGTCCTCTCCCCCGGTGACCACGGCAGATCAGCTGGCACTGAACTTCGTGCAGCTGGAGACCGTGCGCATGGACCCGCACTTCGCCGGCGGCGAATACTACGACGCCGCACTCGGCGAGGGCCCCCATCGCGGCCTCGCGCTCGCGCGGCGGATGGCGCTGCTGAACTACCGCAGCCCGATCGAGCTCAACCAGCGCTTCCAGCGCTCCTGGCAGTCCGGTGTGTCGCCGCTGGGCCGCGGCGGCCGCTTCGCCGTGCAGTCCTACCTCGACTTCCACGGCAACAAGTTCACCCGGCGCTTCGACGCCAACAGCTACATCACCGTCGTCGAGGCGATGAACTCGCACGACATCGGCCGCGATCGCGGCGGCGTGGAGGAGGCGCTGCACACCGTGACGGCGCGCAGCCTGGTGCTCGGCATCGACAGCGACCGGCTGTTCCCCGTCGACGGGCAGCAGCGCATCGCCCGCAGCCTGCCGAACCTCATCGACGACGAGGCCGTGGTGCTGTCGAGCGATTTCGGCCACGACGGCTTCCTCATCGAGACCGACGAGGTCGGGATGCACCTGCGGCGGCTGCTCGACGCCTGAGCCGCCGGACGATCTCAGATCGCGACGGATGCCCGAGGCGAACGCCGCTCGGCGGCATACGAGACCGCAGTGATGCCCAGGCCGAGCAGCGCGAGGACCGCGCCCACCCACTCCGGGGCGACGAATCCGAATCCGAGCGTGATCGCGACACCGCCCAGGAACGCGCCCAGGCTGTTGCCGATGTTCAGGGCGGAGTGATTCAACGCCGCGGCGATGGACTGGTTGTCGCCCGCGACGTCCATCAGCCGGGTCTGGATGGCCGGACTGATCATGGCGGAGAGCGCACCGATGAGCACGGCGAGGATGACCAGTGCCGCGTACGACCAGGCCAGCAGCGCCAGCAGCACGAGTGCGGCTGCGAGCCCCGCCAGCCCGAGGTGGAGGGTGGCGCGCAGGTCGCGGTCGGCGAAGTATCCGCCGGCGATGTTGCCGATGGTCATCCCGACGCCCACGAGCACCAAGGTCACCGGAACCGCCCACTGCGGGGCCCCGGCGATCTCGGTCACCAGCGGCGCGATGTAGCTGTACACCGCGAAGAACCCGCCGAAGCCGATGGCGCCGATGCCCAGGGTGAACCAGATCTGCGACGAGCGGAACACACCCAGCTCAGAGCGCAGCGTGCGGCCGGGGTCGCCCTCGTGCGCGGGGACGAACAGGGCGATGCAGGCGGCGGCGAGCGCGAACACCAGGGTGACGACCAGGAACGCCACGCGCCAGCCCCACCGCTGGCCCAGGTACGTGCCGAGGGGAACGCCGACGACATTGGCGATGGTGAGTCCGGTCAGGATGAACGCGACACCCTGCGCACGCCGGCCCGGCCCCAGCACGTCGGCGGCCACCAGCGCTCCGATGCCGAAGTAGGCGCCGTGCGGGAGCCCTGCCAGCAGGCGCGCCATGCCGACCAGGCCGAAGCCCGGCAGCACGACGATCAGCGCGTTGAAGACGGCCAGTGCGACAGCAAGGCACAGCATCACGCGGTGACGGGGATAACGCGCCACAGCCGCGGCGATGGTCGGCGCGCCGATGACGACGCCGAGCGCGTACATCGACACGAGCACGCCGCTCTGGCCGATGGCCTGCTCGGGGCTGTGCGCCCACACGGCGGGCAGCAGATCCTGGGCGACGTCGGGGAGCAGACCCATCATCACGAACTCGGTCATGCCGATGCCGAAGCTGCCGATGGCGAGGGAGAGGAGCGCCCTCATCGCCGCACCCCTCGAGAGATTCGAGGGAGTCACCCGTCAATGCTACCGGCGCAGGTACTCCCAGGGCAGCACGCCCATCAGCAGGCGATGCCGCGCCCCGGGATCCCCCGGCCGGTCAGGATAGTGCTCGTCACCGTCCCACATCACGAAACGCCCTCGCTCATCGGATCCCATCCGCGTGGCGAACAGCCCGAGGTCGCCCGCGGCGGCGAGCGCGTCGTCCACGGTGGTGTGCGGCAGCAGGAAGCGCAGCGTCATCCAGGTCGGCGGGAACAGCGTCAGCTCCCCCGCCGCGTGCTTCTCGAACGCCTGCGCCGGCGGGAGCCAGACCGCCTGCTCGATCTCACCGGGATTGGCACGCACGTCCCCCTCCGCGAAGCGCGCGAGGAAGAACCAGGTGCGGTACTTCACCGGCTGCTCCGCCGGAGGTGTCCAGCACGAGAGCGGGGTCAGATCGCGGATGCCGATGCCGGCCTCCTCGAAGGTCTCCCGCGCCGCCGCCGCACGAGCGGCATCCGTCTCGGTGCCGGCGTCCGCCTCGTCGCCCGGATCGACGCGCCCGCCGGGGAACACCCAGGCGCCCGCGAACGAGCCGCGATCGGGTCGGCGCAGCAACAGCGTCTCGAGTCCTGCGGCGCCGTCCCGCAGGACCACAGCGGTGCCGGCGACCCGCATGGGCTGCTGATCGGTCATGCTCAGTCGAGCTCCTCGATGGCCTGCTCCAGCCGCTCGATCTTGGCGTCCAGCTCACCGCTGAAGCCGGGGCGGATGTCGGCCTTGAGCACCAGCGACACCCGCGACCCGAACGGCATGACGGCCTCGGTGGCGCGCTTGACGACATCCATCACGGTGTCCCAGTCGGGGCCCTCGACCTCGGTGAACATGCTGGTGGTGCGGTGCGGGAGGCCGGATTCCCGGACCACGCGCACGGCGGCGGCGACCGCGTCGTGCACGGAGTCCCCGGAACGGCCGTTGCCGGATGGTGCGACTGAGAAGGCGACGAGCATGATTCTTCCTCCGGTGTTGCTCAGCGGGTTGCGATCACGGGAGCGACCGGTGCGCGCGGGATGCCGCGCGCGGCATGGATCAGCAGGACGACGAGCAGCAGGTTGCGCACGCTGAGGAGCAGGACGGGCAGCGCGTCGGCGCGCAGCAGGGCGTCGTAGGTGAGCGGGTAGATCGTGAACGTCAGGACGCACAGCACCAGCACCAGCACCGCGGCGGTCTGGGCGCGTGCCCGGTCGAACACGAACCACAGGACCACCGGCGCGATCAGCCAGGAGTGGAACTGCGGCGAGCCGACCTTGTTGGTCACCATCAGCCCCGTCACCAGCGCCAGCGCCAGCGGCGGCAGCAGCCGCTGCCATGCCGCACCCGCCCGTGCGCGGAGCACGCCCAGCACCAGGACGCCCGCGACCACGACGATCATCAGCACCGCGAGCGCCGAGGAGACGGCATCTGCTCCGGGGGCGGCGATCTGGAAGGTGAGGATGTCGTGGCTGTACTCGATCCGCGCCGCACCGAACACCGCCTGCCACAGGAACGGCGTGGCGGCGACGGCCTCGATCTGCAGACCGCGGCCGGTCTGCGCGGTCAGGAAGCCGAACACGTGTTCCCCCGCCCCCAGCAGCAGGAGCAGCACGACGATGGAGATCGAGACGGATGCGGCGGTCGCGAGCACCCGCCAGGCACGTCTGCCCGCGGCGACGGCCGCCAGCGCCAGGGCACCCGGCCAGATCTTCACCCACGCGCCGATGGTCAGCAGCACGGTGCCGGTGCGGGGGTGCTGCGCGAGCCAAAGACCGCCTGCCACCGCCAGCGGCACGGTGATCGCGTCGATCCGGTACATGGCGATCGGCCCCAGCAGCACGAGTGCGGCGGTCCAGAACCAGCCGGCGATGCGGCGACGCCGCGTGCCGCCGCGCCGCACGAGCGTCGCGAAGCCCAGCGCGTCGCACAGGGTCACCAGCAGCGCCCATCCGATCAGGTAGGCGCCCAGCTTGCCGAAGGCGACGACGAACGGCACGGCCAGCAGCTGTGCGAGGAGCATGGGCGCGAGTGCGAGCTGCGGATATACCCAGTCCTCGGTGATCCCGACGATGTCGTGGCCGCCGAGCGCCGCCGACGACCACGGCTGGTACACCAGCACCACGTCGCCCATGGGCTGGCTGGGCAGCACCCAGCCCAGCCATGCCACCAGCACGTGCGCGGCGAGGAATGCTCCCCACAGCACTACGGAACGCCTGCGCCTCGCCCTCATCGTGGGGTCGCCGCCGTCACGCGATCAGCTCCGCGATGGTGGCGGGCAGCGCCTCGGCCACGTCCATCGCGACGATCGGATGCCCGATGGCGCCGTCCTGCGCGCCGGATGCCCGTGCCGCGGCCGCTCCATGCAGCCATGCTGCCGCGGCCGCCGTGTGGGCGAGGGGCCGCTCGGGGTTGGCCGCGATCAACGCGCCGAGGATGCCCGCCAGCACGTCGCCGGTGCCCGCCGTGGACAGCCAGGCCGGGCCGTTGCCGACGATGAGGGACTCCGCATCCGGGGCGGCGACGACGGTGCGCGCACCCTTGCTCAGCACCACCGCGCCGAGGGCCGAGGCGGTCTCCTCAGCCTCGGCGACGCGGCGGTCATCGCCGGCGAGGCTGTCCCTGGGCTCGAGTCCGAGGCGCGCGCGCAGTGCTGCGAGTTCGCCGGCGTGCGGGGTCAGCACCAGCGGCGCCACGGCGCCCTGCGCGAGGTCGAGCGCCCCGGCGTCCACCACCACCGGATCCGTGCCCGCCAGGATGCGGCGCAGCTCGATCTCCTCGTGCTCGCCGCCCTGCGCGGCATCCGTGCCCGAGCCGATCACCCAAGCACCCACGCGGGTGCGCCCGAGCTCCTGGGCCGCGACGGTCTCCGGGCGCCGGGCCAGGACGGCATCCGCGGCGCCGCCCAGGTACCGCACATACCCCGCACCGGCACGCCAGGCGGCTTCGACGCCGAGCACCGCGGCGCCCGGGTATGCGGCCGAGCCCGTGCGCAGCGCGACGACTCCGCGGGAGTACTTGTCGTCGTCCGCCGTGGGGACGCGCAGGAAGCCCGCGGTGTCGGTCCTGGTCCACGCACGCGTCATGACTCAACGCTAGCGCGCCGATGCCGCGCCGCCAGCAGGTAGCGTCGAGATGTGACCCTGCTCTTCGCACCGCTGTCCTTCCGCTCCCGCACGTTCCGCAACAGGCTGTGGGTGTCGCCCATGTGCATGTACAGCGCGGTGGACGGCGTGCCGCAGCGCTGGCACCGTACGCACCTGGCGCAGTTCGCCTCCGGAGGCGCGGGCCTGATCATGGCCGAGGCCACCGGCGTCGTCCCGGAGGGTCGCATCTCCCCTCGCGACACCGGGATCTGGTCCGACGAGCAGCGCGACGTGTGGGCGCAGATCGTCTCCGACGTGCACGAGCGCGGCGGCATGATCGGCATCCAGCTCGCACACGCCGGACGGATGGCGTCCACCTGGTGGCCGTGGGCCTCGCAGCGCGGATCCGTGCCCGTCGCCGAGGGCGGCTGGCCGACGGTCGCGCCGTCGGCGATCGCCTTTGAAGGCTATGCCGCGCCCGGGGCGCTGGACGCCGACGGGATCGAGCGGGTCGTGACCGGGTTCGCCGACGCCGCGGGACGGGCGGTGGATGCCGGATTCGACGTGCTCGAGGTGCACGCCGCACACGGCTACCTGCTGCACGAGTTCCTCTCCCCGCTCAGCAACGCCCGCGAGGACGAGTACGGCGGGTCGCTGGAGAACCGCGCGCGCCTGCTGCTGCGCGCGGTGCGAGTCGTGCGCGAGGTCGCCGGCGAGGACCTTCCCGTGTTCGTGCGGCTCTCGGCCACGGACTGGGCCGAGGGCGGGTTCACCCCGGAGGAGGCCGCGCAGGTGGGCCGATGGGTCGTGGATGCCGGCGCCGACCTCGTCGACGTGTCCAGCGGCGGCATCCTCGCCGGTGTCCAGGTCGAGTACCGCCCGGGGTTCCAGGTGCCGTTCGCGGCGAGCATCCGCTCCACAGGTCGGGTGCCGACGGCGGCCGTCGGTCTGATCTCGTCCGGAGCGCACGCCGAGGAGGTGCTCTCCTCGGGAGCCGCGGATGCCGTGTTCGCGGGCCGCGAGTGGCTGCGCGACCCGCACTTCGGCTTGCGGGCCGCGCATGAACTGGGCGCCGAGGTGCCCTGGCCGCCGCAGTACCAGCGCGCGCACTGGCGCGACTGACGCATCAGCGGCCGTGGCCGCTCGCGTCAGCGGCCGTGACGGCTCGCCTCACCGGCCGTGGCCGCGGCGCGTGGCGTCCTGCACCTCGCCGACCAGCTCCTCGAGGATGTCCTCCAGGAACAGCACCGCGGTGGTCTCCCCGGCGGCATTCCGCACCTTCGCAAGATGACGGCCCGCACGGCGCATGGCCGCCAGCGCATCCTCCAGGTCGGTGTCCTCCTGCACGGGGATCATGTGGTGGATCCGCTTGGCCGGCAGCGGCGCGTCCAGGTTCTCGTCGGAGTCCAGGGCGGCGCGGAGCACGTCCTTCAGATGCACGTAGCCGACCGTCTGCTGCTCGTCGTCGACGATCACGTACCGCGAGAAGCCGTAGCGCGAGACCGCGCGCTCCACATCGGCGGGGCTGGCCGTCTCGGGCAGGGTGATCAGGTCGGCCAGCGGCACGGCGACATCGCGGGCCTTCTTGTCCGTGAACTCCACGGCGGCGGCGACCGCCCCGGAGCTGTCCTCCAGCACGCCCTCGCGGCGCGAGCGGTCCACGATGGTCGCGACCTCCTCGATCGTGAACGTCGAGGCGGCCTCGTCCTTCGGCTCCACGCCGAACATCCTCAGCACGATGTTCGCCGAGCCGTTCAGCACCCTGATCACGTGCCGGAACACGCGGGAGATCCACACCAGCGGCGGCGCGAGGATCAGCACTGCGCGGTCGGGCACCGAGAACGCGAGGTTCTTCGGCACCATCTCGCCGAAGACGACGTGCAGGAACGACACCAGTGCCAGGGTGACCGCGAACGCGAGCACTCCGATGAGCGCCGGATCCCAGCCCAGCGCGTGCATGGGGATCTCCAGGAGGTGGTGGATCGCCGGCTCGGAGACGTTCAGGATCAGCAGCGAGCAGATGGTGATACCCAGCTGCGAGGTCGCCAGCATGAGCGTGGCGTGCTCCATCGCGTACAGGGCCGTCTTCGCCGCTCGGGAACCGCGCTCGGCCAGCGGCTCGATCTGCGATCTGCGCGAGGAGATCACGGCGAACTCGCCGCCGACGAAGAACGCGTTGCCCAGCAGCAGCACGACCAGCCATACCAGGCCCGCCCAGTCGCTCATCGGTCCGCCTCCGTCTCGTCGGTCGCCGACACCGGGTCGGTGACGTAGCGGATGCGGTCGATGCGACGGCCGTCCATGTGCACGACGCTCAGCGTGCCGGTCTCGATGCGCACCTGGTCGCCCTGCGCGGGCACCCGCTCCAGGACGCTCATCATGTAGCCGGCGACGGTGTCGTAGACTTCGCCCTCCGGCACCTCGATGCCGGTGCGGGCCCGCAGCTCATCGGGGCGCAGCTCGCCGGGGAACGTGATGGAGTCCACGCGGCGCACGATCCCCGCACGGGAGCGGTCGTGCTCGTCGAAGACCTCGCCCACGATCTCCTCGATGAGATCCTCCAGGGTCACGATGCCGGCGGTGCCGCCGTACTCGTCCACGACGATGGCCATCTGGTAGCCCTTGGAGCGCAGCTCGGCGACCAGCACGTCCAGGTGCACGGTCTCGGGCACGCGCAGCGGTTCGGTGCTGAGCGCCCCGACGGGCACCTCCAGCCGCTTCTCGCGCGGCACGCCCACGGCGGCCTTCACGTGCACGACTCCCGTGATGTCGTCGAGGTCGTCGTCGTAGACGGGAAACCTGCTGTGGCCCGTGCTGCGGGCCAGGCGGATGACGTCGTCGGCGCTGTCGCCCACGGAGATCGCGTGCATGCTGGGCCGGGGCGTCATGATGTCGTCGGCCGTGAGGCGGGCGAACGTCAGACTGCGATCCAGCAGCGTGGCGGTGTCCTCCTCCAGCACGCCCTGGCTGGCCGATCGGCGCACGAGCGAGGACAGCTCCTCCGCGCTGCGCGCGCCGGAGAGCTCCTCCTTGGGCTCGATGCCCATGGCGCGCAGCACCGCATTGGCGCTGCCGTTCAGCAGCATCACGGCGGGCTTGAACACCACCGTGAACGCGGTCTGGAACGGAATCACGAACTTCGCCGTCGCGACGGGAAGCGCGAGCGCGAAGTTCTTCGGCACCAGCTCCCCGAGGATCATCGACAGGAACGTCGCCACCAGCATCGACACCGTCACCGAGATGGGCACCGCCACGGCGTCCGGTGCCCCCCACGCCTCCAGCAGCGGCGCCAGCAGCTTCGAGATCGCCGGCTCCATGGTGTACCCGGTCAGCAGCGTGGTCAGAGTGATGCCCAGCTGCGCCGAGGACAGGTGCGTCGAGGTGATCTTCAGTGCGCGGATGGTCAGCATCAGCCGGGGCTCGCCGCGCGCCTGACGCGCCTCCAGCTCGGCGCGATCCAGATTGACCAGTGCGAACTCGCTGGCCACGAACAGACCGGTTCCGACGATGAGCAGGAGCCCCACGCCCAGCAGCACGTACTCCATCAGGTGAAGTCCTCGTCGATCGCGAGGTGCGGGAGGTGGGGCCTGCGACTACAAGAGGGAGGGTCGTCCATGGTGCGCTCGATCTTACCGAATCCGGCTGGGAGCACGGGCGTCGGCCTGAGCGGCGCCCCGCGCTACCAGCTGACCGGGAGCGCTTTGCCCTCCTCGTAGCCGGAGGCGGACTGCAGGCCGACCAGGGCTCGGTCGTGGAACTCGGGGACCGTGGCGGCCCCGGCATAGGTGAACGAGGAGCGCACGCCCGAGGTGATCATGTCCAGCAGGTCCTCCACGCCGGGGCGCAGCGGGTCGAGATAGATCATCGACGACGAGATGCCCTCCGCGAACAACTCCTTGCGCGCCCGCTCGTAGGCGTCCAGCCGGCCGAACCGCGCCTGCACGGCCTTGGTTGAGGCCATGCCCCAGGACTCCTTGTACGCGCGCCCCTCGGCGTCGTGCAGCAGCTCGCCGGGCGCCTCGATCGTGCCCGCGAACCAGGACCCGACCATCACCGACGACGCTCCGGCGGCGAGCGCGAGCGCGACGTCGCGCGGGTAGCGCACTCCCCCGTCGGCCCACACGTGCGCGCCGACCTCGCGGGCGGCCTGCGCGGTCTCCAGCACGGCGGAGAACTGCGGGCGGCCGACGGCGGTCATCATGCGCGTCGTGCACATCGCGCCGGGCCCGACGCCGACCTTCAGGATCGATGCGCCGGCGAGGACCAGGTCCTGCACGCCATCGGCGGTGACGATGTTGCCCGCCGCGATGGGGATGCCCAGGCCCAGCCTCGAGACCTCCTCGAGCGCACGCAGCATTCCCTCCTGGTGGCCGTGGGCGGTGTCGACCACCAGCACGTCCACACCGGCCGATGCCAGCGCCCTGGCCTTCTCGGCGATGTCGCCGTTGATGCCGACCGCGGCCGCGACGGCCAGGCGTCCGGACGCGTCCACGGCCGGGCGGTACAGGCTCGAACGCAGCGCGGTGCGCGGGGTCAGTGTGCCGACGACGTGCCCGCGATCGAGCACCAGCACCATCTCGGCGTCCGCGGCCGCGATGGCGTCGAAGGCCGCCCTGCCCTCGCCGATGTCCTCGGCCGACACCGCCAGCGGCTCGGCATGCACGAGGTCGCCGAGTGCGGCATCCGGCAGCGCGGTCGCCAGCCGCGGTGCGGGCAGGATGCCGAGCACGTCGGAGCGCTCGAGCGCCTCATCGCCGGTGTGCGAGGCGACGACGATCCCGTGCCCCGGCGTCGCCGGAAGCAGGCGCAGTGCATCCGCGACAGTCGCGCCGGGCGCGAGCACCAGCGGCGTGTCCCAGCGCACCGGCTGGCGCTTGACCCAGCGGATCGCGGCATCCAGCTCCTGCAGCGGCAGATCCTGCGGCAGCACGCCCAGGCCGCCCCGACGGGCGAGCGTGGCCGCCAGGCGGGGCCCGGTGACCGAGTTCATGTTCGACGAGACCAGCGGAATGGTCGCGGGCGTGCCGTCGTCGGGTGCCAGATCCACGCTCAGACGACTGGTGACCGCGGAACGCCGTGGCACCAGGAACACGTCGGAGTAGGTCAGATCGACCGCGGGCTGCTCGCCGGAGAACTTCATACCGCCACGCTACCGCGCGCGGATGCGGGAACCGCCTGGCAGGGGCGCATTCCGGTCGGTGTTTGGCATTAGGCTTGATCACTGATACTCGTGTGCGACCCGATGCACTCAGCAACCGAGCCGCACGCACAGCTTCAGTGACGAAAGAGGGCGGTAAAGCGTGTCGAACCAGGTGACCGGCGTCAATGGCGACGGGGGGTTCGGAGCCAATTCCTGGCTCGTGGACGAGCTGTACGAGCAGTTCAAGCAGGATCGCAACTCCGTCGACAAGGAGTGGTGGCCGATTCTGGAGAACTACACTCCGGATGCCGCCGCGGCAGCGCCCGCGGCGACCGCCCAGGCCGCTCCGGCGCAGGTCGCCAACCCGGTGACCGCACCCATCCCCGTGATCGGCGCGCAGCCCGTGGCGCGCACCACCACCAAGCCCGCGAAGCAGGCCCCGATCCCCGCCCAGGCGCCCAAGCCGCAGGCCAAGGACGAGACCTCCACCAGTGAGGACAAGGTCACGCCGCTGCGCGGCATGCCCAAGACCCTCGCGGCCAACATGGACCAGTCGCTGACCGTCCCAACGGCCACCAGCGCGCGCACCGTGCCCGCCAAGCTGATGATCGACAACCGCATCGTCATCAACAACCACATGGCCCGCACCCGCGGCGGCAAGGTCTCCTTCACGCACCTGATCGGCTGGGCGCTGATCCAGACGCTCAAGGAGTTCCCCAGCCAGAACGTGTTCTACGCCGAGGTCGACGGCAAGCCCTCGGTCGTGGCCCCCGCGCACGTGAACCTCGGCATCGCCGTGGACGTGCCCAAGCCCGACGGCTCCCGTGCACTGCTGGTGCCCAGCATCAAGCGCGCCGACACGATGACCTTCGGCGAGTACCTCACCTCGTACGAGGACATCATCGCCCGGGCACGCACCAACAAGCTCACCGCCGCCGACTTCGCCGGCACCACGGTCTCGCTCACCAACCCCGGCGGCATCGGCACCGTGCACTCCGTGCCGCGCCTGATGAAGGGCCAGGGCTGCATCATCGGCGCCGGCGCCCTGAACTACCCGGCCGAGTTCCAGGGCTCCAGCCCCAAGGTGCTCACCGAGCTGGGCATCGGCAAGATCATCACCCTCACCAGCACCTACGACCACCGCGTCATCCAGGGCGCCGGCTCGGGCGAGTTCCTGAAGAAGGTGCACGAGCTGCTGATCGGCGAGCGCGGCTTCTACGACGACATCTTCGCCGCGTTGCGCATCCCCTACCAGCCCATCCGCTGGAACTCCGACATCTCCGTCGACCTGGCCGAGCGCGTCGACAAGCAGTCCCGCGTGCAGGAGCTCATCAACTCCTACCGCGTGCGCGGCCACCTGATGGCCGACATCGACCCGCTGGAGTACGTGCAGCGCTCGCACCCCGACCTGGAGATCGAGAGCCACGGCCTGACCTTCTGGGATCTGGACCGCGAGTTCGTCACCGGCGGCTTCGGCGGCAAGCGCGTGATGAAGCTGCGCGACATCCTGGGCGTGCTGCGCGACTCGTACTGCCGCACGATCGGCATCGAGTACATGCACATCCAGGACCCAGAGCAGCGCCGCTGGTTCCAGGAGAAGGTCGAGGTCAAGTACGTCAAGCCCGGGCACGACGAGCAGTTGCGCGTGCTCAGCAAGCTCAACGAGGCCGAGGCGTTCGAGACCTTCCTGCAGACGAAGTTCGTCGGCCAGAAGCGCTTCTCGCTCGAGGGCGGCGAGTCACTCATCCCGCTGCTGGACGAGATCCTGCAGGGAGCAGCGGATGCCGGCATGGACGGCGCCACGATCGGAATGGCGCACCGCGGCCGCCTCAACGCGCTCACCAACATCGCGGGCAAGACCTACGGCCAGGTCTTCCGCGAGTTCGAGGGCACCCTCACACCCGGCAACCAGCGCGGTTCCGGCGATGTGAAGTACCACGTCGGCACGAAGGGCACCTTCGTCGCCCAGGACGGCGCCGAGCTGCCGGTGTACCTGGCCGCGAACCCGTCGCACCTGGAGACCGTGGACGGCGTGCTCGAGGGCATCGCCCGCGCCAAGCAGGACCGCAAGCCCATCGGCACCTTCACCTGGCTGCCCATCCTCGTGCACGGCGATGCCGCGTTCGCGGGTCAGGGCGTGGTCGTGGAGACCCTGCAGATGTCGCAGCTGCGCGGCTACCGCACCGGCGGCACCGTGCACATCGTCGTCAACAATCAGGTGGGCTTCACCACCCTGCCCAACGACTCGCGCAGCTCGGTCTACGCCACTGACGTGGCCAAGACCATCCAGGCGCCGATCTTCCATGTGAACGGCGACGACCCGGAGTCGGTCGTGCACGTCGCGCGGATCGCGTTCGAGTACCGCAACCGCTTCCACCGCGACGTGGTCATCGATCTCGTCTGCTACCGACGCCGCGGTCACAACGAGGGCGACGACCCGTCGATGACCCAGCCGCTGATGACCGACCTGATCCAGGCCAAGCGCTCGGTGCGCAAGCTGTACACCGAGGCCCTGGTCGGACGAGGCGACATCACCCAGGAGGAGTACGACCAGGCCAAGGCCGACTTCCAGAACCGCCTGGAGATCGCCTTCGCCGAGACGCACGCCGCCGAGACCGGCGCCACGCCCATCGCTCCCGAGCTGATCCCCGTGGACGACCAGGTCGGCGCCCCCGATGTGACGGGCGTGCCGCTGGAGGTCATCCACCTCATCGGGGACGCGCACGCCAACAAGCCCGAGGGCTTCACCGTGCACCCCAAGCTGGACAAGCAGCTGCAGAAGCGCGTGAGCATGAGCCGCGACGGCGGCATCGACTGGGGCTTCGGCGAGCTGCTCGCATTCGGCTCCCTGCTCGTCGAGGGCACCGTGGTGCGCCTGGCCGGTCAGGACTCCCGCCGCGGCACGTTCGTGCAGCGCCACGCCGTGCTGCACGACCGCGTGAACGGCCAGGAGTGGCTGCCGCTGGCGAACCTCTCCGCCGGCCAGGGCCGCTTCTTCGTGTACGACTCCCTGCTCAGCGAATACGCGGCACTGGCCTTCGAGTACGGCTACTCGGTGGAGAACACCGAGGCGCTGGTGCTCTGGGAGGCGCAGTTCGGCGACTTCGTCAACGGCGCGCAGTCGGTCATCGACGAGTACGTCTCCGCGGCCGAGCAGAAATGGGGCCAGCAGTCCGGTCTCGTCATGCTGCTGCCGCACGGCTATGAGGGTCAGGGGCCCGACCACTCCTCGGCGCGCATGGAGCGCTTCCTGCAGCTGTGCGCGCAGGACAACATGGTCGTCGCCCGCCCGTCCACGCCCGCGTCGTACTTCCACCTGCTGCGCCGTCAGGCCTATGCGAAGCCCCGCAAGCCGCTGATCGTCTTCACCCCCAAGTCGATGCTGCGCCTGCGGAGTGCGACCAGCCAGGTCGAGGAGTTCACCAGCGGCCGCTTCGAGCCGGTCATCGACGACAGCCGCGACATCGATCGCAACGCCGTCAAGCGCGTGATCGTGCACTCCGGCAAGATCCACTGGGATCTGGTCAGCGAGCTCGAGAAGAACCCGAACCCCCAGATCGCCCTGGTGCGCCTGGAGCAGTTCTACCCGACGCCGATCGACGCGCTGAAGGCCATCACGGACTCGTACCCGAACGCCGAGCTGGTCTGGGCCCAGGACGAGCCCGAGAACCAGGGCGCCTGGCCGTTCCTGGCTCTCGCGTTCACCGACGTCCCCGGCCCGCGCCAGTTCCGTGCCGTCTCGCGCCCGGCGGCGGCATCGCCGTCGACCGGCTCGTCGAAGGTGCACGCCGTCGAGCAGGCCGCCCTGCTGAAGGCCGCACTCACGCTCGACTGAGCAGTCTGCGGATTCGAGAACGCCGCCTCCCTGATCGGAGGCGGCGTTCTTCGTGCGATCGGGTTCAGTACCAGATGCCGAGCGTCGGGGCGGGATCGGTGCGGAACGCCCGGCTCAGCGCGAGAACGGCGGATGCTGAGCCCTGCACGCGCCCGGCGGCGGCCAGCTGCGTGAGCGGGACTCCGCCGGCATAGATCGCGGACAGCTCGGCGACGCCCAGTACGACGTCCGGTGCGGCATCCGCCGGCTCCACAGCCGCAGTGCCGGAGGCGTCGACGCGCACCCGCCAGCTGCCATCCGCGAAACCGTACGGGTCGTCCACGCGCACCACGATGTCGGCGGATGCGCTGTACGCGCGCGCCTGAAGCGCCGCGGGCACATCCAGGACACGCAGCCAGCCGTGATCGTGCACGGTCAGCTCGACCGCACGCTGATCCGCGACCAGGTGCGGGATCGGGTCGTCGACGGGCCGCAAGTCCGCCTCGACGCGGTCGACGAGGTCGTGGTTCACCGCGAATCCCCACAGTGCGCGCAGTGCATCGTCGGTCTCGGCCTCCAGGTGGCGGATGCGCAGGATGCTGCGGAACGAGGCCGGGGCGTCCTTGAACGAGTACGCCATCGCGCCGCGCACCTCGCCGTCGGCGTCCACGTACCGCACGCCGCGCACCGAGGCATCCTTCTTCTCCTCGTCACCGCCCAGTCCGGACAGGCCCATCCAGCGCCGCCGCCAGCCGGGGACCTGACCGGCGCGACCCAGACGGGCGCGCTCGTGCACGATCTGGACCTCGCGCGCCACCGCGGCGGGCTCGACGTACTCCACCTGTCCCGGAACCTCCGCGGGGCGCCAGCCGGCGCGCGCGGTGTCGATCACGATGCGCGCGACCGGCACGGCGGAGCCGAAGCCGTAGCGGCCGTAGATGGTCGCCTCCGACACGGTGAGCCCCGCCAGTGGCACGCCGGCCGCGCTGGCAGAGCGCAGCTCGCCCTCGAGCAGGTTCCGCGCGATGCCGCGACGGCGGTGCGTGCCGGCGACGGTCACCATGCTGATGGACCACATCGGAACGGTGCCACCCGGCACGCTCATCGGCGCGACCCACGAGTTCACGGTGGCGACGGGAAGCGCCTCCGGTGGCGCCGACTGCTCGTAGACGCCGATGCTGCGGCGCTCGCGCCAGGTCTCGCGCATGGGCACGATCTCGGCATCCGTCGGAGCCGGTCCCAGGAATCCGCGCTCGGCCGCGCGGGCGAAGGGCACAGCGAGGGCATCGTCATCCATGTCGACGACGCGGTAGTCGAATCCGCTCGCACGCAGCCGCGCTTCGGATTCGGGGTCGACGGAGACGGTGCGCGCATCGATGAGGTTCACCCGATCAGACTACCCACCGCGTCGAGGCGACCGCCGTCGTCAGTGCGCTGCGGTCTGCGCCTCGCGCAGACGGGCGAACACCTGCGCCCGCAGTTCCTCGGGGGCTGTCTCCTTGCAGGCGCGGGCGACGACCTCGGTGAGGGTCGTCGCGACCAGCGCCTCGCTCCTGCAGACCTCGCAGTTCTCGAGGTGCTCGCGGATCTCCGAGTGCTCGGTCGTGCAGATCTCGTTGCGGAGGTATTCCTCGAGATCTTTTCGCGCTTTCGCGCAGCCGCAGTCGGTCATCTGGTGCTCCTTGGTTCAGCCGCGGCGATTCCCCGCTCCGCGGCATAGTCTGCCAGCAGCTCCCGCAGCATGCGCCTGCCTCGGTGCAGGCGGCTCATCACGGTGCCGATGGGGGTCTTCATGATGTCTGCGATCTCCTGATAGGAGAATCCCTCGACGTCGGCGAGGTACACCGCCAGGCGGAAGTCCTCGGGCACCTGCTGCAGCGCGTCCTTGACCGCGGATGCCGGCATCCGGTCGATGGCCTCGGCCTCGGCCGATCGACTGTGAGACGCCGTGGTCGACTCCGCGCCTCCCAGCTGCCAGTCCTCGAGATCGTCGATCGTGCCCTGATACGGCTCGCGCTGACGCTTGCGGTAGATGTTGATGTACGTGTTGGTGAGGATGCGGTACAGCCACGCCTTCAGGTTCGTGCCCTGCGAGAACGAGGCCCATGCGGCGTACGCCTTCACGAACGTCTCCTGCACGAGGTCAGCCGCATCGGCGGGATTGCGCGTCATGCGCATCGCCGCCGCGTAGAGCTGATCCATGAAGGGGATCGCCTGCTCCTCGAAATCCCGTCGAGGGTCTGCGGTTGTCGTCTCATCCATCACCGGCCAGTCTAGGCGGGCCGGTGCGTCCGCAGAGAAGGATCCGACGGCGTCGAGCAGCATCGTTGACATCCGTCACCTCCATCTCGCGTGTCTCGGGCTTCACTAGGCTAAGAACCGATGAGCACCCAACGGTATTCCCCCACCCCCACGCGCGGCTCCTACCGTGCGCCGGAGAGCGGAGCGCCGGTGGCCGCCACCGTCACGATCCCCGGTTCGAAGTCGCTCACCAACCGTGAGCTGATGATCGCCGCGATCGCCGACGGACCAGGGCGTCTGCTGCATCCGCTGCACTCCGATGACTCCGCCCGGATGGTGGACGCGCTGCGTCTGCTCGGCATCGGCATCGAGGAGGTGCCCGGCGACGGCGGCTTCGGCCCCGACCTGCTGGTCACCCCCGCGCCGCTCACCGGCGGCAACAGCATCGACTGCGGACAGGCGGGCACCGTGATGCGGTTCATCGCGCCTCTGGCGGGCCTGGCGACCCAGGACGTGCATCTGACCGCGCACGCGAGTGCCCTGCACAGGCCCATGGGAGCCCTGATCACCGGACTGCGCGACCTCGGAGTCGACATCGATGACGAGGGCACCTGGTCATTGCCGTTCATCGTGCACGGGCACGGCCGCGTCCGCGGCGGACGCGTCGAGATCGACGCCTCCAGTTCGAGCCAGTTCATCTCGGGGCTGCTGCTGGCTGCTCCGCGCTTCGACGTGGGCCTGCACCTGGTGCACATCGGCGAGCACCTGCCGAGCCTGCCGCACATCGACATGACCATCGAGTCGCTCAGCCGACGGGGCATCCGCATCGAGCGTCCCGCGGTGGGCGAATGGGTCGTCGAGGCGGGGATCCCGCGCGCGAAGGACGTCACGATCGAGCCTGACCTCTCCAATGCCGCGCCGTTCCTGGCCGCGGCGCTCGTCACGGGCGGAGAGGTCACGGTGGCTGACTGGCCGCTGCACTCCACGCAGCCCGGTGCCCTGCTGCCGGACATCCTGCACGCTCTGGGCGCGCACACCAGCCGGCATGCCGGCGCCCTCACCGTGCGCGCCGGCGACGGCATCCGCGGCCTGGATCTGGATCTGTCCGCAGCCAGCGAGCTCACGCCGACCATCGCCGGGCTCGCGGTCTTCGCTGACGGACCCACCACGATCCGCGGCGTGGCACACATCCGCACGCACGAGACCGATCGCATCGCGGCCCTGGTGAGCAACATCCGCGCGCTCGGCGGCGACGCCGAGGAGCTCCCGGACGGGTTGCGGATCACCCCGCGACCGCTGCACGGCGGCATCTGGCCCGCGCACCACGATCACCGGATGGCCACCACCGGCGCGCTGATCGGCCTGGCCGTGCCGGGTGTGGAGATCGACGACATCGGGACGACGGCCAAGACGCTGCCGGAGTTCGTGCAGCTCTGGGAGCGGATGCTGACGGGCGAGACCACGTGAGCTGGCTGGGCGACGACGGCGAGGAGCTCGAGGAGTACGAGGAGTACGACGAGAGCAGCGTCCGGACCCGCCCGAATCCGAAGGCCAATCGGCCCCGGACCAAGCGTCGTCCTGCCCATGCGGATGCCGAGATCGGCCGCATCCTGGGAGTGGACCGCGGTCGTTACAGCGTGCTGATCCGCGAGGACCGTCCCGACGAGCACATGATCACTGCGACGCGCGCGCGCGAGCTGCGGCGCACGCCCATCGTCACCGGTGACCGCGCACGCGTGGTCGGCGACACGTCCGGCGCCGAGGGCACCCTCGCCCGCATCGTGGGCCTCACCGACCGCACCTCGTTGCTGCGCCGCAGCGCCGACGACACAGACCAGGTCGAGCGAGTCATCGTCGCCAACGCCGATCAGATGCTGATCGTCGTGGCGGCGGCCGATCCGGAGCCGCGCGCCCGGCTCGTCGATCGCTATCTCGTGGCGGCACTGGATGCCGGCATCCGTCCGCTGCTGGTGGTGACCAAGACCGACCTGGCCGACCCGGCCGAGTTCCTGCGGCATTTCGACGGACTTGACCTGCGGGTGTTCACCTCGGCCCCCGGGCGCATGCCGACAAGCGAGATCGGCGCCGCGCTGATCGGTCACGCCACGGTGTTCGTCGGGCACTCGGGCGTGGGCAAGTCCACCCTGGTGAACGCGCTGGTGCCCGGTGCCGACAGGGCCACGGGGCACGTCAACGAGGTCACCGGGCGCGGGCGGCACACCTCCTCCTCCACGATCTCGCTGCGCTATGTCGACCGCGCCGGACGGGGCTGGGTGATCGACACCCCCGGTGTGCGCTCGTTCGGCCTGGGGCACGTGGAGCGGGCAGGCATCCTCGCCGCCTACACGGAGCTGGCAGAGATCGCCGAGGAGTGCCCGCGCGGGTGCACGCATCTGCCGGATGCCTCCGACTGCGCGCTCAACGAGGCCGCCGCCGCGGGCGAGCTGAACGAGGCGGGGCTCGCGCGGCTGGAATCCCTGCAGCGGCTGCTGGCCACGTTCGGCGGATAGGCTGGAGCGCATGACTGCGACGCGCCTGGAACCCGGAACGACCGCCCCCGACTTCACGCTGCTGGACCAGGACGAGAAGCCCGTGTCGCTGTCCGATCTGCGTGGACAGAAGGTCATCCTGTACTTCTATCCGGCCGCGATGACGCCCGGCTGCACCACCCAGGCCTGCGACTTCCGCGACAGCATCTCCTCCCTGCAGGGCGCCGGGTACACGGTCGTCGGCGTCTCCCGCGACACCCCCGCCAAGCTGCGCGAATTCCGCGAGCGCGACGCGCTGACCTTCGAGCTGCTCAGCGACCCCGATCACGCCGTGCACAGCTCCTACGGCGTGTGGGGCGAGAAGATGAACTACGGCAAGGTCGTCGAGGGCGTGATCCGCTCCACATTCGTCCTCGATGAGCAGGGCGTCGTCACCACCGCGCAGTACAACGTCAAGGCCACCGGGCACGTCGCCAGGCTGCGGAAGACCCTCGGCATCGACGCCTGATCCCGCTCAGTCGCCCGAGGACTCGTCCGTCCCGTCCTCGCGACGGTGCAGGCGCGGATCAGCGGCGCCCTCGCGGCGCACCGTGGCGATGAGCGCGACCAGTCCGACCGCTCCCGCGAGCCCGAGCACGAGCACGAACAGCCACGGGACCGGGCGGATGCTGCTCAGCGCGGCCAGCGCCAGCGCGATCTGGAGCACCTGCAGCACGATGCCGCCCGAGCGCGCCCACGAGGCGTGACGAAGCGTGCCGACCGCGAATGCGATGAGCCCGGCGGCTCCGACCAGGGTGAGCGCGATGAGCGCCAGGCCGCTGGCCGTCGACGACGCGCCGCCCTCCCCCAGTGCGAACAGCTCGAGCACCGCGATGACGACGAGAGCCGCACCCTCGAGCACCAGCACGGCTGCGGCGAGCACCGCGGTTCGGAACCTGGCCACCGGCACTCTCCTCAGCACAGACGTCAAGAGTCGTGCAAAAACCCTTGATTTCACTTTGTTTCTGTAACACAATGGATAAAGCCATGTGCTCCCACATCGGAGTGGGGCGGGCGCGCAGCCCGCATGACCAGGGTAGCCGACTCTCGATCCGCTTCCTGAACTCGAGTGCCGCCCGAGCGGCCACCACACCGAACATCAATCACGAGGAGCCATCAATGGACTGGCGCGACAAAGCGGCCTGCCTTACCGTCGACCCTGAGCTGTTCTTCCCGGTGGGGAACACCGGACCGGCCGTCGATCAGATCGAGAAGGCGAAGGCCGTCTGCGCCACCTGCACCGTCACGGAGATCTGCCTGCAGTACGCCCTGGAATCCGGCCAGGACTCCGGCGTGTGGGGCGGTCTCTCCGAGGACGAGCGTCGTGCACTGAAGCGCCGCGCGGCCCGCGCCCGCCGTGCCGGCTGACCCACGGCATCCGATGACGAAGCGCCGGTCTCCCTGCGGAGAGCCGGCGCTTCTCGCGTGAGCGGACGGAGCCTCAGGCGGCGATCCAGCGCATCGGGATCTCGATGGTCACCTGCGTGCCCTCGCCCTCGCTGCCCTGCCACTCGATCGACCCCGAGAGTTCGCCCTGGATGAGAGTGCGCACGATCTGCGTGCCGAGCCCCTGCCCCACCCGCCCCTCCGGCAGACCGAGGCCGGTGTCGGTGACCGTGACGCGCAGCTGCTCGTCGGTGCGGGTGGCCTCGATGCGGACGATGCCCTCCCGGCCCGCCAGCCCGTGCTCGACGGCGTTGGTGACGACCTCGGTGAGGGCCAGCGCGAGGGGCGTGGCGTATTCACTGGGCAGCATGCCGAAGCGACCCTCCAGCTGCGTGCGGGCGCGCGTGTTGGGAGCCGCCGCCACCTCGGCCACGAGCTTGAGCACGCGGTCGAACACGTCGTCGAAATCGACGGTCTGCGACAGGCCGCTGGCCAGGGTGTCGTGCACGACGGCGATCGACTCCACCCGGCGCATGGCCTGCGTCAGCGCCTCACGGGCGTCGTCGGAGCGCGTGCGCCGGGCCTGGATGCGCAGCAGCGAGGCCACAGTCTGCAGGTTGTTCTTGACGCGGTGGTGGATCTCGCGGATCGTGGCGTCCTTGGTGATGAGCTCCTGCTCCTGATGCCGCAGTTCGGAGACATCGCGGCACAGCACGATCGCGCCGATGCGCGTGCCGTGGTCGCGCAGCGGGATCGCGCGCAGTGAGACCGTCACTCCCCGGGCCTCCATGTCGGTGCGCCAGGGTGCGCGCCCGGTGACCACCACCGGCAGCGACTCGTCGACCTGGCGCGAGGGCGGCACGATGCGCGTAGTGACCTCGGCCAGCGACTCGCCCTCCAGCTCGTCGTCGAAGCCCATCCGGTTGAACGCCGACAGCGCGTTGGGGCTGGCGAAGGTCGTGATCCCGTCGACGTCCAGCCGGATCAGGCCGTCGGATGCCCGGGGCGCGCCGCGCCGCGGAGCGGTGGGCGCGGACAGGTCGGGGAACTCCCCCGAGGTGATCATGCGGAACAGGTCGTTCGCGCACTCGTCGAAGCTGATCTGCTGGCGCGACGGCATCCGAGCCTCGCCCAGGTTGGTGTGCCGGGTGATCACGCCCAGCACGATGTGCTCCTCCTGCTTGCGCAGGATCGGCACGGCGCGCACGCGCGTGGGCGTCTCCTCGAACCAGTCCGGCGACGACGAGTCCACGATCTCGCCGGACTCGAACGCGGCCTGCACCTGGGTGCGCCACTGCGGACGCACCTTCTCGCCGACGATGTCACGGTAGAAGAGGGTTGCCGCGCCCGAGGGGCGGGAGTGCGCGACAGCGATGAACGACCCGTCTGCGGTCTGGATCCACATCACGATGTCCGCGGAGGCGAGATCCGCCAGCAGCTGGCCGTCGCCCGCGAGGCGATGCAGCCACTCGACGTCGGCGTCCTTCAGGCGGCCCTGGGCGTGTGCGAGATCACTGAGCGTTGACACCCGCTCAGCCTACTGGGCGTGAGTGCCCCGGCCGATGGACGCGGCGGCCATGGCCGGTGGACCGGCCGGCGGATCGGTGCGCGTCGGTCACAGCACGGCGAAGGAGCTGGCCCGCCACCTGCCGTCGAGCCCCTCGAGCCGCACGGCGACGGCCCTGGTGCGTCCGGGCCCCGCGACCACGATGGCGGCCTCGACGATGCCGTCGACCGGCTGGGTGACGCGAATGGACAGGATCTGAAAGGTCGGCCGTGCGGGCGCCAGTCCCCGCGCACTGCGAGCGCGTGCGGAGAGGTTCGCACGCGTGGCGAGGGCCCGGAACGCGTCCTCGCTGAGCCAGCGCGCGAGCTGATCCACCTCGCGGATGCCCGCCAGCACCTCGAGCGCGCCGCGGGTGAGTCCCCGCAGCAGCGGAACGGGATCGGGCAGTGCCGACGAAGAGGTCGGCTGCGGTGCGAAGTACTCGCTGGACAGCATCGTCATAGTGCTCGATCCCCCCGGGTCGTGGCAGTTCCGTATAGACATCTCGATTGCGAACTCCCCTGAATTACAGCACGTGAGGGGCTTCGGCGGAAGGCGAACCGGAATATCTGTGGATAACCCGCACGCGGACCCGCTGCATTCGCCTACGCTCATTCGCGTGGATTGGGATCATCTCTTCGACGACCTGGAGAGCCAGCTCGCGGCCGAGTGGGAAGCCGAACGCGCAGCTCTGGACGCGGAGTCCGAGCGGCTGCGCATCGCCAAGCTGTCGCTGCGAGAGCGCCTGCGCACGATGACCGCCGGCGCCTCCCGCGCGGCCGTCGAGCTCACCGGCGGGGAGCGCTGGGACTGCACGCTGCGCGTGATCGGCGCGGACTGGATCGGGGTCTCCACACCCGACGACCGGCGACTGCGCCTGATACCGCTGACCGCGATCACGGGCGTCGCCGTCGATCACGGCACGCTGCTGGCGTCGTTGGCCGAAGGGACCTCGGATGCCCCGGGTGCCGCGCTGCGCGAGCGCATGTCGCTCGGCTTCGTGCTCCGGGACCTGGCCAGACGCCGGACCCCCGTCACGCTGGCGCGGCGCGACGGCGACCCGCAGCACGGCACCATCGACCGCGCCGGCGTCGACCACCTGGACGTCGCCCTGCACGATGCCGGCGATCCGCGACGCGCTCGCGCAGTGCACGGCTTCCGGATCGTGCCGCTGGATGCCGTGGCGTGGGTGCGCATCGAGCGCGGCGACTCCGCCGCGTCCTGAGAGCCCGGCGCGCCGGCCCGGCCGGCGGTCGCCCCCGGCGAGCGATCAGCCCCGGTGATAGGGCGTCGTCCCCCACACCTCGGGGAAGCTGGCCTCGTTGGCCTGGCGCCACAGCGCGCTGCGCCGGGCGTCCTCGGCCTGCTCGGCCAGGTAATCGGCGATCGATGCCTCCTCGACGCGCCAGCGCGGTGGAGAGCCGAGCTGGGATCCGCGCAGACGCCCCTCCTGCACGAGATGGATGACTTCGTCCACCTCGATGCTCATCAACTCTGCGACCTGCGCGGGTGCGAGGAAGCGAGGAGCCATGTCGGATGCGTCGGGCATGCGTTCATTCTTCCCTGCCGCGCGGGTTTCCGCTCCTGAGAATCAGCCCTGTGGATAACTTTTCGGACCCGATGACGGAATCTGCGACGATGCCTGCATGACGTCCTCCCATGCCCGCAGACCGTTCTTCGGCGATCTGCGCTTCCTCATCGGTCTCGTGCTGGTGATCGTGTCCGTCGCAGGCGTATGGATGCTGGTCTCCTCATCGCGGCGGACGACGCCCGTCCTGCAGGCCTCGCACACCCTCGTACCGGGTGAGAGCGTGGACTCCGGTGACTTCCAGGTGGTCGAGGTGGGGCTGAACGCGCTGACCGACGCCTATCTCGCCCCGCAGGACCTGCACAAGGGCGCCGTCGTCACGCGCACGCTGCCGAAGGGTGAGCTCGTCCCCCGCTCCGGCGTCGGCGATGAGAAGGACTCCCACGTGACGACGGTCGTCGTCAGCAGCACGGCGATCCCCGCCGGCGTGCGCGCAGGATCGGCCGTCGAACTGTGGCACGCCCCGCTGCTCGAGGACGGCCGCACGCCCGACACCCCCAGGATCCTCGTCGGCAATGCCGTCGTGTCGAGCGTGTCCGAGGCCGAGGGGATGCTCAGCCAGAGCCGCACGGACGTGGAGGTGGTGATCGACCGCGCCGACGTCGGTGACGTGCTGGCCGCGATCACCGGCGGGTCCACGATCTCGATCGTTCCGGCAGGAGCCGGCTCGTGACCGTGCTTCTGCTGTGCGCGGCCGACGAGGCCGCCGGGATGCTGGCCGCCGATCTGGAGCTGGAGGGAGCGCACGTCACGCGCATCGACGCGGCCCAGCTGAGCACGGCATCTCTGATCGGCGTGGATGCGCTGCTGGTCGCACCGACGCGTGCGATGACCCGCGAGTTGGTCGGGGCCTGTGATCGATCCGGCGTGCGCGTGCTGCTGATCGGCCCGGCCGACTCCCGCTCGGCGATGCGCCTGGGCCTTCCCGCACCGCTCCCCTACGACACACCGGCCGATCAGGTGCTGCGAGCTCTGGAGTCCGGCCCGGCCGCTGCCCCCGTCGCCCCCGCGTCGCGCGTCATCGCCGTGTGGGGTCCGCACGGCGCGCCAGGGCGCTCGACCGTGGCGATCCAGCTGGCAGTGGAACTCTCCAGGTCCGGAGCGCGCACAGCGCTCGTCGATGCCGACAGCGTCGCGCCGTCGCTCGCGCTGCAGCTCGGACTCGACGACGACAGTCCGGGACTGGCCGCGGCCTGCCGCCGCGCCGAGCTGGGGCTGCTGGACGCTGCGGAGCTGTCGCGGCTGTCGACGCCCGTGGAGACGTCCGGCGGCATGATCGAGGTGCTCAGCGGCCTGAATCGCCCCAGCAGATGGCCGGAACTGGGCGCGGCCCGCGTGCGCACGACGCTGAACACCTGCAGGTCGTGGACGCAGGCCACGGTCGTCGACGTCGCGGCGGAGCTGGACGCCGAGGACGACGGACTGGACCCGGGTGCACCACCGCGCCACGCCGCGACCGCCGCGGCGCTGATGGAGGCCGATGCCGTGGTGGCTGTGCTGTCGGCGGATCCGCTGGGCGTCAGCCGGTTCGTGCGCGAACATGCCGAACTGCGGCATCTGCTGGGCGGGACGCCGGTCACGGTCGTCGCCAACCGCGTGCGCCCCGGTCCGCTCGGCATCGACGCCCGAGGACAGATCCGGCGCACGCTGGACCGGTTCGCGGGCATCGGTGAGGTGGCGTTCCTGCCCGAGGATCAGCGTGCGGCGGACGCGGCAGCCCTGCACGCGCGCGCCATCGCCGACGTGTCGCCCCGGTCGCCGCTGGTCACGGCGGTGCGCCGGGTGGCGTCGGGTCTCGGCGCGCGGGCCGAGGTCACTGCCGGTAGCTCGCGAGAAAGTTCCCGAGCCGCTCGACGGCGGCGCTGAGCACGCGCGCCTCGGGCAGCGTCACGACACGCAGGTGATCGGGCGTGGGCCAGTTGAACCCGGTGCCCTGCACCAGCAGGATCTTCTCCGAGACCAGCAGGTCGTACACGAGCTTGGCGTCGTCGTGGATCTCGTGCACCTCAGGGTCCAGCCGCGGGAACGCGTAGAGCGCGCCCTGCGGCTTCACGCAGCTGACGCCGGGGATCGAGGAGAGCCCCTCCCAGGCGATGTCGCGCTGCTCGTGCAGCCGCCCGGAGGGGGCGATGAGCGTGTCGATGGACTGCACGCCTCCGAGCGCCGCCTGCACGGCGTGCTGCGCGGGCACGTTCGGACACAGCCTCGTCGAGGCCAGCAGCGTGATCCCCTCCAGGAACCCCCTGGCGTGCGCCTTGGGCCCGGTGATGACGAGCCAGCCGGAGCGGTACCCCGCCACGCGGTACGTCTTGGACAGTCCGTTGAACGTCAGGCACAGCAGGTCGGGCGCCAGCGTGGCCGTCGGTGTGTGCACGGCACCGTCGAACAGTATGCGGTCGTAGATCTCGTCCGAGAGCAGCAGCAGCTCGTTCTCGCGGGCGATCTGCACGATCCCCTGCAGCACCTCGCGGGAGTACACCACGCCCGTGGGGTTGTTGGGGTTGATGATCACGATGGCCTTGGTGTGCGGCGTGATCTTCGCGCGGATGTCTTCGAGGTCGGGTTGCCAGCCGTTCTCCTCGTCGCACAGGTAGTGCACCGGGGTGCCGCCCGCCAGCGAGGTCATGGCCGTCCACAGCGGGTAGTCCGGCGCGGGGATCAGCACCTCGTCGCCCTGGTCCAGCAGCGCCTGCATGACCATCGTGATCAATTCGGAGACGCCGTTGCCCAGGAACACGTCATCCGGATCGAAGCGCGGGAAGCCGGGGATCTGCTCGTAGCGGCTGACCACCGCGCGGCGGGCGGAGATGATGCCCTTGCTGTCGCTGTAGCCGTGCGCGGTCGGCAGTGCCGCCAGCATGTCGTGCACGATCTGGTGCGGGGCCTCGAAGCCGAAGGTGGCGGGGTTGCCGGTGTTCAGCTTGAGGATCTGGTGGCCCTCGGACTCCAGCCGCGCCGCCTCGACCAGTGCCTTGCCGCGGATCTCATAGAGGACGTTCTTGAGCTTGGACGACTGGTCCAGGGTTCGGCGGGTCATCCGCCAATGCTACCCGCCGCGCCGGGGGCGTCAGTCCGCGACGACGGGGACCGACCCGGTGCGCAGCGCCTCGGCGCGGGCCAGTCGGTCGCCGCGGATGCTCTGCACGTGCTCGTGCGCCAGCTGAGCGGCCCTGTCGCCGTCCCCGTCGCGGATCGCCTCGTGCAGCGCCACGTGCTCGTCGGCGATATGGCTCAGGTCGTCGTGCTGCGCCAGCTCCCAGCGAAGCCGGCTGCGGATGCTGCCCATCAGGTCGGCGAGCAGCCGATTGCCCGCCAGTTCCACGACGATCTCGTGGAACTCGGCCGCCGCGCCGATGGTCGATGGCGCGGCCGAGATGGCCCTGCGCAGTCGTTCGGCGCCCTCCTCGCTGCGCCGCTCTGCGGCGAGGCGCGCAGCCATCGGCTCGAGCACCTGCCGCACCTCGTCGAGGTCGGCGAGGTCCTCCTGCGTGAACTCCCGTACGATGGCCCAGGTGCGCGGGCGCAGCTCGACGAGCCCCTCCATCGCCAGGGCCTTCAGGGCGCTCCGCACGGGCACGCGGCTGACGCCGTACTCCGAAGCAAGATCCCGCTCGATCAGGCGGCTTCCCGGACTCCGCGCTCCCCTGACGATCGCATCACGCAGCCACGACGCGACTCTCGTCGATTCGAGTTCACGCTCCTGTGCCCTGTTCACGTGCTCATCCTTGCATGACAGCGGGGAGCACCGGCCACCGCCACCACCTGCCGTGCATGACGAAGGCCGGCCCTCGGGACCGGCCTTCATCATGCGCGGGGCGCCTACTTCTTCTTGCGGTTCTGCGCGCGGCGCTGCTCGCGATTCTGCGGGGCGGGCTGCTCGGCGGCATCCACCTGCTGGCCGAACGCACCGCGTGCGGTGGTGGCAGCGCGCTCTGTGGCCGCCCGCTGAACCTGACCGCGTTCGTTGCGCACCTCGACATCACCGGAGTCGTTGGGAGCGGAGTACTCGAGCTTCTGCTCGGGCTGGGGATCGGCAAGGCCCTTTGCCTCGACCTCGGTCTGGTCGGCGCCAGCGCGGCGCACCTCGACCTCGAGATTGTAGAGGTAGCCGACCGACTCCTCCTTGATCTGGCTCATCATGGTCTGGAACATGGCGTAGCCCTCGCGCTGGTACTCGATCAGCGGGTCGCGCTGCGCCATGGCGCGCAGGCCGATGCCGTCCTTGAGGTAGTCCATCTCGTACAGGTGATCGCGCCAACGGCGGTCCAGTACCTGCAGCACCACGCGGCGCTCGAGCTCCCGGGTCGCGGCCTCGCCGAGGTTCTCCTCGCGCTTCTCATACGCGATGAGGGCATCGGAGAGCAGCTCGCGCTTGAGTCCCTCGGAGGTGATGCCGCCCTTGCGTCCGCCGGCCTCGGAGACGACCTCGTCGATCGTGACGTTCACCGGGTACAGCGTCTTCAGCTCGGTCCAGAGCGCGTCGAAGTCCCAGCTCTCGTTGTGGCCCTCGGAGGTGTGGTCGTCGACGATGCCCCCGATGGCGTCCTCGATGAAGTGCTGCACGCGGTCGGCGATGTCGTCGCCGTGCAGGATCTGGCGGCGATCGGTGTAGATGGCCTCGCGCTGGCGGTTGAGGACGTCGTCGTATTTGAGGACGTTCTTGCGCATCTCGGCGTTGCGCGCCTCGACCTGGTTCTGGGCGCTGCGGATGGCGCGGCTGACCAGGCCCGACTCGATCGGCACGTCGTCCGGGAAGTTCGTGCGGGCAAGGATCGCCTCGGCCGCGCCGGACTGGAACAGTCGCATGAGGTCGTCGGTGAGGCTGAGGTAGAACCGGCTCTCGCCGGGGTCGCCCTGACGGCCCGAACGACCGCGCAGCTGGTTGTCGATGCGGCGCGACTCGTGGCGCTCGGTGCCGAGCACGTACAGGCCGCCGGCCTCGGTGACCTTGACGGAATCCTCGGCGACCTTCTTCTTCATGGCCTCGTAGGTGTCATCCCACGCGGCCTCGTACTCCTCGGGGGTCTCTTCCGGGTCGAGGCCCTTCGCGCGCAGCTCCTGCACGGCCAGGAACTCGGCGTTGCCGCCGAGCATGATGTCGGTGCCGCGGCCGGCCATGTTGGTCGCGACGGTGACGGCTCCCAGGCGCCCGGCGAGGGCGACGATCTCGGCCTCGCGAGCGTGGTTCTTGGCGTTGAGCACCTCGTGCTTGATGCCCTTCTTGGCCAGCAGACGCGAGAGGTACTCGCTCTTCTCGACACTGATCGTGCCGACCAGCACCGGCTGCCCGGCGGCGTGGCGCTCGGCGATGTCCTCGACCACCTGGGCGAATTTGGCCTGCTCGTTCTTGTAGACCAGGTCCGGCTGGTCCTTGCGGATCAGCGGCCGGTTGGTGGGGATCGGCACGACGCCCAGCTTGTACGTGGACATGAACTCGGCCGCCTCGGTCTCGGCGGTACCGGTCATGCCGGCGATCTTGTCGTACAGACGGAAGTAGTTCTGCAGCGTGACGGTGGCGAGGGTCTGGTTCTCGGCCTTGACCGGAACGTTCTCCTTGGCCTCGATGGCCTGGTGGATGCCCTCGTTGTAGCGGCGGCCGACCAGGATGCGGCCGGTGTGCTCATCGACGATCATGACCTCGTCGTTCATGACGACGTAGTCGGTGTCGCGCTTGAACAGGGCGATGGCCTTGATGGAGTTGTTCAGGAACGAGATCAGCGGTGTGTTGGCGGACTCGTACAGGTTATCGATGCCGAGGTAGTCCTCGACCTTCTCGATGCCGGGCTCGAGCACGCCGACGGTGCGCTTCTTCTCGTCGACCTCGTAGTCCACGCCTGCCTCGAGCGTGCGGGCGATCTTCGCGAACTCGGTGAACCAGCGGTTGGCCTCGCCTGACGAAGGACCCGAGATGATCAGCGGCGTGCGCGCCTCGTCGATCAGGATCGAGTCGACCTCGTCGACGATCACGAAGAAGTGCTCGCGCTGGACCAGGTCCTCCTTGCGCCACGCCATGTTGTCGCGCAGGTAGTCGAAGCCGAACTCGTTGTTGGTGCCGTAGGTGATGTCGGCCGCGTACTGCGCGCGGCGCACCTCGGGCGTCTGCCCCGAGACGATCACGCCCGTGGTCATGCCGAGGCCGCGGTAGACGCGGCCCATCAGCTCGGCCTGGTAGCTGGCGAGGAAGTCGTTGACCGTGACGAGGTGGGCGCCCTTGCCGGCGATGGCGTTGAGGTACATCGCGAAGACGGCGGTGAGCGTCTTGCCCTCACCGGTCTTCATCTCGGCGATGTTGCCCATGTGCAGGGCGGCACCGCCCATGATCTGCACGTCGTAGGCGCGCATGCCCAGGGTCCGGCGCGCGACCTCGCGCACCGCGGCGAACGCCTCGGGCATCAGCTGGTCGAGGGTCTCGCCGTTCTCGTAGCGCGCCCGCAGCTCGGTGGTCTCCTCGCGCAGCTCGTCGTCAGTGAGCTTCTCGAAGTCGCCCTCCAGCGCGTTCACGGCCTTGACGACCTGCTTCAGCCTGCGAAGGATGCGTCCCTCGCCTGCACGCAGCAGCTTCTCGAGAGGATTGGCCACGGAAATCTCCCTTGGATCTCGGGTGCCGGCGGGGTTCGCCGCCGGGCATACCGTGCCATGTTACCGGCCCGTGACATGCATCCGCTGTGCACGACGGGCCCGTCGTCGCACGCCGATGGCGAACGGACACGCGGATGCCGGATGCTGTTGCACTTTTCCCGATATGCATATACTCAGAAACGCAATACTCGGAAAACCGATCGGAGCGCCCATGTCCGTCCGTCAGAGCCTGCTGGCCATCCTCGACCAGGGCCCGTGCTACGGGTACCAGCTGCGCGCCGAGTTCGACCGGCGCACCGGATCGACCTGGCCGCTGAACGTCGGCCAGATCTACAACACCCTGGAGCGCCTGGAGCGCGACGGCCTGGTGCAGAAGGGGAACGTGGACGACCAGGGCCACGTCTACTACGAGATCACGGATGCCGGTCGAGCAGATGTGCGCGAGTGGCTGGCCTCTCCGGTCGAGCGCCAAGCGGGAACCCGCGACGAACTGGCCATCAAGCTGGCCATCGCCGCGACGCTGCCCGGGGTGGACGTGACCGCCGTGATCCACAATCAGCGCAGGGCATCGCTCGCGCAGCTGCAGGAGTTGAATCGGGCGAAGTACGCCGGCGCAGACCCCGAGGGCGCCGAGGAGCTGGCCTGGACGCTGGTGGTCGACTCGATGATCTTCGCTGCTGAGGCCGAGGTGCGCTGGCTGGATCACACCGAGCAGCGACTCAGCCTGCATCCGCAGCGCGCGCTGGAGCTGGAGCTGTCCACCGAGCGGCCCAAGCGCGGCCGCCCGTCGAAGGCACGCGCATGACCGCCGCAGTGCTGCGGATGGTGGGCGTCTCGCAGCAGTACGGCGTCGGGGAGCTCGCCGCCTCGGCGCTCAGCGGCGTGGATCTGGAGGTGATGCCCGGCGAGCTCGTTGCGGTGATGGGGGCGTCCGGTTCGGGCAAGTCGACGCTGCTGTCCATCGCAGGCGGGCTGCAGACACCCACCGTCGGCGAGGTGGTCATCGACGGCGAGCACCTCAGCACGGCGGCGCCCAACCAGCTGGCGGCCCTGCGCCGCAAGGCTGTGGGCTTCGTGTTCCAGGACTACAACCTCATACCCACACTGACCGCCATGGAGAACGTCACGCTGCCGATGGAGCTGGACGGCGTGAGCCGCCGCACCGTGCGGCGGGCCGGACGAGACGCCCTGGGCCTGGTGGGGCTGGGCGACCGCGGCGACGCCTACCCCGATGACCTCTCCGGCGGCCAGCAGCAGCGGGTGGCCATCGCCCGTGCCATCATCGGCGGCCGCCGACTGATCCTCGCCGATGAGCCCACCGGCGCACTGGACTCGGTGACCGGCGAGCAGGTGATGAGGACCATCCGCGGGCGCATCGACGCGGGCGCCGCCGGCATCCTCGTCACGCACGAGGCGCGACACGCGGCGTGGGCCGATCGGATCGTGTTCCTCCGCGACGGCCGCATCGTGGACGAGTCGCGGCGCGACGACGCGGACGCCATACTGGCGGGGCGGCCATGAGCAGGCGTGCGCGTCAGGGTGTGACGCTGAAGCTCGCATGGCGGCAGCTGCTGCGCACGAAGGGATCGTCGGTGCTGGTGGCGGCGCTCATCGCGGTGCCGGTGGCGGCCGCTGTCGGGGTGCTCACGTTCACCGAGAGCAAGGCACCATCACCAGAGCAGGCGGTGGCCCTCGAGCTCGGTAAGACGCAGTCGTGGATCCGGATCGAGGGCGGTGCGGATCCGAGCCGCGTGCAGGCCGTCGATCTGCCCTGGCTGACGAGCATGGACCGGGCCGATGACGGCTCCCCCGCCAACCCGGAGCTGCCCGCGCCGACCGATCTCCGCGAGGCCGGACTGCCCAAGAGCACCGCGACGATCGCGATCGCTGAGGGGTACGAGCGGATGACCACCCGCGACGGCATCGCCGGGTTCCCGGTGCTCTACGGCGACAGCTGGGATCCCCGCCTGGATGGCCGTTACGAAGCGGTGTCCGGCCGCACACCGCAGTCGGCTGAGGAGGCGATGGCGTCCCCGGCGCTCCTAGAGCGGCTGGGCGTGGGGGTCGGTGACGACGTCGAGCTGCCCGATCGTGGACAGTCCTACCGGATTGTCGGCATCCAGCGTGCGATGGACGGCAGTGCCTACCGCGAAGTGCTGTTCCTCCCGCAATCCGCTGCTCCGTCCAGCGACGACGCCGCAGGGCGCAGCACGATCTGGTTCCTGCCCGACTGGCAGCCCGACTTCACCACCCTCACCGACCTGAACCACACCGGTTATGTCGCCTACGCCCGCGATCTCGTGCTGGACCCTCCCGCCGGGGCCGAGACCTCGGCGACCATGATGGCCGGGCAGACCGACTCCGCGTGGCTGACACTCCTGCTCGTCTCCCTCGGGCTGGTGTTCGGCGGGCTGCTCGTCGGCCTGCTCGCCGCCGCCGCGATGGCAGTGAGCGCTCGTCGCCAGCAGCGCTCACTGGCGGTGCTGACGACGGTCGGTGCACGCCGCGGCGACGTGTTTCGCACGGTGCTCGCGCAGGGCGCGCTGCTGGGTCTGGTCGGCGGCGCGGTCGGTACGGCGGTCGGCATCGGTGCCGTGGCCGCGATCGATGCGCTGCTGGATCCCGGGGTGAAGAACACGTTCTGGTCGTCGTGGGGGCTGAAAGTGCCGTGGAGCGTGGTTGGGGTGATCGTCTTCGCGATGCTCGTCGGGCTCGTGGCATCCGTCGTCCCTGCCCGCGGCGCCACCCGGGGCGATGCCATCGCCGCACTGCGCGGTGCGCGACGTCCGGTCCGCATGTCGCTGCGCCGCCCTGTCGCGGGCATTGTCATCGCGCTGATCGGCGGCGCGACAGTGGTGGCCGGCGGCGTGCTGTTCGGCGTTCTCGCCGCAACCGACACCTGGGACCAGGGCCTGCAGACTACCGCGCTGTGGGCGTCGATCATCGGCGTGCTGCTGCTTCTGCTGAGCGTCACTCTCAGCGGACAGGGGATCCTCGCCCTCCTGGCCGGACTGCTGGCACGCTTCGGCTCGGCCGCCCGACTCGCGTCGCGGGATGCCGTGGCCAATTCACCGCGCACCGTGCCGGCATTCGTCTCGATCGCCGCCAGCACTGCCGTCGCCGTCTTCGTGCTGTGTGCGATCGCCATCCCGCAGGCCCAGTCGACGCGCAACTGGGCCTGGGCGGCGCCGAAGGGCAGCGTCATCGTCTCCAACTGGGGAGAGACAGCACCGGCGCAGGCCCCGGCATTCCTCTCCGACGCCCATCCGGAGCGGATCATCCCGGTGTCCTCCCCCATCGAACCCGCCGTCGACATGACGGACACGACGACGCCGTCTCCGGAGGTCGTGTACGCGTCGGTCTGGTCCCGGGAGATTCACCGCTGGATCAACGCCCCCGGCCAGACCCTGACGATCATCGAGCCCGACGACGTCGAGGCGCTGACCGGCCTCGACCTCACCGATGCGGAGCGCACGGAGTTCGCGGAGGGTGGCGCGATCGCGTCGTTGGCGCAGCGTCCGGTGCCGCGGGGATACGCCGAGTACGTCAACGACGACGACACCGCTCAACTCGCTTTCTGGAGTGCGAGAGACCTCTACACGGGCCAGATCCCGGAACCGCTGCGCACGGAGTCTCTGGCCACGCAGGTGCACGTCGGCATCAGCTCGGGCTACCCGCTGATCCTCTCCCCCGCCGCCGCGACGCAGCACGGCGTCCACACCGTCGTGCGCAGCTGGGTCGCGTTGTTCGACGAAGCACCCTCTGAGGCGACTCTGGACCGGATGCGAGCGGACGCCGAGACCGCAAGCACGGGAGGCGCGATGTTCGACGTGCGCGTGGAGAACGGGCCGGACTCGCCGCTGCCCTGGCTGGCCCTGGTCCTCGGCATCCTCAGCATCATCGTCATCGCGGCCGCGACGATCAGCCTGGGCCTCGCGCGCATCGAGCGACGTGAGGACGACGCGACTCTCGCCGCCGTCGGCGCCACGACGGCGCTGCGGCGTCGGGTCGCGGCATGGCAGGCGATCATCATCGCCGGAGTGGGGTGCGTGATCGGTGTGCTGCTCGGCCTCGCCGGCGCGTGGGCACTCACCCAGGCCATGCCCGGCTCTCGCTTGAGCGATGCGCCCGTGCTCTGGCTGCTGGGCATCGCCATCGGGCTCCCGCTGATGATCTCGTTGGTCTCTCTGCTGATCCGTCCCCCGCGGGCCGACCTCACCCACCGCACCGCGATCGCCTGACCCCGTCCTGTCCACCTTCGCCGATACCCCGACCTGCCGCCCACACCCCGTGTTGCCGACGCCCGCAGCACGGGGTGTCGGCGAGAAACCGGGGTGTCGGCGCAGGAGGTGTTCGCGGAAGGCACATCGGATGCACAGCGCGCACATTCCCACCGGACCGTAGGATCGATCCATGGCCGGATTCTGGGGCAGGAACAAGCGTGAACAGGAAGCGCTGGCGGCGCAGGATGCCGATCTCGCGCGCCGCGCCGAGCAGGCGCTGGTCGCCGCCGACGAGCGCATCCGCAGCACCGGCGAGGAGCTGGCGTTCGCGCAGGCTGAGCTCGGCGAGGCGCTGACGTCCGACACCAGGGCCGCTCTGGATGCCGTGCGCCTGCATCTGCAGGAGGCCTTCCAACTGCACCAGCTGAACCACGACGAGATCCCCGACACCGACGAAGAGCTGCGCACCCGCAACGCACGCATCGTGCAGCTGTGCGAGTGGGCCGAGGGCCTGCTGACCGAGAAGACGGGTGCGTTGGCCGCCACGGTCGCCAAGGTGCGCCGCACGCCCGAGGTGATCGCCCAGGTGCGCAAGGATGCCGAGGCGCTGAGCGCTCGCGTGCCGCAGGCCAGGGAGACCATCACCCGGCTCTCCGCACGCTACGCGGAGACGGCCATGCGGCGGATCGCCTCATCGGGCGACGAGGCCGAGCAGCTGCTGGCATTCGCCGTGCACGGTGCGGACGTGACCGAGCGCCGCCGTGCCGCGAAGCACAACGACGAGGCGATCATCGCGCTGGAGACCGCCACCGAGGCCGTCCGCCGCGCCGGTGCCCTGCTGGATGCCGTGGACGAGTTCGAGATCGAGGCGCTGCGCGCCGAGTCCACCCTGGCCAACGTCGTGGCCGACTCCCGTGGGGACATCGTGGCGGCCCGCAACGCTCCGCGTACGCCCGAGGTGGCGGCTGCCTCAGCGGCGCTCGAGGCGGCGCTCGGCGCGCTCGCACCGATCGGAACCCTGAACGACCCGTTCGCCGAGCTGACGCAGCTGCGCACCGCCAACAGCGATCTGGATGCCGCGATCAGCAGGGCGCAGTACCGCATCGAGCATCCGCTCCCCTCACTGGCCCAGGTGCAGAACGCGCTGGACGACGCCGACCGCCAGCTCGGCGTGGCCCGGGGGCTCATCGCAGGGCACCGCGGCTGGATCGGAGCGGATGCCCGCACCCGGCTCGCCGAGGCCGAGCGGCTGCGCGTGGATGTGCCGGCCATGCTCCCTGCCGAGGAGACGCGCGAGCAGGCGCTGTCCTCCGCGCGGCGGGTGGCGCAGCTGGCATCCGAGGCTCTGCAGCTCGCACAGCGCGACATCGACTCGTCCCGCCCGCAGGATCAGGACTGGGGCGGCGGTGGCTGGGGTGGCGGCGGACAGCGCGGCGGCAACGGCGTGATGGGCGGCATCCTCGGCGGCCTGGTGATCGGCAGCATCCTGGACGGCATCTTCGACTGATCACCGGAACCGACTCCGCGCGCTTGGCGCGGAGAAATGCGCTTCGCGCGGACGGATGCCGGGAATCCAGCCGCGCCAATCGGACAAGTCCGCGGGAAGCGCACGCACGCAGACGACGTCAGACATCCAAGAAGGGCAGAAGGCCCGCCCCGCGAACGGGACGGGCCTTCGGTCCTTCGACGGGCTCAGGAACCCAAGCGGGTCAGGACGCCAGCACCTCCGCGGGCGGAGCTGCAGTGGTCAGCGAGATGACGCCGTAGTCCCAGCCCTTGCGGCGGTAGACCACACTCGGGTGGTCGGTGCGAGCATCCACGAACAGGAAGAAGTCGTGCCCGACCAGTTCCATGCGGTCGACGGCCTCCTCGACGGTCATCCACTCCGCATCGAAGTTCTTCGTGCGGATCACGACCGGCGTGTACGCCTCTTCCTCGTCCTCGAGCACGGGGATGGCCCCGGTCGCGACGGCGCGGAGCACGTCGGCGGATGCCGGCTGCACGTCGATCCCGGTCAGCGCGCCGCTGCCCTTCTCGAAGTGCGCGCCCCGGGCCTGGTTGCGGCCGTCGATCCGCTTCTCCTTCGCGCGGCGAAGCTGCTCGGAGAGCTTGTCGAGCGCCAGATCCAGCGCAGTGAACTTGTCAGCATCGACAGCCTCCGCGCGGACGACGGGACCCTTGCCGAGCAGCGTGAGCTCGACCGTCTCATCGGGAACCCGCCCGTTGCGATATGCACGATGCGTGACCTTGATCTCGAGTCGGAGCGCTCGCGGCGCGAGCGTCTGGATCCGCGCCGTCTTCTCCTCGACAACCGTGCGGAACCGGTCGGAGATGCTCACTCCGACGCCTACGATGCTCGTTTCCATCACTGCCTCCTTGTCCCGGTCCTCCCGGCCAAGGGCGGACCGTGGTCGCCTTGTGGATCCCTACGCTAGTACTCGCACCCAGACATGTCACTATCCGTTCACCTGGATCTCCCGCGTGTCGCGACGAACGGGCGTGGCGGCCAGAGCGACCGCGCAGATCGGGCGGAATCCCGCGGCGCGCAGGGCTCTCGCGGCCTCGTCCAGCGTGGCTCCGGTGGTGACCACATCATCGACGATCACGACCTGACGCCCTCCCCCGGACCGCACCGCGCGCAGACTGCCGGCCACGTTGCGGGCGCGCTCCTCTCGCCCCAGGCCGCGCTGATCGCCCGTGGGCCGGGCCGCGCGCAGCATCCGCGCAGGTGTGAATCCGGCATGCCCGACCAGCAGCTCCGGCACTCGGTACCCGCGTCGCCGGTAGGCGGCGTGCCCGGTCGGCACCGGAACGACCAGCGCTCCCGCCGGCGCCTGCGCCGCCAGCACCGACCGCAAAGCGCCGCCCAGCGGGCGCGCCAGCAGCGTCGCGCCGTCCTCCTTCAGGCGGCGGATGCAGCGCGCCGCGACTCCCTCGTACGCCAGCGCCGCATGCACGTCGAGACCACCGGGGCTGATCGTCCGCAGCGGGTCGGCGACCAGCCTCCACCGGCAGTCGTCGCACAGCAGCGTGCCCACGCGATCGCACCCGGGGCAGGACGACGCCAGCAGCAGCGCCATCACCTCCTGCGCGATCCCCCTGATGCCGTCCATCCGACGATCCTCGCGCAGGCCGCAGGCCACGACGGACCGCGATCACGGCATCCGTGCACAACCCGAAGAACCCGGCGATTGTGCAGAAGGATCAGATCGCGCGGCTCAGTAGCCCGCCCGAGTGCCCAGCACCCGCGCACTCTGCACGGCGATCTGCCACGACGAACCGCGCTGCGCATAGACCGAGCCGTCCGAGGACAGCACACGCAGCCCCGTCGGCGTCTTGGCCCCGGCGATCGCCACCGCGCCGTCCGGGGCGGCGAAGGCGCTCACCGGACCGCCGATGACGAACGTCGTGAAGACCGGATCGGGCGTGCTGCTGATCACGGCGAGAGTGTCCGAGCCGAACCACGCCAGCCCCCGTGAGGCACCCGTGACCTCGCCGATCGTATGCGGCGCACCCAGCTCGACGGGTTCGGAGTTCTGGCCGCGCACGATCCCGGCCACGACGACGGTGCGCTGGCTTCCCGTGCTGACGACCGCGGCGACCCGCGTCCCGTCGGCGGACACGCGAAGCTGGCTGATGCTGTCCGCCCCGGGCCAGGCGTTCGCGATCGGATGCTGCCCCCTGTCGGAACCCCACGCCACGAGCATGGCCGGAGCGTCGTCGGGCACCGTCCAGACGTACCCGAATGGATCCAGAGAGGGCTCGATCAGGTCGTCCCGGTCATCCAGCGCCGTCTGCTCGCCTGACGAGATCGCGGCCACGTCGCCGTCCCGCAGCTGCACGGCCGCCAGCGTCGCGTCCAGTGAGACATCGATCGCCGCCGGAGGAACCGCCATCTTGGCGATCTGCGCGGTGAGGCCCCCGACCGGCTCGACGCCGTCTCCGGAGAGTATGCGGCCGAAGCCGTCGTCGGTGAGCACGAGCACTCCCGGGTCGACGACGTTCTCGTCGACGGGTACGAGTCCTGCTTCCAGCGGCGCCCCGTCGACGGTGAAGCGCACCTCTGACACTCCGGCGCCGGCCAGGCTGCTCTCCAGCTGCGTGCGCATGCGCGAGAGGTCGATGGCCGACGCGGACATCGCCGTGCGCGAGAGCGCCACGGTCGCGACCTGCGAGGAGTCGACGGTCACGGCATCCCCCGCCAGGGAGATGTCCCCGGTGAAGGCCGAGCGCACCGCGGGCGTCAGCCACTCACTGGGCTTTCCTGAGATCAGCGCGCGGGCGATGGTGGTGGCCATCGAGGGCCGGCGCGGGAACCAGCGCACGTCGGGCACGAGATGCTTCCACCCCGGATCGAAGTACTTCAGCGTGTACTTCTGGTACACCCGCGGGAACGTCGGAGCATCGAGCACGATCCCGTCGCTGGCCTCGGAGATGCGCCATTCCCCGCCCTTCTCCCGCTTGAGCTTGTAGGTCGCCTTCGCCGTGCCGGAGTCGCCGGTGTAGGCACCGGAGGCGTCCACGCTGGCGACCTGCTGGAACTGGGCGTGCACCTCGGCGGACTTCGCCGACTTGTCGTCGGCCTTGACCGTGGAGGTGAACTCGCGCGTGGTCACGGACTCGTCGATCGTCACCGACGACCCGGGCTTCCAGGTCCCGCGGAACCCGTCCGTGAGGTACTTCTGCGCAGTGTCCCAGTTGCTGGTGGGCGTCATGGACGCCTCCAGGAACCCCTTCACGATCTGCTCGGGGCTGTCGCCCGGTTGCGGATCCGAGGCGGTGGGGATGAAGATCTGCTCCTGGCCATCGTCGCCGATGGTCAGACCCGGGTTCGGCGGGCCCGACGTCGGAAGCCCCGAGCACCCCGCCAGCAGCAGGCCGGCCACGGCGATCGCGAGCAGGCGGATGCCTCTTCTGGGCCTCATCGCCGATCCTCCCCCTGCTCGTCGCCTGCGCCGTCGCCTCCCAGCCTGATGGGCTGCGTCAGCGTGCCGAGGTCGACCAGCGCCTCCTCGGGCTCCAGCGGGACCGGGCCCTGACCGGTGATCTCGCCGCCCGAACGGGGAACAGTCAGCACGAAGTTGCTGCCGACGCCCAGCTGCGACCACACCTGCAGCGTGCCCCCGTGCAACTGGGCATCGCCCAGGGCGATCGAGAGTCCCAGTCCGGTGCCGCCGATCGTGCGCTTGCGAGAGGGATCGGCGCGCCAGAACCTGTCGAACACGTGCTCCGCGTCCTCCGGCCGCATCCCGAGTCCGAAATCGCGCACGCCCACCGCGACCGCGTACTGATTGCTGTCCACGGTGACCACGACGGGGCGCCCCTCGCCGTGCTCGATGGCGTTGCCGACCAGGTTGCGCAGCACCCTGCGCACCCGCCGCGGGTCCATGTCCACCGGCGAGTACCCGCCGGGAGCGACCATCCGCAGCTCGGTGTCGTGCGCCTGCGCGAGCGGGCGCATCTGATCGACGATCTCCTCCGCCAGCTGGGCGAGGCTCGTGGCCTCGACCTCGAGCTGGACGGAACCCGCGTCGTAGCGGCTGATCTCCAGAAGATCGGCGAGCAGCGTCTCGAAGCGCTGCACCTGCGTGTGCATCAGCTCGACCGTGCGCGCGGTCATCGGGTCGAAGTCGTCCTTCTGGTCGTTGATCATCTCCGACGCCAGTCGGATCGTGGTCAGCGGGGTCCTCAGCTCGTGCGACACGTCGGAGACGAAGCGCTGCTGCACGAGCGACAGCTCCGCGAGCTCCTTGATCTGCCGCTCGATGCTGTCGGCCATGGCGTTGAACGAGCGGCCGAGACTCGCCAGCTCGTCCTCGCCGTGCACGGGCAGGCGCACGCCCAGATCGCCTGCCGCCAGTCGGGCGCTGGTCTCCGCCGCCTCGATGATCGGCGCGGAGACGGATCTCAGCACCAGCCAGCTGATGCCCCCGATCAGGGCGATCAGGGTGAGTCCCGCCAGCCACAGGGTGCGCTGCACGAACAGCAGCGTGTCATCGGCGTCCGCAAGGTCGTAGGCGATGTAGATGTCGTAGGTCGCCACGTCGGGGATGGTGAGCATCTGCCCGACCACGATGCCGGCGGATGCTGGTCGGTCGCCGTTCGGCAGGGCGATGGACTGCCAGGCCTGCCGGGTCGGGACCTTCTGCACGCGCGTGCGCAGCTCGTTGCTGAGCTGCTGATAGGTCAGTTGCAGACTGCCGAATCCCAGCGGCGTGTAGCCCTCGCCGATCCGCTGGGCGAGGTTGCCGACGATGAGATTCGACGACGAGGCCCGGCCCAGCTCGCGCTGCGCCTCGTTCCAGAGGTTGGTGAGCGTGGCGCGGTCGTCGCCGGCGACGCCGGCATCGACCACGCGCTGCGCCTGCGCCACGGCGACCCTGGCGTTGTGCAGCGCCTCGTCCTTGCGTGCCTCGAACAGGTCGTTGCGGATGACCAGGCCCATGATGACGCAGATCACCAGCACTGCGAGCGACGTAGCGGCCAGCGTGATGGCGGTGGCACGGAAGCGCATCGAGCGCCGCCAGTTCACCGCCAGCGCGTCGGGCCAGGTGCGCGGCGAGCGCCAGGATGCGGGTCGCAGGCGCGTCGCGGATGTCGCGATCACCGCGGGCTCCTAGCTGATGCTCCCGGCGCGGTAGCCGACGCCGCGCACGGTCATCACGATCCGGGGGTTGTCCGGATCGAGCTCGACCTTGGCGCGCAGTCGCTGCACGTGCACGTTGACCAGGCGCGTGTCGGCCTTGTAGTGGTAGCCCCAGACCTGTTCCAGCAGCATCTCGCGGGAGAACACCTGCTGCGGCTTGGAGGCCAGCGCGACCAGCAGCTGGAACTCCAGCGGGGTGAGGGGGATGGATTCCGTGCCGCGGCGCACCTCGTGCGCATCGACGTCGATGGTGAGATCGCCCACGCGCAGCACCTCGGCGGTCGCCTGCGGCGCCGGCCGGAGGCGGGTGCGGATGCGGGCGACGAGCTCCTTCGGGTTGAAGGGCTTCACCATGTAGTCGTCGGCGCCGACCTCGAGGCCGCGGACGACGTCGGCCGTGTCGCTGCGGGCGGTGAGCATGATCACCGGCACGCCGGACTCCGCGCGGATGCGGGTGCAGATCTCGATGCCGTCCATGCCGGGGAGCATGAGGTCGAGCAGCACAAGATCGGGACGGGAGGAGCGCCACTCGTCCACGGCCAGCGCGCCGTCGGCGCAGAACAGCACGTCGAAACCCTCCGTGCGAAGCACGATGCCGATCATCTCGGCCAGTGCCGTGTCGTCGTCGACCACGAGGATCCGTGAGGTCATCTTGTGCCCAGCCTCATCTTTCTGTGCGATGCGTACGGCGATTCCCCTGCCGTCCACAACTCGGATCAGCCTACTTGACATTACCGACAGCGTCCCGATCACGGGCGCGTGCCGACGATGCGGCGACTCGTTTATGCAACCATGGGAGTGCACACGGAGGGAGTGCTCGATGAGCGGTCAGGCCTGGACGCCGGCGCCCAAGAAGGGTGCCTTCCCCCTGCATCCGATGACATTCGGAACGGTGCTCGGGCGCGCGTTCGCCGCGCTGCGGCACAACCCCAAGGTGCTGCTGGGGTTCGCCGTGCTCGTGCAGTTCGTGGTCACGGCGATCACGACCGGCGTGCTGCTGCTGGTGATGTTCTTCATCGTGGCGCGCATCGCGACGGTTCCGGCCTCCTCCGCCGACTATCTTCCGATTCTGATCGGATCGACGGCGCTGGGCGGCGCAGCCGTGCTGGTCATGTCGCTGGTCGCCATCGGCTTCACCGCCGTGGTGCAGGGCCTGGTCGCCGCCGACGTCTCGTATGCCGCGCTGGGGCGGAAGGCTTCGCTGCGCTTGCTGTGGCGACGGGTGAAGCCCGCATTCTGGCGCCTGTTCTCCTACTCGCTGCTGCAGGCCCTGGCCGTGGTGGTCTGGGTCGCCGTCGCATTCGGGATCGTGTACGGGCTGGTCTCGGCGACGGGGTCGAACGGCTTCGAGCTCATCGGCATCGCGGTGCTGATCGGACTGGTCATACTGCTGCTGAGCATCCCGCTGTTCGTGTGGCTGACGACCAAGCTGCTGGTCGTCCCCGCGGTGATCGTGCTGGAGGGCGCAACGCTGCGCACCGCGCTGGTGCGCTCATGGCGGCTCATCCGCGGCCGCTTCTGGTTCGCGTTCGGCATCGCGTTCCTCATCCAGGCGATCATGGGCGTCGCCGTGCAGGTGGTCTCCTACCCGGCGACTCTGCTGTCGGGGATCTTCGGGGGCCTGCTGGCGCCGACCGGCGCCGACGAGCCCACCCGGATCGTCACGATGATCGTCGCGAACGTCGTCCCCCAGGTGCTCGTGCTGGTGGTCTCTGCCATCGCCCTGGTCGTTCAGGGAACCGGCGCCACCCTGGTGTACGTCGACAGCCGAATGCGGTTCGAGGGTCTCGACCAGGCGCTCATCCGGTACGTCGACCTCAGCGCGCAGGGCGCCTCGGATGCGGCGCTCGGCGACCCGTGGGCAGTGGATCCCGCCCGGGCCGTGCCGAAGAACCCGCCGCCGCGGATGCCCGCCCTCGCCTATCCCGGGCAGTACTCGGGACAGTATCCGCATCCGGCGCCGTACCCGTACGGTGCGCAGGCTCCGTACCCGTACGGTGCGCCCGCGCCGTACCCCGCACCCGCGCCGTACCCCGCACCCGCGCCCTACCCGGCGCAGCAGGGCTACCCGGCGCAGCAGGGCTACCCGGCGCAGCAGGGCTACCCGGCGCAGCAGGGCTACCCGGCGCAGCAGGGCTAC
>NZ_JBASAK010000033.1:0-12614 GCF_049650565.1 Microbacterium sp.
CCCACGGAGAACTGCATCGACAGGAAGATCGAGTTCGACCAGTCGATCTCGTGGTCGCGGATGTTGGTGGAGACCAGGTCGGCGGGGATCGTGTACCAGTAGATGCACTCCTCCCCCGCGTACTCGCGCACCTTGGCGCGCGGGAAGTCGACCACCATGTCCAGCTCGCCGATCCTGAAGCGCACATGCCCGCCCACTCCGAGGCGGATGGTGCGGGACTTCTTGATCAGCGGCTCCCACCACTCCTTGATGGCGGCCAGCATCTCATCGGGCGGCAGCACCTGGGCACGGGTGGCCTCCTCGTCGCGCAGCTCCTGCTGACGCGAGGCGCGCTGCTCCTCGAGGTAGTCCCACTTCTCGTCGAAGATGTGATGGATCTCGGCATCCGTGTACAGGCTCTGCGAGACGGTCATCTCGCCGCCGTTCAGCTCCACGACGGTGCCGGGCACGAACAGCTGCCCGTCGTACTGCGGCGCCTTCTCCTTCAGGTGCGCCAGGAACTCCTTCTGGTCGGTGAAGATGGCGTCGCCGTCGCGGCCGGTGCCGTTGTACTGGAAGATGTCGTCGCGCAGGAACATCGGCGGGCCGGCCATCGGGAAGACGTGCGGGGCGTCGACCTTCTCGATGTAGTACATGGCGCGCTTGTTCTGCGCCTCGCGCTTGAGCTTCGCGAAGTTCACCTTGGCGTCCTGCGGCAGGTCGTAGACCATCGGCCACCAGATCGCTCCGGACACCTGCGTGAAGTACGCCTCGGGCTTGCCGAACGACAGCAACGCCTCCAGATCGAGCGGGTGCGAATCGTTCTGGTTGAGGATGGACGCCGTGCCGTCGTCGATGCTCAGCGAGGAGTCGCCGATCGGGCCGTCGCTGGGGGCGCGCAGCGGCGTGATCATGAACTTGAGGTTGCCGCGCTGGTCGATCTGCCCGGCCTGCGTGTACGTGATGTTGGTGTAGCCGAGCTTCCGGATGTCGTTCTCGAGGTCGTCGGTGACGTACTCCGGCAGCAGCACCTCGATGTCCTTGCGGATGTACTTCTCGAGCGCACGCGGGTCGAAATGGTCGCGATGCCGGTGCGAGATGTACAGGAAGTCGGCCTCGCGTCCGTAGCGCTCCCAGTCCAGGCCACGGTTGTCGGGAAACGGGAACCACGAGCCGAAGAAGGAGGGTCCGAGCACAGGGTCGCAGATGAAGTTCCCGCCGACCGTCTCGATGAACATCCCGGCGTGGCCGAGTCCCGTGATCCGCATAACGCTCCTTCTGCTGTGGACGTGTCGATTCTATCGATCGGATGCTGTGCCCGGCCGGTGGCCGGCCGTCGATAAGCGCCCGCGGAGCCTGGTCAGGTCTCCAGCAGACCGCGGATGTCGTCGGCGGTGAGCGCCTTGGAGAACAGCTCGTCGTCGTCCATCACCGCAGTGAACAGGCGCGCCTTGCGCTGCTGCAGCGCGAGCACCTTCTCCTCGATGGTGCCCGAGGCGATCAGGCGATACACGAACACGCGGCGGGTCTGCCCGATGCGGTGCGTGCGGTCGATGGCCTGCGCCTCGGCGGCGGGGTTCCACCACGGATCCAGCAGGAACACGTAGTCGGCCTCGGTGAGCGTGAGCCCGAACCCGCCGGCCTTCAAGCTGATGAGGAACACCGGCTGCTCGCCGTCCTTGAAGGAGTCGATGACCTCAGTGCGATTGCGGGTGGATCCGTCCAGGTGCGTGTGCGGGACGCCCGCGGCCTCCAGCCGCTGAGCCGCCAGGTCGAGGAAGCTCGTGAACTGGCTGAACACCAGCGCGCGGTGGCCCTCGGCACGCAGCTCCTGCACCTGCTCGATGAGCACGTCCAGCTTGCTGGAGGGGATGCCTGCATCGGCCGGGTCGATCAGGCCGGGTGCCAGCGCCAGGATCCGCAGCATGGTCAGCGAGCGGAACACGATGAACCTGTTCCGGTCCAGGTCGGCCAGCAGGCCGAGCAGCTTCTGCCGCTCGCGCTGCAGCACGGTGTCATATCGTGCCCGGTGCGCGGGCGAGAGGTCGACGAACACCTCCTGCACCTGCTTCTCGGGCAGATCCGCGGCCACGAGCTCCTTGGTGCGGCGCAGCATGAGCGGCCGGATCCTGCGGCGCAGCCGCTCCAGCCTGCGGCGCCGGTAGTCGCCGCCCTCCTCATTGTCGGGGACCTTGCCCTTTTCGATGGGCTGCACGTACTCCTCGCGGAACTTCCGCGCGGAGGGGAAGAGGCCCGGCGCGGTCAGCGAGAACAGCGCCCACAGGTCGGTGAGGCTGTTCTCGAGCGGCGTGCCGGTCACGGCGATCTTCACGCGGGAGCGGAGAGCGGCGATGGCCTTGTGCGCCTTGGTTGCCGGGTTCTTCGCGAACTGCGCCTCGTCGAGGATCACGCCCGCCCACTCCAGGTCGCCGTACTCCTTGTCGTCCAGGCGCAGCAGCGTGTACGAGGTCACGATGACGTCGGCCTGCTCCACGGCATCCGCCAGCGAGTCGTCGCGACGCGAGGCCGTGCCCTCGATGACGCGCACGCGCAGACCCGGTGCGAAGCGCGCGGCCTCGCTGCGCCAAGTGCCCAGCACCGAGGTGGGCGCGACCACGAGGAACGGCTTCCGCTCCCCCGTCTCGAGGGCATGGACCATCAGCGACAGCAGCTGCAGGGTCTTGCCGAGCCCCATGTCGTCGGCGAGGATGCCGCCCAGCCCGTGCGACCACAGGAAGGCCAGCCAGTCGAACCCCTTCCTCTGGTAGGGGCGCAGCTCGGCGTTCAGCCCGACGGGGAGAGTCGCGGTCGGCACGTTCTGCACATCGCGCAGGCCCTCGGCGAGAGCGCGCCAGGAGACCGCCGCCTCGGACTGATCGGCCAGATCCTCGAAGTCGGCCCACAGCGCCAGCTGGTGGCGGCTGATGCGCGGCCCGGTCTCCCACTCGGCCAGCGAGGCCGCCTCGTCGATGAGGTCTCGCAGCGTCTGCAGCGCGGGATGTGCGAGCGAGAAGTAGCTGCCGTCGACCAGCATCAGCTTGGTGCGGCGCATGCTGAGAGCCTTGAACAGCGGGGTGAACGGGATCGAGACGCCCTCGATCCGGACGATGACCCCCAGGTCGAACCAGTCGGGGTCGGGCGAGTCGACGGTCGACACGCTGATCTCGGGCGTGCCGGTGAGCTCGCGGTACTTCTTGCGGCGGCCCGTGATGACCACCCGTACGTCACTGCCCTCGAACACCGGAAGCACCGTGGTCGCCCACTCGGCGGTGGCGACGCCGATGTGAGCCGCGCTCGCTTCGAACGGCAGGTCGGTGGCCGACGCCCAGAGCCGCTCCAGGCCGCGAAGCGCCAGTCGCTCGGCCTCGGCATCGCGGAACGGATGGTCGGCGGGGACGGGCTCGCCCATCAGCAGCCGCACCGTGCCGTGCCCGGCGTACTCCCACTCGAAGCGGTGCTCCACGCGGTCGGCGGCACCGAAGCGCACGCGCATGACGGGTTCGGGCTTCACGGGCGCGGGCAGCTCGACCCCTGCGGGTGCGGTGACGGCAGACCTCCGGGCGATCGCGGGGTACGCCTCGTGGAAGAACAGCTCCCGGTCCTCGGCGGAGACCTCGATCGGATCGGATGCCGTGAGCGCCGCCCGGACGGGCGCGCTCAAGGGGACTGGAGCGAGCGCGACCTCGATGGTCGTCCCCACGACCGCCCACGTGTAGACGCCGGTCGTGCCGATCGGGCTGACGGATGCCGTGGGAACGCTCACCCCGTCGACGCTGACGTCCGCGTCGATCAGCAGCCCGCCGTCGTCGCGGGTGTCGATCCGGATGCCCGCGGTCGCGTGACCCGCCAGGTGCACGATGGTGTGCTTCTGCGTCGCGACGAACGGGATGCCGAGCGCGGGAAGCGTGCGCAGGTGCTGCCAGAGCAGCGGGGACTCGACACGGTCCAGCGGGATCCAGTCCGTGGCCGTGCCCGAGAGCAGCGAGTCGCGGGCGATGGCGAGGAAGTCGGTGAACCACCGCGACTGCTCGGGGTCGAAGCGGTAGCCGGCGCGGCGCACGCCGTCCCAGGTGGCATCCCCCTGGATCCATCTCGAGGTGGATTCGCTGCGCATCAGCGGGCGGACGCTCAGCTGCACCTCGCCGTGCTCGCGGACGAGCTCTCGGGGCGTGGCGGTGCGTGCCTGCGCGGCGCCCCATCGATCGTGGGCGCGCGACGGTCGCACGCGCAGCTCGACGCCGAGCGCCAGCGGCGTGACGCTGCGAGCCGGTGCTGCACCGGGCATCAGCCGACGCCAGGACGCCCGTTGAGCGTCGATCCGCCGCTCGGTCTCCACGCGCATCCGCGTCTCGCGCTCGGGTGCCACGAGCATCGCGGCCACCACGTGCTTGCAGCCGCTCTGGACGGGACACGAGCACGAGGAGCTGATGATCTCGCCGCCGTGGAACCGCACACGGCACCGGTACGGCGATGGCTCGCCGCCGTACACCTCGGCCGTGAGCGTCTCGGACGCGGCCTCCCACGACGTCTGCTCCACGCGGCCGCGGCGCGCGTAGTCGAGTCCGCGCTGGTAGCCGCCGTCGCCCGCGAGACGACGCAGCTGCTGCGCGCTGGGGCGGGGAACGGTCATCTCAGCATCCTCTCGCAGGCCGCGGACATCCGCGGCGATGCCGGTTCGTTACGCAAAGCTTGTCGGATCGTGACCCCATCACCGCGACTCCTTGCCTAGCCTGAGCGCATGAGCTCCCTTGCGAAGCGCACGATGGTCGCGCTGACCCTGTCCGCGGTACTCGCGCTGCTGGCCGGCTGCTCGGCGAGCAGCGGGGGAAGCGTCCAATCCGACCGTTCGGTGTCCCACGCCGGCGGCTCGGCGCCGGAGCAGGCGGCGGCACCGGATGACGCTCCCGATGCCGCGGTGGTCGTCACCGGCCGGATGACGCTTGAGGCCGACGACCCGATCACCGCCGCCGACAAGGCGGCGGCCCTGGTGAAGGATGCCGGGGGCCGCGTGGACGGGCGGAACGAGCAGGCGGCATCCGGGGATGTCACGGCGCGCGCCGAGCTGGTGCTGCGCATCCCCTCGGCCGCGCTCGACGACACACTGCTCGCGGTGCGCAAGCTCGGCAGCCTGCAGGAGTCGTCGATGGAGACCAAGAAGGTCGATGCCGCGCAGCGGGATCTGGACGCCAGGATCTCCGCCCTGCGCACTTCGATCTCCCGGTACAGCGAATGGCTCGCGGGAGCCACGAAGACCGAGGACCTCATCGAGCTCGAGAAGTCCCTTTCCGACCGGCAGAGCCAGCTCGAGAGCCTCGAGGCCGAGCAGCGCTCCCTGAGCGATCAGGTGGCGATGGCGACGATCACCGCGGCTTTCGAAGCGCACTATGCTCCTGCGCCGACGACGCCGCGCGATCTCGGCGAGGCCATCGTCGCGGGCTGGAACGGCTTCCTCGCGTTCTGGGCGGGAGTCGGCATCGCACTGGGCGTGGGCCTGCCCTGGCTGGTGCTGATCGCGCTGGTCGCGGCGGCCATCATATTGCTGGTGCGCCGGTCGCACAGACGTCGGCCGGGGCCACTGCCCGCTCCGACGCTCCCGCCGGACTTCGGCGGCGAGCTGGTCGGGGCGAGGGCAGGTTCCGACGGTACGGCTCCCGAGGTGCCGCGGACGGCTCCCCCGCAGTCGGAGTGAGGCCGAGGCGCCTCTCAACGCGCAGCGATCCTCACCGGGCGCGGTCGATGCGAGCGAGTACACCGTGCACGAAGGCGCCGGAGTCCTCGGTGGAGAGCTCCTTGGCCAGCTCCACGGCCTCGTCGATGGCGACGGCCGTCGGCACCTCGTCGTTGAAGAGGATCTCCCAGGTGCCGATGCGCAGCAGGGCGCGGTCGACCGTCGGCATCCGCTCCAGCTTCCAGTCGCGGCTGTGCGTGGTGATCTGCTCATCGATCTCGTCGTGGTGATCGATGATCCCGTCGACGATGTCGCGGGCGTACAGCCATGACGCCTGTCGCGCCGGCTCGCTGGCCGCGCGAGCGGCGGCCGCGGCCAGGACGACGGAGACCTCTTCTCCGCGCACGTCGGCGGAGAAGAGGATGTCGAGGGCGCGCTTGCGCGCCTTGGTGCGTGCGCTCAAGGTCAGTCGTTGACGCGGCCGAGGTAGTCGCCCGTGCGGGTGTCGACCTTGACCTTGGTGCCCTGCTCGAGGAACAGCGGAACCTGGATCTCGTAGCCGGTCTCGAGCGTGGCGGGCTTGGTGCCGGCCGACGAGCGGTCGCCCTGCAGGCCGGGCTCGGTGTGCGTGACCTCGAGGACGACGGATGCCGGGAGCTCGACGTACAGCGGTGTGCCGTTGTTCAGCGCGATCTGCACCTGCTGGTTCTCCAGCATGAAGTTGGCCGCGTCGCCCACGGTGGCGGCCGACACGTTGAGCTGGTCGTAGTCCTCCTGGTCCATGAACACGAAGCTGTCGCCGTCGTTGTACAGGTACTGGAAGTCGCGGCGGTCGACGTTCTCGATCTCGACCTTGGTGCCGGCGTTGTAGGTGCGGTCGACGGTCTTGCCCGAGACGACGTTCTTCAGCTTGGTGCGCACGAACGCACCGCCCTTGCCGGGCTTGACGTGCTGGAACTCCACAACGCTCCAGAGCTGTCCGTCGATCTTGAGGACGACGCCGTTCCTGATGTCTGCGGTGGATGCCATGCTGGTGCGAGTCCGTTCGTTTGGAAGGTTCAATGGTCGGGCGCGGTTGCGCGCAGAGAGTGACCAAGGAGTCATCTTATCGGATGCCGTCTGGATGCCTCCCCGATGGGTCGTCCGACAGCCCGCATGCAGCCCCGCCCAGACGACCGATGAGGGGGCCACGGCGATCACGCCGTCGACCCGATTCCCACTCGCGACCGCGAGGGCCGCCTCGGCGCCGAACGACGAGCCGAACAGCACGATGCGATCCGCATCCTGGCGGAGCACCTCGATCTGCTGGATGAACAGTTCCAGAGGCACCTCGTGCGGCGCCGGACGCTGTCCGATGCCGCCGAACCATCGGATGGCGCGCACACGAGCGCCGGTCGTCGAGAGCAGGTCGGCCCGTGCGGATTCGATCCGCCCGCTCGACCCGGCCAACAGCAACACCGCCGTGCCGTTCGATTCAGCGGGCTCTGCATCGTACAGGTCGGCAGAATCCCGCATCCGGCTACTCGCCGATCTTCGCGACCAGCTCCCGCACGGCCTCGGCGTACCCCTCGATCCCGTGGCCGACCACGCGGACGGCGGCGACGTCCTCCAGGTAGGAGAAGTGGCGGAACGCCTCACGCGCGTACACGTCGGAGATGTGCACCTCGGCGAACGGCAGGCCGACACCGGTCAGCGCGTCGCGCAGCGACACCGAGGTGTGCGTGAGCCCGCCCGGGTTGATGACGATCCCCGCGCAGTCCTCCCGGGCAGCGTGGATGGCGTCGATGAGCACGCCCTCGTGATTGCTCTGCAGCGCGCGCACCTCGTAGCCGAGCTCCGCAGCCGTGGCGGCCGTCAGCTGCTCGGCATCCGCAAGGGTGGCCGTGCCGTACACCTCCGGCTCGCGGGTGCCCAGCAGGTTGAGGTTCGGGCCGTTGAGCAGCATCAGGCGGTGCATATCACTCCGCGATCTCCTGGTAGGCGGCGAACATCAGCGACTCGTCGGGCGCCTGGAGCACGGTGGGCTTGGCGATGTCGTCCAGCACGATGAAGCGCATCATCGACCCGCGGGCCTTCTTGTCCCGCTTCATGGTCGTCAGCAGGCCCTTCCAGGCGTTGCCGCGGTACGTGGTCGGCAGACCCAGCGACTCCAGGACGCTGCGGTGCCGGTCGACGGCCTCGTCCGCGAGCCGGCCCGCCAGCCTGGACAGCTCGGCGGCGTACATCATGCCGATGGAGATGGCCGCGCCGTGCCGCCACTGGTAGCGCTCCGCGTGCTCGATGGCGTGACCGAGCGTGTGCCCGTAGTTGAGGATCTCGCGCTGACTCTGCTCGCGGAAGTCCTCCGAGACGACCTTGGCCTTCATGTCGATCGCCAGCTCCACCATGTGCGCGAACTCATCCGTGGCAGTGTCCACGGCGCGTGCGGGGGCTGCCTCGATGATGTCCAGGATCTCCGGCGCCCAGATGAAGCCGGCCTTGACGACCTCTGCGAAGCCGGCGGTGGCCTCATTCGCGCTCAGGCTGCCCAGCTCGTCCAGGTCGCCGATCACGGCGCGGGGAGCCCAGAACGCGCCGACCAGGTTCTTGCCCTCTGCGGTGTTCACCCCGGTCTTGCCTCCGACCGATGCGTCCACCAGTCCCAGCACGGTCGTGGGCACCTGCACGACCTGCACGCCGCGCAGCCACGTCGCCGCGACGAATCCCGCGACGTCGGTGACGGATCCGCCACCGTAGCCGATCACGGCATCAGTACGGGTGAAGTCGGCCTGGCCCATGATCTGCCAGCAGAACGCCGCGACCTCGACGCGCTTGCCTGCCTCGGCATCCGGAATCTCCGCCAGCAGCACCTGCAGCGTGCCGTCGGCCGTGAGCCGGTCACGCAGCTCGGCAGCACGGATGGCCAGCGTGGGCGCGTGCACGATGAGGACCTTGCGCACGGCGGGGTCCAGCGCCGTGCGCACCTCGTCGAGGATGTCCCGCCCGAGGATGATGTCGTAGGCGGACGCTCCGGTCACACTGATGGTCTTGAGGGTCATTCCTGTTCCTTCCTCCATGCGGCGATCTGCTCCGCCAGCATCCGCATCGGCCGGCGCGAGGTGTCAACGGTCAGGTCCGCGACCTCCTCGTACCAGCCGAGTCGCTCCGCGAAGATCGTCCGCCAGCGTTCCACCGGATCGCCCTCCCCCGTCAGCAGCGGGCGCCCCGCACCGCGGATGCGCTGCGACACCGCCTCTGCGCTGACGGTCAGGAAGACCACCGGAAGCTGCGCCAGCAGCGCGCGCGTCGCGGTATCCGTCACGGCTCCGCCGCCCAGCGACACCACGCCGCCGGCCGCGACGGCCTCGGCGACCGCCGTGCGCTCCAGGTCGCGGAAGTACGGCTCGCCGTGCTCCGCGAAGATCTGAGGGATCGGGCCGTGCTCTGCCGCGATCCGCTTGTCGGTGTCCGTGAACGGCACCTCGAGCAGCCGGGACACCTTGCGCCCCACGCTGGTCTTCCCCGCCGCCATCGGGCCGACGAGCACGACGGTCAGCGGACGGTCGGCCGTGTCAGGAGAGCTCATCATGGGCGAGCAGCGCCGCCTCGGATGCCGGCGCCGTGCGCAGCGCCTCGGGGATGCCGGCGAGGTATCCCTCCAGGTTGCGACGCGTCTCGCGGATGCTGTCTCCGCCGAACTTCTCCAGCACGGAGTTCGCCAGTTCGATGGCCACCATGGCCTCGGCCACGACGCCCGCCGCGGGCACCGCGCACACGTCGGAGCGCTGGTGATGGGCGGAGGCGTCCTCGCCCGTGGCGACGTCGACGGTGTGCAGCGCATGCGGAACCGTGGCAATCGGCTTCATGCCTGCACGCACGCGCAGCACGGTGCCGGTGGTCATGCCGCCCTCGGTGCCGCCGGCGCGGTCGGAGCTGCGGGTGATGCCGTCGGCGGTCTCGAACAGCTCGTCGTGCGCCGCGGAGCCGCGACGGCGGGTGGTCTCGAAGCCGTCGCCGACCTCGACGCCCTTGATGGCCTGGATGCTCATCAGCGCCTGCGCGAGACGACCATCGAGTCGGCGGTCCCAGTGCACGTGCGAGCCGACGCCCGGGGGCAGCCCGTACGCCAGCACCTCGACGATGCCGCCGAGCGTGTCGCCGTCCTTGCGTGCCGCGTCCACCTCGGCCACCATCAGCGCGGAGGTCGCGGCGTCGAAGCAGCGCAGCGGATCGGCATCCAGCGCAGTGACGTCGTCCGGTGTCGGCAGCGGCGACCCGTCAGGGACGCGCACCGGGCCGATGGACAGCGTGTGGCTGACCAGACGGATGCCGAGCTCGGACAGGAATGCGCGGGCGACGGCGCCGAGGGCCACGCGGGCCGCGGTCTCACGGGCGCTGGCGCGCTCGAGGATGGGACGTGCCTCGTCGAAGTCGTACTTCTGCATACCCACCAGGTCGGCGTGCCCGGGGCGCGGACGGGTGAGCGCGGCACCGCGACCGCGGGACTTCTCCGTCAGCTCGGCAGGAGCCGGGTTCATCACCTCGGTCCACTTCGGCCACTCGGTGTTGCCGATGCGCAGCGCGACGGGGCTCCCGAGTGAGAGTCCGTGCCGGACGCCGCCGGAGATGGTCAGCTCGTCCTGCTCGAACTTCATGCGCGAGCCGCGGCCGTAGCCGAGCTTGCGACGCTGCAGGTCGGCCTGGATGGCCTCCGCCAGGACGGGCACGCCCGAGGGCAGGCCCTCCATGACGGCGATGAGTTCGGGGCCGTGCGATTCGCCGGCCGTCAGCACACGGAGCATGCCTCTAGTCTTCCATGGCCGCGGCGCGCATGATCGCCACGATGACGTCCTCATCGTCGAGGCGGTGATTCTGGTCGCCGTGCAGGAAGATGCGGATCTGCCGCACCGCCTGGTACAGCAGCATCTCGAACCCCGAGATCACCCGAGGATCCCGCCACTGCGCGGCCAGCGCAGAGGGCCACGGCGCGTAGGCGGCCTCGAAGAGCACGCCGCCCGCGTTCGCGAGCGCGCCCGCGATCGAGGCATCCAGCACGGTGCCGCTGGGCAGCGTGGCGACGGTCGCGTCGACGGCATCCGCCGCGGCGTCGAACGGCAGCACTGTGATCGCCACGCCCAGCTGCTCGCCGATGGCAGACATCCGCCCCGCCGTCTCAGGGCGACGCGCGCGCACCTCCACCGACGTCGCGCCCAGTTCCCCCAGCGCGACCAGCGCGGATGCAGCCGTCGCGCCCGCGCCGAGGATGCGAGCGGAGCGGATGCCGGTGACCCCGGCGTTCGTGAACGCATCGACGATGCCGCCGACGTCGGTGTTGAAGCCGCGCAGCGTCTCCCCCAGCAGCAGCGTGTTGACGGCGCCGGTGAGCCGCGCGTGCTCATCGGCGTCATCGGAGGCGGACAGAGCCACGGCCTTCAGCGGCATCGTCAGCGACAGTCCGCGCCAGGTGTCATCGAGTCCGTCCAGGGCGGCGGTGAAGCCCGCGACATCGACCTGCCGACGTCCGTAGTGCCAGTCCAGCCCCATCCGGCGATAGGCGGCGCCGTGCAGCGCGGGCGACCGGCTGTGGCCGATCGGGTCGCCCCAGACCGCCAGTCGCGTGCGGCCGGTCACCTCAGCATCCCGTGCCCGGATTGGCCTTGCACCACGACTGCATCTTCTTGATGGCCTGCTGGTGCTCCTCGTACGTGGTCGAGAACTGCGTCTCCCCCGTGCTCATGTTCACGGTGACGAAGTACAGCCAGGGCCCGTCGGCAGGGTGCATGGCCGCGTCGATCGCGGCATCCCCCGCGCTGGCGATGGGCGTGGCGGGCAGCCCCGTGATGACGTAGGTGTTCCACGCGTTGTCGTTGTTCTGGGCCTCCTTGGAGGTGCTGGCCTTGCCCGCGTGCAGCTCACCGAACCCGTACTGCGCGGTGGAGTCCATCTGCAGCCTCATACCATCGGCGAGACGATTCTCGATCACTCGGGAGACCTTGGCGAAGTCCGGAGTCCGCGCCTCGCGCTCGATGATCGATGCGATGGTCAGCACGCGCTGCGCGTCGGCATCCGGCACTCCCGCCTTCTGCAGCGACTCGCGCGTGCGATCCACCATGCGCTGAACGACGTCCTTCGCGGTGACACCCGGATCGAACGTGTACGTGGCCGGGAACAGCCACCCCTCCAGCGACTTCGCCTGCACGCCGTAAGCCGCCGGATCCTTGACAGCGGCCTGCAGGTCCTCGAGCTTGAGGCCGACGCCGTCGACGATCCTCGGCAGGGACGACGCGATGGTACCGCCCTCCGCGATGCGCACCGTGTTCGCCATCCTGCTCTTCGGATCCTGCAGCGCCGTCAGTGCCGCAGCGGCGGTCATCCTCTTCTGCAGCTTGTAGACACCGGGATAGAACGTGACGGACTTGTTCTCCTCGATCAGGTAGTCGTAGAACGCCCGGTCGGTCTTCGTCACACCAGCCTTGTACAGCGCCGTCGACACCGGGGAGCCGGTGTCGCCCTTCAGAATCGTGACCGTAGCCTCGCCGGATGCCTGCCCCGCCGAGTAGTCGGCGGGCTCGCCCCAGCCCATCACCTTGTCGATCTGGGGTTTATAGGTGCTGTACACCCACGCGCCGCCCGCCGCGATGGCGCCCAGCACGACCAGCAGGATGAGCAGCCAGATCAGGCACCCGCGACCCCGCTTCCTCGGCGGGAGGGGCTTGTGATGCTCGGGCGAGAACAGCGAGTCCAGGCCGCCCTCCTGCCCGAAGGGCGCGACCGCCGAAGGCTCGGCGGGCCGGAGCGGTGCGACCTCGCTGACGACCCTCGGCTGCGCGGCGGGCGTGTCTTCCGGCGTGGAGGGAGAATCGGATGCCCGCGCCGCGACCGGAGTGGCAGCGATCGGAGGCACAGCCGCTGCGATAGGCGCCGCGGGGGCGACGGGGATCGGATCCTGCGCAGTCGCCCGCGCAGCGGCCTGCGCGCGCTCGGCGGC
>NZ_JBASAK010000034.1:0-13887 GCF_049650565.1 Microbacterium sp.
GCTGCTCTCGCTGGTCATCCTGCTGGTCAGCTGCGTCGGCGCGATCCTGGTGGGCGCGAAGATCTACGAGAACTCGCTGCTGCGGATGGGCAGCCGCGTCAAGCTCAGGGAGGCGCTGCGCGGCTGACGCTTCGGCAGGCTCAGCGACCCGAGTGGATCCCTGAGCCTGTCGAGGGGATCCGACGGAATATTCGCCCGCATAGATTGTTGCGCGTAGAGGACGATGAGGTCCGCCGGTATCCATCACCTTCCGAAAGGCCTCATCGCATGGGTTCACCCGTCCTCGACCGCACCGCTCAGACCGAGTTCCCCGTGCTGGACGTGCTGGCAGATCGCTGGAGCCCGCGGGCATTCGATGCGAACACTGCGATCGACGAGGACAAGCTCTCCTCCGCCCTCGAGGCCGCGCGCTGGTCGCCGAGCGCGAACAACTCGCAGCCCTGGCGGTTCATCGTCGCCCGCCGAGGCAGTGCCCTGCACCACGGCATCCACGCCGCGCTGATGGGCTTCAACCAGGCGTGGGCGGGGAACGCAGCCGTGCTGATCGTCGCGGTCGCGGAGACCTCCCGCGAGGACGGCACCCCCATCACGCACGCCGTGTACGATCTGGGCCAGTCCATGGCGCACCTGTCAGTGCAGGCGCATCACGACGGCCTGGTCGTACACCAGATGAGCGGCTTCGTGCCCGAGCAGATCCGCGAGCTGGCGGGCCTGGAAGAGCGCTTCGCGCCGATGACCGTGCTGGCTCTCGGCGAGCTGGGCGACATCGACGCACTGCCCGAGCCGCTCGCCCAGCGCGAGACCGCACCGCGTGTGCGCCGCCCGATCGACCAGACAGTCATCCTCAGCGCCTGAGGCTCAGTCGCTGAGTCCCTCCCGCGAAAGCACCCAGCCGCGGTCGCTGGGCACGATCACCCGCACCAGGTCCATCGGCTTGAAGATGCTGTCCACGGTCGGATCCGAGACTGACGCGACGATGGTGCCCGCATCGGTCTCGATGTCGTATTCGACCGTGTCGCCGTGGAACATCACGCTGAGCACCCGGCCATGATCATCCCTCACGTCCACTGCCGCGTCCGCCGCCGGATCTGCTCGCTCCAACCGGACCGACTCCGGTCGCACCATCAGCAGCACCTCGCTGTCGGCGGTGACGTCGGGGTGGCACGGAACATCGATGCGGCGGCCGAGTGCGTGCACGCGAACCATGCCGTCGCTCGGGCCGCCCACGACTCCGGCGTCCAGGAAGTTCGCGCGACCGATGAAATCTGCGACGAACACCGAAGCGGGGCGCCGGTAGACGACCTCCGGTGCCGCGATCTGCTCGATGTGACCTCGATTCATCACCACGACCCGATCAGACAGCGTCATGGCCTCGTCCTGATCGTGCGTGACGAAAATGCTGGTGATGCCCAGCCGGCGCTGCAGCCGGCGGATCTCGTTGCGCATCTGCACGCGCAGCTTCGCGTCGAGGTTCGACAGCGGCTCATCGAAGAGCAGCACCTTCGGACGCATGACCAGTGCCCGAGCCAGCGCCACGCGCTGCTGCTGACCACCGGAGAGCTGGTGCGGCGCGCGATCGGCGTACTGGGTGAGGTTCATGATCGCCAGCACCGTGTCGACCTCTTCGCTCAGTCGAGCCGTTGGGGTGTGCTTGAGCTTGAGGCCGTACGCCACGTTGTCTCGCACCGACAGATGCGGGAACAGCGCGTACGATTGGAAGACCATCGACATCGGCCGCTTGTTCGGCGGCATGTGGTTCACCACTGCGTCGTCCAGTTGAACGGTGCCGGCGGTGGGCTCCTCGAAGCCCGCGATCATCCGCAGGGTCGAGGTCTTCCCGCATCCAGACGGGCCCAGTAGCGTCACGAACTCGCCGGCGCCGATCTCGAGATCGATGCTGTCGACGGCGGCGACGTCGTCCGCCTGGCCCGGATACCTCTTGGTGAGCCCGACGAGCGTGATGCGTCCAGTAGGCTCCTCGCTGCTGAACTCCGCGAGATCATCGCCGAGGCTGATCGCTGCGGTGTTCTCAGCGCTGGTGAGTGCGGCCACGGAAGACCACCTTTCTGATGAGGACGTTGATGATGAGAATCACGAACAGGACGATCGCGATGAGCACGGTGCAGTAGGCGAATGCGTTGCCGAAGCGACCCGAGTCGACTTCGGCGAGGATCTGTGAGGTCATGATCTTCGTGCCGGGAGTGGTGAGGAAGATGATCGGCGAGAGCGTCGTCATCGACCGGGCGAAGGCGAAGGTGACGCCAGCGATCAGCGCCGACTGGATCAGCGGCAGCGTCACTTTGGTGAAAGTCGTCGCGCCGCCTGCACCGAGCGATGTCGAGGCTTCCTCGATTGCCGGATGCACCTGCTGGAGCGCTGAGACGCCGGCCCGCTGGCCGGACGGCAGCGATCGTGCAATGTAGACCATCACGATGGCGATGCTGCCCGCGAGAGCCGCTGATCCACCGGCCAGCGGAGGGAGCAGAGGGATCCCGAACAGAGTGGTCGGACTCATGTAGGCCACTGCGTAGCCGATGCCCAGCACTGTTCCGGGAACGGCGAGCCCCAGCATCCCGGCGAAGTCCATCAGCCCTGCCGCCCGCTTCAGCTTGCGCACGACGAGCCACGCGATGAGCATGCCCAAGATTCCCGCGACCGGTGCGGCGACCAGCGCGAGCGTCGTGGTGTCGATCATGGCCTTCGACCCGAGACCCGCCAGCACGAAGCGGAAGTGATCGAGAGTGAACTCGTTGTTGACGCCAGGAACCTTGACGAAGCCTCCGATCAGCACTGTCGCGTATACGACGATGACAACGGTCGAGATGACACCGACGATGGTCAGGACGGGAACCCGGATGCTGGCTGCCGTGATCAGCTCCGTCGAGCCTGTCGGCTTGCCGGTGACGCTGACGACGCTCTTGCGCGAGACCCAGTAGCGCTGCACGAGGAACACCAGCACGGCGGGCAGCAGAATCACTAGCGAGTAGGCGGCTCCCGCACCGGTGTTGTACTCGCCGGTGACGGCGAGGTACGCACGGCTGGAAAGCACGGTGAAGTCCCCGCCGATGACGAGCGGATTAGCGAGGTCGGCAATGCCCTCCACGAAGAGCAGCAGGAAGGATCCTGCGAGCCCGGGAACGATCATCGGCAGCGTCACCGAGAAGAAGACGCGCAGTTTGCTCGCGCCCAGCCCCGCGGCCGCCTCATCGAGAGAGGGATCGAGGCTCTCGAGCATGCCCTTGATGTTCATGTAGGCGACAGGGAAGAACGACAGCGTCAACACGATCACCAGGCCGGGCAGCCCGTAGATGTCGGCCTGCCAGCCGAAGATCCCGTTCGTGATCGACCCATTGCGGCCGAACAGCGTGATGACTGCAGTCGCAACTGCGAACGGGGGTGCGACGATCGGGATCAGTGCGAACAGGTTCAGCACCCGCTTGCCACGGAACTGCAGCCGCACCTGCGCGAACGCGAAGAGGAACCCGACGAGGGTACCCAGCACACCGACGCACAATCCGAGGATGAGCGTGTTCCAGACGATGCGCTGGTTGGTGGGGTTCGTGAACACGGCGCCGAGCACCGCGAGTCCCTTGTCGGAACCCGCGGCACCCAGCAACGTGATGAGAGGGTAGCCGACGATCATCACCAGCACGAGGCTGACGATCGTCACCAGGAGCACGACGCTGCGATCGCTCTTCCTGCGGCGCACGGTCAGCAGCCGGTCGGCCGACGGCGCGGCCTGGTCGAGGGTGAGTGTCATGGGAGCCCGTTCTTGATCATGTCGTCGACGTGGAGCGAGGTGCTACCGCGTCATTCCTTCGGAGCCGGTGCGACCTCGGCGTCGAAGCGCGAGGTGAACTCCACCCGCGCGTCGCCCTGCTCCTTGATGTCCGCGTGGATCAGCTTCAGGGCCGACAGGTCGACCATGTCGTCGGTGATCGTGGCATCCGGGTTGGTGGGAACCGAGTAGGTGCCGACCGTCGCCCCGATGTTCTGGGCCTTTGCCGTGAGCGCCCAGTCGATGAACTTCTTCGCCGCGTTGGGGTGCTTGGCGTTCTTGATCAGCGAGACCGCGCCGACCTCGTACGTCATGCCCTCCTTGGGGAAGGTGGTCTTCAGGTTGGTGAATCCCTCGTTGATGAACTTCTGGCAGTCCTGCGCGAAGATGATGCCGGTCGCGACCTCGCCGCGGCCGGCCATCTGGCCCGGCGCCGACCCGCTCTTGGAGTACTGCAGGATGTTGCTGTGCAGCTTGCCGAAGTACTTCAGCGCGTCATCCTGTGAACCGTTGTTGAGCTCAGCCTGCGTCCACAGCGCCTGGTACGCGGTGCCCGAGGTTCCCGGGTGCGCCATCGCGATGTTCTTCTTGAACTTCGCATCGAGCAGGTCGTTCCACGATTCGGGCGCATCGGCACCGATGCGGTCGAGCACATCGGTGTTCGAGCAGAAGCTGAGGGCGCCTGCATAGATCCCGGTCCAGGTGCCGTCGGCCTCCTTGTACTCGTCAGGGATCTGGGCCGCGTTGTCGGAGACGTACTTCTCGATGAATCCCTGCTCGTCGGCAGCGATGTGCCCCTCCGCACCACCGCCGAACCATGCGTCGAACTCCGGAGTCTCGCCGGCGGCGGACAGGCGCGCGACGGCCTCACCACCACTGAGACGCACGTAGTTGGCTGCGATGCCGGTCTCCTGTGTGAACGCGGCCGACAGCGCCTGGCACCAGTCCTCCTGTGGGCTGCAGATGAAGGTCAGTTCCTTCTCATTGAGGGCATCGTCACCCCCGGCCGCAGAAGTGGGGGCCGGTGTGCAACCGGCGAGCAGCGTTGCAGTGACGCCGAGTGCGGCGGCGGCAGCGATGGCAGGACGTTTCATGGACGGAACTCCTTTGTTCGCACGCGGGGCGTGCAGCGACGTGTCCGCACGCCCGGCGTGCAGAGGGGGATTGCTCACTTCACGATACGAAGAGGGACACCTCGGATCGGTGACAGCACGGTGACGTTCGGTCACAGTCCTGTGACCGAACGATCAGGGCAGTTCAGTGCTCTGCGGCGCGCAGCAGATATCCGCTACCGCGCACGCTCTCGATCACGCGCCCGCTCTGCGGCACGGCCGAGTCGAGCTTGTGGCGCAGGCGATAGACAGCGGTCTTGATCATCTCGCGCCCGCCGAGCCGGTCGGCCTCTCCCCAGCCTGCAATGAGCAGTTCACGGAAACCGATAGTCTCGTTCGGCTCAGCCAGCAGCGCCGCCAACACCTTGTACTCGTTGCCGGTGAGAGTCATACGCACGGTGCCGAGCACGGCGTCGGTGCCGGTCTCGACGCGGAGCACCCCGAATTCGGTGAGTATCTGCTGCGTCGTCGTGCGCCTGCGCACCAGCCGCTGTGCACGCAGCGCCAGTTCGCGCGGGTGAAAGGGCTTGACGACGTAGTCCTCGGCATCGGCTTCGAAACCCGCGATGCGCTCTGCCGGCTCACCCTTGGCGGTCACGAGCATGACCGGCACATCGGTGGTTGCCCGGATGCGCGTGCACAGCGTCAGGCCGCTCATGCCGGGCAGCATCACATCGAGTACGACCAGCTCGGGCCGCTGCCTGCTGAGCGCTGTCCATGCGGGCTCTGCACTGCGGAACACCTCACAGCGAAATCCCTGCGTCTCCAGCGCGAATGTCATCACATCGAGCATCGCCGGCTCGTCGTCGACGACGAAGACGAGAGGTTCATCCATGGCGCTGCCTCCGAGGAATCGTGAACATCATGGTGGTGCCCTTCCCCGTGATGGTATCGACGAATATGCGCCCTCCATGCAGTTCGACCAGCTGCTGAGAGATGAAGAGTCCGATGCCCGTGCCGTTGCCGAGCGGCCGACCACTGGCGAAGCGGCGGAACAGCTGGTCACGCTGAGCGTCGGTCATGCCTGAACCGCCGTCGCTGACAGCGACGAGCACATCGTCCTCCCCGCCGGCCAGACGCACCTCGATCGCCGCGGTTCCCGGGTCGGACCGTGCGGCATTGCTGATGAGGTTGTTGAGCACCTGACGGATCAGCTGCGCGTCGACATCCGCGTTCACCGGAGCACCCGGCGCATGCAGCACGATGGGCACTTCGACGATGGGCTGAAGCTCGAGCACGACACTGCGTATGAGAGCTCGCAGGTCAACCCGCTCGGGGTGCATCCGGAACGCATCGGATTCCAGCCGGGCCTGCATGAGCAGCTGTTCGGCGAGCGTCGACATGCGTCCGGCGTTGTCGATGATGCGCCCGACGAACTTCTCCTGGCGGGGCAGGAGGGGACCCGGCGCCTGCTCCGCGAGCAGCTCAGCCGATCCCTGGATGATCGCCAGTGGTGTGCGTATCTCATGGCTGAGTAGGGAGACCTGATCGGCGCGACGTGAAGCCAGGGCCCGCAAGCGCGCGTTGTCCTCCAAGTCACGACGCCGCGCGGCGAGCAGCCGCAGCACGCCACCTGCCGCGCAAACCACCGCCAGTGCCGCACTGATGTCGGAAGCAGCGATGCGGCCGAGGTGCGCCAGGACGACGGATGCTCCCATCAGCGCCAAGGACGCGGCGAACAGTAGCGCGGAGAGCACGCCGACTGACGCGATCAGCGTCACACGTCCGGGCGAGCTCATGAGACCCTACCGTACGCGGCTCCCGCAGGGCAGCGGGAATCGGCGGCGGGGCCCCTCACCGCACCCGATGCCGCGCCGCGGCGAGCGCGTCGGCCGCGCGCACAAGCGCCAGGTGCGAGAACGCCTGAGGAGTGTTGCCCACCTGACGTCCGGTCACCGGGTCGTACTCCTCGGAGAGCATGCCGACGTCGTTGCAGAAACCGCACAGCCGATCCATCAACGCGTGAGCCTCGTCCTCGCGCCCGGTAGCCGCGTACTGCTCGACCAGCCAGAACGAGCAGGCCAGGAAGGGATGCTCCTCCCCCTTCAACCCGTCCACCCCGCTGGTCGTGCGGTACCGCATGAGCAGGCCGTCGCGCATGAGGGTCCGCTCGATGCGCGTGACCGTCGCCAGCATCCGCGGGTCATCGGGCAGGCAGTAGCCCACCTGTGGGATGACCAGCAGCGAGGCATCCACCTCGTCCGTCTCGTAGTGCTGCACGAAGCACCCATCGTGCACGCCGTGCGCGTCGATCTCGGCGCGCAGCCGGTCCCGCACCGCACGCCAGCGCTCGACAGGCCCGGAAAGGCCGAACGCCTCCACTGCCTGCACGCCGCGATCGAACGCGGCCCACATCATCACCCGCGAGTGCGTGAACATCCGCGGTTCACCGCGGATCTCCCACAGCCCGTTGTCGGGCCGATCCAGCTGCGTCTCGGCATACCCCAGCAGTGCGCGCTCCACCGCCCACGAGCGCTGCGACTCGACGAGCCCCACGGTGCGGGCGGCGGCCAGCGTGACCAGCACCTCGCCCACGACATCAGCCTGGTACTGATCCGACGCGCCGTTGCCGATGCGCACCGGCGCCGAGTTCTCATACCCGGGCAGCGCGAGAGTGCGCTCGACCAGGTCGCGCTCCCCCGCCAGCCCGTACATGATCTGCACGTCGGCCGGGTCGCCGGCCACCGCGCGCACCAGCCAGTCGCGCCAGTCTCCGGCGGAGTCGGTGAAGCCGTGCTCGAGCAGCGCCTCCAGCGTGAGCGCGGCATCCCTCAGCCACACGTAGCGGTAGTCCCAGTTCCGCTCCCCGCCGAAGTCCTCCGGCAGCGAGGTGGTCGCGGCCGCGGCGATGCCACCGGTGTCACGGTTGGTCAGCGCGCGCAGGATCAGCAGCGAGCGCCGCACGACCCCGTCGTGGTGCCGATGGCCGCCGTGGTGCCCGTGGTGGTCGATCCGGGCCGCCCAGTCGTGCCACCAGTCGCGGGTGTGCGCTGCTGCCTCCGCCACGTCGAGGGATGCCGGCGCCGGCCGGTACGACGGATGCCACGTCAGCGTCAGCGCCGCCTCCTCCCCCGCACCCACCGTCACCGAGCCGGAGTGCGCATGCCCGTGCGCCTTCAGCGACCCGCCGCGCAGCACCACGGCATCGGGTCCCGCAACGGTCGTCAGTTCGGGGGCTGCAGCCGTTCCGGTCTGGTGCGCCCACGGCAGCGCACGCGCGTAGTCGAACCGCAGCCGCACCTCCTGCCGGAACTCCACCGTCCCCGACAGCCCGCGGATCTGCCGTATCACATCGGTGCGATCCTCATCGGAGTCGATCACCGGCATCCAGTCCCGCACCTCGGCCACCCCCGTCGGTGTCTCCCAGCGCGTGACGAGCGTGAACGTGTCGCCGTCGTAGCGGCGAGTCGGCACCGCGGCCGCGTCCGCGGGGCGCAGGCTCCAGCATCCGCTGTTCTCCGTCCCCAGCAGCGCGCCGAAGACGGATGCCGAGTCCAGTCGTGGCAGGCACAGCCAGTCGATACTGCCCTCCCTCGACACCAGGGCTGCCGTGCGACAGTCGCTGAGCAGTGCGTAATCCTCGATGCGCATGGCCACGTCGGGAGTCTCGCACTCACGGCATGCCGAATCCAGCCCATTGCTTTCATCAGTGGTGCGACTAGCGTCGAACTCATGGCTTCCGAGACCACCCTTCTCATCCTCGGCGCATCCGGCGATCTCACCTCCCGGCTGCTGCTCCCCGCGATCGGCCAGCTGCTCGAGCGGCAACCGGAGCGTCGGCTCACGCTGCGCGGCGCCGGCTCCGACGACTGGAGTCAGGAGAAGTGGCTGCAGACCGTCCGGACGTCCTTCGGCATATCGGATGCCGCAGACCAGGTCGCGCGTGTGAAGGGCACCACCTATTCGAAGGCCGACGTCACCGACAAAGCGGCTCTCGCCGCGCTCGTGGAGGACGTCGAAGGCCGCCTGGTGATCTACTTCGCCCTGCCGCCGGCGGTCGCGGTCGCCGCATGCGAGGTGCTGCGCGACGTGGAACTGCCGGAGAACACGGTGCTGGCGCTGGAGAAGCCGTTCGGCTCGGATGAGAGCAGCGCACGCGAGTTGAACACCCTGCTGCTGCAGCTGGTGCCCGAGGATCGCATCTTCCGCGTGGATCACTTCCTGGGCCGGTCGACGCTGCTGAACGTGCTGGGCGTGCGCTTCGCGAATCGCCTGATCGAGCCGGTCTGGTCGGCCGACCATGTGCAGTCCGTGCTGGTGCGCTACGACGAGGCGCTGGCTCTGGAGAACCGCGCCCGGTACTACGACAAGGCCGGCGCCATGATCGACATGATCCAGAGCCACCTGCTGCAGGTGCTGGCCGTGCTGGCCATGGAGCAGCCGCACGACCTCGACGAGCTGGACCTGCGCGACGCCATGGCCGCGGCGCTGCGCGCCACCCGGATCTGGGACGACAACCCGGTGCGGTCTTCGCGCCGTGCGCGCTACACCGCAGGACGCATCGGCACGAAGAGCGACGGGCGCGAAGTGCCCTCGTACGTCGACGAGGACGGCGTGGATGCCTCGCGCGACACGGAGACCCTGGCCGAGATCACCTGCGAGGTGCACACCGCGCGCTGGGCGGGCGTGCCGTTCACGCTGCGCAGCGGAAAGGCCATGAAGGACCGCTGCGCGGAGATCGTCGTGACTTTCAAGCCCGTCCGGCACATCCCCGAGGGCCTCACCGGCAGGCCCGCCGACGGCGGCATCCTGCGGTTCGCGCTGGGCCCCGACCGGATCGACCTGGAGCTGAACGTCAACGGCGGCGACGACCCGTTCGCGCTGCACCGCGACGTGCTCTCCAGCAAACTGGGCAAGGGCACGCTGCTGGCCTACACCGAGGTGCTCAGCGAGATCCTCGACGGCGACGTGACGCTGTCGGTGCGGGCGGATGCCGCGGAGCAGTGCTGGCGGATCATCCAGCCCGTGCGGGATGCCTGGGCCCGCGCCGACGTGCCCATGGAGTCGTACCCGGCGGGCTCGCTGGGGCCTGCGGAGTGGGAGACCTCGGGTCGGTAGCCGGCGCAACCGGCTGACGGGCAGCGCTCAGGCGGTCGGGATGGCGAGGATCGGCTGCGTGGTCGGCTGACCCGTCTCAGATCCGCCGGCACGCTCCACAGTGACAGCGATCGTGTCCCCGGGCTGCATCCCCGGTTTCAGGAGAGTCGAGGCCGCACTCGCATCGAATGTCCCCGCCGGGATCGGGGTCGCCCCGCGCACGTACCAGAGCTCGAATGTCCTGCCCGCGGGAAGAGACGGCATTCCGCGGGTGACCAGCACGGCCTCACCCTCGGACACCGACCAGTGCAGGGTGGCATCGCTGCCGCCGGCCACGCGTGCGCTGGCCTGCTGGGCATCGGGGGCATCGACGATGCGGTTGAGTGCGACGACCGCCGGCGGCTGCTGAAGATGCTGGATGGCGACGACAGCGCCCGTTCCGATTCCTGCCGCGAGCACGAGTGATGCGGCGAGCGCGAACCACCGGCGTCGTGCGCGGGGGCGACGACGACTCGGTGCAGGCACTGCGCCCGCTGCCAGATCCGGCCGCTCATCGTCCGGACCGGCCTGTGGCAGCGCCTCGATCCGGGCGAGGATGCTCTCGCGGAGCGCGGCGGGCGGCGCCACCTCGTCGATCGACTCGGCGAGCCCTGCAGCGGTCTCGGCGTCGAGGTCGGCGATCTCCCTCCACTCGGGATGCTCGGCGCAAGCGCGACGGAAGGCACGCATCTCGGCGTCGTCCAGCGCGCCGAGCGCGGCTGCGGCCGACAGCTCGGCGAACTCGTCCTGTGTCATCGTCATCACCTCATCTCCCCGCGAAGCCTGGTCAGCCCATCCCGCATCCGTGTCTTCACAGTTCCCAGTGGCGTCTTCGTGAGAGCGGCGATCTCGCGCTGCGAGTAGCCACCGTAGTATGCCAGCACGATCGCCTCCTGCTGCACATCCGGCAGAACCCGCAGCGCTCCCGCCAGGTGCTCCGATGCGACCTTCAACTCCACCTGATCCGCCACACCGTCAGGAGCCGAGGCGAGATCCCGGAAACCTGCCCGGATGTCCCGGTCCGTGCTCGACTGCGAGGCACGCACCCTGTCCACCGCCCTGCGGTGTGCGATGGTCAGCAGCCACGAACGTCCCTGACCTCTGTTCGGAGCGAACCGCGCTGCGGTTTGCCAGACCTCCAGGAACACCTCCTGAAGGACCTCCTCGCTCTGGGATCGGTCCACAAGCACTCGAAGGATGAGAGCGAACGCACGCGCAGAGAGCATGTCGTACAGTCGCGCGAACGCCTGCTGGTCTCCGCCGGCCGTCAGCTGGATCAGCTCGCCGGCAAGGTCGACGGTCGTCGTACCGTCCTCGGGCACGTCCGCTCCGTCGATAACCACATCCACAAGCATGCCGTACGCCTCCGCTGCCCGTTGCCATCTACCCGAAAGTGAACGAGTAGACGTCGACGCCCGGAGTCACTCGCACGTCCAGGTTCCCGGCTCCGCCGCCGGTGCCGCTGACCACCTCGTACGATCGCGGGACGCCGGAGACCTTCACGGAGCGCCAGGCCTCTCCCGGCTGCCGCACCTGCACTGTGCCGGATCCGCCGAGCACCATGCGGACCGTATCGGCGTGGTACTTCAGGTGCACCGTCGCGGTGGCGCCATCCGGTGAAGCATGCTGCGAGCCGATCGTCCAGGGCCCCGAGAGAGCGAAGCTGTCATCGGGTTGGTTCTTCGGAAGGTTGAATCGTGAGCTCCCGTCGGGATATTCGACGCCCGCGAAGTTCCTCTGCTTGGCGAAGCCGAGGAACGTCTCGGGGGTCGTGGACCCCTCCTTCGGCGTCAGATCCGCCACCTCGGTGGGGGCCGGGAGCGTGACACCCGGGTTCGCATCGACCAGCAGCCGGCGGATCATGTTCTCAGTCTGGGCATAGTCTCCCTCCCCGAAGCCGATGTGCCGCACGGTGCCGTCCGCGTCGACCAGGTAGTCGGCGGGCCAGTACCGGTTCCGGTAGTTCGTCCATGTCGCCAGGTTGTTGTCCAGCGCGACGGGGTAGGTGATGCCGAAGTCCTTCGCCCCGGCGATGACGTTGCTCTCATCCTTCTCGAACGCGTATTCCGGCGAGTGCACCCCGATCACGCGGAGCCCGAAAGAGCGATAGGCGCGATCCCATGCGACGACGTGCGGGATGCTGCGCTGACAGTTGATGCACGAGTAGGCCCAGAAGTCGACGAGCACCACCTTGCCGCGCTGTTCCGCAAGATCGACTGCCGCGCCGTCAGGCGTGTTCAGCCAGCCGTCGATGCCCTTCAGCGAAGGCGCAATGCCGCACGATTGCAGCTGGTCCGCGTTGGCCGTGCACTGGGAGAGGTCCTTGTTCTCGTCGTTGACCAGACCACCCAGCTGCAGAGCCTTCTGGGCATCGGGGTTGTCGGTGAGCGAACGCTGAAGCTGAGCGGTGTAGTCGGGCACCAGCCGCTGCAGCGCCTGCGGCAGGTTGACGGCCAGGGCGACGGCCAGGGCGATCATCGCGATTCCTGCGGTGATCCTCAGACCCCGCTCGTGCGAGCGGAAGGCGCGGATGCGCTCCACGAGCCCGCGCCCGGCCAGCGCGAACACCAGCAGCGGCACCGATACCCCGATGGCGAACGACACCGTCAGGAGGACCGTTCCGGCATCGATGCGCCCGGTGGAGCCTGCGACGATGATCGCCGCCAGCACCGGGCCGGCGCACGGGACGAACACGGCACCGAGAGCGAGTCCCACGCCGTATCCACGACCGGTGTTCTTCACCTCCGAGCGACGCGCGAGGCGTTGGAACGGCTTCTCCAGCAGCCCTTCGATGCGGGGGACGATCAAGCCGACGCCGATCAGGATCAGCACGGCGATCCCCACCCAGCGCACGATGTCCTGCGGCAGGTGCAGCAGCCCGAGGATCAGCGAACCGCCGAGCGTGACCAGCGTGAAGCTGGTGACGAGACCGAGGATGACGAAGTAGGGGCGTGAACGCGGCGCCGACGTCTGCTCGAAGCGGGCTGACTGCGCGCCGCCGGTGAGAAAGATGACGGGCAGCACCGGCAGTATGCACGGCGAGATGCCCGTGATCAGACCGCCCAGCAGACCGATGATGACAAGTTCCATTCGAGAGCTCCTTCGTCAGGTTGTGTTCGGTGCGGACGCTCCAGCGGTTTGCGGAAACCCGTTCCAATCCGATCCGAGGGCGGCTGCGAACAGCAGTCAGATGCCGGGAGCACACACGCTTCCGGCCGCACCTGAGGAGGAAGAGATGTTCCGCAAGAAGATGTACCTGGCAATCCCGCTGGTGATCGGCGCGACCATTGCTCTCAGCGGCTGTTCGATGGACTCCGGGAACAGCGCAGCGCCGAAGACCGAGCCGTCGGCATCGTCCGCGTCGGAGGCTCCGACGATGGATCCGGCGGCGGACCTGGTCGGCCCGGGATGCGCGTCGTACGCATCGCAGGTTCCGGACGGCTCCGGCTCCATCCAGGGGATGTCGCAGGATCCGGTCGCCGTCGCGGCCTCGAACAACCCGCTGCTGACGACGCTGGTCTCCGCGGTCTCCGGCAAGCTCAACCCCAAGGTGGATCTCGTCGACACGCTCAACGGTTCGGAGTTCACCGTCTTCGCGCCCGTGGATGACGCGTTCAAGAAGATTCCGGCGGCGACGATCGACGGCCTGAAGACGGATGATGCGACGCTGACGAAGATCCTCACCTACCACGTGGTGCCCGGGCAGCTCTCTCCCTCGAGCATCGAGGGCTCCCACAAGACCGTCGAGGGTCAGGACGTCACGGTCACCGGCAGCGGCGACAGCATGATGGTCAACGATGCGAAGGTCATCTGCGGTGGCGTGCACACGGCCAACGCGACGGTGTACCTCATCGACTCGGTGCTGATGCCGCCGGCGGAGTGATCCACGGTGCGGAACGCGGTCGTCGGTGCGTGATGCAC